>CAWFTT010000012.1:0-15667 GCA_963818785.1 uncultured Actinomycetota bacterium | reverse complement strand
CGGTCCGCTGATCGCGGTTGCCCACGCCGAGCACCGCCAGGTGATCGACCAGTTGTCGGTGGTGCTGCGAACCCCGCCGTCGGCGCCCGGCTACCAAGACGAATGGCGGTCCTTCGCGACGGTGCTCGAGGCGCATGCCGATGAAGAGGAGCGCGACATGATCCCGGTGCCCGCGCCGGTGCAGATCAGCGACGCCGAACTGGCGACCCTCGGCCATGAGATGGCCACCCGGATCGAGGGGTTGCGCGACTCGACGGTGCACAAATTACGGGTCAAAGGCAGAAAGGCGCTGCTGCGGACACTGTGATGTTCGCCCGCATCCCCGCGCGTTTCGCCGGGAGACGGTGGGGGACGACTGCCGAGCGTCTCGCCGGCGCCTACCTGGTCGGCCGACGCGTTTGCGACGGCAGACGCCGAAGATGAGAAGCCCGGATTCGGCGGTCGCTGTCGCCGTCACCTTCGTGTGGCTCGGCATGGTCTTGGCGATCTCCTTCCTGGAAGCACCGCTCAAATTCCGCGCGCCCGACGTGACACTGCCGATCGGTCTGGGCATCGGGCGACTGGTATTCCGCGCGCTCAACATCGTCGAAGTAGTGTTCGCCGTCGCCATACTGGCCGTTCTCATCGCCGGTGCTCCGCCGCTGCGGGTGGTGGTGGCATCGGCGATCGCGCTGGCGGTGCTGACCGTCCAGCTCGCGGTGGTGCGACCGAGGCTGAACCGTCGGTCCGATGACGTGCTGGCCGGCCTCGACGCTCCCCGATCCCGGGCGCATTACGCCTATGTCGGTCTGGAGCTGGTCAAGGCGGTCGCACTGGCCGCCGCGGGCATCCTCCTGCTAAACAGCTGATGGCTATCCAGCTGACAAACACGATCTACTGGTCAACTACAGGAGGCGCCTGAAATGGAAACCATCTCGCTGACCGGCCTGGCCGCCGAAAAGTTGGCCGAAGCCCTGCAGTCGCACAGCGGACGCGCGGCGCACACCATTCACGGCGGACACACGCACGAGTTGCGGCAGACGGTGGTCGCTTTGCTGGCCGGACACGAACTGGCCGAACACGAGAGCCCGGGCGAGGCGACCCTGCAGGTGCTGCGGGGACGCGTTCGCCTCAATGCCGGCAGTGACTCCTGGAACGGTGAGACCGGTGACTACGTCGCCATCCCGGCGCAGCGACACGCGTTGCAGGCCGTCGAGGATTCGGTGGTGTTGCTGACCGTCCTGAAAAGCCTGCCCACCACGTAGCGCTTCGCTGTGTTGTCGACACCCTGGTCGCGCAGCGTCGGTCTGCGGGTTCCGATCGTGAATGCGCCGATGGGAGGCGTTGCCGGCGGCCGGCTGGCCGCTGCCGTCAGCGCCGCCGGGGGACTGGGCATGGTCGGGATGGGCAGCGCCGGATCGGTCGCTGCGCTGACCACCGAATTGGCGTACGTCTCCGGCAGCTTCGGCATCGGCTTGGTCGACTGGGTGCGCCGCCGGGAACCAGGGCTGCTGGAAGCCGCCCTGGCTGCGCGCCCGAGTCTGATGTCGGTCAGCTTCGGCGCCGACTGGTCCTGGGTCGATCAGGTCCACGACGCCGGAATCCTTCGCTGCGACACAGGTTTACAGCAGCGCCGAAGCCCGTCGCGCCCAGGACGCCGGCGTCGACGTGCTGGTGGCGCGGGGCGCCGAAGGCGGCGGCCACGGCGAAGTGCGAGTCGCGACGCTGCCACTGCTGGACGCTGTGCTCGAGGCCGTGTCGGTTCCGGTGCTGGCGGCCGGGGGAATCGCCTCGCCGCGCAGCCTGGCCGCCGTGCTCGCGGCCGGGGCGAGCGGGGCGTGGTTGGGCACCTGCCTAGCGGCGTGCCCGGAGGCGTTGACCTCCGACAACGCGCGCCGCGCGTTGATTGCCGCCGACGAGACGGCCACGGCGAGCACTCGGGTCTTCGACGTCGGCCAGGACCGCCCGTGGCCGGCGCGGTTTCCCTCGCGCGTGCTCGCCAACGACTACCTCGCGCGGTGGACCGGCCAGGAGGAAGCGCTGGCCGCCGACGCGGACGCCCGCGCGGAGCTGAGGACCGGTATCGCCGCTGACGACACCCGGGTGGCACCGGTGGATGCGGGTCAAGGCGTTGCGATGGTCACCGCCGTCGCGCCGGCCGGTCAGGTCATCGAGCACCTCTGCGCCGGAGCCGAAAAGCTGCTCGCCGGCTGGTGATCCTGGCGTCGGGCGTCGGCCCCGCCGGCCCGTCGGCCGCCACTCCGGCGCGGCGTCACACCGCGCGCAGATAGCGCCTGGCGATCAGGCGCTGGCCCACTTGCAGCACCGGCTTGCCGGCGCGGCCCCACCAAGTCGCCGGACGAGAGAACGACACGACTTCGCTGAACACCGCGCCGGTGGCCGGGTCGTGGCGCACCGCGAACCGCTCCTCGCCGGACTCCGGGTGACCAGGCAGCGTCCCATATCCGAATCCGCGCACATGCGGTTCGTCGACGACGTAGACGACGCGGCAAGGCGCACGCAGGAAGGCCAACCCGACCACCACGACCGCGTCGACGGCGACGACGTCACTGCTGGCCCGCACCCGCAGCCCGGCGCCGCGCTGCATGCCCCAACGCAGGACCGCCTCTGCTGCCTCCTCGAAGCGTTGCTGACCGACGCCGATCTGGCGGGCGGCGCTGAGGTGGTGGTAGCCGGCGGGCAGTGGACCGGCCGTCGCGCCCACTTCCGGGTAGGTCAGCGGCAACTCGCTCAGGGCCTGTAGATCCACCGGCTCAGCTTGCCACGCGGGATGCCGGTACCAGAACCGTCGCGTACGGTCAGCCATGTGACTACCTCAGCGCCCGCCCAAGCATCCGGAACTTTCACTCTCGGCGCTGATCTCACCGTCAACCGGCTCGGTTACGGCGCCATGCGCCTGACCGGTAAGGGTATCTGGGGCCCGCCGGCTGACCGCGATGAAGCTGTGCGGGTGTTGCGGCGCGCAGTGGAACTCGGCGTGAACTTCATCGACACCGCCGACTCCTACGGCCCCTACTACGCCGAAGAGATCATCCGCGAGGCGCTGCATCCCTACGACGGGCTGGTCATCGCAACCAAAGCCGGATTGCTGCGCCCCGGACCCGACGAGTGGGTTCCGATGGGATATCCGGCCTACCTGCGTCAGGAAGTCGAGATGAGCCTGCGGCGGCTCGGCGTGGAGACCATCGATCTGTTCCAGTTGCACCGCATCGACGACAAGTTCCCGCTGGAAGACCAGGTCGTCGAGCTGAACAAGCTGCAGACCGAAGGCAAGATCCGCCACATCGGCCTGTCCGAGGTGAGCGTCGACCAACTGGCCGCCGCCCAGAACATCGTGCCGATCGTGTCGGTGCAGAACTTGTACAACTTGACCGAACGCAAAGCCCAGGCGTTGCTGGATGAGGCCACCAAGCAGAACATCGGATTCATCCCGTGGTTCCCGTTGGCTGCAGGGCCGCTGGCCGCGCCGGACGGCCCGCTGGCCGAACTCGGCAAAGAGCACGGCAACGCGACGCCCTCACAGTTGGCGCTGGCCTGGCTGCTGAAGCGGTCACCGGTGGTGCTGCCGATTCCCGGCACGTCGAGTGTGGGGCACCTGGAGGAGAACGTTGCCGCCGCCGAGATCGAGCTCAGCGACGACGAGTTCCAGAAGCTGGATGCCCTCGGCCAGCAAAACGCCTAGCACCGCACCGTTCGGCCACGCCGGGCAATACGGTGGTCCGGTGACAGCTGAACACGTGCGGCACCCGGGCGGTGGTTTCAATCCGCCCGAACCGACCACCCAGGGCGGGCCCGACTACGGCCGGTTCATCGACGGCGTGCGTACGTTGCAGGATCACGCGCGCGCCGTCGACGCGCCCGACGAGGTGATCACCGAAGCCGCCGACCTGCTGGAGAAGGTGTCCGCGCTGCTGACGCCGTTCGACACCGACGAATGGCGCTCACCGTCGGGGCGCCGGATGGACCTGCCGGTCCGCGGCAACATCCTGACCATCCCCATGTCGGCGCACAAGACTGACGACGGCCGCATCCAGGGTTGGGCGCGGTTCGCCCGATTCCACTTGGGCCGCAACGGCGCCGTGCACGGCGGGTCGATCGGCATGCTGTTCGACACGGTGCTGGGCTTGACCTCGTCGGTGATCACCGGCGGCCCCCGCCAGCGCACCGCCTACCTGCACATCAACTACCGCCAGATCGTGCCGATCGAGAAGAAACTGCAGATCGACGCCGCAGTCGACCGGGTTGAGGGCCGTAAGATCTTCGTGTCCGGCCGCCTGACCGACGGCGATACGCTGCTCACTGACGCCGAGGCGTTGTTCATTCAGCTCAAACCCGGCCAGCCCTGACTGGAGTTCTCAAGCCGGCAGCGGCATGGCGGGCCTCGGGTGCGTGCCCGCGATCTGCAGGCTCGCACCGTCGCGGCCTGCCACCCCGATAGCATGGTCGCTACCGCCTGCCCGACCCGTCACACCTTGGGAGAACACGCCGTGAGCGCCGCCGACCGTCCCGTCGCTGGAGCTGGCGGCGACCCGCGGCGCCCGCCCGGGCCGATCCGCGTTCCGGCCGGCACGACGGCGGCCGCGGCGGTCCGCGAGGCCGGGCTACCGAGCCGCGGTGCTCCCGATGCGATCGTGGTGGTGCGCGACGCCGACGACAAGCTACGCGACCTCAATTGGGTTCCCGAGCAAGACGTCGAGGTGCACCCGGTGGCCGCCGACACCGAAGCGGGCCGCAGCGTGATCCGGCATTCGTGCGCCCATGTGCTCGCTCAAGCCGTGCAGGACCTGTTCCCGCAGGCAAAGCTGGGGATCGGGCCACCGATCACCGACGGTTTCTACTACGACTTCGACATGGCCGAGCCGTTCACCCCCGACAATCTGGCGGCGCTGGAGAAACGGATGCGTCAGATCGTCAAAGACGGTCAGCTGTTCGCCCGGCGGGTCTACGAGTCCAAAGACCAGGCCCGTGCGGAACTGGCCGACGAGCCCTACAAACTCGAACTGGTCGACGACAAATCCGGTGACGCCGAGATCATGGAAGTCGGCGGTGACGAGCTCACCGCTTACGATAACCTCAATCCCCGTACGCGCGAACGGGTTTGGGGTGACTTATGCCGCGGCCCGCACATCCCGACCACCCGCTACATCCCGGCCTTCACGTTGACTCGAAGCTCGGCGGCTTATTGGCGCGGCGACCAGAACAACGCCAGCCTGCAACGCATCTACGGCACGGCGTGGGAGTCGCAGGAGGCGCTGGACCGCTACCTGCACCTGGTCGAGGAAGCGCAGCGTCGTGATCACCGCAAACTGGGCGCCGAACTGGACCTGTTCAGTTTCCCCGACGAAATCGGTTCCGGTCTGGCGGTTTTCCACCCCAAGGGCGGCATCATCCGTCGGGAACTGGAGGAATACTCCCGACGCAAACATCTGGAAGCCGGGTACGCCTTCGTCAACACCCCGCATATCACCAAAGCGGACCTTTTTCACACCTCCGGGCATTTGGACTGGTACTCCGACGATATGTTTCCGCCGATGCACATCGACGCCGAATACGGCGACGACGGCGCAGTGCGCAAGCCGGGGCAGGACTATTACCTGAAGCCGATGAATTGCCCGATGCACCACTTGATTTACCGGTCGCGGGGTCGCTCCTACCGCGAACTTCCGTTGCGGCTGTTCGAGTTTGGCACCGTCTACCGCTATGAGCGTTCCGGCGTGGTGCACGGCCTGACCCGCGTCCGTGGGCTCACACAGGACGATTCGCACATCTATTGCACTCGTGAGCAGATGCGCGACGAACTGGCCTCCCTGCTGCGATTCGTGCTCGACCTGCTCGGCGACTACGGGCTGACCGACTTCTACCTGGAGCTGTCCACCAAGGATCCGGACAAGTACGTGGGCTCGGAAGACGTTTGGGAGGAGGCCACCACGACGCTGGCCGCGGTTGCCGAGGAGTCCGGCCTGGAACTGGTGCCCGATCCGGGCGGCGCCGCGTTCTACGGTCCGAAGATCTCCGTGCAGACCCGCGATGCGCTGGGCCGCACCTGGCAGGTGTCGACCATCCAACTGGATCTCTACATGCCTGAACGGTTCGATCTGGAGTACACGGCTGCTGACGGCACCCGCCGGCGTCCGGTGTTGATTCACCGTGCGCTGTTCGGGTCGATCGAGCGGTTCTTCGGCATCCTCACCGAGCATTACGCCGGTGCGTTCCCGGCCTGGCTGGCGCCGGTGCAGGTGGTCGGTATTCCAGTGGCCGACAGCCACGTGCCATACCTGAATGACCTTGCGGCGCAATTGCGCTCACACGGCGTGCGGGTTGAGGTGGACACCAGTGACGACCGGATGGCCAAGAAGATCGTCCAGCACACCAACCAGAAAGTGCCGTTTCTGTTGCTGGCCGGCGACCGCGACATCGAGGCCAACGCGGTCAGCTTCCGATTCGGTGATCGCACCCAGATCAACGGCGTAGCGCGCGATGACGCCATCTCGGCCATCGTGGACTGGATTGCCCACCGTGAAAACGCAACGCCGACAGCCGATCTGGTGAAGTTGAGCAGCGGTGGCTGACGACGAGCGGCAGCGTGAGGAGCCGGCCACCCTCATCGACACAGGCGTCGGCAAATCCGACCGCCTGCAGCGGCTGTGGACGCCTTACCGGATGAGTTACCTGGCCGAGGCCCCGCAGCGGCAGGACAACTCCGAGCCGCCGCAGCCGTTCACCGAAATCCCGCAGCTGCCCGACGAGGACGGCCTGGTAGTGGCCCGCGGCGAATTGGTTTACGCGGTGCTGAACCTGTATCCGTACAACCCGGGACACCTGATGGTGGTGCCCTACCGGCGAGTGTCCGAGCTGGAGGACCTGACCGGCCCGGAAAGCGCGGAGTTGATGATGTTCATCCAGAAGGCGATCCGCGTCATCAAAAACGTGTCCCGTCCGCACGGCTTCAACGTCGGCCTTAACTTGGGTTCCTCGGCGGGCGGGTCGCTGGCCGAACACCTGCACGTGCACGTCGTGCCGCGGTGGGGCGGGGACGCCAACTTCATCACGGTCATCGGCGAATCCAAGGTCCTGCCACAGTTGCTGCGCGACACCCGCCACCTGCTGGCCACCGAGTGGAGGAGCGGCGCCATTGAGCGCGCCGGCGACGATGCAGAGCGTAGCGATGAGGAGGAGCGGCGCCATTGAGTAGGCTGTTCTCCCGCAAAGGTGTCGCGCGCGTCACGACGCCGCTGGCCCGCGGATTGCTGCGGGCCGGTTTCAGCGCCGACGGGGTCACCATCGTCGCCACTGCGGCGGTCGTGCTGGCCGCTTTGACGTTGTTCCCGACCGGTCGGCTGTTCCTCGGCACGCTGGTGATCGCATTTTTTGTCATGTTCGACATGATCGACGGGGCAATGGCGCGGGAAAGCGGTGGCGGCAGCAGCTTTGGGGCAGTGCTCGACGCCACCTGTGATCGAATCAGCGACGGCGCTGTGTTCTGCGGTCTGCTGTGGTGGGCGGCGTTCGGACTGCACAATGCGCGACTGGTGGCAGCTTCGATGATCTGCCTGGTGACTTCGCAGGTGATCTCCTACATAAAGGCCCGCGCCGAGGCCAGCGGCCTGCGTGGTGACGCCGGCATCATCGAACGACCGGAACGGCTGATCATCGTGCTGCTCGGGGGGTTTTTGTCCGACCTGCCGGTCTACCCCCTGCCGTGGGCGTTGCCGGTGGCGATGTGGGCGCTGGCACTGGCGAGCGTGATCACCTGCGTGCAGCGGTTGCACACGGTGCGGATCTCCCCCGGAGCGGAAGAACCGTTGACCCGTCAGCACAGCTCGCCCGACCGTGAAGCCGGATCGGGAAGACGCGAGCCGTGATATCGGCTCCGTCGCGTCGACGGCTACCTGCAGTCAGCGGCATCTCACTGGGTGCCACGGTCACCGACTGGGGGTTCGCGGCCGGTTGGCGCGTGGTGCGGGCGTTGCCGGAGTCCGCCGCGCGCAACGCTTTCGACGCCGGGGCACGTTACGCGGCCCGCAACGGCGGCCCGGAGCAGCTGCGTAAGAACCTGGCCCGGGTGGTGGGCGTGTCACCGGCCGAGGTGCCCGACACTCTGATGCGCGAGGCGCTGGAGTCCTACGCCCGCTATTGGCGCGAGGTGTTCCGGTTGCCGACGATGGATCACCACGCGGTGGCCCGACGGCTGGACCGGACCGCGGACGGCAAAGAGGCCGTGGTGGCGGCGCTGGCGGCCGGTCGTGGCGCCGTGCTGCCGCTGCCGCACAGCGGCAACTGGGATATGGCCGGGGTGTGGTTGGCGCAAACCCACGGCACTTTCACCACGGTGGCCGAGCGGCTCAAACCCGAGTCGTTGTACCGGCGGTTCATCGCCTACCGCGAACGCCTCGGCTTCGAGGTGATTCCGCTGTCCGGCGGCCAGCGCCCGCCGTTCGAGCTGCTCTGCGAACGGCTGCGGGCCAACGGGGTGGTCTGTTTGATGGCCGACCGCGACCTCACCCGCACCGGAATACCGGTCGACTTCTTCGGCGAGACCTCCCGGATGCCGGCCGGACCGGCGAAGCTGGCGGTCGCCACCGGAGCGGCGCTGATCCCGGCTTACTCCTGGTACGAAGACGGCTTGTCGGTGTTCCGGTTCGACGCGGAGCTGGACACCAGCAGCGGCGATGTCGGCGCCATCACCCAGGCGCTGGCCGATGTGTTCGCCCGCAACATCGCCGCACATCCCGCAGACTGGCACATGATGCAGCCGCAGTGGCTAGCCGATCTCTCCGACGCGCGACGGGCCCGGTTGGAGGAGTCCTGATGCGCATCGGCATGGTCTGTCCCTACTCGTTCGATGTGCCGGGCGGGGTGCAGTCCCATGTGCTGCAACTGGCCGAGGTGATGCGCAGCCGCGGTCACACGGTCAGCGTGCTCGCGCCGTCTTCGCCGCACGTGCAGCTGCCCGACTACGTCGTCTCCGCAGGCAAAGCCGTTCCAATTCCCTACAACGGATCGGTGGCGCGGCTGCAATTCAGCCCGATGGTGCACGGCAAAGTCAGACGGTGGCTGGTCGAGGGCGACTTCGACGTGTTGCACCTGCATGAGCCCAACGCGCCCAGCCTGTCGATGTGGGCGCTGCGGGTAGCCGAGGGACCCATCGTGGCGACCTTCCACACCTCGACCACGAAATCGCTGACGCTGAGCGTGGTTCGGGGGTTGTTGCGGCCGATGCACGAGAAGATCGTTGGGCGCATAGCCGTCTCCGACCTGGCCCGGCGCTGGCAGATGGAGGCGCTGGGCTCCGACGCGGTAGAGATCCCCAACGGCGTCGACGTGGCCGCGTTCGCGCACGCGCCCCGGCTGGACGGATACCCGCGCCCCGGCAAGACGGTGCTGTTCTTGGGCCGTTACGACGAGCCACGCAAAGGCATGACGGTTCTGCTGGACGCGCTGCCCAAGCTGGTGCGGTACTTCCCCGATGTCGAGGTGCTGGTGGTCGGTCGCGGCGACGAGGACGAGCTGCGGGACGAGGCGGGCGACCTGGCCGGGCATCTTCGGTTCCTGGGGCAGGTCGACGATGCGGGTAAAGCGTCGGCGCTGCGCAGCGCCGACGTCTACTGCGCGCCCAACATCGGCGGGGAGAGCTTCGGGATCGTGCTGGTCGAGGCGATGGCCGCCGGCGCTGCGGTGGTGGCCAGCGACCTGCACGCGTTCCGCCGCGTCCTGCGCGACGGCGCGGTGGGGCGGCTGGTGCCCAGCGGTGACGGCGCCGCGTTGGCCGACGGTCTGATCGACCTGCTCCGAGACGACGCGGCGCGGCGACGCTACATCGACGAAGGCCGCAAAGCGGTGGGCCGCTACGACTGGTCAGTGGTGGCCGACCAGATCATGCGGGTCTATGAGACGGTGACCGGCGCCGGGGCGAAGGTGCAGGTGGCGAGCTGATGACGTGGCTGGCGGTAGCGATCGCGGTGCTGATCGCGGTGACACTGCTGGTGGCGAACTCGATCTATCACACCGCTCATCGGCTCGACCGGTTACACGTGCGCTACGACCTGTCCTGGCAGGCGCTGGACGCGGCGCTGGCTCGGCGCGCGGTGGTGGCGCGTGCGTTGAAAAGCTCGGTCGTGGACGTCTACGGCCGTGCAGAAGGCAAGCGGTTGGCGGCGCTGGCCGATGCCGCTGAACGAGCCCCGCGGTCAGAACGTGAACCCTGCGAGAACCAGCTGAGCGCCGCGCTGGCAGACGTCGACCCGACGGCGTTGCCGTCGGCGCTGGTCGCTGAGTTGGCCGATGCCGAGGCGCGGGTGCTATTGGCCAGGCGGTTCCACAACGACGCGGTGCGCGACACCCGCGCGCTGGGGGAGCGGCCGCTGGTGCGGCTGCTGCGGCTGGGCGGCACCGCGCCGCTGCCGGAGTACTTCGAGATCGTCGAGCGCTCACACCCCATAGCGGCGACCGTGCCGGGCGCGGCGGGCAAACGTGTGTCGGCAAGGGTTGTGCTGCTCGACGAGACCGGCGCGGTGCTGCTGCTGTGTGGCTCTGACCCGGCGCATCCCGACGGCGCCGGCCCCCGCTGGTGGTTCACCGTCGGCGGCGAAGTGCGGCCAGGGGAGCGGTTTACGGAAGCCGCCGCGCGGGAGCTGGCCGAGGAAACCGGGTTGCACGTCGAGCCGGGCGCGCTGGTCGGGCCGATCTGGCGGCGCGACGCGGTGTTCGAGTTCAACGGCTCGGTGATCGACAGCCAGGAGTTCTTCTTCGTCTACCGCACCCACCGGTTCGAGCCGTCCGTTTCGGGCCGCACCGAACTGGAACGCCGCTACATCCACTGCTTCCGGTGGTGCCGGCCGGCCGACATCGCTGCACTCAGCGCGGCCGGTGAGACGGTGTATCCGCTTCAGCTGTCGGAATTACTGGACGAGGCGACCGCGCTGGCCGACCACCGTGCCGCAAGCCGGCCGCCGGCCCTGCAGTCCATTCGCTGAGCCGCCCGCCGCCGAGTGTGCGTCCTGCCGCCCGTTCGGGCGGTCTTCTCGCGACCTGCGCAAACATTGCGGCTGAAGCCGCCATTAGACTGGGCTGATACCAGTTGAAGGAGATCAGCCGTGAGTACTGCCGCTTCGCCGAATGGCAGCGGACGAACCGGGACGGCGCGCGTCAAACGGGGCATGGCCGAAATGCTCAAGGGCGGCGTCATCATGGACGTCGTCACCCCCGAGCACGCCCGCATCGCGGAGGGCGCCGGGGCAGTGGCGGTAATGGCGCTGGAACGTGTGCCCGCCGATATCCGCGCCCAGGGCGGGGTGTCGCGGATGAGCGACCCGGACATGATCGAGGGCATCATCTCGGCGGTGACCATCCCGGTGATGGCCAAGGCGCGGATCGGCCATTTCGTCGAGGCGCAGATCCTGCAGAGCTTGGGTGTGGACTACATCGACGAGTCCGAGGTGCTGACCCCCGCCGACTACACCCACCACATCGACAAGTGGAACTTCACCGTGCCGTTCGTGTGCGGGGCGACCAACCTGGGCGAGGCGTTGCGGCGCATCAGCGAAGGCGCGGCGATGATCCGTTCCAAAGGCGAAGCCGGCACCGGTGACGTCTCGAACGCCACCACGCACATGCGCGCGATCGGCGGCGAGATCCGCCGCCTGACATCGTTGTCCGAAGACGAGTTGTACGTGGCGGCCAAAGAGCTGCGCGCACCGCACGACCTGGTCGTCGAGGTGGCGCGCGCCGGGAAGTTGCCGGTCACCCTGTTCACCGCCGGGGGCATAGCGACCCCCGCCGACGCGGCGATGATGATGCAGTTGGGCGCCGAGGGCGTCTTCGTCGGCTCGGGCATCTTCAAATCCGGTGATCCCGCGCAGCGCGCCGCGGCCATCGTCAAGGCCACCACCTTCTACGACGATCCTGATGTGCTGGCCAAGGTCTCGCGCGGGCTGGGCGAGCCGATGGTGGGCATCAACGTCGAGCAGATTGCGCAGCCGCACCGCCTGGCCGAACGCGGCTGGTAATCCGTTGGCGATCGAGAAGATCCTCGATCTCGAACAGCTCGAGGTCAACATCTATCGCGGCAGCGTGTTCAGCCCCGAATCGGGTTTTCTGCAGCGGACTTTCGGTGGTCATGTGGCCGGCCAGTCCCTGGTGTCGGCGGTGCGGACCGTCGACTCGAGTTTCCGGGTGCACTCGCTGCACGGGTACTTCCTGCGGCCCGGGGACGCGCAGGCGCCCACGGTGTTCATCGTCGAACGCATCCGCGACGGCGGCTCGTTCTGCACCCGCCGGGTCAACGCCGTGCAGCACGGCGAGACGATCTTCTCGATGTCGGCGTCGTTTCAAGCCGGGCAGACCGGCATCGAGCACCAGGACCTGATGCCGTCGGCGCCGCCGCCGGACGACCTGCCGGGACTGAAGTCGTCAAAGGTGTTCGACGACGCCAGCTTCCGCCAGTTCGAGGAGTGGGACGTCCGGATCGTGCCGCAGGAGAAGGTGGAACGGCTGCCGGGCAAGGCCGCTCAGCAGCAGGTGTGGTTCCGCCACCACGACCCGCTGCCCGACGACCCGGTGCTGCACATCTGCGCGCTGGCCTACATGAGCGACCTGACCTTGCTGGGATCAGCCCAGGTCACCCACATGAAGGAACGGGCGCACCTGCAGATCGCCTCACTGGATCACGCGATGTGGTTCATGCGCACGTTCCGGGCCGACGAATGGCTGCTCTACGACCAGTCGTCGCCGTCGGCGAGCAGCGGGCGGGCGCTGACGCAGGGCAAGATCTTCACCCAGGACGGGGAGATGGTGGCCGCGGTGGTGCAGGAAGGCCTGACCCGGCACAAGCACGGGGCATCGTGACCCGCGCCGGCGACGATGCAGAGCGTAGCGATGCGGAGGAGCGGCGCCATATGACTCCAGTGCGCGTCGGCGTCCTGGCGCTGCAGGGCGACATCCGTGAACACCTCACCGCATTGGGCGAGGTCGGAGCCGACCCGGTACCGGTGCGTCGGCGCAAAGAACTCGAATCAGTGGACGGCCTGGTGATTCCCGGTGGTGAGTCCACTACGATGAGCCATCTGCTGCGCGAACTCGATCTGCTCGAGCCGCTGCGGGCCCGGCTGGCCGAGGGTTTCCCCGCTTACGGAGCATGCGCCGGCATGATCATGCTGGCCAGCGAGATACTGGACGCCGGAGCGAACGGCCGCGCCGCGGTCCCGTTGAAAGCGCTCGATATCACGGTGCGGCGCAACGCTTTCGGGCGACAAGTCGACTCGTTCGAAGGTGATCTGACGTTTGCGGGTTTCGAGGCGCCGGTGCACGCGGTCTTCATCCGGGCGCCGTGGGTGGAGCGCATCGGGACGGACGTGGAAGTGCTGGCCCGCGCCGCCGACCACGTGGTGGCGGTGCGGCAAGGACCGGTTCTCGCCACGGCGTTTCACCCGGAGGTGACCGGTGATCGTCGCATCCATCGGCTTTTCGTCGACATGGTTGACGCCGAGGCGTCGAAGGCGAGGTAGTGCTCCGGCCGGCGCGACCGTCTCTTCCGTTTACGGGCGACTGAGCCGGTGGGCCTTCGTTAGGCCCGCCTTCGCGCGACAGGGTGGCAGGAGTCGCTCGGAGGCGGGCGCAAAGGTAAGTCCTTCCCTCAGTGACCCTTGTTGCGCAGGTGCCTAGTCAATCTCTAGACGGCAATACCCCCATCGGCACCATTGGACAGATCAACCGGGTCTCGGGCTCACTTCAGCTCACCGCACCAGGTAGTCGGCGAACGCTTGAATAGAGACATGTGGCGCCGTAGCTTGTGGGCAGGGTTCTCCACACAATTCGAGCAAAGGTCGTGACGTAATTTCCTCCACGCCCGGTGCGGCGCTGCCCTCACTGCGCGGCAGAGTCGAAGCGATCGCCGTGGCAGAACAGGCGACTGCCCTAATGCGCCAGGTGGAACGGGCGCGGGCTTTGGCTGGCCGAGGGCTCGACGGAGACCGCTACGCGGCGAAAGCAGGAACGTTCACTCCGTCCTGGCCGGTGCGCCTGCTGGCCAAGGGCACCGGACGCGGCTACGACCGCGGCTACGACCTCACGCTCATCGCAGCCGAAGTCCTTGACGCCCTGGTTTTGCCCAGCGGCGGCAAGATTGAGTACGTCGAGGCGCGTCGCAATATCGTGACTCGTGGGGTCGACCTGAACGCTCTGGTCGGACGTCGGTTTCGTATCGGAGACGTCGAGTGCCTGGGCCAGCGCTTGTGTGAGCCGTGTTCCCACCTGGAACGCCTCACCACGAAGGGCATGCTCCGCGGCCTGATCCACCGGGGGGGCCTGCGCGCCGACGTCCTCACCGACGGGCAGATCAGTACGGGCGCAGTCATCGAGACGATCGACTAAGAACGGCAACGCCGACGAAGACGGTGCCACGGGTCCGCGCCGGGCCAAGTGGCCAGCCGCCGCGTAGCCGATCGAGTCAGCCGGCGGCGGGCAGCACCCACCGAATGCCGCCGACCAAGGCGCGCCCGACCGTGCGCACGACGGTCATCTCGACAGGCGGGAAATACGGCAGCAACAGCGGTCGGCGCGCCCACAGCGGCAGCATCGCCACCGCGGTAGCGGCCAGCACGCCGTAGGGCGCGCGGGCGGCCAACGGCAGCGGCGGCGTCAGCAACAGGAATCGGGCCGCATCGCGCGCCTCGGGTGATCCGCTCAATTCCGGTCGGAACGCTTTGAGACGTTGGGCCAACTCACGTTCGGTGCGGGGCGGGTCGAGCACGCCGAGATTGGTGGCGATCACCGCCATCTCCGCGACGTACCCGTCGCGGCCCTTCTGATCGAGCGGGGCCGCGCCATAGCGCTGGTGGGCGCGCAGGAAGCTGTCAGCCTCGGCGATGTGCACCCATTCCAGTAGATGCGGATCGGTGGCGCGGTAGGGCTGGCCGCCCGAGGAGATCCCGTGCACCCGCCGGTGAATCCCGCGGACCTTGTCGACGGCGCGCTGGGCGTCGTCAGCGGCGCCGAACGTCGTCACGGCCAAAAACGTGCTGGTCCGTTGCAGCCGGCCCCACGGGTCACCGCGGTAGTTGGAGTGCTGAGCCACCCCGGCCATCGCCAGCGGATGCAGCGACTGCAGCAGCAACGCGCGCAAGCCGCCGACGAACATCGAAGCATCGGCGTGCACGCGACGGATCGGGCTGCCTTCGGGGAACCATCGCGGGCCGGGAGTGTCGTGGATACGCACCCGTTCGGCCGGGCCGTCGGGGCCGGCGATCATTTCGAACAGACTGCCGGCCAACGCGTCCCGAACCGCGTTCAGCGGACTTTGCGTCGTCACCCTCTCCACGGTAACGCAACTTTCTGCCCACTTCTGAACGCCAAGTTCAGCGGCCATCTGGACTACACCGGCGTGGTCGGCATGAGAGATTGCGGTGTAAGAGTTATTCACCATCCGCCCCAGAAAGGCCAACAATGAAGCGAACTGTAGCCGCCGCTGTCGCGACGGCGGCGTTGCTGCTCAGCGGTTGCTCTGCCTCCCAGATCGTCAACACCGGTGGCGACACGAAGTGCAAGGACTTCACGTCGCAGGACGAGAAGAAGCAGAACCAAGAGATCAGCAAGATGCTCAAAGACAAGAGCGGTGCTGAGCCCAGCAACCTGGAGATCACGGCGACGCGCGCTTCGGCCTCGGCCTACTGCC
>CAWFTT010000011.1:0-273595 GCA_963818785.1 uncultured Actinomycetota bacterium | reverse complement strand
ATGCGATGCCAACGTTCGGAGGACGATCTGATGACTAAATTTTCGGCGCCCACCACCCAGCGCGACCTCGGCCTACGCCGCCACCGCAACGCCGCCGACGCCCTGCGCCGCGCCCACCAGGACGGCACACGCTGCGACTGGTGCGGCCGGCCCATGTACCGGGACCGCACAAGGAAACTGGGACTACGACCCCAGATCCACCAATCGCACGAGCGGCACACTGCACGCAGACCACTCCAAAATGTCCCGCGCAGAAGCCATCCGCAGGGGATTGCCGATACTGCTGCCCGATCGCCTGCTGCACGGCGCATGCAACATCCAGCGCGGCGCCGGCGGCAACGACCACCTTGCAGCGGGTGCACGGCCAGTACCGAGGCCAGCGCCGAGGACGACGGCTCGGTCACCGCGCGATGGACTGGCCATGGTGAGCACAGATGGCCCGAGACTGACGTCCACCGATTTCGTCAGCCATGTCGAAGCATCGAGATCAGCCGCGACGTCGCCGAATACCTCGTCGTCCTCATCGAGTTCTTGGGCCGGTTGCTGCGGCAGCCTGACCAAGCGCTGCCGGCGCGGCTGGTGGAATTCAACGGGGGCTTGTTGCCGCCTGCACTGGCGTGGTGAAGCTGACGCCAGTTCTGTTGTCGCTGGTAGAACGTCTGTGACTCGCGTTAACGCCCGTTCGAAAGCCGTTGATTCGCTTGATCTTCCACAATCGCGACTACGCAGGGTCGACAGCGCGGCCGCCGCCAGGATGCTGGAGATCAAGGAGGACAGCGCGCGGGACCTATCCGACGAAAGCTCGACTTCGTGAAAGTCGGTCGATCGTACTCGATCTCGGCGGAATCGGTCCAGGCCCATCTCGCGAACGATCACCGAAACGGGCGAAAGCCTGACTGCGCAATGACAGTCCGTGATCGCCGACAGTGGTACCAGATCCGCAACGCGGCCAGCGCCGGCAATGAAACGCCCGAGGTGCTGATCTACGGCGAGATCGACTGCTGGTTCGGAGTCGACGCATCGGATTTCGTCAAGGACCTTGCCACGATCGAGGCGCCTGAAATCCTGGTGCGGATCAACTCGCCCGGCGGAGACGTGTTCGATGCGGTGGCAATCCTCAACGCGCTCCGCGGCCACGACGCCCGCATCATCGTCCAAGTCGACAGCCTCGCAGCTTCAGCGGCCAGTGTGATCGCGATGGCCGGCGACGAGGTCGTGATGAACCGCAACAGTCACTAATGCTCCATAACGCTTGGGCGATCTGGTCGGCAACTCCACCGATATGCAGCGCGCCGCGGACATGCTTGAGCGGCAAAACGACAACCTCGCCAGGATCTACGCCGAACGCGCGGGCGGAACAGCCGACGACTGGCGGGCGGTCATGGCCGAAGAGACCTGGTTGACCGCCGACGAGGCTGTTGAAGCCGGTCTTGCCGACTCGGTGATCGAGCCGGAAGCACCGCCGCAGCCGCAGCGAGCGCGCCGCCGCGTCGTTCGACCGTTCGCGCTTCCGCTATTCCGGCCGTCAGGCCGCTCCTGCACCGCGGATCGCCGCGCGAGTGCACGCGACGAGGAAAAAGGAGGGCGAAGTGCCCACCACCGATCCGCGCTCGATTCGCCATGAAGACGAGCGCATCATTCAGGATGCGTTGAGCGCCGGCAAGATCAGCGCAGCCAGCGCCGACGGATGGCGCCGGGAGCTGGCGAAGAACCGCGACGGGGTTAAGGCGCTGATCGACGGCCTGGCATCAACGCCGTCGTACCTGTTGGCCGACACGTCCGTGAAATTCAGCGCACAGGGCCGAGTGCCCGTTGTCGACGCTGAACTCGAATCAGTGTTCGCTAAGGTCACTGGTCGCTCGATGCCGGAAGGCTCCACATCGCATACCTACGTCAAGCGCAGGACAACCCCCAGCGCCGATCTCAACGATCCGGGAGCGACCACGGTCGTCCGCGAGATCGCAGGCGAGGCAACGGCTTCCTTCGCACCGACAACCGTCAAAACCGATGCAATCAACGCCAGAATCAACGCTGATCCCGAGCTCCAACGCGTCGCCTGGGCAGTCGGCATCCGCGATGGCATCAACGCACCGCCGCACAGTTCCTCGTCTGCCCGGAATACGAGAAGCCCTGGGACCCGAAGCCGAAACTCGTTGTCAACGAAGACGGCACTGGGCACTGGGAAAATCCGACTCCCGACGTCGACACCCTCGGCACGCGAGGCCCAGGTGCTGAAGCCCGGAATAGCTTCAACTGGTCTGCGCCCCGGGGCCGGAACGGCTGAGCCCCCATGTCCTAAATCGCCCCCGCCCGTCCGAGTTGGTTTCCTCGGCCTCGACGCCTCGGTCGTGGCGGGCGGCTCCGGTTCATCGCCTACCTGCTTGCGATTTGCCGGGACCAACGGCAACCGACCGCCCGCTGACGCGCTGTTGACACAGTGCGGCGCGGGCGGCCGGTTGCCGACTAAACAGAGCAGATGCGCAGCAGGCAGTCACTCTGGTGGTTGTTTTCGCTTAGTGCTGCCCACCTTCCGTGCCCTGGAGGGAGGGCGTGTCTGGGAGCTGCGGACACAGGGCCTTCTGGGTGTTTTGGTAGTACGCCAGTTCACTTGCGTCGGCGGCTTGTGGCAATTGATGACCTGCTAATTTTTCACAGATTATCAATCCGTCGTCGAGGTTCCCGGCCGGAGACTCGAATTGGCCGGGAGCGGCATTCTGGCCCCTTGCCGTCAGTTCGGGAATCGCAACAGTAAACAAGCGCGTACAGAAAATCTTCCCATACTGCTCCGGACCATCAGTAGGTGCGGCGTCGAGGATGTCAGCCGCCGATAAAGGTCCGTACACGGGAGAAGTGTGGATGGATGGATCCGGACTGCCCATAGCATCTATCCACTGCTGCCTGGTCGGCTTTGAGTTATAGATTCCGCATTTGCCAACCGAGGAATCGCCGCCTGAAACAAAGCTTGTCGACGGCGCGTTACTCGGGCTGTTGATTGTTGACGGGGTATCACTCGGACTGCCGCTTCCTTCGGCAGGAGCCTGGCTAGTTGCGCGGCTCGACGTGAATTCCGAATGGTTCCCGGCGCGGTCAAACTGAGCGCCGCAGGCGGCGAGTGACGCCGACACGGCTGTCATTAACGTGATGCGCGTTGGAATCGCGTGCATTTTCTCGACTCCGATCAGGCTTGGTTCCACTCCTGGATGAACGGACGCGGGAGCGCGGCTGTCGCCTCGACTTCCTGGGTTTGACACGCGGAGGATTGCGCTCAAAGCCCTTCTAGGGTTCTAAGCGTTCGACGAGCTGCGGCGTTGAAGGTTTTTGCCACAGTTCTCGCAGTCGAACTTATTTTGACTGAGAGGCACGCTCCATTCGTGTCTGCAATGGTGGCATCGCACTTTCGAACTCTTGGCGCCTACCGCCGGCGCAGCTCCCTTGGCGGTAGCAGGCTGCTGCGGTGAAGCACTTCTGGCGGCGGTGGCGAAGCGGTATCCGCAGTGCTTGCACACCTTCGCGGCAGCGAGGATCGTCTCTGCACAGTCGGGGCACTTCTTCGTCGTCGGCTTCTTCTCCGCCTCTTTCTTTTCTCGCCAAGCGGCAATCAAAGCATCGTCCGCTTCGTGGCGCCCGCGCTGGAAGAACATCAGCGACCCGACCGACGCGAGCGCGAGCCCGAAGCCCGCAACATAGATAGCGATTCCCAGGTCGACAACCGTGCCAGGGTGGCTGGTGTCGAGGGCACCTCCAGGACCCACGGGGTAGAGGGTTCGCAGGTCTTTGTCTGTGGCCCAGGCAATTGTCCTGATGGCGGCCAGAACACACAAGATGATCGCGCCTACTCGGGCCTGGTCTCTGTGCTGACTTGCACGGAAGCCAGCAGCTGCGATGGCAATTGCAAGCACAATCAGCTGCCAGCCGCCGTGCTGAATGAGTGTGTTCTGCTCTACCCGGCCGAACGGGCCGGCGGCTTCGTCAAGCGGCAGGAACGCCGCAAGTGCCAGCGCCGCCGGACCAACAATCACCAATCCCAGAGCGAGAGGATTAATTTGCCCCCTGTCCATGCGCGTACATTATCGATGGCCTAGGCGGTGGGATGCCTGTTTCTGAATGTTCTCGGCTGCCTCCTCTAGCTTGTTGCTGGTCCAGCGTGTGGCTGCGTTGGAAGCGCCAGGACCTCGCAGGCGCGCACGCGACGCGCGCGCATTACCAGCATGGCCGCCGGTGGGCCGCGGTGATAACTTACCCGGCTGGCGCAGCCGATGACCACGCCAGAGGTTCCAGCCCACTGGGCACGGGCACCATACTCTTGTTTGTCGGTGCCCGCTGATACCACTGTGCGATGCTTGCCGACATGTCGGTGATTCCCATGCTCGATCGTGACGTCTACCTCTACGCGGAGGTCGACCGAATCGTCGGTCTGCGCAGCGGCACAGCTCGGCGTTGGATTAACGGCTACCAACGCGACGGGAAGCTCTACGAGCCGATTCTTCGCACAGAGCCACGTAACACGGAGTGGGCGACGTGGGGCGAGTTTGTCGAAACGCGGATTCTCGCTGAGCACCGCGATATCGCGAAGGTCCGCACGCAACGGCTGCGCGCCGCAATAACACAGCTGCGCGCAAACTACCGCGTCGATTACCCCCTTGCATACCTTCACCCGTATATGAAGGCAGAGTTCGGGGAGCTGACTATCGGCGGTGAAGACCTCGGTCTCGGGGACATTCGCGTCGTGATTCGTACGGGACAGGGGCTCCTGGATGATGGCCGCCAACTCATCGAGAGCGCCTCTCTCGGCGTGGACGAACGCGGCGGAGGGCCGTTCGTTATTGAGATGCCCGCAGCCGACGACTTCCCCGGGATTGTTGTCAATCCGAACCGCTACAGCGGACAGCCGACATTTGAAGGGCGTCGAGTCGCGGTGGCGACCATTGCTGGCATGGCGACCGCTGGCGAACGCGAAGAAGACCTCGCGGCGGATTACGGTCTGAGTCTGCGCCAGGTGCGGTCGGCGGTCGAGTACGTGAACAAGTACGGAGTCGCAGCGTAATTAACTCACGAGCTGGGACATTCGCACATGGCCGCGGTCGCGCTCGAAGATGTCTTATACGTGATCGACGAGAACCTCCTGCGGCTCGGCAAGGGAATTCTCGCAATTCGACATGACACGGCACGCTTCGGCGAAAATCCGGTAGCTGAGTTACTTCCGCAAGGCATCGAGGACCCGGATTGGATTCCGGTCGTCGGCGATAACGGATGGATTCTCATCACCAACGACAGGCGGATTCGAACGCGGCCAGTCGAGGCTCAGCTAGCAATCAAACACCGGCTGAAAGTTGTTCACTTGCACGGGAAGATCGGCCACGCGCCAGCTTGGGAGCAATTGACTCGACTAACTGCCCGTTGGGAGGCTATTGAGAGGCACGCCGAGCGGTACCCGGCAGGACCGTGGTGGCTTTCTGTTCAACGCAATTCGTTGGCCGTGCGAAGGTATGAACCGGGCAAAGCCGAACGCGCCTAGGGGCGCATTGAAGTTGACCTGGAACCGACGACCCGACGACGGCGCCTACCTTTTCCCTTTTCGCCTGGCTCTCACAGGCTCATCAGCAGGTATCTCTGGAGGGCGGACTGCCTCCTTCGTATGGGCGGGATAGGTTCGACTGATGACAGCGCGGCTCTGCCCCGTGCTATCCACCTCGCCGACCTCTGTGTGGTCTTGGTTAAACAACCGCGCGCAGGCAGCTTGATCCCTAAGGTTGGTCATCTCAGCGATCACTTGCACCGATCCAGTAGAGGAGTCCTCGTGGCCGGGAAGGCCCTCTATGTTGGTCTCAGCGATCGGGGACACACGTTGTTCAACGTCGTATTTGGCGCCCGTGGGGGTGACGCATGGTCCAGCGAAGCTTTGCTGAGCTTGTGACGGATCTGAAGACGCGGCGCACCCTCACGGAAAAGGCTCCTGTGCTGCTCCTCGGCGCCGGCGCTTCGGTCGGCGCCGGCGTCGGCGCGATGCCTAAAGTGATCAAATTCTTCGGCTGCACCGACTTTAAGGAGTTCACCAGGTACATCAAAACAGTGACGCCCGACGAGCGTTACCGCTACCTTGCCAAGTTTCTGCAGGCGGAACCTGAGGCTAAGGTCACCCCGGGCCATCAGGCGCTCGCGACGATGTGTGGAGACAAGTGGTTCGACCTCGTCCTCACAACGAATTTGGACCCGTTGCTCGAGGATGCGCTGTCGGCTGCACGTCTTCGGCGTCGCGACTATCTACTGCTCGTGAACGGCATGATTCGGCTCGACGATCGCCTGGGGCGACTGCTGAGCGGACAGAGTCCGCGGGTGAAAATAGTGAAGCTGCACGGCGACCTGTTTCAACGCGTCATGGCCTGGACAGAGACCGAGATGGACACCTACCTGACCGAAATTGCGCCATACCTCCAACCCGAAGTCGCCGACCGCGATTTTCTCGTCGTCGGGTACAGCCTCCGTGATCGCCGAGTGCGCGAGCTCGTCGAATCCACCAGCGGCTCGGTGTGGTTCACCCATCCCGAAGCGGTACCGGACCACCTGCGACGTGCCACGGACATGCGCTTTGTTATCGACCCTAAGTGCGAATCCAAAACCTTCTTCCCCGAACTCGCAGAGGCGTTGCACGTCGCCGAGCCGCTCGGGCCGCTGGACACCACGATCGCGCGAGGGCGCTTTCCTGGTCCGATCGGCATCACGGCGCGGGAACTTAGTTCCGCCGGACCCGCCGACGCCGGGGCGCAGACGATGGACGATGTGACGTCGGCGACGCTTGCCGTCCAAGGTCCTGCGGGCACCGTGTCGACTGCCTTTCTGCTCGACGAGCCGAGGGTCATCATCTGCGATCGCTATTCCAGCGATGCGCACAGCGTCGATGACGCTGTGCGTGTGATTGACACCACCGGCAATCGGTTCAGCGCGCGGATACTTGCCTCCAACGTGAACCATCCCTTTGGCCCGACGGTGCTCAACGCGCCGGCTGAACTGCGGATGCCCGGTTTGCGCCTCAATCCGTTCCCTCTATGGGTGGACGAGGAGGTGCAGGTTCTCGTCGCAGCGGGCGCTAACACCGGCATCAGTTCAGGCAAGGTGACGGCCAGCGAAATCTCGTCGAGAATTGAGCCCATCGACGGTGAAGTCGGCGATCTCGTTGAATTGGAATGCTTCACCGCTCCCGGTTCATCGGGTGCGCCTGTGGTCGACTCATCACTGTCCGTCCGCGGATTTATCGTCGCGGGCAGCATGGATCCGGAGAATCCCCGTTCGTTTGCGTACCCGGCCCAGCATTGGGCATCGATACTTGAAGGACTTTAATAGGAGAGGTAATCGCTGCCAGCCAGGGCTATGAGACGAAGGTTAATGCGGAGAAGGGAATTGAGTCGGTGAAGTCGAACGCGGCTAGCGCCGCGGTGGTCGACCTCACTGAGTAGCTAATAGCTCGGTATCCGCGCCGGGCCGTCGAGTACTGAATACACGACGGGATCAGCGCCAGTTCCGAACCGGCTCTGCAAGCATCGTGGAGATGCCCGCGGCAGCAAGCGCCACGGGAGTATGTTGCAGCGGTGGCGGAGTCGCTCATTCATCTCGTCGGCGGCGGTCTCGTTGGCAGCGGCGTGACTTACGGTCTCAGCTGGTGGCGTGAGCGCAAGCGTATGAAAGACGCGTACCGCGCGCCTCAGCGCGAAGCAATAGGCGGCATCATCGCCGCGGCGAACGAATTAGACATCGCGGGGTTTACCTTCCGTGACTTAGCTATTCAAGTAGCCAAATATCTGCGCGATGATTCGGGAGATACGGAAGAATTAAGGTTCGCCCCACAGGATTTGCCCACAAGTCAGCAGATGTTTGATCGCGCCGCGAAGGGTCTCGAGTATGCATTTCAAGTCGGCCGCCTGACCATCGTCGACGCGGCGTGCTACGAAAAGATGGGCGCTGCACACAATGCGTATTGTCAGATAAGAGACGCATTCAACGCGGCGATAGAAGCCGTTCCATACGACGGCGACGGCGAGAAGAAGCCTGATGACCTCGACGCTGCTCGGCGCCATATGTACAGATATGCGAGCCAGTTGGCGAAGGATATCGACGAATTGGTCCTAATCGCTGATGATCGTGTTTCGCCAGTGCAGAGTCTATGGAATCAGCTCCAACGCCGAGCCATTCGAAAGCGGCGGGAGGCCGAGTTCTTCAACCAGGCCGCAGGACAAGGCCGGCACGCTGCCAAAGCCACCGGAGATGACCAGCCCAAGTCCGACTCCGCGTAAGTGGGGCGGGCACCGGACGCTTGGTGACAACCTCGGCAACGCGGTCCTAAATTCCGCCAAAGGTTCACCTTTTGCCGTGGCCTGGACACTGTGCACGGACGCCCATCAAGCACGGTGCGGTCACTCCAGTTCTCCGAGCGACAGTTCCTATCGGACAAAGTCTATCGCCGCAATGACCGCCGGATCGTCGGGGTCGAGTCCCTCGGCTTGGAGGGCTTGGCGTTCGTCGTCATCCACGCCGTGTTGGACGCACGGCCCGTTCTTGCGGTTCGTCGCACCAACAGCGGCGGCCTGACCCTCGTCCCGGCATTGCCTGCGAGCCGGGGTCGTAGAGGAACGTCTACTCGGTGAGGTCGACCACCGCGCGGGATGAGTCCCGAGCTACGAATGGGACCCGGACGAATACCCAAATAGCGAAATCGACCTCGGCACCGATGACGATTACGACGACTGAAGTTCTGGTGCCAGTTCTGGTCACGCGCGCGCCTGGCAACAAGGCGTCGGAACGCCTGCCCCAAGTCCGCGGTGAATCAGACCTTAAGCAAGATGTCCATAATTGCGAAAAGGATGTCCAAGATTGCGGACAGCTTGCACATGCGCGCGATAGACCGATGTGCTGTTGCAGGCCGTCTTGCGAATGTCGCACGGAGCATCGCGAACATCCTCAGCGACGTCAAAAAAGCACCTAGACAGAGGCACCACCGTCTGCCAAAGTTGTCAATGCCCTCAGGTGCTGTAATCGCGTTTGTGCCGTAGGCAAAACTCGCGCTGCAAGCATCGTATTCGACGGATAAGAAGGGAAACCTGTTGAGATGAGTTCGATTGTTCTCGAGTCGATGCAGTGGAGCCAGCTCGACCACATCGCTGATGTTAAGCCGATCGATGACAGCGATGCCGCATGCCTGGAAGACATAAGGGCTGTGCTAACGAAGCATGATTGTCTCGACCGCTTCGGTGTCACACTCCTCCACAGCCATTTCGAGGTCGCCGACGACGAGATGATGCTCGAGACAACCGATCTTGATCGGCGAGAGCACCTCGTTCGACCGGTCAAGCGATCCTGGCTCGAAGACCGCGGCATTACCGCACAAACAACTGTGGTGGGCTTCGATGCGCACGGGTACAACCAGGTCTGCGGTTGCGACCCGCGAGCAAGCGGTCATCACCACAAGTAGTCCGAGGGCTGATTGTGACGAGCGCGAATGCTGCGCTCTATATTGTCGTCGGAGACATCGCCACCCAAACTAGTCAAGCGATCGTCAATGCGGCCAACCCGGAACTGCAAGGCGGAGGCGGTGTCGACGGGGCGATCCATCGTGCGGCCGGTCCGCAGTTACTTGAGGAGTGTCGCGCGCTCGGCGGCTGCGAGGTCGGCGACGCCAAAGTGACCGGTGCCTACGCACTGGCAGCAAGCTATGTTATTCACGCGGTTGGACCGCGCTGGCACGGCGGCTCGAGCAACGAGGCGGCCTTGCTAGCCCGGTGTTACACGCGAGCCGTTGAGATCGCAGACGACCTCGGCGTGGAGTCAATTTCATTTCCCGCGATCAGTTGCGGTGCCTATCGCTACCCGCCTGCGCGAGCTGCTCCAGTAGCGCTCCAGGCCGTCTGGGAGGCTGCCGCCAAATCATCCTGTGTACGCGAACTCCGCTTCGTTCTCTTCGCGGAGGGTCTACGCAAGATCTTCGCCGACGCTGCCCATTCGCTCGGCTACGCGCCAAACCGGTGATGGTCATGGCCGCGCCGGGGTGACTTCTGCTATTTCGTCATCCACGCGGTCGCGTGGACGTTGTGTGATCTGGCCGGTCGTGCGGCGCCCGGACGCGACGAGGTGGCCTCGGCGTTGAGCTTTCGGCAGATGGGAGCTGACCGGTGACCACCGTCGAGCAGCGCGCCTGGGCCTACCTGTCACGGGTGGCCGAACCCCCTTGCGGTGAGCTGGCCGCCTTGGTGCAACAGGTAGGGGCGGTGGACGCCGCCGAGCGGGTCCGGCGCGGCGAGGTCGGTGATGCACTGGCCCGTCACACCGAAGCTCGACGCGACATAGACCGAGCAGAACACGATCTCGAACTGCTGGCCCGGCACGGCGGGCGGCTGGTCACGCCCGACGACGACGAGTGGCCGCTGCTGGCGTTCGCCGGGTTCCACGGTGCCGCAGCCGCGACGCGGCCACAGGGCAGACCGCCGATGGTGTTGTGGGCGCTGGGGCCGTCACCCCTCGATGAGACCGCACAGCGCGCAGCCGCCATAGTCGGGACTCGGGCGGCCACGCCTTATGGCGAGCAGGTGGCCGGCGACTTGGCAGCCGGCTTGGCCGAGCGCGGGGTGGCGGTGATTTCGGGGGGCGCGTACGGCATCGACGGCGCGGCGCACCGGGCCGCGCTGGCGGTCGAGGGGGTCACTGTTGCCGTGCTGGCCGGTGGGCTTGACATCCCGTACCCGGCCGGGCATTCGGCGCTGCTGCATCGCGTCGGCGTCGATGGGTTGCTGGTCACCGAGTATCCACCTGGCATCCGTCCGGCACGCCACCGCTTCTTGACCCGTAACCGCCTGGTGGCGGCGCTGGCCGGCACCGCGGTGGTGGTGGAGGCCGGTCTGCGCAGCGGCGCGGCAAACACTGCGGCGTGGGCACGCGCGCTGGGCCGGGTGGTCGGCGCGGTGCCCGGACCGGTCACGTCGTCAGCGTCGGCGGGTTGTCATGCCCTGCTGCGCGACGGCGCCGAGCTAGTGACCCGCGCCGAGGACATCGTCGAGTTCGTGGGCCGGATCGGTGAATTGGCGCCCGAGCAGGTCCGCCCGGCCACGGTGCTCGACGGGCTCAACGACGAGGAGCGACGCGTGTATGAGGCGCTGCCGGGCCGCGGCGTCGCCACGGTCGAGGAGATCGCCGTCGCCGCCGGCGTCTCGACAGGGCACGTCCTGGGTCCGTTGGCGATGTTGGAGATAGCAGGTCTGACGGAGCGCCGCGACGGTCAGTGGCGCATTGTCCGACGACCAGGAGGCGCCCCTGGACGCCTCGGATAGTCGCGGGAGTCCGAGCAGACTGCCAGGCCCTTTAAGTGGCATCGCGGGCGGTCGATTATTGCTCAGCTCGAAGTGTTTACCGTCGGTTGCTGCCACCACAGTTCGGGTTCGAGGGTTTGGACGGCCATGCGCAGGCGCTGATGTCGGTGGTGCTGGTGGAGCCTCCTCCGCCAAACACACCGTAGGTGTTGCCTTGCGTCGCGGTGTAGGTGGCGCCGCCGGCTCCGCCCCAGCCACCTGAACTCACGACGGTCACCGCCCAGCCCTTGCCTTCGAGCGCGGTCTTGTACGAGTCCATGACGTCGGTCGGCGATCCGTTGACCAAGAAGTGCATGTGTATGCCGTTGTCCGGAATGGAATCAGGGCCGTCGGTGCGCTGAGTGTTCGCCGGCGCGGGCACCAGCGATTGCAGTTGCGTCGCCGGGACCGGGGACGTTGTCTTGGTCGCCGAATGAGAAGGACTGCTGCAAGCTGAGGCAACCAGACCGACGGCCACCGCTGCGGACATTAAGGGATAAGTACTGCGGCTCATGAAATCCTCTCAGTTTTTGCGCACCGTATCAACGGGTTTGATCCGCCCCGGCTGAAACGGGAGAAGTACCTCGATTCAGTCGGGCCGCCGCACTCTTGGGTCGGAATTGTGGCCTGACAGAGCGTCACGACGGCCGGTGGCGCATCGTCCGGCTTCGGGGAGGCGGTACGCGAAGCTCGTATAGTCGGCGGGAGCCCGACAGCCAGCGGGCCACGGGCGAGGCAGGAGGAAACGTGGCCGGTCGACCAGTACACACCTTCGAAGTGCTGGGCCGCGAAGAACTCACCCGCCACATGGTCCGCGTGGTGCTGGGCGGCAGCGGGTTCGACACGTTCAAGCCCAACGAATTCACGGACTCCTACGTGAAAGTGGTGTTCGTCGCCGACGACGTCGACGTGGCCGGCCTACCACAGCCGTTGACGCTGGACAGTTTCAACGAGCTCCCCGCCGAACGCCGGCCCGTCGTCCGCACGTTGACGGTGCGC
Source organism: uncultured Actinomycetota bacterium (assembly GCA_963818785.1). Lineage (GTDB taxonomy): Bacteria > Actinomycetota > Actinomycetes > Mycobacteriales > Mycobacteriaceae > Mycobacterium. The sequence continues at coordinate 261,269 of CAWFTT010000011.1, read as the reverse complement.
CGCGCCGACCCGGTGTCACGCGAACTGGCACTCGACATCGTCACGCACGGTGAGCACGGCACCGCAGGAACCTGGGCGGCAACAGCGCAACCCGGCCAGCCGGTGTACCTGATGGGCCCGAGCGGCGCCTACGCCCCGGACCCGTCGGCCGACAGTCATCTGCTGGCGGGCGACGAATCGGCGCTGCCGGCCATCAGCGTGGCCTTGGCGGCGCTGCCCGCCGACGCGGTCGGCAACGCATTCATTGAGGTTGCCGGACCCGAGGACGAGGTCGCCCTGACCGCGCCGGAAGGTGTGCAGGTGCACTGGATCTACCGCGGCGGACGCGCCGACCTGGTTCCCGAGGACCGGGCCGGTGACCACGCTCCGCTGATCGAAGCGGTGCGAACCGCTCCCTGGCTGCCGGGGCAGGTGCAGGTTTTCATCCACGGCGAAGCGCAGGCCGTTATGCACAACCTTCGTCCCTACATCCGCAAAGAACGCGCGGTGGAGGCCAAGTGGACGTCCATCTCCGGTTACTGGCGGCGCGGTCGCACCGAAGAGACCTTCCGTCAGTGGAAGAAGGAGCTGGCGCAAGCCGAGGCGGGCGGCACTCCGGACTGACCGCCGGCTGGCATCCTTGGCTGCATGGCCTACGGCGACTACCAGTTCGAGATATATCTGCAGGGCCTCGGCGGGGTCGTACCCACGATGCCCATCGCTTTCGCCGAGCTGGAGGCGAAAGCCGCTGCGGCGATGCCGGCTTCGGTGTGGTCCTATGTCGCCGGCGGCGCCGGCGACGAGCGCACCCAGCGGGCCAATTGCACGGCCTTCGAGCGCTGGGGGCTGTTACCCCGGATGTTCGCCGGGTCCACCGAACGCGACTTGTCGGTCCAACTGTTCGGGTTGACGCTGCCGTCGCCGATTTTCATGGCTCCGATCGGCGTGATCGGCATCTGCGCTCAAGACGGCCACGGTGACCTGGCCACGGCCCGCGCAGCGGCGCGCACCGGTGTCCCGATGGTGATGTCCACGCTGACCGTAGACCCGATGGAGGACGTCGTCGCTGAATTCGGCGATACACCGGGCTTCTTCCAGCTCTACACGCCGCCCGACCGGGAGTTGGCCGCCAGCCTGGTGCACCGGGCGGAGGCCGCGGGCGTCAAGGGCATCATCGTCACGCTCGACACCTGGGTGCCCGGCTGGCGGCCGCGCGACCTGAGCACCGCCAACTTTCCTCAACTGCGCGGACACTGCCTGGCCAATTACACCAGCGACCCCGTCTTCCTCGCCGGCCTCGAACGCTCCCCAGAAGAGGACCCGCAAGGCGTTGTGCGGCGTTGGGCGCAGATCTTCGGATCGGCGCTGACCTGGAACGACCTGCCGTGGCTGCGCTCGCTGACCACGCTTCCGTTGCTGCTCAAGGGAATCTGCCACCCCGACGACGCCCGTCGCGCCAAAGACGGCGGCGTCGACGGCATCTACTGCTCCAACCACGGCGGACGCCAGGCCAACGGCGGTTTGCCTGCGATCGAGTGCCTGCCCGGGGTGGTCGAGGCGGCCGACGGATTGCCGGTGTTGTTCGACTCCGGCGTCCGTACCGGTTCAGACATCGTCAAGGCGCTGGCGTTGGGTGCCACCGCGGTGGGCGTCGGCCGCCCCTATGCCTACGGTCTGGCCCTCGACGGCGTCGACGGGATCGTGCACGTGCTGCGCTCGCTGCTGGCCGAAGCCGACTTGATCATGGCCATCGACGGCTATCCCACCCTCAAAGATCTCACCCCGGACACGTTGCGGCGCGTCGGCTGAACACGGTCGGGGCAGGTTTGCGACGGTAGTGGGGTGGAGGCGATTCTTGACGAGTTCGACGAATTCCTGGCGTTGCAGCGCGGCCGCTCCGCGCACACCCGTCGGGCTTATCTTTCAGATCTGCGGTCGCTGTTCAGTTTCCTGGCTGAGCGTGCCCCGGACTCGGGCCTGCGGGCACTGAGCCTGCCGCTGCTGCGGTCTTGGCTGGCCGTCGCGGCCGGTGCCGGGGTGGCGCGTACCACATTGGCCCGCCGCACCTCGGCGGTCAAGGCGTTCACCGCGTGGGCGGTGCGCCGCGGTCTGATCGCAGACGATCCCGCTGCGCGGCTACAGACACCCAAGGCGCGTCGCACGCTGCCGGCGGTGCTGCGCCCGGACCAGGCGCTGGCCGCGATGGCAGCGTCGAATTGCGGAGCACAGCAGGGGGATCCGCTGGCGCTGCGGGACCGGCTGATCGTGGAGATGTTGTATGCCACCGGGATCCGGGTGAGCGAGCTGTGCGGACTGGATGTCGATGACGTCGACACCGTGCATCGGGTGGTGCGGGTGATCGGCAAGGGCGACAAGCCGCGCAGCGCACCGTTCGGCGAGCCGGCCGCCGACGCGCTGCAGGCGTGGCTGGCCGACGGACGACCCGCGCTTGCCACCTCCGAGTCCGGCCCGGCGCTGCTGCTCGGCGCCCGCGGCCGACGCCTCGACGTCCGGCAGGCCCGCACCGTCGTGCACCAGACCGTCGCCGCGGTGCCCGGGGCACCGGACATCGGGCCGCACGGGCTGCGCCACAGCGCAGCCACCCATCTGCTCGAAGGCGGCGCCGACCTGCGCATCGTGCAGGAGCTGCTCGGCCACGCCAGCCTGGCCACCACGCAGCTCTACACCCACGTCACCGTCGCCCGACTGCGAGCGGTGCACGACCAAGCACATCCGCGGGCTTAGCTGCCGCTCGAGTGGGCAATCGCGGTTTCCGGTGTGCGGCTGTGCCGGAGTCGAAAACGGCGAATCGCCGAGGCTGCACGCTGGATCAGCCATGCAGCGGTTTCAGCCGAATCGGCGTCACAGCCAGCAAGCCCAGCGGGTCGATGTAGTCGGCGCGCGCCGCCGCTCCCCACATCGCGCCCCAGTGCAGGCACGCCGCGGCCGGACATCCCGGATGCCCGGCCACCAGCTCGCCGATCACCGTAGCGCCGTCCACCCGCTGCCCCGCCGTGACGGCCGCGTGTACGGGTTCGTAGCTGGTCCGCAAACCGCCCGTGTGTTCCAACGACACCACCGGGCGACCGGCCAGCTCACCGGCGAACACCACGGTGGCCGCCCCGGCGGCGTATACCCGCTGACCGGCCGCGCCGGCCAGGTCGACGCCGCGGTGGCCGGCAGTCCAGTTCGGCTTCGGCGCGTCGAAGCCGCGCAGCACCGCGGGCGGGGGCCGCAACGGCCAGTCCAGCCGGACGTCTTCCGCTTGCGCCGGGCCGGTGACCAGCAGCGTCGCCGTCAGTAGCATCGCGAAGAACCGCACCGGCTCAGTTCACCGCGGTGCCGGCGCCACCGCCAGACCTGCACACCCTGCGCTGTGGACAAACCACCAGCTAGCGGGGTGTAAACTCAGCTGCGCAGCTCGCGGAAGCGGGCTGACTTCGCGTGTCTGCTCACCGACCGGATGCCGCGCGGTCCCGCCGAATGCAGCACAGGCGGGTCTGGCATCCCGCAGACACCAGGGCCCGGCTTCAACCCGACGCCGGGCAAACAACCGGAAACACGTAAGGCACTCCCATGGCCGTAGTAACCATGAAGCAGCTGCTTGACAGCGGCACCCACTTCGGGCATCAGACCCGACGGTGGAATCCCAAAATGAAGCGGTTCATCTTCACCGACCGCAATGGCATCTACATCATCGACCTGCAGCAGACGCTGACCTTCATCGACAAGGCGTACGAGTTCGTCAAAGAAACGGTTGCGCACGGCGGCAGCGTGCTGTTCGTCGGCACCAAAAAGCAGGCTCAGGAATCAATCGCCGCCGAAGCCACCCGCGTCGGCATGCCGTATGTCAACCAGCGCTGGCTGGGCGGCATGCTGACCAACTTCTCCACTGTGCACAAGCGGCTGCAGCGCCTCAAGGAACTCGAGGCGATGGAGCAGACGGGCGGCTTCGAGGGCCGCACCAAGAAAGAGATCCTGGGCCTGACCCGGGAGAAGAACAAGCTGGAACGCAGCCTGGGCGGCATCCGGGACATGAATAAGGTGCCCTCGGCGGTCTGGGTGGTCGACACCAACAAGGAGCACATCGCCGTCGGCGAGGCCCGCAAGCTGGGTATCCCGGTCATTGCGATTCTGGACACGAACTGCGATCCCGACCAGGTCGACTACCCGATCCCGGGCAACGACGACGCCATCCGCTCCGCCGCGCTGCTCACCAAGGTGATCGCCTCCGCGGTCGCCGAGGGCCTGCAGGCCCGCGCCGGGCTGGGCCGCGGCGACGGCAAGCCAGAGGCCGACGCGGCCGAGCCGCTGGCCGAATGGGAGCAGGAGCTGCTGGCTTCAGCAACGGCGACTGCGACCGCAACCGCCCCCACCGAAGCCGCTGCGGGTGCGACCGAAACAACCCTCACGGAAGGCTGATATGGCGAACTTCACCGCTGCCGACGTCAAGCGGCTGCGCGAGGTGACCGGCGCCGGCATGCTCGACTGCAAGAACGCGCTGGCCGACAGCGACGGCGATTTCGATAAGGCCGTCGAGGTGCTGCGCATCAAGGGCGCCAAAGACGTCGGCAAACGTGCCGAGCGAGCCACCGCCGAAGGCCTCGTGGCCGCCAAGGACGGCGCGCTGATCGAACTGAACTCCGAGACCGACTTTGTCGCCAAGAATGCCGAATTCCAGGGGTTGGCCGACAAGATCGTCTCGGCTGCCGCGGCATCGAAGGCCACCGATGTCGACGCACTTAAAGCCGCCTCTGTGGGCGACACGACCGTCGAGCAGGCCATCGCCGACTTGTCCGCCAAGATCGGCGAGAAGCTGGAGCTACGCCGCGTCGCAACCTTCGACGGCACCGTCGAGACCTACCTACATAAGCGGGCCGCCGACCTGCCGCCGGCCGTCGGCGTGCTGGTCGAGTACGAAGGTTCCGGCTCGGAGAGCAGCACCGAGGCCGCCCACGCCGTCGCGCTGCAGATCGCCGCGCTCAAAGCGCGGTACCTCAGCCGCGACGACGTGCCCGAAGACGTGGTCGCCAACGAGCGCCGCATCGCTGAGGAGACCTCCCGTAACGAGGGCAAGCCGGAGCAGGCGTTGCCCAAGATCGTCGAGGGTCGGCTGAACGGCTTCTTCAAGGACGTAGTGCTGCTCGAGCAGCCGTCGGTGTCCGACGGCAAGACGACCGTCAAGGCGTTGCTCGACGAGGCCGGCGTGAAAGTGACCCGGTTCGTCCGGTTCGAGGTAGGCCAGGCCTGACGCATCCCAGGCAGCGCGACATGCAACCTGTGCACGCCTTCGGTGATGACGCGCTCGCGGACCTCGACGCGGTTGGGGTTGCCGAGGCCGTCCGGACCGGTCAGGTATCGGCGGCCGAGGTGGTCGAGGCTGCGATTGCCCGCGTTGAAGCGGTCAACCCTGCGCTCAACGGCGTGGCATATCAGGCGTTCGACCGCGCCCGCGCTGAAGCCGCAGCACCGTCCCGACGGGGCTACTTCACCGGCGTGCCGACGTTCGTCAAGGACAACGTCGACGTTGCGGGTATGCCGACGATGCGCGGCAGCGACGCCTGGCAACCTCGCCCGGCCGCGGCCGACGGCGAGTTCACCCGGCTGTACCTGGGCACCGGACTGATCGCCCTGGGCAAATCTCAAATGTCGGAGTTCGGGTTCAGCGCGTCGGCCGAGCATCCCCGCCTCGGGCCGGTGCGCAATCCGTGGAATCCAGCGCACACCGCCGGAGCTTCGTCGTCAGGTTCGGGCGCCTTCGTCGCCGCCGGCGCGGTGCCGATCGCCCACGCCAACGACGGTGGCGGCTCGATCCGGATACCCGCTGCCTGCAACGGTTTGGTCGGGCTCAAGCCGTCGCGTGGCCGGCTACCGCTTGACGCCGACGTGCGCCGAATGCCGGTCCGCATCGTCACCAACGGGGTGTTGTCCCGATCGGTCCGCGACACGGCGGCGTTTTACCGGGAAGCCGAGAGAAGTTGGCGCGACCGGCGACTGCGGCCGATCGGTGATGTCACCGGCCCGGGCCGGCAACGACTGAAGATCGCGGTGCTGACCCATTCGGTGCAACGCGAGAGCAGTCCGGAGGTCCGCGACCTGACCCTGCAGTCGGCCGGCCTGCTTGAAGAACTCGGCCACCACGTCGAGCACCTCGACCAGCCGCCGGTACCGGCCAGCTTCGTCACCGACTTCGTGCTCTACTGGGCGCTGCTCGCGATGGCCCAGGTGCGGACCGGCCGGCGGGCGTTCGGCGCATCCTTCGACCGCTCGCTGCTGGACAATCTTATTCTCGGTCTCGACCGCAAAGCCGGTCCTAACCTGCACCGCATGCCGGGGGTGATCCTGCGGCTGCGGGCGATCCGGCGGCGCACCGCCAGGTTCTTCCGCAGCTATGACGCGGTATTGACACCGACGCTCGCCGATCACACGCCGCCGGTCGGCTACCTGGACCCCACCGCGGACTACCAGCAGATCGTTGACCGGCTGATCGGTTGGGTGGCGTTCACCCCACTGCAAAACGTCACGGGGGAGCCCGCAATCTCACTGCCGTTGGCGCAATCTGCGACCGGCCTGCCCGTCGGCATGATGCTGTCTGCCGACGTCGGACGCGAAGCGCTTCTGCTGGAGCTGGCTTATGAGCTCGAAGAGGCCCGGCCTTGGGCGCACATCGCCTCGGCCGCACAAGCCTGATCTCGCCCCGGCGCGGCAGTAACGAACGTCGCCTTGGTCGACCGCGCCGCATATCAACTTCCTTGACACTTATCAGGTAGCTTGATATACATGGAACATGACTGACGTACAGGAATTCGACTTCGATTTCGACCCCGCCTACCGGGGAGAAGCTGGAGAGTTCGGCAAAGGTGTGCGGCCGCCGTGGAGTCTCGGCGAACCACAGCCGGAGATCGCGGCGTTGATTGATCAGGGCAAAATTACTGGGGACGTGCTCGACGCCGGTTGCGGTGAAGCCGCGTTGTCCTTACACCTGGCCGCACTGGGGCACCGCACCGTCGGGCTCGACGCATCGCCCACCGCAATCGAGTTGGCCAAAGCCAAAGCGGCCGACCAGGACTTGGACAATGCCACTTTCGAGGTCGCCGACATCACTGATTTCAGCAGCTATCCGACCGGTTCCGAAGGCCGTTTCAACACCATCGTGGACAGCACCCTTTTCCACTCCATGCCGGTGGAGCTGCGCGACGGCTACCAGCAGTCAATCGTGCGCGCCGCGGCACCCGGTGCCCATTACTACGTCCTGGTCTTCGACCGTGCCGGCATGCCGGCCGGGCCGGCCAACGCCGTCACCGAAGACGAACTGCGCCAAGCCGTTTCGAAGTACTGGGCCGTCGACGAGATCCGGCCCGCCCGTATCTACGCCAACATCCCGGAGACCGGCTTTCCCAACATGCCGGTGGAATTGCGCGACGAGGGCAATGGGCGCAAGTCGATGCCCGCCTGGCTGCTCTCGGCGCATCTGGGCTGATCGAACTGCTTTTGCAGCCAAGCTATTTGGGAATCATCACCCAACCGGCCGACCATCAGGTCGGCCGGTTGTTCGGTGAAAAGGTTGTTGAAGGTGGCTGACGAACACAATGGCATCGAGTTGAACCGGGTCGGCTGAGCCGCCCTCACGACCGCAGCAGCTCGGTGAACTCCTCGAAGTGATCCAAGATGTCCTGCGGGTCGTCGTAGACCGCCGCCGCACCGGCCTTTTCCAGTGCCTCACGTGCGACCCCGCCGCAGAGCACCGCAACGGTGGGCACCCCGGCTCGTTTGCCGGCTTCCATGTCCCACACTGCATCGCCGACGAAGATCGCCCGCTTCTCGTCGCGGCCGACCCGCTCGAGTGCGGTATTGACGATGTCCGGATCCGGTTTGGCCTCCTCGGCGTCTGCGCTCGAGGTCACCTCGGACAGCAGGTCGTCTACGTCGAGCACCCGGCGCAGCAAGCCCAAGGTCTTCTCGCCCGCCGACGAAGCCAGCACGGTGTGCCAGCCTTCATCGGAAAGCTTCTCGAGCAGACCGCGAACGCCCGGCGTTGCGCGCAGGTCTGATTCGAACTCAGCGAAGTAGCGGCTGTGCCGTTCTTTTGCCTCGTCACCGTGCTTCTCGGCCAAGTCTTCGCCGATGAGAGTCTTGACGAGTTCATCGCCGGAGCGGCCGACAAGTCCTTGTACGCGCCAACATGGCACTTCTTGGCCGACATCGAGGAACGCTCGATGCCAAGCCACCGCATGGTGGAACAGGGTGTCGACCAGCGTCCCGTCCAGGTCGAACAACACAGCAGGCGCGTCGCCGGCAGAATCAGCCACGACAACCGTCCTTTCATTGGTCGGGTACCTATACCCGCGCCGCTCGTCGAGAAACGCCACCGTCCGCACTTCCCGGCGGCGGCCGGTGTGGATTGCGCAACACCCACTTCGGGTAACCGCATCCAGACCAGACGCCGACGGAGGAGTAGTAGTGGCTGAAGCAGCGGAAGCCGGCGCGGCCGTGGCCGATCGGGTTCAGCAGGAGGCTGACGCCTACAGCGGCGAGGAGCCGCGCCCGTTGAGCGGCTATGTGGCGGTTCTGATCATCTACAGTTCGCTGGTTGCCCTGACAGCGCTGCTGGCCGCACTCACCGGCCGGACCTTGCCGGACCGGTGGCGCGTCATCGACCTGCTCACCGTGACAGCGGGCACTCACAAGCTGTCCCGCACGCTGACCAAAGACGCGGTGACCAGCCCGCTGCGGGTGCCGTTCACCCACTATGCCGGGACCGGTGGTCCGGCCGAGCTGCAGGAGAAACCTCGGCAGCAAAGCCAGCTGCGGCACAGTCTGGGAGAGTTGCTGACCTGCCCATTCTGTCTGGACGTGTGGGTGGCCACCGCGTTCGTCATCGGACTGATCTTCGCGCCGCGGTTCACCCGGCTGGTGGCAGGTAGTTTCACCGCCCTGGCAGGGGCCGACTTCCTCCAGCTGGCGTACGCGTGGGCGCAGCAAGCAGCCGAAGGGTGACTCGGCTGGCACGATGACATAAACGGGAGGCGTCTGATGCCCAAGACAACCAAAGGCGGCAAGGCGAAGAAGAGCGAGCTGCCCAGTACTCTGCAGCGGTCTGACGACAAAGCGCAACGGACCTTCGCCAAGGCGCATGATGCCGCGGCGGACCAGTACGGCGACGAGCAGCGCGCCCACCGGGTGGCGTACTCGGCCGTCAAGCACAGTTTCGAGAAGGTCGGCGACCATTGGGAGCCCAAGGAGAAGCGCGGGCCGTCTGATCAGCTCGCCGAGGGCGGGGGTCCGCAGAACAGCGGCAAGTCCGCCGAAGGCGTGGACGCCAATGCCAGCAAGAAACATCTGCTGGACATCGCGCGACGGCTCGATGTGCGCGGCCGCTCGACCATGAGCAAGCCGGAACTCGTCGACGCCATCAAGAAGCACAACCGCCGAGTACGGGGACGCTGAGCGCTCAGTCTTCGCCTTGCTCGGCGTCGGCGACCGTCAACGGCAAGCGGCCGGGTCTCCCGCCCGGAATTGGCGAATGTCTCGCCGAAGTGTAGGGCGACCGGTCACCGGGTAATCGGCCGTCTTACGCGCAGTTGGCCGACGACGTGAGGACCGAATCGTCGAAGATGCGGACCGCCTACCAACAGCAGCTTGAAGCACTGACAGCTCAGCTGAGCGATATGTGCGGCACGGCCACTGGTGCCATTCGGCGTGCCACCGAGGCACTGCTGCAGGCTGATCTCGAGCGCGCCGAGGGCGTGATCGTGGGCCAAGACGACATTGCAGCCATGAGCGCGCACGCCGAGGAGATCGCGGTGCGTCTGTTGGCCCTTCAGGCGCCGGTGGCGGCGGATCTTCGGTCGGTGGTCAGTGCACTCCAGATCGCGGCGGACGCCGAACGGATGGGCGGATTGGCCGCACACATCGCCAAGATCGCGCGCCGCCGCTTTCCTAACCGTGCGGTGCCGATCGAGGTCGAGGGCTACTTCGCCGAAATGGGTGCTTTGGCCGTCGCTTTGGGCACCGGCGCCTTTGACGTGTTGTCCTCGCTGGATCCGTCCAGGGCGGCTCAGATCCGCCGCGACGACGACGCAATGGATGACCTGCGCCGCCAGACGCTGGCCGCCTTGGTTGATCCAGGTTGGCGGCACGGGGTGGCCGCGGCTGTCGATCTCGCCTTATTGGGCCGCTTCTACGAACGGTTCGCCGATCATGCCGTACAGATTGCACGGCGGGTTATCTTCCAGGCCACCGGAACCTACGAACATCCTCCGGAACTGCCGTAGCAAGAGGCTGTCGGCGCGGCGACTACGGCGTCGCTTTCCCGGTAACGATTCAGGGCCGTTGGGACGGCGGAATGGCGTTGGGAACGTCGGGATCGTCGTCGGCCGGGGGCTCGGGGTCCCGCCACTCCTCGGCGCGGCTCGACCGATTGCCCTGCAGGGTTCCGCGCAGCTCATGCTTGAGTGCTTCGTCTTCTCGTGGGCTGTGCTTTCCACTGCCACGTTCCATGAGCATGTCCTCCTCTTGTCCCCTTCAGTTGATGCCCCGCGGCGCTGCTCTGCTCGGCGCTACGACGGTTTCAACGGGTCGTGACCGATGGTCATCAGTCGGTGTCGCCAGTTGTCCTGGCCGGCGGTCGGTTCGAGGTCGTCACCACGTTCGGCGTGGATGCGGTCGATCACCCGCCGCATGGTCTTCTCGTCGTCGTCAGTCAGGTCGACGCGGCGTTTCTGCAGGATGCGCAGCACCCGCTGACCGGTCTCAGTTCCGGCCTGATCAGGAAACTTCTCGGCTTCCTCGTCGGCCGAGCGAGTGCGCAGCCAGTCCGCCAGCTCGCGAGACGACATGTTCACCACGCGGTGAAACTCGTCCCACAACCCTGGATCGATCTCGACGTGCCGGGCCACGCTGTCACCTCCGCATCGGTTCGCCGACCGGCTACCCTGCCCCTCCACCTGCTAATCACCGGCCGCTTAAGGAGCCGGATTTCGGTGTCGCAGTCGACTCACGACGGTGCTGGCGGCGAGCATTTACACCGCGAGCAATTTTTCGATTTTGAACCACCCGCTTGCGTTGTAATTGACCGGCCTACCGCGTCCGTGCCAATGAATTCCGCGCATTGGTATTCGAAAGCGTTTAAACGTGTCATGCTTTGGTTATTGCGCAATATGTGCGGCGACGATCTGTGAAGAGTGGCGCCGCGACATATGTTTCCGAACACATCAATGGAAGGGGTCAAGGTGAATTTCACCAGGGTCGCGATGAAAAGTGCGATCGGCGCAGCCGGAATCGCATCAGTCACAATTTTCACTGCAGCAACAGCAGCCGCAGTGAATCCGACCGTCCAACGGCTGGGCACCACCGAGCAGCTTGTCGACGGGCCGCTGGTCACCGCCTACACGGTGAGTAACCTGCAGCCGAGCAACGTGACAGTGCCCGTCCTGGGCGCCCCGGGGCAGATCTGGCAGGCCGACATTACCGCCGTGGCGAACAGCGGCACCGTCACGCCGCTGATCAACGACTTCAATGCCCGGGCGGACGACGGGACGAATTATCGGGTGATCGAGGAGGGCACGCCGAACGGCCTCAGCCCGGCGCCGATCGGTCAGGGCGGACAGTCGACCGGCAAGATCTACTTCAACGTCACCGGCAGCCCGCCGGACAGTGTCGTCTACAACGACGGAGTCGAGGACGTTCTCATCTGGACGACTTCCTAACACCGGCTCTCCAGCCGTGACCGCGTATCGCGGTTGACAAGAACCTCCCCGCGTCGATCGACGCGGGGAGGTTTCGTTTCGGCGATGCGAACGCCGACGAGTTGGGTATACCGCAGGCATGAGTGAGAAAGATCACCGGTCCTCCGACGTCCGTGACCAGGCGCAGCGCAACGCCGAACAGGCGAGGGCCGCGATGAATGAGCGGCGCGAAGGGCTGAGCGGGGGCTTCAGCGGCTGGGTGGCGCAGCGCGCCGGTGATTGGGAGTTGGTCCGTCAAGACGAAGCGTCGTTGCAGCGGCAGAAATACTTCTGGAATCTGCTCGTTGACTACTGGTTCCGCATGGAAATAGACGGTTGGGAGAACATACCGCAGTCGCCGGTGTTGCTAATCGGTATCCATTCCGGCGCGCCGTTCGTCTGGGATGCCTGGACCGTCGGCCTGCAATGGTGGCGAAGGTTCGGCCAGTCTCGCCCACTGAACGGAACAGCGCATGACGCGTTGATGGCAATTCCGGGCGTCGGCCGCTATTTCCGCTCAATGGGGGTGTTGCCGGCCGCTCCGGATGCCATCGCAACCGCGCTGGCCGAGGGACGTGACGTCGCGCTGTGGCCGGGCGGCGAAGTCGACTCGCTGCGGCCGTGGCGGGAGCGCGATCGGGCCAACCTGGCGGGCCGGAAAGGGTTTGTGAAAATGGCGATCCGCGCCGGTGTCCCCATCGTGCCGATCGCGACGGTCGGCGGCGCTGACGCCATGCCGGTGCTGATCCGTGGTGACGGGTTGGCGCGCGCCTTGCGGCTGGACAAGGTCCTGCGACTCAAGGTCTTCCCCGTGGCGGTGTCGCTGCCTTGGGGTATCGCCCCGGCGGCGCTTCCGCAGCTGCCGCTGCCCGCCAAGATCCGCACCCGTTTCATGCCCGCGATCGAACTGGACCATGACCCGGCCCGCGCCGACGACGACGACTACGTCGACCAGAAGTACCGTGAGGTGCAGGAAAGCATTCAGCGGGGGATGGACGCACTGGCCCGGAAGCGGGCATTACCGCTCTTCGGCTGAATGCTCTCGAGTGCGCGATAGCGCGCTGAACAACGATGCCGGAAAAGCCGATGAACCCGGTCCGTAATCGGACCGGGCCCATCGCTTACTGTCAGGCTTCTAGTCTTGGTGCGATTCCTGCTTCTCCTCAGCCGCCTTCGCACCACCGCGGGCTGAGTCGGCTTCCGCTTCCTTCTTGGCCGCGTCGCGCTGAGCTTCAGCCTTCTCCTGCTGAGCCGAGCCCTCTCGGGCGAGGTCATCCTGGCCGATCACATTTCCGACGGCCTCTTTTGTCTTGCCCTTGACGTCCTCGACAACGCCGCGCACGCCTTCGGCCGGTCCGCTCTTGTCCTTGTCGTCCGACATGGACCCTCCTCATTGGCTCTGAGTTTGGTTGGTTAGACCGACCGGTTTCGATCGGCCTCCGGCGTGGTCGTCACCGCCGCGTTCGGCAACATTCCCGCCTCGGAGCAGGCTCAAACATCTCGAGCCTGCCCAGTGCTTCAGCCGTCTCGAGTGTCCGGCTTCCCGCTGGTGAGGGAGCCCAACCGAATTTTTGTGATCTGGCGCACTTTTTCGTCCGTCACCGCTCGGCTGGTGCCGGTTTGACGCAGAAGCGTGCCCGGGTATGCCCGCAGGATGACGTCGCTGTGGCACGACCGAACTGCGCCAGATCACCAGGTCCACCACCTCGACGGGGCGTCGTCGGCCGACGTTGTCGTCGTCGGAGCGGGCATCACCGGCCTCATCACAGCGGTGCTGCTGGCCCGAGCCGGCAAAGACGTGCTGGTGGTGGAAGCCCGCACCGCAGGAGCGGTCACGACCGGCAACACCACCGGCAAAATCAGCTTGTTGCAGGGAACCTCGCTGACCAAGATCATCGCCCGGCACGGTGCCGATCTGGCCCGCGACTATGTCAAGGGCAGCCGAGAAGGCCAGGACTGGCTGCTGCGGCACTGTGAACAGCACAGCATTCCGGTGCAGCGCGAAGCTGACTACACCTATGCGCAATCGGCGAAAGAAGTGCCGTCCGCGCGGGCCGAGCTCACGGCGGCCCGCCTCGCCGGCCTCGACGCTGAGTGGGATGACGACGCCGGCGTACCGTTCCCCTACCACGGCGGTGTCCGGTTGGCTGACCAGGCTCAGTTCGACCCGATGCCTTTGCTGGACAGTCTGATTACAGAGCTCAGCGACCGCGGCGGTCGGCTGTCCGAAGGCGCCCGGGTGCGATCGGTGTCTGAGCACGGTGACCGGTTGCGGCTGCGCGTCCACGCCGGTGGCGAAGACGGCAGCGACGTCGAGGTTGACGCCGGGCAGGTCGTGCTGGCCACCGGCATCCCGATTCTGGACCGCGGCGGCTTCTTCGCCAGGCTGAAACCCAGCAGGTCCTACGCTTTCGCGTTCAAGGTGCCCGGGGAGATCACCCGCCCGATGTTCATCTCCGCGGGGTCACCGACGAGATCGGTGCGTTACGCTCCGACCGGCGACGGCGAGCGACTCATTGTCGGCGGCGCCGGTCACACCGTGGGCCGTAAGAGCCCGACTGAGCAGCTCGACGAGTTGTCCTCGTGGACGGAAACCCACTTCCCCGGAGCTGTCCGGACCCACTTCTGGTCGGCTCAGGATTACACGCCGATCGACCGGTTGCCCTATGTCGGCCCGATTTTGCCCGGCAACGAAAAAATCTTTGTCGCAACAGGGTTCAACAAGTGGGGGATGACCGGGGGTACCGCGGCAGCGCTCGTGCTCAGCAGTCGGCTGCTGGGTGGGCGAATGGACTGGTCCAGGGCGTTCGCAGCGTGGAGCCCGCATGAGTTGACCGGCGTCACCACCGCGATGCAGCTCAACCTCGAAGTCGGATTCCATTTGACCAAAGGGTGGGTGACGCCGGTGACACGCACTGGCCGATCCGCGCCGGATGACGGCGGTGTGGTCACCGGCCCGCCCTGGCACCTGCAGGCTCGGTGCACGGTTGACGATGTGCAGCACAAGGTTTCACCGGTGTGTCCGCATTTGGGGGGAATCGTCAACTGGAACGACGCCAGCAAGGCATGGGAATGCCCCTTGCACGGATCACGATTCGCGCCCGACGGCACGTTGTTGGAGGGTCCGGCCACTCAGGGACTGACCGCGTCATAGCCGCACGCGCCGCCTGGCGCCCCTCGGCGAATGTTTGATCGCCAAAGTGGCCGGGAAGTACTTCTCGCATGCCGGCGCCAGCGACGCGAAACGTTTTGCTCTGGCACGTGCATGGCTCGTGGACCGAAGCGTTCGTGCACGGTCGCCACCACTACTTGCTGCCGGTGAACGCCGCCCGAGACGCCGACGGTCGCGGCTTGTGCGGGCGTAGTTGGCCGCGTGCGCGCGAAGTCGAAGTCGAACGACTTGCCGATCAGCCCATCGATCTCGCGGTGTTGCAACGGCCCGAAGAGCTCGACTTGCTTGCGGCCTGGTCGGGCCGGCGCCCGGGCCGGGATTTTCCCGCGGTGTACCTGGAGCACAATGCGCCGCGCCCGTCGCCGACTGAAAGTCGTCACCCGATCGCCGATCGCAGCGACATCACGCTGGTTCACGTCACCGACTTCAACTGCCTGATGTGGGACAACGGTGTCGCTCCGACCGCCGTCATCACCCACGGCATCAAAGACCCCGGCGACCGCTACACCGGTGAATTGGCCGCCGCCGCGGCGATGATCAACGAACCGGTTCGGCGCAGCCGAGTTGTGGGCACCGATTTGCTGTGGCGGTTGTCGGCGTGGGCGCCGATCGACGTGTGGGGCATGGGAACCCGGGACCTCAACCGAGTCGGGGCCGATGACGACACGCGTGTGCACGGGCGCGGTGATGTCGCACCGCCAAGCCTGTTCGACGATGTGGCGCGCCGCCGGGTGTATGTGCACACCGCGCGCTGGACGTCGCTGGGTATCTCGCTGCTCGAGGCGATGCATTTGGGCATGCCGGTGGTGGCGGTGGCCTCTACGATGGCTCCCCTGACGGTGCCCAGTGAGGCCGGTGTCGTCAGCGCCGATATCGGTACCCTCGGTGACGCACTGCGGCACTACATCGCCGACCCGGAGGCAGCGCGAGCCGCCGGAAAGTCGGCTCGCCAGCTCGCGCTGAAATATTTCGGCCTCGACCGGTTCCTGCGGGACTGGGACCAGCTGATCGAGGAGGTGTGCGGGTGAGTTCTGGCAAGCAGCCGGCAGGCAACGGCGGGCCGATGAGGATCGCCATGGTCTCGGAGCACGCCAGCCCGTTGGCGGTCCTGGGCGGTGTTGATGCCGGCGGCCAGAACGTCCATGTGGCCGAGCTGTCGGCCGCGCTGGCCCGACGGGGCCACGAGGTGGTGGTCTACACCCGCCGGGACAGTTCCGATCTGCCCGAACGGGTATCGACCCCGGACGGATACACCGTGGTGAACGTGCCCGCCGGACCGCCGGAGGCGCTGCCCAAAGACGAGTTGCTGGCGCATATGCCGGTTTTCGGCCAGTTCTTGATTGATCAATGGCAAGACGAGCCTCCGGACGTCGCCCACGCTCACTTCTGGATGTCGGGCATCGCGACCCTGCGCGCGGCTCGGGCGCGTGATGTGCCCACTGTGCAGACCTTCCATGCGCTCGGTGTGGTCAAGCGGCGGCATCAGGGTATGCAGGACACCAGCCCGCCGGTCCGCCTCAATTTGGAACAGTCGCTGGCGCGTAACGTCGACTGGGTAGCGGCGACGTGCACCGACGAGGTGTTCGAGCTGGCCCGCCTGGGTCGGCCGCGCTCGCGGATCTCGGTGATTCCCTGCGGGGTCGACCTGTCGCGGTTCTGCCCGGAGCCAGTCGTCGGACACGAGGGTCTCCGTCGTGTCGTTTCCATCGGCAGATTGGTGCCACGCAAAGGATTCGACATACTGATCCAGGCCATGCCGGCCGTTCCCGACGTCGAATTGTTGATCGTGGGCGGACCGGCTGCCAGCGTGCTGACCGAAGACGTTGAGGCGCAACGTCTTTGGGCCCTCGCCCGCAGACTCGGTGTTGCCGACCGAGTGCGGTTGTGCGGATCGGTCTCGCGTGCGGAGATGCCGGCGGTGTTGCGCCGTGCCGACGTGGTGGCTTGCACACCGTGGTATGAGCCATTCGGCATCGTGCCAGTGGAGGCGATGGCGTGCGCCGTACCCGTGTTGGCCACGGCGGTCGGTGGAATGCTGGACACGGTGGTCGACGGCATGACCGGTTTGTTGGTGTCGCCCAAGGATCCGTCGGCCTGTGCGGCCGGGCTCAACTGGATGCTTTCCGATCCGGCCCGGCTCACGGAGTGGGGTGCGGCCGGACGACGCCGGGCCGAGTCGCGCTACTCGTGGGACCGGATAGCCGCGGACACGCTGAAGGTGTACCAGCGTCTCGTTCCGGCGGGCAGGCTCGCCGCCTTATCGGTCAGCGGGCGCCAATCCGGCTGACTCCGGAGTTGGCTTGAAGCGCGCAACAACCGAATTGGCCGCAATCAGACCTGATCGGACTGGGCCTCGAGTAGGCGTACCTGATACTCCCACTGCGGCGGCAACACGCGGCGGTGACGCAGCGCCGCGGGTAGCCGTTTCAGCGCCTCGGCGGCGGCGCGCAGATGCGAGCGGTCGCAGGTGGCCGCGCGCAGCAGCGGTACGGATTTAGCCAGGCAGACCGACGGAGGTCGTCGCATGCACGATGTGAGAAAGTCGTTTCGCAACACTCGCGCCTGTTGTGCCGCAGGCGCTTTGCGCCGCGGCGACGGCCGGTGGTGAGCCACCATCGTGGGGCAATAACACAATCGCCATCCGGCGACCGCGAGATCCAGTGCCAGCAATTGCTCTTCGCCACGAAAGTGCAGAATCGGACTGAAGCCGCCCGCGGCTTCGAACGCGGTTTTACGCACCACCGCTGCACACGACTGAAATCCCAGTACCAGCGGGCCGGGCAGGCCGGGCAACCGGCCCAGCGGACTGTCGGCCAGCAAGTCGCTGAACGCGTCAGTGCGTCCGCCCGGCTCTATCACCGTGCGGGCGGCCAACAACGCCAGATCGGCGTGCCGGTCGAACTCCCCTTCGGCGATGTGCGTCGCGTCCGGTTGCCACCACGAGTCGTCGTCACAAAAGGCGACGTAGGGCGTCTGACACGCGGCGACCCCAAAATTTCGAGCCACCGCACCCTGGTTGCTGCTCAGCGCGATCAGTTGCACCCGGCCGCCGTGCGGGTGGTCGTTGACAATCGCGTTGGTGATCTCACGGCTCTCGTCGCGGGAGCCGTTGTCTACCACGATGACTGGGCAGGACGTGGTATCCAGCAGGCGATGTAGCGTCTCGGCTAGGTCGACGGCGCGGTCCCTGGTTGCGATGACGAACGAGGTGCGGGGCCCAGGGTGCTCCATATCGGTGAGCTACCCGGCCCCGGGCCGGTGAAAACCGGTGCCGGTAGCGCCCCTTTCCGGCCATGCCGGTCGGCAGCGGCGTTTGCCGGAGCGTGAAGTGGGTACCCGCGCGTCGTGCTTGAGCTCAACCGCGTCCTGGTCACCGGTGGGGCAGGCTTTTTGGGCACCCACCTGTGTGACCGCCTGCTGAGCACCGGCGCTCAGGTGGTGTGCGTCGACAATCTGTCCACCAGTTCAGCGGCGAACGTCACCGATCTGCAGAGCTGGGGTGGTTTGGAGTTCATAGCGCACGACATCACCGAAGACCGCGCGGACCCGCGGTTGCACGGGCCGTTCGATGCGGTCTTTCACCTTGCGTCCCCGGCTTCGCCGCCGGACTACCTGAAACTGCCGGTGGAAACCCTGCGGGTCGGCTCGCAGGGCACGGCGGTCGCCTTAGAGATTGCCGAACGCTGCGATGCGCGTTTCGTATTGGCTTCGACCAGCGAGGTCTACGGTGATCCGCTGGCCCATCCCCAGTCCGAAACCTACTGGGGCAACGTCAATCCCATCGGGCCGCGCAGTGTTTACGACGAAGCGAAGCGGTTTGCCGAAGCATTGGTGTTCGCTCACCACCGCACCCGGCAAGCCGATGTGGCGGTGGCGCGTATTTTCAACACCTACGGTCCGCGGATGCGTGCCGACGACGGCCGCATGGTGCCCAACTTCTGTCTGCAGGCCCTGCGCAGCGAGCCGATCACCGTCGCAGGCAGCGGTCAGCAAACCCGGTCGCTGTGCCACGTCGACGACACCATCGGCGGTTTGCTTGCGTTGGCCGCCAGCGACATCACCGGCCCGGTGAATATCGGAAACCCCACCGAACTGACTGTGCTACGCGTCGCCGAGATCATCCGCGACCAGGCCCGCAGCACCTCGCCCGTCCATTACATCCCCGCCATGCAGGACGATCCGCAGCGTCGCTGCCCCGATATCACCCGCGCGCGTGAACTCCTGGGCTGGGAGCCGAAGGTCGACGCAGAGGACGGACTCGCCCAGACCCTCGACTGGTTCCGCGCACAAGCCGCTTTGCTGCGCTGACCGTTTAGTGCGCAGATGTGTGGGTAACTGCTTGTCGAGAAGCAAAACACATGTATGCGTTTTGCTCCTGACTCTGCGACCTCCAGGAGTGCCACGGTGCGAATTCTCGGCATCAACGCGGTCTTCCACGACCCAGCGGCAGCGCTCGTCGTCGACGGAAAGGTCGTTGCTGCCGCCGAGGAGGAGCGGTTCTCCCGGCGTAAGCACGGCAAACAGGCGGTGGCGTTCTCCACCTGGGAGATGCCTACCGCTGCCGCCCGTTGGTGCCTGAAGCAGGGCGGCCTCACCGCAGCCGACCTCGACGCGGTCGGCTATTCGTATGATCCGGCACTGGCCGAGGTGGCCGGCGGCGCACTCGCCGGCCAGGATCAGGACTGGGAGTACCTGCGCACGCTCTACGCGCGGCGCGCGCCACGGTTCCTGGCCGCGGCGCTGCCAGGCCTGGACCCCGGCATCGTCCGCCATGTGCGCCACCATGTGGCACATGCCGCGTCGACGTCGCTGGCATCACCGCAACCGGACAGCGCGGTGCTGGTGGTGGACGGACGCGGTGAAGCCACTTCCATGCTGGCCGGTGAGTACCGCGACGGCAAGCTCGATATCCTTGCTTCACAACAACTTCCGCACTCACTTGGCTTGCTCTATGAAAGTCTGACCGAGCACCTGGGCTTCAAACGGTCCAGCGACGAGTACAAAGTGATGGCGATGGCCTCCTACGGGCGACCGTCGTACGCGGACCGGCTCAGCGAGCTGGTTTACGCCTGCGCCGACGGCACGTTCCGCACCGAATCGGTCGACTTCACTGAGTTCACCGGGCCCCGCGACGCCGCCGACACCGGTCTGGACCCCGCGCACGCCGATCTGGCCTGCAGTGTGCAGCGGGTGCTCGAAGACGTGCTGCTCGAGCTGGTCGGCTGGCTACGGTCCCGCACCGCCTCGGACACCCTCTGCCTGGCCGGCGGTGTGGCGCTGAACTGCGTGGCCAACACCCGGTTGTTCGCCGAGGGCGGTTTCGGCGACGTCTGGGTACAGCCGGCGTCCGGCGACGCCGGCACCGCGCTCGGGGCGGCGCTGGCGTTGGCCGCCGAGCACCGCGAACCGATCACCCCGATGCCATCTGCTTCTCTCGGGCGTAGCTGGGAAGATGACGAGGTTTCCGCGATTCTCGACGAGGCCGATGTCAACTACGAGCGACCCGCTGACATCGCGGCCGCGGTGGCTGACGCGTTGGCGGGCAACGCGCTGGTCGGATGGTTTCAGGGTCGCTCCGAGTTCGGACCGCGGGCGCTGGGCAACCGGTCTTTGCTCGCCGACCCGCGCGACACCGCCAACCTGGAGCGCCTGAACCGGGTGAAGGGCCGCGAACAGTTCCGGCCGGTGGCGCCGATGGTGCTGGCCGAGCGGGCCGCGGAGATCTTTTCACGCGGACCTCTGCCGAGCCCGTACATGCTGTTTGTGCACGACGTGGCCGAGGAGTGGCGGCAGCGCATTCCGGCGGTCACTCACGTCGACGGCACCGCGCGCATCCAGACGGTCGACACTGAGCGGCCACTGCTGCACCGGATGATCTCGGCGTTCGCCGAGCGCACCGGCGTCCCGGTGGTGGTCAACACCAGCTTCAACACGGCGGGGCGACCGATGGTCGACAGCCCGCGCGATGCGCTGGAGTGCTTCGGCAGCGCGCCGTTGGACATCTTGGCGATCGGGCCTTTCCTGATCCGGCGGCATGCTCAATGACCACCGCCTACGCGGTGGTGATTCCGACGATCGGCCGCCCTGCACTGGACCGGCTGCTGGCCGCCCTGACCGAGGCGCGCGGACCGCGACCCAGCTCGGTCATCGTGGTCGACGACCGGCCCGCGCCCGAGCGGCCGTTGACCCTGCCGGACACCGATCTGCCGATCAAGGTGCTGCGCTCGGGCGGCCGCGGCCCGGCGGCGGCCCGCAACGTCGGATGGCGCAGTGCTGGGGCGGACTGGATCTGTTTCCTCGACGACGACGTCGTGCCGGGGCCCGACTGGTATGACGAACTGGCCGGGGATCTGCGCGACGCCGACGTCTCGGTGGTCGGCTCGCAGGGGATCATCATCGTGCCGGCGCCCCGAGAACAGGGCAACCCCCGACGGCCCACCGACGACGAGCGCCGCACGCTGGGGCTGGCCACCGCGCAGTGGATCACCGCTGACATGGCCTACCGGCGTTCGGCGCTGGTGGCCTGCGGCGGATTCGACGAACGCTTCCCGCGCGCCTACCGCGAAGACGCCGACATCGCGCTGCGCCTGACCCGGTCCGGCGGGCGAATCGTGCAGGGCGCGCGGCGAACCGAGCATCCGGTGCCGGTCGGACGCCCGTCGGTGTGGAGCAGCGTGCGCGCCCAGCGCGGAAACCTCGATGACGCGTTGATGCGCCGCAAACACGGCCGCGACTGGCGCCCGGCGGTCGGAGAGCGTCGGGGCCGGCTACCGGTACATGTGCTGACCACCGGCGCGGGGCTGAGCGCGCTCGTCGCCGCAGTTGCGCGGCAGCGTGCGGCAGCGGCGGTCGCGGCGCTGGGCTGGCTGGCGCTGACTGCCGAGTTCACCCTGCGCCGCATTGCCGCGGGTCCGCGGACAGCGCGTGAGGTGATCGCCATGGCGGTGTCCAGTGTGCTCATCCCGCCGGTGGCCGTGGCGCAACGGCTCAGGGGGGCTTGGCTTTTCCGTGCTGCACCGGCCGAGCCACCGCTGGCGGTGTTGCTGGACCGCGATGACACCCTGATCGAAGACGGGCCTTACCTCAACGACCCGGCCGGCGTGGTGCCCATGCCGACCGCGCAGCGTGCGCTGGTGCGGTTGCGCGAGCACGGCCTGATGCTGGCCGTGGTGACCAATCAGTCCGGGGTGGCCAAAGGGTTGATCAGCCCGGAACAGCTGGATGCGGTCAACCTTCGGGTCGATGAGTTGCTCGGACCGTTCGACAGCTGGCAGGTCTGCGTGCATGAAGGCGGCTGCCCCTGCCGGAAACCTGCGCCGGGCATGGTGATCGCGGCGGCCGATGCCCTTGGTGTCGAGACCCGCCGCTGCGTGATGATCGGCGACACCGGCGGTGACGTCGCCGCCGCACGGGCCGCACGGGCGAAGGCGATTCTGGTGCCCACCGGCAGAACCCGGCGGGCGGAGATCACCGATGCGCACGCCAACGCCCAGGTGGCGAGGTCGCTCGACGATGCGGTGTCGTTAGTGCTCAAGGGGTTTCGCTGATGGCTACCGCGCTGGTTGCCAGGCTCGACAGTTTGGGCGACGTGCTGATCACCGGTCCAGCAGTGCGCGCGGTTGCCGCGCGTCATGAGCGGGTGGTTTTTCTGGCCGGACCGCGCGGCAGCGCGGCGGCTCGCCTGCTGCCCGGCGTCGACCGGGTGCTCGAGTGGGCGGCGGCCTGGGTCGACTTCGACGCGCCTCCGCTCACTGCCGGCGAAGTTGCGTCCCTGGTCGATTCGATCGCCGCGGAGCGGCCCGATGCAGTGCTGATCTTCACGTCATTTCACCAGTCACCGTTGCCGCTGGCGTTGATCTGCCGGATGGCGGGGGTGCCGTGGATCGGTGCCATTTGTGAGGACTATCCGGGCAAACTGCTCGACCTGCGTCATCACGTGCCCGACGACATCCCTGAGCCGCTGCGGGCGCTGTCCCTCGCCGAAGCCGCGGGCTACCGGCTGCCCGCCGGTGACGACGGGCGGTTGCGCGTCAACCGCCTGCCGCAGCCCGGTGCGGCGCTGCGCGCCGTGCTCAACGCCCGCGACTACGTGGTCTACCACCCCGCCGCGGCGGTGCCGGCCCGGCAGCCTTCGGCAGCCAAAAGCGCCGAAGTGGTTCGCGCCCTCGCGGCGGCCGGGCACCGGGTCGTGGTCACCGGCACGGCAGATGATCGCGAACTGACTGCACAGGTGGCCGGGGACGTCGCGGTCGATCTGGGCGGACAAACCAGTTTGGCCGAGCTCGGCTCGGTATTTGCCGGTGCGCGCGCCGTGGTGGCGCCCAACACCGGGCCTGCGCATTTGGCGGCGGCGGTCGGCGCACCGATCGTGTCGTTGTTTGCGCCGGTGGTTCCGGCCGTGCGGTGGAGCCCGTACGGCGCAGAAGTGACGCTGCTCGGCGATCAGCACGCTTCCTGTCGTGGCAGCCGGGCACGGACCTGCCCGGTGCCCGGACATCCGTGCTTGGACGACATCGCCGCCCGGGACGTCGTCGCAGCAGTAACCGAGATAGCGAGTCGAGGTGCAGCATGATCGAACGTCAGATCGCCGACCTGGTTGCGGCGCTGGAACGGGTACAACCCGCGGCCGCCCGGCTCTCGGATTGGGGCGAGCAACTGGCCCGGGTGCTCACCGGAGGTGGACGGCTGCTTGCATGCGGCAACGGCGGCAGCGCCGCCGAAGCCCAGCATCTCACAGCCGAACTGGTCGGTCGCTTCAAGGACGAGCGAGACCCGTTGTCGGCCATCGCTTTACACGCCGATACGTCGGCGGCGACAGCGATCGTCAATGACTACGGCGTCGAGGAGTTGTTCGCCCGGGGAGTGCGCGCCCACGGCCGGCCCGGTGATGTGCTGGTCGCCCTATCGACCAGCGGCACCAGCCGCAACGTGCTCGCCGCGGTCAAGGCTGCTCAGGAGATCGGCGTGACGACGTGGGCGTTGACCGGTCCGGCGCCCAACCCGCTGGTGGCCATGAGCGACGACGCCATCAGTGTGGAAGCCGACTCGACGGCCACCGTGCAGGAAGTGCACATGGTGTTGGTACACGGGTTGTGCACCGCCCTCGACGAGGTGCTACTCGGCCGGAAAGAACTCGCTTCGTGAAACCGATTGTCGTCATTGGTGATCTGATGCTCGACGTCGACGTCGAGGGATCAGCCAACCGGCTCTCCCCGGAGGCGCCGGTACCGGTGGTGGAAGCTGAGCGAATCTGGCAGCGGCCGGGCGGGGCGGGGTTGGCGGCGGTGCTGGCCGCGCGGGTGCACCCGCATGTGGTGCTGGTCAGCGCGACTGCCGACGACGCGACGGGCCGCACCCTGGCCGGGCTGTTCGCCGCCGACTACCCCGGCATCGCGGTGCTCACCCTGCCATTGAGCGGCGGCACGGCGAGCAAGATCCGGATCCGGGCGGGCGGTCAATCGGTGGTGCGCATCGACCACGGCGACGGTTACGCCGCCGAAGGTTCACTGCCTGAGGAGGTAGTGGTCGCCGTGCGAAGGGCGGCCGCGATCTGTGTCGCCGATTACGGTCGCGGTGTTGCCGCGCACGCCGGACTGCGTGCGGTGCTCGAGAAGGCCGTGCAGCACACGCCGGTGGTGTGGGATCCTCATTCGCGCGGTGCCCCGCCCGTCCGGGGCTGCACTCTGGTAACGCCCAATCAGGGCGAGGCACAGCACTTTTCGCCACAGACGGCGAAGGTCAATCAGCTTGCTGCAGCGCTGCGTGAGGAGTGGGGTGTCGGCGCGGTCTGCGTCACCCTGGGAGTCCGCGGTGCCATGTTCGCCGATCACCGTCACAGCGGCCGGCACATCGTCACACCGGAAACCGCGGGGCCCGGTCGCAGCGATGCCTGCGGCGCAGGAGACCGTTTCGCGGTGGCCGCTGCCGTCGCGCTGGCCGAGGGCGCGGACACATTGCAAGCGGCCACCGACGCGGTGACGGCGGCGTCGCAGTTCGTCGCGGCCGGTGGAGCCGCTGCGGTGTCCAGCGTGTTGCCGATGCCCGGCGGAATCGACCTGTCCACCGATTCCGGTGCCGTCACCGGAATGGAAGCCGTTCTGGCCCTGGCTGATCGGGTGCGCCACCGCGGCGGCACCCTGGTGGCTGCCGGTGGCTGTTTTGACCTGTTGCACACCGGGCACGTGCGGTTGCTGCGTCGTGCCAGGGACTTGGGTGATGCGCTCGTGGTGCTGATCAACTCCGACGAATCGGTGCGGCAGATCAAAGGTAGCGGACGGCCGGTGGTACCCGCCGCGGACCGGGCCCGCGTGCTGGCGGCGCTGGGCTGCGTCGACGGCGTGGCGGTGTTCGACGAGACGTCGCCGGCCGCGGCGTTAGAACGGGTACAGCCGGACATCTGGGTCAAAGGCGGCGATTACAGCGGAGTCGAATTGCCCGAAGCGCAAGTGGTGCAACGGCACGGCGGTGAGGTGGTGCTGCTGCCCACCGTGCCGGGCTATTCGTCGACGAAGTTGATCGCCGCCACGGCGAAAGACCCAGTCGCATAACGATGCCTACGGGCTGAAAGAAAGGCTGACTGATGGCACAGGATCTGGGCAATGTGCTGATCGCCGGTGGCGCCTCGGGGCTCGGTGCCGCGACGGTGCGCGCCGTGCAACGCCACGGCGGTACTTCGCTGATTGTCGACATCGCCAAGCCGCAGAGCGACGTTCGCTACGCGTGGGCCGATCTGGCGGACACATCGACTGTCGACGACGCCGTGCGCGAATTGGCGGACTCGGTCGACGGCCAGCTGCACGGTGTCTTCACGCCCGCCGGCATTGACAGCTGCGGCCCACTGGACACGGTGTCGGCCAAGGAATGGGAACGGGTGGTGCACGTCAACCTGCTCGGCACCGCCGCAGTGATCAGAGCGGCCCTCCCGTACCTCAAGTCGACGCAGGGGCGCATCGTCACGGTCGCCTCAACGCTGGGCATCAAAGCGGTCAGCGACGCCACAGCCTACTGCGCTTCGAAATTCGGGGTGGTCGGATTCACCCGCGCGCTGGCCGCGGAACTGGCCGGTGAGGTGGGGGTGACACTGCTGATTCCGGGCGGAATGCACACGCCCTTCTTCGACGGGCGTACCGAGCAGTACAAGCCACCGCCGGACGCCAAACTGAACGACCCCGACAATGTCGCGGAGACAGTGGTTTTCGCGTTGAGTCAGCCTGCGGGATGCGAGGTTCGCGAGCTGGTGGTGTGCTCGTCGTGGGAATCGTCGTGGCCGTGACGCCGGGCTCGCCCGTCCACACCGTTCTGGTGTTGCGGGCGTTGGGTCTTGGCGATCTGCTGACCGGGATACCGGCGCTGCGTGGGCTGCGGCGCTGCTACCCGTCGGCACGTATAGTGCTCGCGACACCCGAACCGCTGACCGGGCTCGCGATGCTGTCTGCAGCGGTCGACGAAGTGTTGCCGACCGCCGGCCTCGGGCACCTGCGCTGGTGCGGCGGATCGCCGGATCTGGCGGTGAACCTGCACGGCCGCGGCCCGGAAAGCATCGCTGATCTGCTGGCAACTAAGCCGAAAGCGCTGATCACGCACGCCAATACCGCTTACCCGTCGCTGACCGGTCCGGCCTGGCGGGACGACATACACGAGGTCGACCGCTGGTGCGCACTGCTGAGCATGTCCGAAATCAATTGCGATGCAACGGATCTGTCGGTGAGTCGCCCAGCCGGGTACCCGCGGCGCGACGGCGTCGTGGTGATTCACCCGGGCGCTGCCGCACCGTCGCGCCGCTGGCCCGCCGACCGGTTCGCAGTGGTGGCCGCAACACTCAAAGCGGCCGGTCATTGCGTCGTCCTGACCGGATCAGCCGGTGAGAAACCACTCGCCGACGCGATCGCCGAGCAGGCGGGGCTGCCGCAGACGTCAGTACTGGCCGGACAGCTCGACATTCTGGGCCTGGTCGCGTTGATCGACGACTGCCGGCTGCTGATCTGCGGCGATACCGGCGTGGCGCACATCGCCACCGCCACCGGCACACCGTCGGTGTTGTTATTCGGCCCGACCCCGCCCAGCCGGTGGGGTCCGCGCGGCGACGGTCGGCACATCGCGATGTGGGCGGGCATCTCCGGTGACCCGCACGGCCAGCACACGGACCGCGGGCTGCTGATGATCAGCCCGGCGCAAGTTCTCGACGCCACCCGCCAGATCCTCGCGGAGTGCGCATGAGCGCCCAGCCGGGAAGCAGAGTAGGGGTGGTCGGGGCCGGCTACGTCGGCCTGACCAGCGCGGTGTGCCTGGCCGTCAAAGGCTTCGACACGGTGTGCGTGGACACCGACCCCGGCCGGGTCGCCGAATTACGCCAGGGCCGGGCCGTGATCGACGAGCCGGACATCGACGGCCTGCTGGCCATCGGGCTGCAGCAGGACACGCTGCGCTTCACATCCGAGTACCGCGCTTTAGCCGACCGCGACGTGGTGTTCGTTTGCGTGCCCACCCCCACTAACGGCGACGGCAGTGCAGACCTGCGCGCGGTGGAGCGCGCAGTGACCGGGCTGAGCGAGGTGATGCGACCGGGAACCGTGCTTGCGGTGAAGTCCACTGTTCCCGTCGGCACCTGCCGTCGGCTCAGTGAAACGCTTGATGCGACCGGCATTCGCGTCGTCTCCAACCCGGAGTTCCTCCGGGAGGGCCACGCCGTACACGACTTCCGGCATCCCGAGCGCGTGGTCATCGGCACCTTGCCGGATGACGCCCCCGGTCCGGACGCTGCTGTGCTGGTCGCCCGGCTCTACGAGGGCGACACGAACAACATCTTGCTGATGAGCCTGGAAAGCGCCGAGCTGGCCAAATATGCGAGCAACGCTTTCCTGGCGGTGAAGTTATCGTTCGTCAACTCGCTGGCCCAGCTGTGCAGTCGAGTCGGCGCCGACATCGCTGATGTGACCGGTTGCATGGGCGCCGACGAACGGATCGGCTCGCACTTCTTGGCGCCCGGCCCCGGTTGGGGCGGTTCATGTCTGCCCAAAGACACCGCCGCGCTGCTGCACACCGGCCGGACGCAGGGCATCGCGTTGTTGGAAGTCGAGTCGGCGCGGCAGACCAACCACGCCCAGGCCGAACGCATCGTGACCACGCTGCGCCGGGTGCTGGCCCGGCCGTTCGGCGAGCTGAAAGTCGCCGCCCTGGGGTTGACGTTCAAGGCGGAGACCAGCGATATCCGCGATTCACCGGCCGTCGCAGTCTGCGCGGCTCTGAAAGCGGTGGGCGCTCAAGTGACCGCCTACGACCCTCGACTCGACGTGATCGACATCGGTCGGGTACCGGTCGCCACCACTCGTGATCCCTATGTTGCGGCCAAAGACGCTGACGCCATCCTGGTGCTCACCGAATGGCCGGAATTCAACGAGC
The DNA here is from genome assembly GCA_963818785.1 of uncultured Actinomycetota bacterium. Taxonomy (GTDB): domain Bacteria; phylum Actinomycetota; class Actinomycetes; order Mycobacteriales; family Mycobacteriaceae; genus Mycobacterium. The sequence continues at coordinate 232,994 of CAWFTT010000011.1, read as the reverse complement.
TGGATTGGGACTCCATTGCGCGTTGTGCCGAGAGTGGCGCAGTCGTCGTCGACACTCGCAACATCCTGGACCGGCGCATCGTGACCGCCGCGCAACTGGCATATTTGGGTAACGGCAGGCCGGACGGCTACTAAGTTGGACGCCGAACGTGAAGGCCTTGCGAAATCTGGACGGTATTGTCGCAACAGTTTCACGTTCGGCGCAGGATGACGCCGGAAGCCCGAGGAGTCTGATGACCGAGCCGGAGCCGATCAGCACCGACGGCGACAGCATCGACGGCGGCAGGATCGACGGCGGCAGGATCGACGGCATGGTGGCATCCGCGAATCGACCCAAATACTCGCGGGTGTTGCTGAAGCTCGGCGGCGAGATGTTCGGCGGCGGGCAGGTCGGGCTGGATCCGGACGTGGTGGCGCAGGTGGCCCGGCAGATCGCCGAAGTCGTCCGCAGCGGCGTGCAGGTCGCCGTCGTCATCGGCGGCGGCAACTTTTTCCGCGGCGCCCAACTACAGCAACGCGGCATGGAACGCACCCGCTCGGACTACATGGGCATGCTCGGCACGGTGATGAATAGCCTTGCGTTGCAAGACTTTCTGGAGAAGGAAGGCATCGCCACCCGGGTCCAGACGGCAATCACCATGGGTCAGGTAGCCGAGCCGTACATCCCGCTGCGTGCGCGCCGTCACCTGGAGAAGGGACGGGTGGTCATCTTCGGGGCCGGTATGGGGTTGCCTTACTTCTCCACCGACACCACAGCGGCTCAGCGAGCGCTGGAAATTGGTGCCGACGTGGTGTTGATGGCCAAAGCGGTCGACGGGGTGTTCACCGAGGATCCGAAGAAGAATCCCGCTGCTGAGATGCTCACGTCAATCAGTCACCGCGAAGTCATCGATCGCGGGCTGCGAGTGGCCGACGCGACAGCGTTCAGTCTCTGTATGGACAATGGCATGCCGATTCTGGTGTTCAACTTGCTGACCGACGGCAATATCGCGCGCGCGGTCTCAGGTGAGAAAATCGGAACACTGGTTTCCGAAGACGGGAGCGCGCCGTGACGATGCAGAGCGAAGCGATAAGGAGGAGCGGCGGCAATGATCGACGAGGCGCTTTTTGACGCCGAAGAGCGAATGGAGAAAGCCGTGTCGGTGGCGCGCGACGACTTGGCCACCATCCGCACCGGCCGCGCCAACCCCGGCATGTTCTCCCGGATTGTCATCGACTACTACGGGGCCACCACCCCGATCACCCAGCTGGCGAGCATCAACGTTCCCGAAGCGCGCCTGGTGGTGATCAAGCCCTATGAGACCAGCCAATTGCATGCCATCGAAAACGCGATCCGCAACTCCGACCTCGGGGTGAACCCCACCAACGACGGCACCCTGATCCGGGTGGCGGTACCGCAGCTGACCGAAGAACGCCGTCGCGACCTGGTCAAGCAAGCCAAACACAAGGGGGAGGAAGCCCGCGTCTCGGTGCGCAACATCCGGCGTAAAGCAATGGAGGAGCTGGGCCGAATCCGCAAGGACGGAGAGGCGGGCGAAGACGAAGTGGGCCGCGCCGAGAAGGACCTCGAGAAGACCACGCACCAGTACGTCGCACAGATCGACGAATTGGTGAAACGCAAAGAAGGCGAGCTGCTGGAGGTCTGACGACCGCTCAGCAGCTGAGTCCGTTCAGGTCCGTGGCCACTACCGATACCGGCGCAGGTTCACCGCCCGACAAGCCGGCGGGTACACCGGATTCGCAACCGGATGCGGCCAAGGCGTCGCGGACCGGACGCAACTTGCCGGTGGCGATCCTGGTGGGCGCTGTGCTGGCCGGCCTGGTTGCCGCCAGCCTGCTGTGGCAAAGGCCCTGGGGCTTCGTGGCAGCTTTGGCGGCCGGCGCGCTGCTGGGCACGTTCGAGGTAGCGCGCCGGTTGGGTGCCGCCGGCTACGTCATCCCGGTCATCCCGCTAATCGTCGGTGGGCAGGCGATGATCTGGCTGACCGGCCTGTTCAATGTGCGCGGCGCGCTGGGCGGCCTCGGCGGCACCGTCGTGATCTGCATGATCTGGCGGTTGCTCAGTCCGCACGGCCGGCGGGCAGCCCACGCCTCGGAGGCCGCGGCCCCGACGAACTACCTGCGGGATGTGTCGGCGTCGGTCTTCATCGCCGCCTGGGTGCCGCTGTTCGCCGCGTTCGCCGCCCTACCGATCTATCTCCCCAGCGGGCACGCGCTGGTTTTCTCGCTGGCGGCTGGAACGGTCTGCTCCGATGTCGGCGGTTACACCCTGGGCGTACTGATCGGCCGACACCCGATGGTGCCCACCATCAGCCCGCGGAAGTCCTGGGAAGGGCTGGCCGGCTCACTGCTGTTCGGGATCACCGCCGTGGTGTTGGGTGTGACGTTGCTGGCCCACAAGCCTATTTGGGTAGGCGCGGTCCTCGGCCTGGTGGTGGTCGTCACGGCCACGCTCGGCGATTTGGTGGAGTCGCAGGTCAAACGGGATCTCGGCATCAAGGACATGGGCAGCCTGATACCCGGACACGGCGGCGTGCTGGACCGGTTCGACGGCTACCTGCCTGCGGCTGCCATGGGCTGGATCGTCCTGGCGCTGCTGATCTGACCCGGACCGCTCAGCGCACCTGCAACACCCCGCTGGCGCGGACCGCTTCCCACGACAGAGTGCGGTAGCCGTAGTCGTCGAACAGCACCGTGACGCGGTCCTCTTCGCCGCTGATTACCACGCCCGAGCCCCATTCCTTGTGCTCGACGGGTGTGTCGACCGGAAGCGCGGACCGGTGAGTTCCCGGCTGGCGCCCCTCGGCGGCGTTGGCCGTGCAGCGGTCACAGTTGCCGCACGGCTCGACCAGTTGCTCCCCGAAGTAGCCGAGCAGGAACTGCCGACGGCAGTCGCGCGTCTCGGCGTACCCGCGCATCATCTCGACCCGGGTGCGGTCGACGCGTTCGGCGGCGTCGGCGACGTCGACGGCACGCTGGACCGCGGTCGCTGTGTCGACGTCGGTGGCTCGGAAGCCCGAGCGCCCGGACACCACGACCTCGGCCAGTTCCAGCAGGTTGACGGCGTCGGTGAGCTTGCGGCTACGCGAATCCATCTCGGCCTGCAGCTCTTTCAGCCGTCGGGGCTTGCCGTTGCGCAATGCTTCGTACACATTCGCCAGCAGGTTCACATCGGGACGCTGCGTGGTGAAGAACCGGGCCAGCGACAGGTCCTCGGGCCGATAGAACAGCCGCGCCACTGCGGGCTCGCCGTCGCGGCCCGCGCGACCGATCTGCTGGTAGTAGCTGTCCAGCGAGTCGGGCACCGAGGCGTGCACGACGAAGCGCACGTCGGGCTTGTCTTGATGCCCATACCGAAAGCTGACGTCGCGGCGACCACGTCGTAGGAACCGTCATGGAAACGCCGATGCACCTCATCGCGGTCCGCCGAGCGCAGGCCGGCATGGTAGGCAGCCGACGACACCCCTCGCTCGTTCAATTCGGCGGCGTAGAACTCGGCATCCTTACGGGTGGCGGTGTAGAGCAGGCCCTGGCCGTCGAGTTTGCTGACCGCCTCGACGACGCCGTCCCGTTTGTCCGAGTCGTCCAGAAACTGCTCAGATTCCAGTTGCAGGTTGGGCCGGTCGAATCCGGTGGCGATCACCTTCGGGTCGTGCAGACCCAGGTGCTCGATGATCTCGCGGCGTACCACCGGGGACGCGGTGGCCGTCAGGGCAGCAACAGGCGGCCGGTCCAGCCGCTGAAGCGCGTCGGCGAGGCGCAGATAGCTGGGCCGGAAGTCGTGACCCCACGCCGACACGCAATGCGCCTCGTCCACCACGACGAGCGCGACCTCGGCTGCCCGGAGCTGGGTGATGACGTCGTCCTTGGTCAACTGTTCGGGCGCCAGGAAGATGTAGCGGGCCTCGTCCTGCTTCACCGCTTCCCAGCTGCGGTCGATGGCCGTGGCGCCCTGCCGAGAGTTGATCGCCACCGCTTCCGGTGCGGCGGCGCCGTCGAGCTGGGCGATCTGATCCTGCTGCAGCGCGATGAGCGGCGAAATCACCAGCGTCACACCGTCGAGCAGGATGGCCGGCACCTGGTAGATGGCGGACTTGCCAGATCCGGTCGGCATCACCGCAACCACGTCGTGGCCGGCGAGGACCGCTTCCATCGCGTCGAGCTGTGCCGGGCGCAGCTGCTTCCAACCGAAAACCCGATCGGCCACCCGTTCGAGATCGGCGCGTCGACTCACCGCTGCCCAATACCCCTGGGCCTCGGCGCGAAACTCCTGGCATCCTTCGAGCGCGGCAGGTCACACTGGACAGTGATCATGACGCAACAACTGGTGTTCGACGCTCCGCGGCGCGCATTGCCGCCCCGCCATCTCGCCGACCTCGACGCGGCAGGCCGCGCCGCGGCGGTCGCCGAACTGGGGTTGCCCCGGTTCCGGGCCAACCAGGTGGCACAGCAGTACTACGGCCGGCTGACCGGCGACCCGCGAGCGATGACTGAGCTGCCGGCCGCCGTCCGGGACCGGGTCGCCGACGCGCTGTTTCCGGAACTGCTCACCGTGGTCCGCGATGTCGCGTGTGACGCGGGCGAAACCCGCAAGACGCTGTGGCGCGCGGTCGACGGGACGACGTTCGAATCGGTACTGATGCGCTACCCGCGGCGGGCGACGGTGTGTATCTCATCGCAGGCCGGCTGCGGCATGGCGTGCCCGTTCTGCGCCACCGGCCAGGGCGGGCTGAACCGCAACCTGTCGACCGCTGAGATCGTCGAGCAGGTGCGCCGCGCGGCGGCGGCGCTGCGCGACGAGCACGGTGACCGGTTGTCCAACGTGGTCTTCATGGGCATGGGGGAGCCGCTGGCCAACTACGGCAGGGCGGTGGCGGCGGTACGGCGGATCACCGAAGCCCCGCCGCACGGCTTCGGGATTTCGGCACGATCGGTGACGGTGTCGACGGTTGGTCTGGCCCCGGCGATCGGCAAGCTGGCCGAGGAGCGACTTGGTGTCACCCTGGCGCTGTCGCTGCACGCCCCCGACGACGAGTTGCGCGACACGCTGGTGCCGGTCAACAACCGGTGGAACGTGGCGACCGTGCTGGACGCCGCCCGCAGCTACGCCGAGTCCACCGGTCGACGTATCTCGGTGGAATACGCGCTGATTCGCGACGTCAACGATCAGCTGTGGCGGGCTGACCTGCTGGGCGACAAGCTGCACCGGGCGCTCGGCCCGCTGGTGCACGTGAACCTGATCCCGCTCAACCCGACACCTGGCAGCCAGTGGGATGCCAGCCCGAAATCGGTGCAGCGCGAATTCGTCGGGCGGGTGCGCGCCCACGGCGTACCGTGCACGGTACGCGACACTCGCGGGCGGGAGATTGCTGCGGCCTGCGGCCAATTGGCCGCAGGCGGTTGAGTCGTCTAGCGAAGCTTGCCGCGCCGGCGGCCCCACCAGTCGCGGCCGATGATCAGCAACGCCAGCGCGGCGGACCCGATCAGGTACGCATTCTCGATGTGGCCGACGTGGTTGCCGCGCAGCATGGCCAGCAGGAAGATCACGATGACAACGCCGGTGAGGTGCCAGGTGCGGTGGTTGATCCGGCTCCAGCCCCACGCAGCAGACGGCACTTCGGACACCTCGACCCGGTAGTCACGCTCCAATTCAGTGCTGGCCACAGCACCCCTCCGGCTCAAATCGACAGCATTACCGCCATTCTGGCACATCCCCTGCCGGCGCCGGTCGGCCCGCACGGATGGCGCTGAGGTTAAAGAATCGCCGCGAAACCGTTTACCACGTCGCTGAGTGGGTAACTCCCGATCCCACTACAAGGCGATTGTTACCTTGGGTTACTTTCCAGCCCGGGGTTTCGGCTTCAGCGGTGGATCTCGAGACGGGGTGTCGCGGTGGACTACGGAATATTGCCCCCGGAGACCAATTCCGGGCGCATGTACACCGGTCCGGGGTCGGGGCCGATGCTTGCGGCTGCCGCCGCCTGGGATGGCTTGGCCGCCGAATTGCATTCCTCGGCGGCGTCTTATTCTGCGGTGCTTTCCGGGCTGACTGCTGGTTGGCAGGGTCCGTCGTCAGCTGCGATGGCTGCGGCGGCCGAGCCGTATACGGCCTGGATGAGCGCCACTGCTGTGCAGGCAGAGCAGACCGCCGAACAGGCCAGGGCGGCGGCGGCCGCCTATGAAACCGCTTTCGCGGCGACGGTTCCCCCGCCGGTGATCGCGGCCAACCGAGCCCTGCTGATGTCGCTGATCGCGACCAACATCCTGGGTCAGAACACGCCAGCCATCGCGGCCACTGAAGCCGATTACGCCGAGATGTGGGCCCAAGACGCCACAGCGATGTACGGCTATGCCGGCTCGTCGGCGGCCGCGGCACAGCTCACGCCGTTCAACGAGCCACCGCAGACCACCAAGGCGGACGGGACGGCCGTGCAGGTCGCCACCGTTCCGCAAGCCGCCGGAACGCAGGTACAGAACTTGGCGCTGACCCAGGCGCTGCAAAGCACGGCCGCCCCTGCGGCTGCGGCGCCTGCCCAGGCGGTCAATCCGCCGATCAGCCCCGCACAGACGCTGGCGACGCTGGCGACAAGTTTCCTCAATGCCACCATCGGCCCATACGATCCGTCGAAGGTTTTCAGCCCCTTCGGGTCGTTCTACGACCTGGGTGTCCAAAGCTTTCTCGCTCCGTTCAACAACTACAAGATGCAAGTGGCGTACGGACAGGCCCTCAGCGGGGTGGCATCTGGGGCCGGCGGAGCTGTCCCGTCGATGGCCGGCGCCGCGGGCCCGGCCATACCTCTCGCCGGCCCAGCAAGTGGAGCGGTCTCGGCGAGTATGGGTCGCGCCGGCGTGGTCGGCAGCTTGTCGGTGCCTCAAGGTTGGGCCAGTGCCGCCCCGGCGATCCGGCCGGTCGCCGTCGTGTTACCGGAAGCCAGCCCTACCACCGCCGCTGCGGCGCTCGCCGCGGACGGCCAGGGTGGCTTGTTCAGCAATATGGCCCTCTCGGGTGCAGCGGGTCGCGCCATGGCCGGAACCGGCGGTGCCGTTGGCCGCTCCATCGGTGGAGCCACCGGCGCCAGCCCCGGCGCGGCCTCCACCGCCACCATCATCGTGATCCCCGAAGACTGACCACCCACCCAAGGAAAGGTAACGACACATGTCCTTCGTAAAAACCCAGCCGGAACAGTTGGCTGCGGCTGCCGGCGATTTGGCGGGCATCGGCTCGCAGATCAACCTGCAGAATGCCGCGACGGCGGGCCCGACTACGGGAGTGGTGCCCGCAGCGGCGGATGAGGTTTCGGCGCTGACCGCGGCGCAGTTCGCCGCGCACGCCCAGATGTATCAGACGGTGAGCGCTCAGGCGGCCGCGATTCATGAGCTGTTTGTGAACACTCTGGGAACCAGCGCCGGTTCCTATGCGGCCACCGAGGCCGCCAACGCCGTGGCGACTGGTTAGGAACTGTCCACAATGGATTTCGGGGCGTTGACGCCGGAGATCAACTCCAGCCGCATGTATGCCGGTCCGGGAGCGGACTCGATGCTTGGCGCAGCCGCGGCGTGGAACGGGCTGGCCGCCCAGCTCCGTTCCACAGCGGCCTCCTACTCCTCGGTGATCTCCGGGTTGACCGCGGCCTGGGAAGGCCCCTCGTCGGAATCCATGGAGGCCGCGGCAGCCCCGTACGCGGCCTGGCTGAGCGCCACCGCGGCGCAGGCCGAGCAGACTGCCACCGCGGCCGGTGCTGCTGCGGCCGCCTACGAGACGGCGTTCGCAGCCACGGTGCCCCCGCCGGTGATCGCAGCCAACCGCGCTCAGCTGGCGTCGCTGGTGGCGACCAATATTCTCGGGCAGAACATGCCCATGATCGCGGCCACCGAGGCGCAGTACGCCGATATGTGGGCCCAAGACGCCGCCGCGATGTACGGGTACGCCGCCCAGTCCGCCACCGCCACGCAGGTGACGCCGTTCACCCCGCCCCCGCAGACCACCAGCCCCGCAGCACCGGCTGTCGCCACGGCCGCTAAGGCGGCCGGTACAGGCGCGCAGTCGGCCGCGGCGCAGTCGATGGCCGCGGTGCCCTCGGCGCTGCAAAGCCTTGCAGCTCCCGCCGCGGCCCCGGCTCAAGCTACGCTTCCCCCGTACCTCTCGACTCTGCTCACGGACGTGATCAACCCCTTCGGCTCGCTGTCCCCGTTCGAAAAAGGCCTCGAGCTATTCGAACTACCGGCGACCTCGTCCCTGCCGGCAAGAGTTGCGTTGGTCAGCAGCACCTTGGGCTACTCGCTGGCGGCGACAGGCTTTTCCGACGGCGAGCTCCCGGTTCCACTGATCCCCGGAGTGCTGTACCCGCCGGTGGCAGGCCCCGCAGCCGCGGCGTCAGCGGCCGGGCCTGCAGTGGGCCCTGCGGCCGGGGCGCTGTCGGCCGAGTTGGGCCAGGCGGGAACGGTGGGCGCGATGTCGGTGCCGCCGGGGTGGGCCACCGCCACGCCGGCGATCCGGCTGGCTGCCAGCGTGTTGCAGGGCACCGGCTCAGCCGCCGCTCCGGTGGTCGCAGCAGACGGTGCTGGAACGCTATTCAGTCAGTTGGGTATGGCAAGTCTGGCCGGTGGCGCCTTGGGCGGTGCCGTGCCCCGGGCCGTGGCAGCGAGCAGCGCCCGCGGCAAAGCGGCCGCAAAGGGCGACGACCAAACGACGGCGGGCAGCCAGGAAGACGGCTCGGACAAGCCCAAAGACGACAAAAAGGACGGCTCACAGGCCGACAAGCTCAAGCGCGTTCTCGCGGATCTGTCCGAGAAGCCCGAGTCGGTACAGCATTGGCACACCGATAAGGCGCATCTCGAAACTCTTCTGGAGCAGTTGACGACGAAACCGGGCGTGCATGCCGTGCATGTCTCTTCGCGTAGCAAAGCCAATACCTTTGTGCCCCGGCCGATTTGGGGCTAACAGTCTGTTCGGACCGAATACCAGGGAAATTTCTGAATCGTTTGTCTTGGTCGATCAGGTAACGCCGAGGAGCAGTCGCAGATGAGCAGCACTGACAGCGTCATCGACAGTTTGCACGCCGCCCTGCACCGCGAGGCCGGCCTGTCGAGACTTCTGGAGCAATCGTTGACGCAGGCACGTTCGAAGGCTGAGGCGGAGCTGGATCGGGATTTGTTCGACGCGCTGGAATGGCATAGTGACATCAGTGGTTACGAAGATTACCTCAATGCCGCTCTGATGCTCAAGAGCGTCGGAGCCGGGCGTGCACAAGGTCGAGGTGCCGCTCCATTCGGCGCCACAACGCCGCGTTGATGCGACCTTCTTGCCTCAAGGCCAACAACACCGACCGCTCGACGTTCAACAACTCCAGCCGCAATGCTTGATACCGTTCCATCTCGTCGGTGTCGCCATCGGCGCCACCCGCCGTCTCATCGTTCGTAACAACCGTCTTGAGGCGCCGCACCCGGGCCTCGTACAGGGCACGGACGGACTCGGCAGCAGCATCCGGCGGACCTCCGGCGCTCGCGTCGGGGTACCTACTCAGTGAATGCAGCGCCGCCCGCGCGGCCTCCAGCCAGGCGTTGTTTTCATCGGTGCGGAAGTCCTCGGGCTCGAGCCCGAGCCGGTGCAGCAGCCACGGCAAGCTCGCGCCCTGAATGATGAGGCTCGCCACGATCACTGCGCCCGCCACCAGGATCACCAGCTCGCGGTCAGGGAACGGCGAGCCGTCAGCACGGTGCAGCGGGATTGCCAGCGCCGCTGCCAGCGAGACGCCGCCGCGCAGGCCGGCCCAGCCAAGGATCACACGGTGGCGCCAGTCGTCACCATCAGGCGGGCGGCCCAGCAGCCATGTGGTGGCCGGTCCGAAAAGGACCCAACCCACTCGCAGCGCGAAGGCCACGATCACCACTGCGACAACGATCACTACGAGGTTCAGCGGAGAGTGACCGGGCACGTGATGCACCACGCGGGCAAGTTGCATGCCGACCAGCGTGAACAGTACCGCGTTAAGTAAAAAGACCAGCACATCGAGGAAAGCCGACGCTTGCAGGCGGGCGCTGGGAGCAGAAATATGGCTGAGATGTGATCCGGTGTAAACCCCGGCGGCGACGGTGGCCAGAATGCCCGATAAGTGGAGGGCCTCGGCGGCCGCATAAGTGAGGTAGGGCGTCGCTAGAGAGACGGTGATCTCCAGCACCGGCTGTTCCATGTTCCGGCGAAGCCGGACAACCAGCCACGCAATCGCGAGGCCGAGCGCTGCTCCTCCTGCCGGAGCCGCAAGCAGGGTCACCGCCAGATGGCCGGGTCTCACCGCCCCGGCCACCACCGTGCCCACCGCGCCCTGGTAGAGGACCAAAGCTGTGCCGTCGTTGGTGAGCCCCTCTGCTTCGACGATCGTGGAAAGCCGCTGCGGCGCTTGCAGACGCTGGAAAACGGACGTAGCCGACACCGGGTCGGTCGGTGCCACTACTACTCCCGCCACCAGGGCGACCGCCAGGGGCAGTCCCGCCGTACCGATCAGCACACCGGCGACCGCGGCTGCGGTCACCGCTACCAGCCCTACTGCCAGCAGACCGATCGTTCGGGCATTCGCGCGCAATTCGTCCGGTGCAATGGAATTCGCCGCGTAGTAGAGCAGCGGCGGCAAAAAGACGTAAAACACGACCTCGGGCGCTAGTTGCGGCGTGCCGACCCACGGCACCAGGTACAGCAACGCTCCCACACCCACCAAGAGGACCGGATACGGCACGCCGATTTTTCCAGCCAGCCAGACCACCGCCACGGCAGCAAACGGTCCGCACACCAGCAGGACGGTGTAGCCAGCCGAAATCACACTGGGGCCCTCCATCTAGCCGGCGGTATCCGAGTAACCGCCCCGCCGACCGGAGCCACCGCCTCACTCAGCGTATGGGATGACCTCCTCTGATGAGGCCGCAGCGCAGCCCTACGCCGGCGGCATCAGCACGGTGTCGATCATGTACACCGTGGCGTTCGCGGTGGGCACTCCGCCGCAGACCACGTTGGCGTTGTTGACCTTGAGGCCGTTGCCCTGGCCGGTCACCGTCACGTTCGCGCCCTGCAGGCTCTTCTGCATCCCGTCGACCCGGGCGGGGCTCAGCTGGCCCTGTACGACGTGGTAGGTGAGGATTTTGGTCAGCATGTCTGAATTCGTCTTCAGCTCATCGATGGTCGACGCCGGCAGCTTGTTGAACGCTGCGTCGGTTGGTGCGAATACGGTGTACTGACCGTTGTTGAGGGTGTCGACCAGGTTCACCTGCGGGTTGAGCTGGCCGGACAGCGCCGACGTCAGGGTCGTCAGCTCCGGGTTGTTGGACGCCGCGGTGGCCACCGGGTCCTGCGACATGCCATCTACCGAGGCCGGGCCGCTGGGATTCAACGCCGCGTAATCGGCGCATCCCGGCCCTACCAGGTCTGCTGCCGCCGCGATGGGCGACGTGGCGACCGCGAGGCTCACGACGGCGGTCGCCGCGATTCCCGTGGCCATGACTGCTTGACGTGCTGCTCTCATCATCTGCTCCTGCGGTTTCAGGCCCGCACCAACGACGCAGTGACGGGCCCGTGGTGTTTGCTGACATCGTTGCTTCGGAGCCGAACGCGCAGCGGATGGGTCAGCCGTAGGTGAAGGAGTACACCTGAAGTCCCGGACTGGGCCGCACCTCGAGGCTTCCGGACGCCACTTGGTCGCCGGCAACTATCTGATGCGAGGTCGGAGGGCCGCTGATCGGCAGTGTGCTCGACGTGCCGTTTCGCGTCACGGTGAGCGCACCGGTGCCGCCTACGACAATGTAGACGTCTTTGGCGTGATAGTTCAGTTTGATGCCGCAGCGGTCGCTGTCGGCCGTTGCGCCCTGATAGTCCAGCGACCACGGACCGCTCAGGGCGAAGCTGTCGGCGGGCAGCGTCGGCGGATAGCTGAACGTTGCCCGTCCCTCGTCGTAGACCCCGCCGCCGCGGTAGTTGACCATCTTCCCCACGCCGAAATACGTCTCCGGGCTGAGCTGGGATTGTGGTGTGGTGTCGGCTGAGTCGACGGGCCGCGGCAGGCCGATGCCCGGACGTGCCGCGGTGAGCAGCTGCCGGATCAGGTTCTCGGTGGTGTCGTATCGGCCTTCGCCGAACTCGACATGGCGCACTGTGCCGCCGGCGTCGATCAGGTACTCGGCCGGCCAGTACCGGTTGCGGTAGTTCGTCCAGGTCGAATAGCGGTTGTCCAGCGCGACTGGATAGGTGATGGCAAGGTCAGCAGCACCTTTGGCGACGTTGGCGGGGACCTTCTCGAACGCGTACTCCGGTGTGTGTACGCCGATGACCTCGAAACCGTTGTCGCGGTAGGCGCGATACCAGCCGACGACATGCGGAATGGCGCGTTGGCAATTGATGCACGAATACGCCCAGAAGTCGATCAGGACGACCTTGCCCCGCAGCGAGCCGAGGTCAATCGGTCCGTTGTCGGGTGTGTTCAGCCATCCGGTGATGCCGGTCAACGCGGGCGCCGGACCGCACTGTTTCAGTTGAGCTGATTCGTCGCTGCAGTTGGACAGCTGCGCGTTCTGCGCGTTGACGATGCCGCCGAGTTGCAGCTTGTGCCGGACGCGCTCGTCCCCGCCGACTTTGGCCTGCAGCGTCCCGGTGTAGTCGGGAATGGCTCGCTGCAGCCGGGCGGGCAGATCGAACACCAGCGCCACCGCCAGCAGGATCGTCAGCACACCGGCCACCACCCGGATCAGGTGCTGACGCCGCCGGAATGCATTCACGCGCGCGGATATTCGTTGACCGGCCAGCGCGAAGATCAGCAGCGGCAGCGCAGCGCCCACCGCGAAGGCGAGGGTCAGTACGACGGTGCCGGCACCGATGCGTGCGGTGGCGCCGGCCACCACGATCGCTGCCAGCACCGGGCCTGCGCAGGGTACGTACAGTACGCCCAGCGCCAGGCCGAGGCCGAAACCTTCGCTGCGAGTGCCTAACTGGCGTTGGGGCAGACGCGCGAACGGCCGCTCCAGCACCCGTTCGAACGCCGGAAATATCAGGCCGAGCCCGATGGCGACCAGCGCGACCAACGCGACCCAGCGGATGGCGTCCGGTGGCAGATGCAGCAGCGACAGCAACGCCGAACCCAGCAGCGTGACCATGCTGAAGCTGAGCACCAAGCCGCCGATCACCCGGTACGGGCGCAGCTTTTCGCCGAGCGCAGCTTGCGGTCGCACCGCGACTGCGCCGGTGTCGGACGGTGCTGTGGTATTCGGTGCGGCGTGTGGTGCGCCGGAGAAGAATATGACCGGCAGGACCGGCAGGATGCACGGCGAGATGCCGGTGATCAGACCTCCGACGGCACCGATCAGCGCGAGTGCGAGCATGATCGATATTCGTCACCGCTGAAGTCACGGATTGCCTGCGCGGCAGCCTGATTCATGCCACAGGGCAGCCCGGTGAACCGGACTGCCCTGGGTGAAGCGGCGAAGCCTACTGACCGGGCGGCATGAGTACCGTGTCGATCATGTACACCGTTGCATTGGCGGTGTGCACCCCTCCGCACACCAGGCCCGCATTGTTGACCTTCAGGTCGTTTCCGGCGCCCGCCACAGTCACGTCGGCGCCCTGCAATGTCTTGTGCGTGCCGTCGACCTTCGCCGGGCTCTGCTGACCCTGGACGACGTGGTAGGTCAAGATCTTGCTCAGCAGCTGCGAATCGGTCTTGAGCTTGTCGATCGTCTCGACCGGCAACTTGTCGAAGGCGTCATTGGTTGGCGCGAACACCGTGTACTGCCCGTTGTTCAGCGTTTCGACGAGATTCACTTGCGGGTTCAACTTGCCCGACAACGCCGATGACAGGGTCGACAGCAACGGATTGTTCGACGCGGCCGTGGCCACTGGGTCCTGCGCCATACCCGTCACCGACGCCGGTCCGCTGGGATGCAGGGCGGCGTAGTCAGCGCAGCCGGTGCCGATCAGACCGCCGGCGGGCCCGGCGGACGGTGCGGTCATCGCCGGACCCGCCGTGCTCGTGGCGGGGCTAGTGCTCGTCTGTTTCGCCGAATCGGACTTGCTCGAACAGGACGAGAGGCCGACGACAGCGACCGCTGCCAGACTCACCGCCGCAATCCGTCTGCCCGGAAGGTGCGTCATTGCTCTGGACTCCTTTGCGTCGCCGGCCTTCGCCGCCCGAATTTGCCCGACATCACGGATTCGGAGCGACGGCGGTCGCGGATTGGCCGGCATTGCATCAGGTGACGCCAAGAGTCGCGCGGCGGCTCACCGAGCCGCATCGTTCAATCAGTGGTAATAGCGCCGATTCAGGAAGCCGGCGGCATCAAGACAGTGTCGATCATGTACACCTGCGCGTTGGCGGTGCCGATGCCGCCGCAGATCACGCCTGCGTTGTTGACTTTGAGTTCGTTCGCGGTGCCCGTGACGGTCAGTGTCGTGTTCGAGTCGAGCGTCTGATGGACGCCGTCGACCTGCGCTGGGGTCAACTGCCCATTCACGACGTGGTAGGTCAGGATGGCATTCAAGAATTGGGCATCGGTTTTCAGCCGGTCGGTCGTGGCGGCATCGAGTTTGGTGAACGCGTCGTCGGTCGGGGCGAACACCGTCAACTCGCCCTTGTTCAAGGTGTCGATAAGGTTCACATCCGGGTTGAGCCTGCCCGACAACGCCTGGGTCAACATCGTCAACTGCGGATTGTTCGATACCGCCACGGTGACCGGGTCCTTGGCCATGCCGCTGACCGAGCCGGGACCGACGGGGACCTGTTGTTCGTAATTCGCGCAGCCCGCACCCACCGGGCTACCCGCGGCAACCGCAGAGGTCGTCGTCGTCGACGGCGAAGAAGTCACTGTGGTGACGATGACCGTCGTTGTCACGGTTGATGATTGAGCCGGTCGAACTTCGGTCCGGGTACACGCGGGTAACCCCAAGACGGCGACGGCGGCGATTGTGGTCGCAATCAACGCGCTACTCCGAACATGTGCCATCAGCGGCCCCTCTCGTCGTCGTCCTCAGGCTACGGCGAGTCGTACGGATTGCCCGACTACGACGCGCTGGCACAGGATGCGCGCCGCCACCCGGTCGCGCCCGGGCGCACGGCACAATGAACGGGTGACCGATCTCGCTGCCGCGCCCGCCGACCGCCGATTGCGGGTGCTGGTGCTCGGCAGCACCGGCTCGATCGGCACGCAGGCGCTGGAGGTCATCGCCGCCAATCCGGACCGCTTCCAGGCGGTCGGCCTGGCGGCCCACGGCGGGCGGCCGGAACTGCTGGCCCGGCAGCGCGTCGCTACCGGCGTCACCGACATCGCCGTCGTCGACGAGCACGCAGCCGAGGCGATCGGTGACGTCACCTACCGCGGCCCGGACGCGGTTACCCGGCTGGTGGAAAACACCGAGGCCGACGTCGTGCTCAACGCTCTGGTCGGCGCGCTGGGTTTGCGACCCACGCTGGCGGCACTGGCCTCCGGCGCCCGCCTGGCCTTGGCCAACAAGGAGTCGCTGGTCGCTGGGGGCCCACTGGTGTTGCGGGCGGCGCAGCCAGGTCAGATTGTGCCCGTCGACTCCGAACACTCGGCGTTGGCGCAGTGCCTGCGCGCCGGCACAGCCGACGAGGTCGCCAAGCTGATCTTGACCGCCTCCGGCGGCCCGTTCCGCGGCTGGTCGGCCGCCGAGTTGGAGCGGGTGACCCCGAAGCAGGCGGGTGCGCATCCCACCTGGTCGATGGGACCGATGAACACGCTGAATTCGGCGTCACTGGTCAACAAGGGGCTCGAGCTCATCGAAACGCACCTGTTGTTCGGCATCCCCTACGAGCGCATCGACGTCGTGGTGCACCCGCAGTCGATCGTGCACTCGATGGTCACCTTCACCGACGGCTCGACCATCGCGCAGGCCAGCCCGCCGGACATGAAGCTGCCGATCGCGCTGGCGCTGGGCTGGCCTGCACGGGTCCCCGGCGCGGCCGCTGCCTGCGACTTCACCGCCGCCGGTCGCTGGGATTTCGAGCCGCTGGACGCCGAAGTTTTTCCCGCAGTGGAGCTTGCCCGGCACGCCGGGCGGGCCGGCGGCTGCATGACCGCGGTCTACAACGCCGCCAACGAGGAGGCCGCCGCAGCTTTTCTTGCCGGGCGGATCGGCTTTCCCGCGATCGTCCGCACAATTGCCGACGTGCTGGGCGCCGCCGGTCAATGGGAGGCCGAACCCGCTACCGTGGATGACGTACTCGACGCGCAGCGATGGGCCGGTAGGGAGGCCCGGGTCGCAATTGATCGAGCCACACAGGAGGTTCTGCCAACCCGATGATGTTCGTAATCGGCATCGTGCTGTTCGCCCTTGCCATATTGATCTCGGTAGCGCTGCACGAATGCGGCCACATGTGGGTCGGGCGCGCGACCGGCATGAAGGTGCGCCGCTATTTCGTGGGTTTCGGTCCGACGCTGTGGTCGACGCGACGCGGCGAGACCGAGTACGGACTCAAGGCCGTGCCGGCGGGCGGCTTTTGCGACATCGCCGGGATGACCTCGGTCGAAGAGCTCGAGCCCGACGAGCGTGACCGCGCCATGTACAAGCAGAAGACCTGGAAGCGCAGCGCGGTTCTGCTCGCCGGACCGGGGATGAATTTCGTCATCGGCTTGCTGCTGATCTACCTGATCGCCGTCACCTGGGGGCTGCCGAACCTACATCCGCCCACCTCCGCCGTGGTCGGCCAAACCGCCTGTGCGGCAAAAGAAGTAAAGCGAGGCCAGCTCGAACCCTGCACAGGTCCGGGGCCGGCTGCACAGGCCGGCATCCGGCCCGGTGACGTGGTGGTCCAAGTCGGCGACAAGCCGGTGTCCAACTTCACCGAACTTGCCGCTGCCGTGCAAAAGCTGCACGGCAGCGTTCCGGTCGTCGTGGAACGGGCCGGCACGAAGATGACCAAATACGTCGACGTCGTCCAAACCCAGCGCTGGGTTCCGGACGGCAAGGGCAGCGCCGTCCCGGCGACCGTCGGCGTTATCGGCGTGGCCGCGCCGTCCTTCGGGCCGACGCACTACAACGTCGTCACCGCGATTCCTGCCACCTTCACCTTCACCGGCGGCCTGTCGGTGGAGCTGGGCAAGTCGCTGGTGGCCATCCCCACCAAAGTCGGTGCGCTGCTGCACGCCATCGGCGGCGGGCACCGCGACCTCGACACGCCGATGAGCGTGGTCGGCGCCAGCATCATCGGCGGGGACACCGTCAACCACGGCCTGTGGGAGGCGTTCTGGCTGTTCCTGGCTCAGCTGAACTTCATCCTCGGTGTGATCAACTTGGTGCCATTGCTGCCGTTCGACGGTGGACACATCGCGATCGCGGTGTTCGAGAAGATCCGCAACATGATCAGATCCGCCCGCGGCAAGGTCGCCGCCGCGCCGGTGAACTACCTCAAGCTGATGCCTGCGACGTACGTAGTGTTGGTGCTGGTGGTCGGTTACATGCTGTTGACCGTGACCGCTGATCTGGTCAACCCGATCAGGCTCTTCCAGTAAGAAGTTCCAGTCAGTAGCACGGAAAGAGGACACGATGAGCGTCGGCGATGTCGGTCTCGGCATGCCGGACCTGCCCCAACCAACCTTGGCGCCGCGGCGCAAAACCCGCCAGCTGATGGTCCGCGACGTCGGCGTGGGCAGTGATCACCCGATCTCGGTGCAGTCGATGTGCACCACCAAGACGCACGACGTCAACGCCACCTTGCAGCAGATCGCGGAGCTGACCGCCACCGGATGCGACATCGTGCGGGTGGCCTGTCCGCGTCAGGAGGACGCCGACGCCCTGTCGACCATCGCGAAGAAAAGCCAGATCCCGGTGATCGCCGACATCCACTTCCAGCCCAAGTACATCTTCGCCGCGATCGATGCAGGGTGCGCGGCTGTCCGAGTCAATCCTGGCAACATCAAGGAATTCGACGGCCGCGTCGGTGAGGTCGCCAAAGCCGCCGGTGCGGCCGGCATCCCGATCCGCATCGGCGTCAACGCCGGGTCGCTGGACAAGCGGATCATGGCCAAGCACGGCAAAGCCACACCGGAAGCCCTCGTCGAGTCGGCGCTGTGGGAGGCGTCGCTGTTCGAGGAGCACGGCTTCGGTGACATCAAGATCAGCGTCAAACACAACGACCCGGTCGTCATGGTCCGGGCCTACGAATTGCTGGCCGCCCAGTGCGACTACCCGCTGCATCTGGGCGTCACCGAAGCCGGGCCGGCGTTTCAGGGCACCATCAAATCTGCGGTGGCCTTCGGTGCGCTGCTGTCGCGGGGCATCGGTGACACCATTCGGGTATCGCTGTCCGCGCCGCCGGT
This sequence comes from uncultured Actinomycetota bacterium, assembly GCA_963818785.1. Lineage (GTDB taxonomy): Bacteria > Actinomycetota > Actinomycetes > Mycobacteriales > Mycobacteriaceae > Mycobacterium. The sequence continues at coordinate 214,689 of CAWFTT010000011.1, read as the reverse complement.
CGAAGAGGTCAAGGTCGGCACCCAGATCCTGGAGTCGCTGAACCTGCGGCCGCGCGGGCTCGAAATCGTGTCCTGCCCGTCCTGCGGACGCGCGCAGGTCGACGTCTACACACTTGCCAACGAGGTCACCGCCGGGCTGGACGGGCTCGACGTGCCGCTGCGCGTCGCGGTCATGGGCTGCGTCGTCAACGGTCCCGGCGAGGCCCGCGAGGCCGACCTCGGCGTCGCGTCGGGCAACGGCAAAGGCCAGATCTTCGTGCGCGGCGAAGTGATCAAGACGGTGCCTGAAGCGCAGATCGTCGAAACGCTCATCGAGGAGGCCATGCGACTCGCCGGCGAACACGGCGACGAGCCGGGCGTCGCGAGGTCTACAGGAACACCGGTTGTGACCGTAAGCTGACATAGTCGGTCAACGGATTGCGCGAGGCCGATTGGCCCACCCAGCCGCCAACGAAAGAATCACTATGTCGGCTCCGCCCCTGTCTCGCCTGGCCGACGAGCGGCGAGTGTCAGTGGTGCGTGATGCGGCAGCAGTGCGTCGCGTCCTCGACGACGACCCCGTCGGATCGTGCATGGTCGCCGCGCGGGTCGCCGACTACGGGATCGATCCCAACGCCATCGGCGGGGAATTGTGGACCCGGCGCGGCGCCGAGGAGTCGTTGTGCTACGCCGGTGCCAACCTGATTCCCTTGCGCGGCCGGCCCGACGACCTCAAAGCGTTCGCCGACGAGGCGATGAGCGTAGCGCGCCGGTGCTCGTCACTGGTGGGCCGCGCTGAACTGGTGCTGCCGATGTGGCGGCGGCTGGAGTCCGCATGGGGCCCGGCTCGCGACGTGCGCGACCGTCAGCCGCTGCTGGCGCTGAACCGGATGCCCAGCTGTGTGCTGGACACCGAGGTGCGCCAAGTCCGGGCCGACGAGATCGACGCATATCTGGTGGCCGCGGTTGACATGTTCATCGGTGAGGTGGGGGTCGATCCACGAGTCGGCGACGGCGGTCGCGGCTACCGGCGCCGGGTGGCCAGCATGATCGCGGCGGGCCGCGCGTGGGCCCGCTTCGAGCACGGCGAGGTTGTCTTCAAGGCCGAGGTCGGCTCCCAATCGCCGGCGGTGGGGCAGATTCAAGGCGTCTGGGTGCATCCCGAGCGGCGGGGCGAGGGCCTCGGTGCGGCCGGTACCGCGACATTGGCGGCAGTCATCGTCGGTACCGGGCGGATCGCCAGCCTGTACGTCAACGACTTCAACGCCGTCGCGCGTGCCACCTACGCCCGGGTCGGGTTCGCCGAAATCGGCTCGTTCGCGACGGTGCTGCTCGACTGAGTTCCGTGCGCCGAGATTGACGTCACGGACATCGCCTCTCGCACTTTTCCTGCTTGACGTCAATCTCGGCGCGGAGCGTTCTACTGTGCGGCTCGCGCGGCCGGGAGTTAGCCGGCTGCACCGGGCGTTCCCACGCCGCCGATGGCGCCCTGTGCGCCTGTCGAGCCAGTAGTACCGCCGGTACCGCCGGTGCCAGGTGCGCCACCGGTACCGCCTGCACCGCCCGCGCCGCCCGCGCCGGCCGCCCCACCGCCGCCGGCCGTGCCGTCGCTGCCGTTGACGCCCAGCAATCCTCCATTTCCGCCGTGTCCGCCGATGGCACCGCCGGTGCCGCCGGTGCCGCCGTCAGCACCTTTACCGCCGACACCCCCAGCGCCCCCGCTGCCGTTGGTCGCCGTCGCACCGGCTGGGGCACTGACATTGCCGCCGGTCCCACCGGTGCCGCCGGCCCCGCCGGTGCCCCCGGTTCCGCCAGTGCCGCCGGTGCCGGCGTTGCCGCCGGCCCCGCCATTGCCGATGAATTGGGACGCGGCGCCGCCGTTACCGCCGGGACCGCCGATACCACCGTTACCGCCGACACTGGAGCCGCCACCGCCGGTGCCGCCGGTGCCGCCCGTGCCACCGATGGCCTTCAGGCCGGGCGAGGCGCTGCCGGTGACCGTCGCGGAACCGCCGCCCCCGCCGTTACCACCCACGTTGCCGGGGGCGCCGGTGCCGCCGGTGCCGCCCACACCGCCGGTGCCCCCGACGCCGCCGTTGCCGGCCAGCAGACCGCCAGCACCGCCCGAGCCGCCGGCACCACCGTCACCACCGGTGCCGGGCGGCACCGCGACGACGGCAGGGGCCCCAGTGCCGCCGGCACCACCGTGACCGCCGGTGGCAGAGCCGGACACGATGTCGTTGAGCGTCGCCGAGCCGCCGTTGCCGCCGCCGCCGCCGGCGCCGCCTAACGCGGCAGTGCCGCCGGTGCCGCCGCCGCCACCGCTAGCGCCGCCGGTGGTGGGGTAGCGGCCGGGGTCAAGCGTGGCGGAAGCACCGTTGAAGCCGGTGCCGCCGGTTGGGGTGTCCGGGGTGCCGCCGGTGCCATCGGTGCCGTGGGCGCCACCGCTACCATCCCCGCCGGAGGCAAACCCCGTGCAGGTCATCGAAACGTCATCACAGCTGAGTGACGTCCCGAAGCTCGTATATCCGGGGCCGGTGGCCGCCGGGCCAGGTGGTTCGCTGGTGGCGTTGGCGCCGGTGCCGCCTTGGCCGCCTTGACCGCCGGCGCCGCCGTTGCCGATGAGTCCGGCGTGTCCGCCGTTGCCGCCAGTGCCGCCCGCGCTGCCCAGGCCGTCGTGGATCCCGGCGACACCGGTGGCCCCGGTTCCGCCCATGCCGCCTTCCCCGCCGTTGCCCAGGAACACGGCGTTGCCACCGTCACCGCCGGTGCCGGCGTCGGCGCCGCCCATGCCGCCAGTGCCGCCGTCGCCGAGCAGCAGCCCGCCGGTGCCGCCGGTGCCGCCGGCTGCCCCGTCAGCACCGATACCGCCGGTGCCGCCGTCTCCGATGAGCCCGGCATCTCCGCCGGGCAATCCGATGCCGCCGTCCACGCCGGTCACGCCGTTGGCGCCGGTGCCGCCGTCGCCGATCAGGAATCCGCCGTCGCCCAGGTTGCCGAAGCTTCCGGAGCTGCCCAGTATCGAGTCGTTGGCGCCGGTGAAGTCGTTGACGCCGTTGCCGATCAGGTCGCGGCCGAACAAGTCGACGAAGGGCAGGTTGATCACCGAGTCGAGCTCGGAACCGAGCGGGCTGGTGATCCAGGCCTGGTTGGCCGCTTCGATCTGGGCGTCGAATGACGACAACGCACTACCCAGCACGGTGTCGAGCCCGGCCAGCGAGTCCGACGACGCCGCCAACCCACCGAAGTCGGCCGCCGTGCTGGCCGCGCTGCCGACATCGACGGCTGCGCCGGCGGCCTCGGTGACGCCCGAGAGCTGGCCGATGAGGGGATCGATGATCAAGTCGAACACGTCGGCATTCGCCGGCGGTGCGCTCAGCAGCGGGGCTGTTGCGGCGCCGGTGATCAACGCGCCGGCAAGCAGGCCGGTAGTCACGCGACGGCGATGGGGTTTTGCCCGCTGAGATCGGCGTTGACGCTTGTTGGGCGTTGGCTTGGCCATTGATCGGCCCCTCACCTGAGCTGAAACTGAGAACTAAATTGATAGTAGAGGCAAGCACCAGCGATACGTTTCGGAACCGTCAAATTGCTTGCGCTGCCGACGCTGGGCCCGGGTCTTCTCGACACTTAATTGGTTGTCATGACTCGCCGATGTGAGTGGCCGACGTTCTTAACTCGGCGATGACCGCGCACCGGTGGGCTGCCCGAAACGGATAACGGCTGAGTCTCGGTGTGTCGCCGCCCGTGAGCAATCCTCACCTCTAACATCAGCCACAATGGCAACGAAAATCACTCTGGTCTCTCGAGTCACATGTCTGGCGGTCCTCGCCGCAGGGGTCGTGCAGGGGTGCACACCGCGTCCGGACGGTCCGCTGCCCTCCGCGGAGCGGTTCTTCGCTGCGCTGGCCGTCGGCGACACGGCAAGAGCCGCGCAGCTCACCGACAGTCAGGAAGAGGCGCAGGAAACGTTGAATGCGGCGTGGGCCGGGCTGCAGGCCACCCACCTGGACACTCAAGTCCTCGGCTCCAAATACACCGAGGACACCGGAACCATCAACTACCGCTACACCTGGCACCTGCCCAAGAAGCGGACCTGGACCTACGACGGCCAGTTGAAAATGGCCCGCTACGAAGGTCGTTGGCAGGTCCGCTGGAACACCACCGATCTGCATCCCCGGCTCGGCGAACATCAGATGCTGGCGCTGCGCGCCGATCCGCCGCAAAGAGCCTCCGTCAACGAACTCGGCGGTTCTGACGTCCTGGCGCCGGGCAACGTCTATCACTACACGCTGGACGCCGGTAAGGCCGGCCCGTATCTGATCGCGACGGCGCATGCGGTCGTTGATGCGATGCGACCGTTCGACGACACGCTGGACCCGCAGCAGATCGCTGAGCAGGCCAGCTCGGGCAAACCGTTCGACTTGATCACGCTGCGCAAAGACGACAACGACCGGTTCGCCCCGCTGGTGCGCAACCTGCCCGGTGTGGTGATCACCCCGCAGGCCGACCTGCTGCCGACCGACGACGGGTTCGCACCGGCCATCGTCAGCGAGGTGAAGAAAGCCGTCCTCGGCGAACTCGACGGCCAGGCCGGCTGGCGGATCGTCAGCGTCAACCAGAACGGTGTCGACGTCGCCGTGCTCAACGAGGTCGAGCCGTCACCTGCGCCGTCGGTGACGATCAGCCTGGACCGGGCGGTGCAGAACGCCGCCCAGCACGCCGTGGACAATCAGGGCCGCCAGGCGATGATCGTGGCGATCCGGCCGTCGTCCGGTGAGATCCTGGCCGTCGCGCAGAATGCCGCTGCCGACGCCAACGGCCCGGTCGCCACCACCGGGCTGTATCCGCCCGGCTCGACGTTCAAGATGGTCACCGCCGGCGCGGCCATCGAACGCGACATGGCCACCCCGAACACCATGTTGGGCTGCCCCGGCCACATGGACATCGGTCAGCGCATCGTCCCCAACTACGGCGGATTCGACCTCGGCGTCGTGCCGATGTCACGGGCTTTCGCCAGTTCCTGCAACACCACCTTCGCCGAGCTGGCCAGCAGGATGCCGCCGCGCGGCTTGACGACGACGGCCGCCCAGTACGGAATCGGCCGTGACTATGAGATCGACGGGATCCCGACGGTGACGGGGTCGGTGCCGCCGACGGTCGACGAATCCGAACGCACCGAGGACGGCTTCGGTCAGGGCAAAGTGCTGGTCAGTCCGTTCGGGATGGCCATGGTCGCAGCGACAGTCGCGGCCGGCCGCACCCCGCGTGCCGCGGCTCATCGAAGGCCGCAGCACGAAGGTCACCGGTGACAACACCGACATCAGCGAAAAGATGCTCGACGGGCTGCGACCGATGATGCGGTTGGTGGTGACCAACGGCACCGCCACCGACATCTCCGACTGCGGAGCGATCTTCGGTAAGACCGGTGAAGCCGAATTCCCCGGCGGCTCGCACGCCTGGTTCGCCGGCTACCGGGGCGACATGGCGTTCGCCGCGCTGATCGTCGGGGGCGGCGGCTCGGAGTATGCAGTCCGGATGCTGAAGTTCATGCTGCAGCAACTGCCTGGCGACTACCTGACCTGAGCTTCCCCGCGGGGTGTGGGCTATGCCCGCCGCGCGGATGTGTCGACCAAAAGCCACACAGGCGGCGCCGGTGTCCACCGGCCGCCGACAAGCCAGTCGCCCGGCCGCGACATGCGCGACCGGGCGACAGCGTCTTGCTCGCCGAGCTAGCTGATCAGAGGAATCTGGTCAGGCCATCCATCAGGCCGTTCATTAACCTGATCAGAGCCGACGAACCAGACAGGCACGGACCAGGTCAGTGCCGGTACCAGTGAACGCGTCGGCGCCGGTAGTAGTCATGCCCCCAGTAAACATGTCTACGAACTGGTCAAGCGGGGCAGCTAGTCCGATAGTCTTCAAGAACGAGTCGTCGAACGCCGCGAACTGGCCCAAGAAGTCAGTCGGAACTTCGAGCCCGGTAAAGGGGTTGGGACGAACGCGTGCGGGTCGAACAACTGGACGAAGTCGGCGGCCGGGTCGGCGTCCGTCGGCGTCGGCAGCGTCCCCACCACCGTAGCCCCCGAGTCCCCGCTAGCAAGCGCGTCCAAGTGCGCAACGTCGGCGGCAGTGATACCGCTAGTCGGGCTCTGAGCAAGCTGCTGGAGAATGTAGTCCAACTGTGCGCCATTACCGTAAGCCGTGAGCCCAGTTGTGTCCGAGAAGGGGTCCAGGTCCGTAGCGCCACCGAGGGCAGTTACAGACGCCTCAGGATCGAAACCTGGGGGCACGGTGGCGTTTATCCCTGGGTCGACATTCGAGAACAGGGTGTCCAGTTGGGGGGTGGTGAGTGGGGTTCCCGCGGCGGCGTGGTTCAACGCGTAGTCAAAGTCGGCTGAGGCTAAGCCGTTGTAGATATTAAGTTGTGTATCCGCGTTAGTGGTCAGGGCGGTTGCAGTGCCCGCGCCGTCCGAGAACGGGTCAGCGGAAGGGAAGTCTCCCGTATCAGTGCCGAATGGGGGTAATGAGCCGGGGTCGGTCCCGGCGGGCGCGGCGAGGGCGATGCCCATCGGCATGAACGCCGCGGCCAGCAGGCCACCGCCGGTGGCGCCGAGGCCCAACGCGATACGGCGGCGTCGCGAGGTACGAGTGTGCTTGCTCATGTGCGAGGCTCCTATCTTCCTATCGCTGTTGAAGGTGTCGGGGTGCCCGGCCCCCCTTGTCAGTGGCTCGCATCATGAGCTTTCGACTCTCACAACCGCGAACCGCTGACGAACGGATCGTAAACAGGAAGCACCGCTGAATTTCAAGGAAATCACGCAATTTTCTAAGTTTTGTCTCAGCCTAAGTATGCTTGCGTTTAATAGCAGCGTTGCGGTGTCGGGCGATCAAGGTGGTATTCGACCAGGTCAGCGGCACCGCCAGCACCCGCGCGCAGCCCCGGAGCGGATTGCGTGCCACCACAGCCTCGATAATGAGCTGTGCGTCAGCTGAGGCCAGCTGAGCGCTGGTACGCCGGATGGGTCGATCAAGTTGGACGTGGTACATGCCCCTTCGCCGGTCCGGTGACCGTCCGCCTAGTGGCCAGTGCTCGATGGCCCGCCTCCTCCTCAGGCCGGTTCTCGGCCTGCATCGTCACCGGGCAGTACCCTGACCGCATGCCTGTCCGCGCCGCCTTATCGCCCGGCGTGCAGTCGCCGACCCTGCCGGTGCCCAAGTCGATTCCCCGCCCGGAGTACGTCGGGAAGCCCACCGCGCGCGAGGGCACTGAGCCGTGGGTGCAGACGCCCTGAAGTGATCGAAAAGATGCGCGTCGCCGGCCGGATCGCGGCCGGCGCCCTGGCCGAGGCGGGCAAAGCGGTGGCCCCGGGCGTGACGACCGATCACCTGGACCGGATCGCCCACGACTACATGGTCGATCACGGCGCCTACCCGTCGACGCTGGGCTACAAGGGCTACCCGAAATCGTGCTGCACCTCGCTGAACGAGGTGATCTGCCACGGCATACCCGATTCGACGGTCATCGAGGACGGCGACATCGTCAACATCGATGTCACCGCCTACCTCGACGGGGTCCACGGTGACACCAACGCGACGTTCCTGGCCGGAAACGTCAGCGAGGAACATCGACTGCTCGTCGAACGCACCCACGAAGCCACCATGCGTGCGATCAAGGCCGTCCGGCCCGGGCGTGCACTGTCCGTCGTCGGCCGGGTGATCGAGTCCTACGCGAACCGGTTCGGCTATCACGTCGTCCGCGACTTCACCGGCCACGGCATCGGCACCACCTTTCACAACGGCCTGGTCGTCCTGCACTACGACCAGCCGTCCGTCAACACCATCCTCGAGCCGGGCATGACCTTCACCATCGAGCCGATGATCAACCTCGGCGCGCTGGACTACGAGATCTGGGCCGACGGCTGGACGGTGGTCACCAAAGACCGCAAGTGGACCGCGCAGTTCGAGCACACCCTGCTGGTCACCGACTCCGGCGCCGAGATCCTGACGCTGCCGTGACGTTCGTGGCGCGACTGTGCGGTTCTGTACGCCGCCGCGGCGTGTCGCGCACGAATCCGCACAGTCGCCGCACCACCGGAAGAAGGTGAGCGGGGCGCTGCTGGTGGCGGGAACCAGCTCCGACGCCGGCAAGTCCATGGTGGTCGCCGGTCTCTGCCGCCTCCTGGCCCGCAAAGGAATTCGGGTGGCGCCGTTCAAGGCGCAGAACATGTCGAACAACTCGGTCGTCACCGTCGAAGGCGGTGAAATAGGGCGGGCCCAGGCGATGCAGGCGCGCGCCGCCGGGCTGCAACCGAGCATCCGGTTCAACCCCATCCTGCTCAAGCCCGGCAGCGATCGGACCTCGCAGCTGGTGATCCGCGGGCAGGTGGCTGACTCGGTGACCGCGGCCGGCTACCTGGCGCACCGCGACCGGCTCGCGTGTCTGGTCGCCGACGAGTTGTCCGGGCTGCGCTCCGAGTTCGACGTGGTGATCTGTGAAGGCGCCGGATCCCCGGCCGAAATCAACCTGCGCGCAACCGATCTGGCGAACATGGGGTTGGCGCGGACGGCAGGTCTACCGGTGATCCTGGTCGGTGACATCGACCGCGGCGGTCTGCTCGCGCACCTGTTCGGAACTGTCGCACTGCTCGAACCCGCCGACCAGGCGCTTATCGCCGGCTTCCTCGTCAACAAGTTTCGCGGCGACCCGCAGCTGTTGACGCCCGGCCTGCAACAGCTCGAGGACCTGACCGGCCGGCCGACCTACGGGGTATTGCCGTACGCCGAGGAGCTGTGGCTGGACGCAGAGGACTCGGTCTCGGTGGTGACCGCCCGGGTGCTGGGCGTCCCGCAGCGGCCGCGCGGCTCGCAGTGGTTACGGGTGGCGGCCGTCCGGCTGCCGCGGATCTCCAACTCCACCGACGTCGAGGCACTGGCCTGCGAGCCGGGTGTGCTGGTGCGCTGGGTGGCCGAACCCGCCGACCTCGCCGACGTCGACGTCGTTGTGCTGCCGGGCAGCAAGGCCACGGTGGCCGACCTGCGCTGGTTGCGCGAACAGGGACTGGCCCAGGCCGTCATCGCGCACGCCGAAGCCGGCCGCACCGTACTGGGTGTCTGCGGGGGCTTTCAGATGTTGTGCCGAACCATCGACGATCCGGTCGAGACCCGGTGCGGACGGGTCGACGGCCTGGCGCTGCTCGACGCCGACGTCGTGTTTGAGCCGGGAAAGGCGTTGCACCGCTGGCAAACTCCGCTGACCGGCTACGAGATCCACCACGGCCGGGTGGCGCGTTGCACCGAGTCGGAATGGTTCGCTGTCGACGGGACTGCGCAGGGCTACCGGCGCGCCTCGGTGTTCGGCACGCATTGGCACGGCCTGTTCGACAATGACGCGTTTCGGCGAAAATGGTTGACCGGAGCTGCGAAAGCTGCGCAGCGAGACGGCTTCGTCGTCGCCGACGACGTCGACGTGGCGGCCCGCCGCGACGCTCAACTGGATCTGATGGCCGACTTGCTGACCGCGCACGTCGACGTAGCTGGCCTCACCGCGTTGGTGCACCAGGGACCTCCGCCGCGCCCCGCCATCGTCTCAGCGCTGGCGCCCGACAACTGATTGAGGTAACGAAAAACCCTGTGCGCGAGTTACATCCATGTTGCACAAAAGTGCCGGAGCGCTGAGAGGAGTCTTAGATTGGGCGAAGACTCGTCGAAACGGCCAGCGGGCACCTGGCCGATGGCGTAGCTTTCGAAAGTGCCTTCGACGATGATGACTACCGTCGACGGGTTCCCCATTCCGGTCAGCGTCACCGGCCCAGAGAATGGCTCCGTCGTGGTGGTGCTCGGTGCCGCGCAACGGGCCCCTGCGGCTTACGACGCCGTGTGCGACCGGCTGCACACTGCGTCGCTGCGGACACTGGTCGTCGGCCCCGAGCCGCGGCTGACACCGAAGTCGGTGATCGGCATTCTCGACGCGCTGGAGATCCAGTGGGGTGTGCTGGTCGGCGATCGCACCGGCGCGGAGGTGGCCTGGGAGCTGGCCGCGACCAGGCTGGACCGTTTCACCGGTCTCATCGCCATCGACCGCGGCCATCCTCGGGTCGCCGACCTGAGCGGTGTCATCCGCGACCCGGACTGCCCGCCGGTGGAGATCAACACCACCGCGTTGGTCAGCTCACCGGCCGCGCGCGCGGTCGCCGACGCCAGCCAGCGATTCGTGTATGCCGACTACCGCATCGCCGAGTTGGTCGGGCGCCGCAACGTGCACGAGTCGACCGCGCAATTAGCTGCAGAAATCGTGCTTCGCACCAGCACCTGGTAGCAACGATGCGTGGGGTTCGACGGCGCTCAAGGCGGTAGCCCGGTTCGGCCGCTCGTCGGTCTGACCACTTATCTCGATCAGGCGCAGAGCGGAAACTTGGACGTGCGCGCCGGTTTTCTGCCGGCGGTCTACTTTCAGGGCATCACGCTGGCCGGTGGCGTCGCGGTGCTGCTGCCACCGCAACCGGTCGACGCCGACATCGCGAACCGGGTGCTCGACGGGCTCGACGGCCTGGTGATCACCGGCGGCAGAGACATCGACCCGGCGTGCTACGGGCAACCGCCGCACCCGCGTACCGACCAGCCCGCAGCCGACCGGGACGCGTGGGAGTTCGCCTTGCTCGGCGCGGCGCTGAACCGGAAGCTGCCGGTGCTGGGCATCTGCCGCGGCGCCCAAGCCCTCAACGTCGCGCTCGGCGGAACGTTGCATCAGCACCTGCCCGACGTCACCGGGCGGGGCGGCCATCAGCTCGGCAACGCGCAGTTCGCCACGTTGCCGGTGCGGACGGTGCCGGGCACCCGGCTGGCGGCGTTGCTCGGCGAATCAGCGGACGCCAAGTGCTCCCACCATCAGGCCATCGACGAGTTGGGCGATGGATTGGTCGTCAGCGCCTGGGACAGCGACGGTGTCGTCGAGGCAGTCGAATTGCCTGGCGACATGTTCACCCTCGCCGTGCAATGGCACCCGGAAGAATCCCTCGACGATCTGCGACTGTTCACCGCCATCGTCGACGCCGCCCGGTCACACGCTGAGGCTGCGCGGGTCTGACCCGCGGTCAGCTCTGAAAGGCGATCAACGGTATCGCCGTCTCGGCCGGCGTCGCCGCACCGTGCATGCCGATGAGATGGCCGACCTCGGGTGGCTCATGCCGACTCGCCAGCACGGCCGTTTCGCCGGTGCACACGACGACGACATCGCCGATCCGCGGCAGGTGCTCGGGCCGGACGCTGCCGAAGAACCCGGCCGCCACCGCCTCGTCGCGGCTGTAGACGTCGGCTCGCCCGTTTAGCAGCGATCGCCAGGCGGCCAGTACGTCGGGCGCCGCGCCGGCTGCAGTGTGCAGGTAGCGCACCCGCGGGTCGCCGGCGACGGCTCGGACACCGGCGGCCAGTCGCGGGTCGGCGTCCAAGTCGATCCGCGCTTCCGGCGGGCAGTTCAGGCCGCCGTGGTCAGCGGTGACCAGCAGCGCCGCATCGGAGGGCAGCGCATCGACCAGCCGCGTCAGCAACACATCGATGCTCGCCGCCGCGGCATGCCACTCCGGTGCACCGATCCCGAATACGTGCGCCGCGGTGTCCAGCTCGGAGACGTAGGCGTACACCAGCCCGGGGGTTGCCGCCAGGTTGTCGATGACCTGCCTGGCGTAGTCCTGGCCGGGGTCCGCCGCACAGAACCGCGCGCCGCGATAGGCCGCTTCGGTGAGGCCGCTGCCGAGGAACTGCGCGGGCAGTAGGGCCCGGGAGCTGACCTCCGCGGCGGCCAACCGCTCGAACCAGGTCGGGACCGGCTGCCACTGCGCGGGCGACGGGTCGCCACGCCAAGCGATGTGGGTGAGCACGCGGTCGCTGGCCGGCATCTTGACGGTGAAGCCCAGGATCCCGTGCTGGCCCGGCCCGGCACCGGTGGTCAGCGATACCAGACTGGTCGGTGTTGTCGCCGGAAAGGTGCAGGACAGTTGGTCGAGCCGGCCGCCGGCGCCGGCCAGGACCGATGCGAGCAGCGGTGCGTCATCGGCCATGTCCGGAAGCAGGTGATAGCCCATGCCGTCGACGAGCAGGACCGCCACTCGGTTCACGGCACCCAGCATCTCGGTCAAGCCCAATGTGTCCAGGGCGGTCAAGCCGTCGCGCACGCCGAGCAGAGCCGCGGCCGCGGGAAGGATGTCGCAGATCGAACCGGGCACCCGGCCAGTGTGTCAGCTGCGCGACGGCAACACTTTCCTGTCATCCCACCAGCGGCGAACGTCCCATCACGGTGGGTTTCATCCCGTACTTCGGCATGGCGCTCAGGGCGGGCCCGTGGGCGGCTGTTCCCGCCATTGACAACGGTGACGTCATCGGCATACCAGCCGCGACCGCGGGCGCGCTGATGGGGGCGCTGCCCAACAGACCGGTGGCAGGGCTGATCGGCCCTGCCGCCGGCAACGCGTTCTGCGGCATCAGCAACCCGCCGGTGGTCGCAGCCCTGCCCAGAGCTGCCGGCACCGACAACCCGCCGACCGTCGATGCCTGGCCCACTGCAGCGGACACCGCACCGCCCGCACCACCAAGTTCGCCCAGCGCGGCGCCCCCCGCACCGAGCCCTCCGGCTGCGGCTCCCGCGGCACCCTCTGCCGCACCGGCTGCGTCGCTTGCCACCGGCCCCTCCGCGCCGAGGGCCATGAAGTCCACCATGTTGCCGATCCAGTTGCCGGGCATATAGAACCCGGACGAGAAAATGGTGTTCCATATGTTGGCGTTCAGCCCCAGACCGTTCGACGAAAACAGGTCGCTGAAGAGTCCCGAGAGCCCTGAGGTGGATGACGAGTTGCCAGTCAGCACATCCAGGATTCCGGACAGTCCAGACGTCAACGAAGTGGACGATGTCGACGCTGCGGGCGAGGCGATTCCTTGTAGCGACTGAGTGATCGTGGACGTCAGCTGCGAGAGCACCGTCTGGGTTCCACCGCCGGTAGAAGCGCCAGCGGCCTGGGTGACCGCGATGGCCGGGTTGGCGGTCGGTGCCGGTGCGGTGAACGGTGTCATGGTCGTCGCGGCGGCCGACGAGCCCGCGTAGCCGTACATCGCCGCGGCATCTCGGGCCCACATTTCGCTGTACTGCGCCTCAGTGGCCGCGATCGCGGGAGTGTTCTGCCCTAAAACGTTGGTTTTGACCAGCGATATCAGCTGTGCCCGGTTGGCCGCGATGAGCGGCGGAGGCACAGTCATCTTCAATGCCGTCTCGTAAGCGGTGGCCGCTGCCTTCGCCTGGATGGCCGCTTGCCCGGCTTGGGCCGCGGTAGTGCTCATCCAAGCCGCATAAGGTGCTGCCGCGGCTGCCATCGACGCGAAAGCCGGACCCTGCCAGTAATTGCTCAACCCCGAGATAATCGAGGAGTAGGAGCTCGTCGTCGAGTCGAGCTCGGACGCCAACCCTTGCCAAGCCGCTGCCGCGGCCAACATCGACCCTGCCCCCGGGCCGGCATACATCAATCCGGAATTTATCTCCGGCGCGAAGGACCCGAAATCCATTGCCAGTCCTCAGCCGGCCGCGATGGCATTTGCTGCTTCGGTGGCCGCGTATGAACCGGCGCTCGCGGTCATGTTCGTCACGAACATCTGGTGAACAGCTGAAGCCTGGGCGCTCACGGCCAGATACATGTGGGCATGCGCAGCGAACTGCGTCGCCGTCAGCGCCGATACCGCGTCGGCGGCTGCGGGAACGACACCGGTGGTCGGGCCGGTCGCGGCCGCATTCGCGGCGCTGAGCGCGGAGCCGAGGCCCTCCAGATTGCCCGCCGCCGCGGCCAGCATTGCCGGTTGTGTCGTAACGAAAGACATGGACTCCTCCTGTGACCATTGGTTTGCCTGACCTAAGTGTCAGGAGAAGGATGCGCTTTCTTAGCGGACGCTGCTATCCGCCGGTGACATCGACTATCCACTTTCCGTTAGCTATGCGTTAACCCGATTCGTTGAAACCCGACGCCGCTGATGAGCGACGTGGCGGCCGCCGGGTCAGTTCGTTAATGCGGATGCGCGACTGAGGCTTTCGGAAGGAAGTTCGCCGTATCGGCGAAAGTAGCTTTGCGAGAAGCGACCTAGGTGCGTAACGCCCGCGGCGAGTGCGGCATCTGTGACAGACATTCCGGCAACCGGATGAGTAAGCAACCTGCGGGCGGCGTCCAACCGGAGATTGCGAAGGTGAGCCACCGGCGTTGTCCGCCAGCAGCGGCGGAACGCAGTTTCCAGGGATCGAGTGGGGACGCCGGCGGCTTCGGCGATATCCGCAAGTTCGATGTGGTGAGTAAGGTTTCGCCGGATGTATTGGTCGGCGCGTGGCAAGCATTCCGGTAGTTCACTTGGTTCGAGGTCCGCGTTGGCCGAGTTGGGAAGCAGGTGCAGCAACGCTGTCATGAGATGCCTGCTTGCGCTCCGGTCGATGGCAGTTGAACGCGCGCGGTCCTCCGTCGTGACATCCCGCCAGAAGAACTTGATCAGATCGTCGAGCATGGGAGGCAGTGGCTCCGCACCCTCCCGGAAAACGATTGGCTGACGGTTCGTTTCGACGCCGCCAAGCTGTTCTAAGCGCCCGCGCGGGAGGCGAACCATCAGCTGGGCGGCATCGGCGCTCCAGCGTTTCCGGTAGGTTGCGGCCGGATTCACCACATACGAGTCGCCTTGGCCGATCTTGAATTTGGCTGAGGCGGTGTTAATTTCGCACGTTCCTTCGAGTGTTCGCTGTAGTACATAGGAATCGACGGGCCCGGGTGTGACGATTTCGACAGCACGACCGTATGAAACCTCGAGGAACGTAACGCCATCCAGCTGTGCCTGGCGGAGCCTGAAATCGAGTTCTCCTGGACGGTCCAGCATGCGCAAGGTGTGTCGCGAAACTCGATCCTCCATGATCGCCCGAGCTTCGTTCAGGTCGTGGGTCCGCAGACTGGTTCTGGTTTTGGTTCTGTGAGCTACCGGCATATCACCTCCTGTCCGCGCCGCTGTCGAGCAGTTCGGTCACCGCAGTCCACTTCTCCTCGATGCGGCCGTAGCGCCAGACCAGCAAGGCGATGACCCACGTGGCGGCAAACAAGCCGACGATCATCAATCCGATGGCATTGAGGTCGATGCCGCTGAAACTGTCCCAGAACTTCCCAGTCCAGCCGAACTGATTGGCCAGCAGCTCAAGGGTTTCCACGCTGCCGATGAGCAGCGCCACTGCTACCGATAATCCGGTGATTGTGATGTTGTAGTAGACCTTGCGCACCGGATTGGAGAAAGCCCAGCCATAGGCGAAATTCATGAACGAGCCGTCGATGGTGTCCAGGAGGCACATTCCCGCGGTGAACAACACGGGCAAACATAGAATCGCATACCAAGGCAGGCCGGCAGCCGCGCCAGTCCCCGCTAAAACCAGCAATGCGACCTCTGTAGCGGTGTCGAAGCCGAGCCCGAACAGGATTCCGACCGGGTACATGTGCCACGACTTGGTTATGGACCTGGTGAACCGGCCGAAAAACCGGTTGAGCAATCCGCGGTTGTTGAGCTTTTCTTCTAGCTCGGCTTCGTCGTATGCGCCGCGGCGCATTCGTGCGAAGACCCTCAGGATGCCGGCCAAGATGACAATGTTGATGAACCCGATCAGGTATAGGAACACCCCGGAAACCGTCGTTCCGATCAAGCCGGTGTAGTGGTGCAGCGCCGATGAATTCTGCTTGACCGGCCCGAAGATGGCCTTGAGGCCGAGCGCGAGCAGCAGCGCCAATCCAAAGACCACAGAGGAGTGGCCCAGCGAGAAGAAAAACCCGACGCTCAGCGGGCGTTGTCCGTCGTTCATCAGCTTGCGGGTGGTGTTGTCGATGGCGGCGATGTGGTCTGCGTCGAAGGCGTGCCGAAGTCCCAGCGTGTAGGCGGTCAGACCAACGCCGATGCCAAATGTCTTACCGCCCAGGCTGAGGTGTGCAGGGTCGACCACCACAATCACGGTGAACCAACCGATGAGGTGCAGCGCGACGATGACTGCGGCCATCGATGCCAGCCGCATCAGTTCATCCGACGTCAGCCCGTTCGGTATGACCGACCGCGCCCAAGATTGCCTGTCCGGGCGGCCACCGAGCATGTCGCGTCCCTCCGATTCGGAGATCCCAGCGGTAAATGGTAATCACCGGATAACCGTCTTGCGGCCCTTTCGCAGGATTGCTGCAAACTTTTCGCAAGAGCGTTTCACGCCCGGTCAGTAACCGCAATCGATCTGGTGCGGTCGCAGATTCAGGCGCGATAATGGATTGGTGGCTAAGCCGTCGGCTCTGAATCCGGCCGTTATCGAGCGGATCGGTGAGCTCTTACGCGCGCATGGGCTGCGACGGATGGCATCGCGGATTGCGGTGCTTGCGGTATTGGAGTCGGTGAATGGTCATCTGTCGGTCGCCGAGATCGATAAGCGGCTGCGAGAGTGTCTGCCCGCCGACGCGCAGTCTCCGGACCTTGCGACGATCTATCGGACCGTCACCACGCTGGTCGACCAGGGTGTGCTGCACGCGCTGACGCTCGAAAACAACGTGACCACCTACGGACTGGCCGCAGAGCCGCACCATCACGCGGTGTGCATCCAATGCGGCTCGATCATCGAAGTGCCTGCGGGGCAACTGACTTCGGCCCTCGAACACGCAATGGCGGGCAGTTCTTTCCGGCTATCCGAGCGGGCCGGTCTTACCTTGCACGGCCTGTGTCCGCAATGCCAAGGAACCGCGGATCAACCGCGATAGACGATGCTGCTGCCAGCCCAGTGCGGCCCTTAACCCCGTGTCCCATCGCGACAATCTATCTCTTCCAATCCCAGATGAAGAGCTGTTCATATGTGCAGATTTTCTGGTAACGTCGGGCTGGTAAGTCAACCGACGAAGGAGGCGATCCAATGTCGCACCACGCCAACTGCGACCAAGACCCGAACCATTCCCACGAGCAAGGCCATGTCGAGCACGAGCACGCCCACACCCACGCTGACGGGACGGAACACACTCACTCGCACGCCCACCAGGCGGGCTCGGAGGAAGACCACGCCCATCCGCACCAGTGAGTGACGGCTTCTTCGCGAACCTAGGTCCGCGCCAGCCGTTGATTGGTCACCGAAAGCTGACGTGCGGTGGCTTCGGCCAGCACCCGAACCTGCTCGGGCCGCAATCGGCCGCACATCCGGCCCCAGTGCATCGCGACTTCGTCGCCGACCGCCACATCGGGCACCGCGCTGTACCCGTCGGCCCAGACGTCAAGTCGGCGCACCGACGGTTCGCAGAGGGTCAGCGCGTGACCGTCCCAGCCAAGCTTTCGGCACCGGACCTCAGCATTGTCACCGTCGCGGGAAAGCACTGTGCCCGATGTGATTCGGCAATTGTCCAAGACGTTCAGCGGATGCCCCTGGAGGGGGTGGCCGAGCATCCGTGACCACGGATACACCCCGAACACATGAAAGCAGTGATTGGCCACCGCTTCGCCTGCTAGTTCCGGACCCAGATGCGACCAGTAGCGGCGCGCCTGCGGGCCGATGATCGCGAGCAACTCGTCGATAAACTCGTCTGGGTTCAAATTTGCGCCGGCGCCACCGCCGAGCCAGTACGACTCGACGAGTCGGTGATCCAGCGGATCGGGGATACCCGTCATCTTCGACAGCACTTGCAGGTAGGGCCAGGCGCCGGAGAACTTCGTCGCAGCAATCCGCACGTCCTCCACTGAGCCGTCCCGTAGCGTCGCCGCCAGTGGCGGACCGCAGTAACCCAGGGCATTGGGAGCATAGGCGTAACGGGCGAACATCTCCGTTCCCCGAGTGTCAACAGACGGCGCCGCCACGCTCACACCCGTCCGGCTGACCCCACGAGCTTGACTGCGTCGCGGTGCATCCGGCCGAAGTTGTAGTAAGCCGCACACGCGCCCTCGGGCGACACCATGCAGGTCCCGATCGGCGTCTCCGGAGTACAGGCGGTCCCGAAAACCTTGCATTCCCAGGGCTTGAGCACACCTTTGAGCACCTCGCCGCATTGGCACGCCTTCGGGTCGGCCACTCGCACCCCGGGCATCGCGTACCGAAGTTCGGCGTCGAAGTCCGCGAAGTCGTCGCTCAACCGCAACGCGCTTTGCGAGATGAACCCCAGGCCGCGCCATTCAAAGTGTGGACGTAGTGCGAACACCTTGCCCATCAGTGCCAGCGCCGCCGGGTTACCGTGCTCGGGCACCACTCGCGAATACTGGTTCTCCACTTCGCAACGCCCCTCACGGATTTGAGTCAGCAACATCGCAACCGACGCCAGAATGTCCAGTGGTTCGAAGCCTGAGACGACCAACGGTTTCTTGTAAACCTCCGGCACGAACCGGTATGGCCGGTTCCCGACGACGGTCGACACATGTCCGGGCCCGATGAAGCCGGAAAGCCGCAGGTCCGGAGATTCCAGGATGGCCTTGATCGGCGGCACAATCGTGACGTGGTTGCAGAACACGCTGAAGTTGCGCACGCCTAGCTCCCGGGCGCGCACCAGCGTCACCGCCGTCGAGGGTGCGGTGGTCTCGAAACCGACGGCGAAAAACACCACCTGTTTCTCCGGCTCATCGACCGCGATCTTCAAGGCATCCAGCGGCGAGTAGACGAACCGCACATCGGCGCCGCGGGCCTTTGCGTCGAGCAGACTGCCGTGGGAGCCGGGTACCCGCATCATGTCGCCAAAGCAGGTGAAGATCATGTCGGGTTGTTGAGCCAGCCACATGGCGTCATCGACTCGGCCCATTGGGATCACACACACGGGACAACCGGGACCGTGGACCAGTTCAATGTTTTGCGGCAGCAGGTGCTCGATGCCGTGCCGGTAAATGGTGTGCGTGTGCCCGCCACATACCTCCATGAACTTGAAGTGCTCGTCGCCATCACCGGCCAGGTGCTCGATCGCGACCAGCAATCTGCGGGCTGCTGCCGGATCGCGGAACTCATCGACGAATTTCATTACAGACCCCTCCCCGTCAGACGATGGCCGACGAGTCGAACGCTTCCATCTCGGTGGCGTAGGCGTCGCCGAGCTTCTTCACGGCCGCAAGCGTGAGCAACGCCTCGGTCTCGTCGATCTTGGCCATCGCAAAGCCGACATGAACCAGCACCCATTCATCGGGTTCGGGCATGTCGTTTTCCAATAGCCGCACGCTAATCGTGCGCTGCACACCACTGACGTCGACCTTCGCCAGGAAACTTGCCGGGTCGGTGATTGCCACGATGCGCCCGGGAATGCCAAGACACATTTCCAGTACCGTCCTTTCTGTGGCGACCCGCTGCGCCCGGCTTCGCCGCGCTTGCGATCGCCACGTCCTTTCTCGTGGCGACCCGCTGCGCCCGGCTTCGCCGCGCTTGCGATCGCCACGTCCTTTCAACAGATCCGCGGCAGCGGATCACCGACGAGCATGTCGACGATCCGCGAGCCTCCGAACCCGGTCCGCAGCACGACAGTCTCGGCAGGCTCGGTGACGATTTCTCCGACCTCAGCCGCATCGGCACCCAACGGGTGCGACCGCAACGCGGCGAGCCCGGCTTCGACCTCGTCCGGCGCGACGACGGCCACGAACTTGCCCTCGTTGGCTACGTAAAGCGGATCGATGCCCAGCAGCTCGCACGCACCCATGACCATTGGATGCACCGGAAGCCGCGCCTCGTCGAGCACCACCGCCAGACCGCAGGCCTGGGCCAGTTCGTTGCACACCGTCCCTACCCCGCCGCGGGTCGCGTCCCGCAACCAGCGGGTGGACGGCGCTGCGGCCAACAGCACTTCCACCAGCGGGCTCAAGGACGCAGTGTCGGAACGGATATCGGCTTCAATGGCCAGGTTGCCCCGAGCCAGCATCACCGCCATTCCGTGGTCGCCCATCGATCCCGATAACAGCACCTTGTCGCCGCTGCAAACCGACCGCGATGACAGCTCGCGCCCCGTCGGGACGACCCCGAAGCCCGTCGTGGTGATGAACACACCGTCGGCCGCGCCCTTGGGCACCACCTTGGTGTCACCGGCGACGATCTGCACGCCAGCCTGCGCGGCTGCCGCTGCCATGTTGGCCACGATCTCTCTGAGCTCGGCGATCGGAAAACCTTCCTCGAGCACGAAGGCCGCTGAAATCCATTGCGGCACCGCACCCGTCACCGCTAGGTCGTTGGCCGTGCCGTGGACCGCGAGTTCGCCTATCGATCCTCCGGGGAACCGCCAGGGTTGCACCACGAACGAGTCAGTGGATATGGCGACCCGCTCACCGCCGGGCAAGGCGATGACGGCGCTGTCACCGAGCGACTCCAGCAGCGGGTTACGAAAGGCCTCCATGAACACCGCGTCGATGAGCGCAGCCGAGGCTTTGCCGCCGGCTCCATGCGCCAGCGTCACGTGGTCGTCGAGCAACCGGGGACGGCGACGCCGAAACGATTCGATCCGCTCAATGACCTGGCTCTCGTCGAACCTCGGTCCGACCGAAAGGTATTCGCCTGCATTTTTAGGCATTTGACCGCCGCCTCATCCGACCGCCGCCCTGTGCTTGGCCAACTGTTCATGCACCGTCAGCCATAGCTGGTAACCCAGTAATGCCTGGGCTTCCTGGATACGGTGCACGCTTTGCGACCGAACGACGAAACAGGCGTCCACGTCTGGGCTCTTCGCAAAGGCACCACCGTCGTAACCGGCGAAGCCGACGGTGTACAAGCCGCGGCGACGGCCCTCCGTCAGCCCGGCCATCAGATTGGCTGAACTGCCGCTGGTGGACATCGCAAGGGCGATATCCCCTTCTGTTGCGCGGGCGATCAGTTGCCGGGCGAACACCAGCTCGTATCCCACGTCGTTGCCCAGCGCGGTGAGGATCGCCTGATCGGCGGTCAACGACCACGCCGGGAGCGGCTCGCCAACTGGCGGACGCGCGAACAGCTTTGCCAACGTGGTGGAATCGGTGCAGCTGCCGCCGTTGCCGAAAGTGAACAACCGTCCTCGCGCCGCGAACCGGCGCGCCATCTCGCCGGCGGCCGCGGCCAGCAGTTCGGCGTTTTCCTCGAGAGTGGATCGGCGCAGGGCCAGGCTCTCGGCCGCTTTCGCGTGCGCCGACGCAGCCAGATCGGCCAGCAGGGACTGCGGGTCGTCCTCCTGGGCATCGAGAAACGGATAAAGGAAGTTGGTCGGTTCGTCAGTCATAAACCGTCGCCCTCCTCACGGGGTTCATCGGCGTCACTCCTCGATCCCGGCGATGCCGGCATCTTCGTCGCTGACGGGTTCATTTGGCGTCACTCCTCGATCCCGGCAATGCCGGCATCTTCGTCGCTGACGCGGGCAATCGCCGTCCCGGCATGCACCAGCACCAGATCACCGGTGTCGACGGGTTCGACCAGTGCGGTCGCGACGCTTACCAGTTCTCCGGCAATGCGCACCTGGGCCATGCCGCGGTCTGCTACCGCCACTACTTCACCGACGCGGCCCTCGTCGCTGCACGTTATGCACAACTGTTCGTCGGCGGCCGGTTTGAGCAGGCCGGGGTGTTCGAAGCAGACGTGGGTCAGTTCCCACAGCAGGTGGTAGAACAGCACGAAGCCGCCGGTCGCGGGCACCCTGGGATCGGGGTCGTCCAGCCACAGCACATGATCGGCGCTGCCACATTTGGGCCGCTTGCCGCTGCCGACCCAAATGGTCGTGGCGCCCCAGGCCGGGCACCGGCGCATCACTGATTGCACTTCGAGATTGTCGGCACCGCCGACGCCGATCACGACGTCGCCGGGGCGCACCGACACCCGTACCAAATCCACCACGTCAGGTCCGGTCAGCGCCACCGCCGGCAATGCCCGTTTGCCCACGATCACCGGATGGATGAATTCGACCGCGATGTGTAGCGCGTGGGGTTCCCAGCCCGGCGCAATCGACCACAGCGTGGCGCCCGCCGCGAACCGCTTGGCCAAGGTGAGCGCGGTGGCGGCCAGATCGGCGTCGAGGTCGGTGCCCAGCCCGCGGTCGATCCCGGTGGTCGTCATCGATCAGCCCTCCTCTGAATCGATTTGAGGGTCCAGCGCCCGCAGCACGGATACCGCTGCCTGACCGAGGGCCAGCCCGCCGTCGTTTGACGGGACCGTGTGGTGGGTCAGCACCGCAAAACCCGCTTGTTGCAGCCGTTCTCGGCATGCCCCCAGCAGCAACACGTTCTGGAACACACCACCGGTAAGGCCCACCAACCGCACTGCGCCGGCAACCAGGCCGACCGCGTCGGCAACCGCGACGGCGATCGCTTCGTGAAATGCGGCCGCCAGCAACGCCGGCTCGACACCGGCGCGCCAGGCCGACACGATCGCCCGGATCATGCCCCGCGGGTCGATTTCCCCGGTAGCACCGACATCGAGCCGCAACGGCGGTGGCGCGGCCTGGTCAACTGACTCGGCCAGCACCTCGAGTTCAATCGCGGCTTGGGCCTCGTAGTCGATCCGGTGCCGGATGCCCAGCAGGGAGGCGACGGCATCGAACAGCCGCCCCATGCTCGAGCATGGAACGCAACCCACACCACTTTGCAGTTGCGAACGGATAACGCGGAGCTCGGCGGACGTGGCAGCAGTGACTGGCGGCAAATCCGGTGCCCAGTCGATACCCGCCGTCCACAACTGAGACAGGGCCAGCCGCAACGGATTGCGTACTGCGGCATCTCCACCCGGCAGCGGCACCGGCATCAGGTGGGCGACCCGGGTGAAGCGGTGGCTGTCGCGTCCGAGCGCGAGAATTTCTCCGCCCCAGATCGATTCGTCACAGCCGTAGCCGGTGCCGTCGAAGGCAACCCCGATCATCGGTTCACCGAGCCGACCATGTTCGGCGAGCAGTGACGCTACGTGCGCGTGGTGATGTTGAATGAGATCGAGCGGACGGCCACCGGCGTGACGTTCTGCCCAACTCCGCGTTTGATAGCCCGGATGCAGATCGGCGGCTAACCGCACCGGCCGGTGCCGCATTTCGCTGAGCTGGCTCACCGCGCGCTCGAACGCCCTCAGCGTCGGGTAGTTGCCCATATCGCCGATGTGCCCGGACATGAACGCGCGCGAGCCGTCGGTAAGGCAGAACGTGTTCTTCAGCTCACCGCCGACGGCCAGCACGGCCGGGCCGTCGCGTCCGATATCCACGGGCAGCGGTGCGTAACCGCGGGACCGGCGGATCGGTAGTTCCCGGCCATCGAAGACGCGAACCACTGAGTCGTCGCAGGGCACTTGAATGGGCCGGTTGTGGTCGAGCACCGCGTCACACAGAGGTGCGGAAGGCCGCAAAAGCCTCTGTGAGGCATCGTCTTCGGTGAAGCAGATGGGCTCATCGGAGCGATTGGCACTGGTCAGTACCAGTGCATCGGGCGCCGGTGCGCGGCTTCCCGGAACAGGTGCGAGAAGCAGGTGATGGACCGGCGAGTACGGCAACATCAGTCCAAGCAGTGGGCTGCCCGGAGCGACGGCGTCGGCTACGGGCGCGTCGCCTCGGCGTCGTAGCAACACGATCGGCCGGGCCGGGCTGCACATGATCGCGGCCTCGGTGTCGTCGATCCGCGCGTAACGGCGAGCGACGTCGAGGTCGCGTACCAGCATGGCGAAGGGCTTGCCGCCGCGCATCTTTCGGGCGCGAAGCCCATTCACCACCGCCTCGTCGTCGACTACGCACGCCAGGTGATAGCCACCGATGCTCTTGATAGCGACGACGGCACCCCCGGCCAGCGCTTGCTGGGTGGCGGCCAGCGCTGCGTCCGATCCGTGCACCCGGCCGGCCGCTGAGGCGAACCACAACGACGGTCCGCAATCCGGGCAGGCGATCGGCTGCGCATGAAACCTGCGGTTGCCCGGGTCTTGATACTCGTCAGCGCAGCGGTCACACATCGCGAACGCCGACATGGTGGTGGCCGGTCGGTCGTAGGGCAGTGCCCGGATGATGGTGAGCCGCGGCCCGCAGTTGGTGCAAGTGATAAACGGGTGTCGGTAACGGCGGTCGTGTGTGTCGAACAGTTCGGCCAGGCAGTCTTCGCACACCGCGATGTCGGGTGGAATCGCCGTGGTGGCTGTGGTGCCTGGCTGACTTTGCACGATGTGAAAGTCAGCGGCGTCGGCGGTGTTGGTGTCGATGTCGGCGACCGATACGCCGCTGATTCTGGCCAGCGGCGGCGCTTCGGCGCAGAGGCGACGGCCGAACTCGCTGAGACGTGTTGCCGGTCCCTGCACCTCGAGAAACACCGCACCGGAATCGTTGCCGACGAATCCGGCCAGCCCCAACTCCCTGGCGATCCGGTGCACGAACGGGCGGAAACCAACACCCTGAACGACGCCGGTGACAGTGAACCGCTGCCGAACCTGGCGGGATTCCAACAGCATGTCAGTCATAACGGCCGCCAACCGGAGGTGAATTGGCCACCTGTTCGTCGCGGCTCCGGCCCATCAATTCCAGGCCGGCCATTGCCTCGTCGGCGCCGGCTTTGTCGGTCTTATCGACCACGAAGCCCATGTGGATGATCACCCAGTCGCCCGGGGCGAACGTCTCCTCCGGCAACATGCCGACATTGACCTTGCGGGCCTCGCCGGCGACGTCGACCAGCGCGAGATGCCCGCCGTAGCCTTCGAGCAGCTGGACGACTTGACCCGGAATCCCTAGACACATCTTTCAAACACCTCGCACGCAGTCTTCGGCGCGCAGCATCGCCACTGCCGACTCGACCGCCGAAACCGCACCCGGAACGGCGGATTGGACGGCTTCGCTAAGCCCGATCCCGTCCGCGACGTTGGCGACCTCGCAGCCCACCACGATGGTCCGCGGATCATCTCCGCCGAGGGCGCGAAGACTGGCGAATACCGCTGCCGGGTCCATGCCATGCGCGTCGATCCCCGCGGTTGCGTCCAGCGACGAGTGGTCGGCCTCGAAAACGTGCACGCTTCCCGGTGATCCGCGGTTGGGCAGCGCGTCGACGAGAACAAGAGCATCCCAGTCGTCGAGCAGGTCGTAGGCCAGATGCATGCCCCCGATTCCGTAATCAGTCAGGCGAACGCCCTGCAACTCGGCGAGGCGCTGCGGCACATGACGCAGCACCTCGGGACCGAAGCCGTCGTCACCGAGGAAGATGTTGCCGATGCCGGCAACCAGGATGCGGGACACGAAAAGTCGCCTAGTGACCGCTACATGTGCCGGATCTTGAGATATCGCCTGGCGTCCGGAATTGATCGCAGTCCCAGACCGGCTGCGATCAAAGCGATCACCGCCAGAATGACTATGAACACCCAACCTAGGATTTCCATGCCGCTTTCCTTTCTGTGTCAGCGTCGAGCGGTTCGACTTCATCGGGCGCGAAGTACAGGTAGCGGCCGTACCAGTCGTGCAGGTCGGCGGCCGGGTCATCCTCGACGACTACGCCCACGTGCTGGTGACCATCGACGTCTTCGTGTACCGAGGTGACCCGAGCGGTCCTGCCGGAGAAGAACAGGTCCTGTGCGTCGGCGCGTCGGGCCGGATGCAGTCGCACTCGGCTGCCCCGGGCTACTCGGATGCCGTTCACCGAAACGGCATCGATGTCGGGACGAACGGCGTTGTCGGCCAACGGATCCCACCATTGCACACCGTCGGGTACCTCGGGGATCAACCCTGGCTGGCCGGCTGCGCCGCCGGTGCGTGGATCGCGCAGCACGCCGTGCAGCCGCTGCATCGCTTCGGGTGACATCGCATCACAGCGATCGATGAGTTGGGCGGCCAATGGATCGGTGGCGCGAGCCTGAGCCTTCTCCGCATCGGTCATGGTCATCACCCGCAGGGTGAGGATCTCGTCGATTTCGCATGAGTCGTAGAGCGCGCCTTCGCTCTGCTCGGCGATCTCCGGGTGGTCGTAGAGAATGATCGGTGAGACCAGCAGCAGGTCATGTTCACCGGCTGCACCGGCGAGCACCGGGAAGCATCGGTGCTGGCGGCAGCGGGCGACTGCGGCGGCGGCATGTGCCGGTGGGTCGAGCAGCGATATGAATTCTCCGTCAACCGCTTCTACGATGACGTGAGCGCCGATCAGCGACCTGGCGATGCAATCGTCTTTGTCGGTTGCGGCCACACCGGTGTTGTGCAGACGAATCGTGATGCGGTCGAGGTGGTCGTCGCGCTCGACAGCTACGTCCAGCGCTGCGCGGACTTCCTGCCGGGTGCGTACCAGCCGACCGCCGCCGAGTGTTTCGACGTCTGTCCCCCCTCGTGCCACCACTGCTAGCGTCCATTGCTGCGGTACTCGGGCAAACTCCAAGACGTAAGGCAACTCGACTTCGACCGCCTCGTCCCAGGACAGCCAAGACCCCGAGGCGGCAGTCAGCTCGTCGACCGACTCGAAGCGCCCGTCGCCGGTCTCCCGTTCGGCGCCGCGATGCTGCAGTTGCAGGAAGCGCACCGTCAGCGCGATGGCATGTCCGCTTTGCATCAGGAATTGCGCGGAAAGAGACTCGTCTTCACCGATTCCCGCCTCGGCCGCGCCGGGAGGGC
This sequence comes from uncultured Actinomycetota bacterium, assembly GCA_963818785.1. Lineage (GTDB taxonomy): Bacteria > Actinomycetota > Actinomycetes > Mycobacteriales > Mycobacteriaceae > Mycobacterium. Next base: position 188,200 of record CAWFTT010000011.1, on the reverse strand, counting down.
CTAAAACCCCGAATTGCCAACGAGACTGATTTTTTCCAGAGTTGGCGCGATACGGGTAGAGCAGATAGCCCTCGTAGAGTACGGCGTCGGCGACGGCGCGGGCCCGGTCCCAATTGGCAGTCATCACACCCGCTCGGGAGCCGCAGCCAGCAGCATGTTGACTGCTTCGTCGATACCGAGAAGTCCGTGCGCCGACTTGTAGGCGGTCAACGCCGTCATCGTGTCCTGACTCAGGCGGACCCATCCGCTGTCGGGGTAGTGCTGTCCGATCAATTCCCGCCACACCCTGACCGGCATGTCGTAGCGGTCCTCACGGTCCCACGGCACCGGTTGCACCGAGAACCCGCCCTCGCCTGCCATGAATACTGTGCCGCTGAACAGGAATTGCAGTGGCAGCGCTCCGTCGCGCAACGCGTGCAGGTACTTGCTCGCCGCAACCTCGAAGTCGTACGTGCACGGCAGGGCGAGCACCACTTCAGTAGCACCGGTGAACCCCGGCACCATGGCCGCGCTGTGTTGCCACAAGAAGGTGCGCTGCGTGGTTGCCCAGCGCTCCCGCGGCCCGAAGAGGTCGGTCAGTCCGGCAGCTTCGTCGTCGGAATAGCCGCGCCGCAGCGGTTCGATGCGCACCTGGCAGCGCAAGGCAATCGCGTGCACCGACTCGCCACCCGACGCCGTGACTCGGACGCGCGCGTTCAGTACGGGCGTGGCCGCGTACGGTTCGGGCGCCACGTCAACGACGGCGAATGCCAGGTCCGTCATGGTCGTCGCTCAATGCTGCGCGCGGCGAGCGCCGCGAAAAAGTCGTCGATGAACGCGCGGGCTTCTTGTCCGCCGTCGAAGCCGCGCCACAACATGCGCAACCTGCCGACGAACTCGTAGCAGGCGTCAATCGGAACCAGGTAGCAGATCGGTTGCTCAGGTTCGGTATCGCTGGAAATCCGCACCAGCAGCGCCTCGACGTCGTCAGCGATGAGTCGCACCCGCGGTTCGGCCGCGCTGATCGCTGCCCAAGCTTCGAGGTCGAGTTCGGACTCGGTAGCGCCCGCCGGCCCGGGATAAAACGCCACGATGCGGTCCTGGGTCGAATTGCGGAAAAAGAACGCTACGCCGACGGGAATCTGCAGCGCCTCCCAGGTGCGTCGATCCAGCGCAAAGTCGGGAAAGGCAAGATACCGGTCGGGAACCGCGCGATAGCGCAGCTCGGCATGATCGTCGGTGAACAACAGATAGCAGCCGCGGCATACGCACATCAACTGTCGGGCAGCGGTATTCACCACATGCTGGTGCTCGTCGGCGATCTGCTCCGAACACATCTCGCACCGTTCACCGGCGGGCAAGGGCGCCCGCTGGTTAACGGTGATGCGGGTCAAGACGTCGTAAGGACTGCTCATGTCGGTGCACCCATCGCTTCGGCAAGCACGGCGATCGACATAACTCCGTCGCGAATCAGCAGCGGCATGGGGTCCAGATGGCAGTCAGCGCCGGAATCGAGCGCAGCACCTGCGTGTACCACGTCGAAATGACTGCGGCAGCGCGGACATCGCAACACCGGCTCTGTGTCAACGCCGCGGTGCAGCGCCGCGCCGGCCAGCGACCCCTCGCATGCCGGGCAGTGGTCACGGTAGGAATACACCTGATCACCGATCCGGCAAGCCAGCACCGAGATGCCGGCGACGACGAAGCCGCCGACTTCGCCCGGCGCCAGCTCGGCCAGATCAGGCACCTGATGCCAGACCGCACCATTGGCATGAACTTTTGCCATCAGCGATTCGGCGGGGATCACTTTTGCGGCCGAGGCCGAGTCGGCGGCCACCACTTCGATCGATGAAACTTCCGGCGCCGCAGTCCTGATGGCGTCCTCGACTGCGAGCTCCAGCGTCACTGCCGACGATGGACAGCTTTTGCAGCTGCCGGAAAACTGCAGCTGGACCGCATCGTTGACGATGGCCAGCAGGTGCACGTCACCGCCGTGCGAACCGAGATAAGGCCGGACCCGCTCCAGCGCGTCCGACACCCGCCGGCGCAGGTCATGTGGATGCAGCCCGTGCACCAGCAGCAAGCTGGCGACCAAGTCGTCCGCGGCCAATCCGTCGACGGCTCTCGAATCGTCGAGCAATGTCACGATCCGCGCCAGCCCCTCGCCGTACAGCTCGACTACTTCTCTGACCAGTTGCTCGGCGCGTTCACGCGCGGCGGAGCCGCCCGCCGAGGTGGCGTCCAGAAGCGTCTGGATCCGATCGCCCGCCGTGCGCCATTGCGCCTCCTTCTGTGACTCCTCGGGGCGACCTGCCATCGATCACTCCCCAGTGGCCGTTTGGGTCGGGGAGTGCAGCCGCTCGATTGTCTTGCCGTTGCCCAGGTACATGTGCACGCCGCAGGGCAGACACGGGTCGAAGCTGCGGACGGTGCGCATGATGTCGATGCCCTTGAAATGCTCCCGGTCGTTCTCCTCGAAGATCGGCTGCCCTTGCACCGCATCTTCGTAGGGTCCCGGCGTGCCGTAGACGTCACGCGGATTGGCGTTCCACGGCGTCGGCGGATACGGGTGATAGTTGGCGATCTTGCCGTCCCGGATCACCATGTGGTGACTCAGCACTCCACGTACCGCTTCGGTGAAGCCGCACCCGATGCCTTCGTCGGGCACCGTGAACTTCTCCCAGGTCTTGGTGCGGCCGGCCCGAATCTCGACGAGTGCCTTTTCGGCGAAGTGCAGCGCAGATGCCGCCGCGTAGGCCTGGAAGTACGTGCGTGCCCGATCGCGTTCGATCGTGTTGCTTCCGTGCTGCGGAATCTTCCATTCGAGCTCGACTGGGCCTTTCAGCGCGGTTTTAGGCAGGTTGATCTGCACGCTGTGACCGGTGGCCTTGACGTACCCGACGTCCACCAGGCCGGCCAGTGCCGTCACCCACAAACGGGCCAGCGGCCCGCCGCCGGTATCCAGCGCCAGGTGGTCCTTGCCGTCGAACCAGCGCGGAGACATCACCCAGCTGTAGTTACCGCCCTCCATGTCACGTTTCTGTGGGCGGGGATTGGTGTGCTGATTCCACGGGTGGCGCCGATCCACCGGGTTGCCCAGCGGGTCCGTCTTCACGAACATCTCCTGGTCTTCCCAGTCGTCGTAATACGAACTGCCCAAGAGGATTCGAATGCCCAGGTTGATGTCGACCAGCGACGTGGTGACCAGCTTGCCGTCAACGACCACTCCAGGCGTGACGAACATCTTGCGACCCCAGTTCTCCATGTCTTTGTAGGAGAAATTGCAGTGTTCGGGGTCTTGGAAGGAGCCCCAGCAGCCCAGCAGGGTGCGGCGCAGACCGACCTTCTCGTAGCCGGGCATCGCTTCGTAGAAGAAATCAAACAGGTCATCGTGCATCGGCACGACTTTCTTCATGAACTCGACGTAGCGCATCAGCCGGGTCATGTAGTCAGTCATCAGCTGAATGGTCGCGACCGTGCCGACACCGCCGGGATACAACGTCGACGGATGTACGTGCCGGCCCTCCATCAGGCAGAACATTTCCCGCGTGTAGCGGCTGGTTTGCAATGCCTCGCGATAGAATTCGCCGCTGAACGGGTTGAGCGAGCGCATGATGTCGGCGACCGTTTTATACCCGTGCATGTCGGCGTGCGGCGCCGGGGTGTTCTCAGCTCTCGCCAGCACACTGGGATTGGTCTCGGCGACCATCTTCTCGCAGAAGTCCACGCCGACCAGATTCTCCTGAAAGATGTTGTGGTCGAACATGTATTCCGCAGCCTCGCCGAGGTTGACGATCCACTCGCCGAGGTGCGGCGGTTTGACCCCGTAAGCCATGTTCTGCGTATAACAGGAACACGTGGCGTGATTGTCGCCGCAGATCCCGCAGATTCGGCTGGTGATGAAATGCGCGTCTCGCGGATCCTTGCCCTTCATGAACAGCGAGTAGCCGCGGAAGATCGACGACGTGCTGTGGCATTCCACCACTTCTCTGTTTTCGAAATCGATCTTGGTGTAGATGCCCAGGCTGCCCACGATTCGGGTGATCGGGTCCCATGCCATTTCCACCAGTTGGCCGGGTTCGCGTTGAGCCTGCGACGGCTTGGGAATGATCGTTGTCATCGAGCTTCACTCTCTGTTGTGGATGAGCTTTGGGTCGCTACCAGGTGCGGCGGGCGCCAGTGGTGAGTTCTGCGCCCTTGTGCCGCCAGCGCGGCTCTTTATCGACGGTGCGCCCGGTGATACCGCGCAGGGTGCGCATCAACGAGCCGTAAACTCCGACGGCGGCGCTCGAAACTTTGCCGCCCGGCGGTTCGTCCATGAACGGCATGAACTTGTCCGGGAACCCGGGCATGGTGCACCCGATGCAGATACCTCCGACGTTGGGGCAGCCGCCGATTCCGTTGATCCACCCGCGTTTTGGCACGTTGCATTTGACGACCGGGCCCCAGCAACCAAGCTTGACAATGCATTTCGGTGATCCGTACTCGGTGGCGAAGTCACCTTGCTCGTAATACCCGGCCCGGTCGCACCCTTCATGCACGGTGTGGCCGAACAGCCATTTCGGCCGCAACGCGTCGTCGAGCGGGATCATCGGCGCCTGCCCGGTGGCCATGTAGAGCAGGTAGGTCAATGTCTCGGACAAGTTGTCCGGTTGGATCGGACAGCCAGGGACGCAGACAATCGGGATTCCGGCCTTGCTCTTCCAATCCCAGCCGAGATAGTCCGGAACCCCCATCGCCCCGGTCGGATTGCCGGCCATGGCGTGGATGCCGCCGTAAGTGGCGCAGGTCCCGACCGCGACCACAGCGGTGGCCTTCGGCGTGAGCCGGTCCAGCCACTCGCTGGTGGTCATCGGCTGCCCGGTCGCCGGGTTGTTGCCGAACCCGCACCAATACCCCTCATCTTTGATCTGCTCGTTAGGAATTGAGCCCTCGACCACCAGGACGAATGGTTCGAGGTCACCGCGGTCGGCCTTGAAGAACCACTCAAGGAAATCGTCGGCGCCGCCATTGGGCCCGCATTCGAAGTCGATCAGCGGCCAGTGCACAGCGACCTGCGGCAACCCGGGAAGGGCGCCCAGCGCAATCTCCTCCACGCTGGGCTGGGTGGCGGCAGTCAAGGCCACCGAATCACCGTCGCAACTCAAGCCCGCGTTGATCCACAGCACGTGGATCAAAGTTTGTTCTGCCTTGACTGCTGCTTCCGTTGGCATACCGCAGCTTTCCGGGACCGAACTTGGGTCCCTCACACCGCCGGAGTCGGCCGTCGGCCCGCTTACGCGGCGCTAAATTCTGGGTCTACTCCGGCAAACATGCGTTGTCAACGAAATGGCGGCAGACCCGGAGAACTGGTACGGACTTCCGGAATTCTGCGATTCCTGGCATGCATCAGGGGTAGTCTGGCCGGGTCGAATTCGGCCGCGGGATGCTGCTGTGCTGCCCCTCTCTTTCGATGCCAATCGTCTTGCGAACTATTTGCAACGTTGTCCTGCAACCGATTTGCAAGTCCGTGAATTGGGGCGCGCAGCCGCAGCTGCGCACCAGTTTGATCCGTTATGTGGTTTGGGTCACACCTGCCCGGGTACGCCACGAGCGACCCGCTTGGCAGTGTGCGGAGCGGGTCACGAGGAGGAGTCATGCAAGACACCACACCTGGCAACCAACTGTCGGAGGAACCGCAGTCCGAGCGGGGTGATATCGGATCACGTGACACCGGATCCGACCGGCCGAGTGGTGGGCCTGTCGACCGGCCGGAAGGTGCAGTCCAAGGCGACGAAGCGGTCCCGTCGCATGGCGGCTCCGAGGAAGGCCAATTCGGCGGCCCCGGAAACCTCCCGCCGCAGGCCACCGGGTCCGCAGCACCGCCCTACGAAGGACGCCAGACCGAAGCAAAGCCGGCCGGCTCCAGTGGTGGGGAAGGGGGTGTCAAGCCGGTCGAATCGTCGTCCGTCAAGGCGCCGGCTCAGGAGAGCACGCCGGGTGGTGCGACGGCATCACCCGCCGATGAGCAACCCGCCGGCGAGCAGTCCGAGACCGATCTCGACGATGACCGGGTCGGCCCTTCGCACACTTCCGGTACCGCACGGGGCGAGGCGCGTTCCTGAGGCTCGCGGCGGCTTGTCAGGCCGTCAGCCGGCCGCGAACCGCCGCAGCCAATCAAACCAAGCAGGCATGCCCTCGCCGGTGTGAGCACTGATGGGCAGGATCTTCGCCGTCGGATTAACAGCGCGGATATGGGCGACGTACCTATCCAGATCCACATTCAGGTAGGGAACCAAGTCCACCTTGTTGAGCAGCACGAGGTTCACGGCGCGGAACATCACCGGATACTTCAGTGGCTTGTCGTCACCTTCGGTGACCGAATAGACCATCGCCTTTGCGTGCTCGCCGACATCGAACTCGGCCGGGCATACCAAATTCCCGACGTTTTCGATGATCACCAGGTCCAGGCTGGTCAAGTCGAGGCTTTGCAGCGCACGGTGGACCATCGGTGCATCGAGGTGGCATTCGCCGCCAAAGCCGTTGCCAGTGTTGAGCATTGATATCTGTGCTCCGCGCCCATCTCAGTAGGGCCGCGTCGAGGTCGGTGGCGATGTCGCCCTCGATCACCCCGATAGCGAACTCGCCCGCCAATTCGTCGAGGGTGGCACGCAGCACCGTGGTCTTGCCTGACCCGGGTGAGCTCATCAGGTTGAGTGCGCGAATCTCGTTGGCTTCGAAAAGGTCTCGGTTGTAACCGGCGCGGGTGTCGTTCTCGGCGAAGATCGCCTCCAGCACGTCAATGCGCTGCGAGCCAGTCTCGTAGCCGCTGTGATCTCCCCGGGTCTGATCATGGATGTGTGGCACATCGCCGTGGTCGTGGTTGTGCACGGTGCCGTCGTCGTGGCGGTGAAACCTTCCCATTCTGAAAACCTTTCATGAGACGTCCAGTGAGGTCACCAGGAACTCGTCGCCATGCAGTACCTCGACGTCGGCGCTCTCGCATCGCGGGCACAACAGACACCACTGCGAGGTGATTGTCGACTGCCCGGCACAAGAGCGGCATCGCACCTCTGCGGTAACCAATTCGAGTTCCAGCTCGGCGTCCGGCAGATCCTCGTAATTTCGGACGAGCGTCCAGCAGAATGACAGCGCTTCGGGAACCACCTGGCGCAGGGCGCCGATCCGCACGCGGACGACGTCGACGTGGCGGCCATCGGCATACGGTTTGACCAGGCCCGCTATCGCTTCGCAAAGCGACAACTCATGCACGGCGGCTCACCGCCGACATCTCTTCCAACCCCGGCTGACAGGGCAGGCCCATGAGCACCGTTCTACACCCGAGCGGCCATTCACGTGGGGGGTTACCGTCAGTCGAGCTTCAGCAGCGCGTTCTCGACGGCCTCGGGCAGCGCGGGGTGGATCCAGTACTGGCCGCGAGCCATTTCCTGGGCGGTCAGTCCGAAGGTCATCGCCTGGATCAGCGGCTGGATCAGCGCCGACGCTTGATAGCCCATGATGTGCGCGCCGAGCAGGTGGCCACTGCCGCGCTCGGCGATGATCTTGACGATCCCGGTGCTGTCTTCCATCGCCCAGCCATACGCGACGTCTCCGTAGTTCACCATTGCCGAGGACACATCGAACCCTTTCGCCGCCGCCTGGTTTTCGGTCAGGCCGACGGTGGCCACGGGGGGCTCGGTGAACACCGCCGACGGCACATACCGGTGGTCGGTGATCATCAGGGCGTCGGTGTCGTCCCAGTCGCGGAGCAGATTGTGCTGCACCACCCGCGCCTCGTGGTTGGCGACGTGCTTGAGCTGGTAAGGAGACGAGATGTCACCGAGGGCGAAGACGTTGCGGGCCGACGTCCGTTGATACTCGTCGACGAGCACTTGCCCGTCTCGGACCTCGATGCCGGCCTGCTCGGCGTCCAGCAGGTCGCCGTTGGGAGTGCGCCCGGTGGCGACCAGCACCAGGTCGGTCGGCAAATTGGACCCGTCGTCGAGTTCCAGCACGGTCTTCGAATCTGCCTGGTGGGCGCCGACGACGTTGCGGTGCGTCCGCAGCTCCCATTTCTGACCCGCTAAGCGGGTGAACCGTTCGCAGATGGTGTCGTCACAGTGGCGCAGCAACACGCCGTCCCGGACCACCAGGGTGACGCGAACGCCAAGCGCGGAGAAGATGTGCGCGAATTCGGCTGCGACGTAGCCGCCGCCGACGATCACCAGATGCTCGGGCAGTTCGGCGATGCGCATCACGGTGTCGCTGGTGTGGTAGTCGACGCCGCACTGCAGGACGGCCGGCGGGACCAGCGGGCGCGAACCGGCGGCGATGACGACCTGGTCGGCGGCGAACTCCTCTCCGGCGTCGGTGCGCAGCAGATAGCGTCCGTCCGGCTGCACCGGCCCGAACCGGGTGTGCTGGTGGTAGACGTCGACGTTGGGTGAGGATCGCCGGTAGTCTTCCCCGCTGATTCCGATCGGGTCGATCCGCCCGAAGACGCGCGAGACGATGTCGTCCCAGCGCACCCGGTCGACGTGCGCGTCGATGCCGTAACGGGCGGCGCCGCGGATGCTTTGGGCGACCTCGGCGGCGTAGACGAACATTTTCGTCGGGATGCAGCCGACGTTCAGGCAGGTGCCGCCGAACGTTCCCTGTTCGCAGATCGCTACCCGTTTGCGCCCGTACCGGTGGTCGAGGATGCTGTTTCCTGAACCGGTCCCGATGATCGCGATGTCGTAGGTTTCCACGCATCTCACCCGTTCTGCGACGAGGCCGCCGCGTCAGTTTCGGCCAGCGGCCCCAGAAGGGCTTGGTCATAGTGCGCGAGCCAGCTATCGAGTTCGAAGTAGGCCAGCCGCCGGGGTTGCGCCAAGGACAGGAACACGTCGTGCTTGGCGTCCGGGATCGGGACGACGGTGGTGCGGTTGCCGATGCAGCCCGCCCAGCGCGCGATGTGCGTGACGTCGAGAACCGCATCGCCGCATTGCAGCGCGAGCGGATCGGCGACATCCGACACGGTGTGGTCAGACCGCAGAATCAGATTCGGCACGCCGACGTCGAGGCCGCGATGCAGCGTGGCCTGTCCGCGGCGCATCGCGTGCAGCCAGCCGAACCTGACCGGAAAACCTCCCAGCGGTTTCCAGCGCAGGTCGTAGTCAAACTCGCCGTGGTAACTCTGGTGCAGGCTCGCGCCATAGCCGCCCACCCCTGGCGGGCGGGCGACCCGGGTCTTGCCCAGTCGCGCGAGCGCACCGATCCCGGCCGTGGTGACCGCCCAGCGCAACGCGGCGGGACCGGGCAGGTCCAGCCACGGGCTGTTGAGCACCAGCCCGCCGACGCCGGCCGTCGTGGTGGCGCCACGTTGCCGCAGCCGGTCGAGCCAGAGCGACGCGATCAGCCCGCCCGCTGAATGCCCGTATACCAGTACCTGCGCCGCGCCGGTGTCTTCAGCGATCACCGCTAGGGACTGGTCGAGGTCGCGGTCGTAGCGGATCAGGTCGGTGGTGAAGTGCGGGGTCTGGCCGGCGCGCGACGACCGTCCGCATTTGTGCAGGTCCAACGCGTAGAACGCGTAGCCCCGGTCGGCGAAGTGGTCGGCCAGAGCGGTGTTGAAGAAGTAGTCGGTGTATCCGTGCACCGCTAAGACCGCGTGCCGGCGATCGTGGCAGGCGTGCGCGGCGCCGAGGCCTGGGCCCCGGCGCACCAAGGTCGCGACGATCTCGCCCTCGCCGTCCGGGTCCGGTCCCAGCGGCATCGTCTGCTGCCAGTAACCGGGCAGAACGTCGGGCTGCCAGCCAGTCACGACGCCAGCTTAAATCGTGCCAGCACCGAGCCGGGCGAAAGCGGGTCGGTGTTACCGGGCCCGCCTCACCTCGCCGGGCCGGCCGCATCGGCCGGGATAACCTGAGTTCGACAGATCCATTGCGACCCTCACGGCGATTCCGACAAAGGACTCACGACCCGGTGTCAATTTCACAGCCAGCTGTCACCCCAAAGACAGATGTCGTGCTGGTGGGCGCCGGAATCATGAGCGCGACCCTGGCCGCGTTGCTGCGGCTGCTGGAACCCGGGTGGTCGATCACCCTCGTCGAGCGCCTGGACGCCGCAGCCGGTGAAAGCAGCGATCCATGGCACAACGCCGGCACCGGCCACTCCGCCCTGTGCGAGCTGAACTACACCCCGCAGCGGAACGGTTCGATCGACATCAGCAAAGCGGTGCGCGTCAACGAGCAGTTTCAGGTGACCCGGCAGTTCTGGGCTTACGCGGCCGAAAACGACGTCCTGACCGATGTGCGGGGCTTCCTGAACACGGTGCCGCACGCCAGTTTCGTGCAGGGCGCCGACGGCGTCGACTATCTGCGCCGTCGGCAGCAAGCGCTGGCAACGAATCCGTTGTTCGCGCGCACCCAACTGATCCTCGACCCGCAGGAATTCGCCCGCCGGTTGCCGTTGATGACCGCTGGTCGTGACTTCTCCGAACCGATCGGACTGAACTGGGCCCCCGACGGCACCGACGTCGATTTCGGCGCGCTCGCCAAGCAGCTGATCGCGTTCAGCGTGCGCAGCGGGACCACCGCATTGTTCAATCACGAAGTCCGCAACCTGTCCCGGCAGTCCGACGGCAGTTGGACCCTGTCGGCCCACGACCGGCGCACCGGTGAAAAGCGCAACATCAACGCCCGATTCGTGTTCGTCGGCGCGGGCGGAAACGCGCTGCCGTTATTGCAACGATCCGGCATCCCGGAAATCAAAGGCTTCGCCGGATTCCCGATCGGGGGCCGGTTCCTGCGCGCGGACTCACCGGAGCTGACCGCCGCGCACCGCGCCAAGGTGTACGGCGCACCGGCGCCGGGGGCGCCACCGCTCGGGGCGTTGCACCTCGACTTGCGTTTCGTCGGCGGCAAGCCGTGGCTGGTATTCGGCCCGTACGCCGGCTGGTCGCCGAAATTCCTCAAATACGGGCGCCTCAGTGACCTGCCCCGCTCGGTCAGGGCGGATAACGCATTGTCGATCGATCGGTGTCGGCGTCAGCCAACGGTCCCTGCTCAGCTATCTGCTCGCCCAACTACGGCTTTCCGAGTCGGCCCGCGTCAATGTGCTGCGTCAGTTCGCCCCCACGGCCGTGGATTCGGATTGGCACCTTACCGCCGCCGGTCAGCGGGTCCAGGTGATCCGGCGCGACCGACGCAGAGGCGGGTTGCTCGAGTTCGACACCACGGTCGTCAGCGCGGCCGACGGCAGCATCGCGGGGTTGCTGGGTGCCTCGCCGGGGGCGTCCACCGCCGTACCGGCGATGCTGGAGGTGCTGCAACGCTGCTTCACCGACCGTTATCAATCTTGGCTACCGACGCTGAAAGAAATGGTGCCCTCGCTGGGAGCGCAGTTGAGCCGCGAGCCGGCCTTGTTCGAGGAAGTGTGGTCTTGGGGCTCCGAAGTCTTGAAGTTGGCGGGCAGCTCATGACCCGCGCCGGCGACGATCAACAGGGCAGTGCGATCAGAAAAGGGCAGGAGGAGCGGCGCAGATGACCATGGCACTGCGGCGGGCCTGGGCCAAAGACCTCGATGCACGAACCCTCTACGAGTTGCTGAAGCTGCGAGTCGAGGTCTTCGTCGTCGAACAAGCCTCTGCCTACCCTGAGCTGGACGGGCGGGATCTGCTTGCCGACACACGGCATTTCTGGCTGGAAACTCCGACGGGCGAGGTGATCTGCACGTTGCGGCTGATGGAGGAACATGCCGGCGGCCGGAAGGTGTTTCGGATCGGCCGACTGTGCACGAAACGCAGCGCCCGCGGCCACGGCCACACCACCCGGCTGCTGCGGGCCGCTCTGGCCGACGTCGGCGACTATCCGTGCCGGATCGACGCTCAGATCTACCTCACCGACATGTACGCCCAGCACGGCTTCGTCCGCGACGGCGACGACTTCCTCGACGGCGGTGTCCCGCACGTGCCGATGCTTCGCCCAGGTGGTCCGCCTCCTCCTCAGGCCGCTATCCGGCCTGCATCCTCGGCGGAGGGAAATGGTCCGCACCAATCAACCGGGGAGCCGGTTCGGTGAAGCCGTACCCGTTCAGTGCCGTCGTCGGGCACGACCAACTGCGGCTCGCGCTGCTGCTGGCCGCAGTGCGACCCGAGATCGGCGGTGTGCTGATCCGCGGAGAGAAAGGCACCGCCAAGTCGACCGCCGTCCGCGGCCTGGCCACGCTGCTTTCGGCCGCCGGAGGCACAGCGGGCGGCGCCGCGGCCCGGTTGGTGGAACTGCCGATCGGCGCCACCGAGGACCGGGTGATCGGATCGATCGACTTGCAGCGGGTGCTGCGCGACGGCGAGCACGCGTTCTCACCGGGGCTGCTGGCGCGCGCACACGGCGGCGTGCTCTATGTCGATGAAGTCAACCTGCTGCACGACCACCTGGTCGATGTGTTGCTCGACGCCGCCGCGATGGGCCGGGTGCACATCGAACGCGACGGCATCTCGCACTCCCATGAGGCCCGTTTCGTGCTGATCGGCACCATGAATCCCGAAGAAGGCGAGCTGCGTCCGCAACTGCTCGACCGGTTCGGGCTCACCGTCGACGTGCACGCCTCGCGTGAGGTCGATGTTCGTACGCAGGTCATTCGCCAGCGGATGGCCTACGAAGCCGATCCGGACGGGTTCGCCGACCGGTTCGCCGACGCCGACGCCGAGCTGGCCCGCCGAATCACGGACGCTCGCGCGCTCGTTGACCGGGTCACGCTGCCGGACAAAGAGTTACGCCGCATCGCGGCGCTGTGCGCCGCGTTCGACGTCGACGGGATGCGCGCGGACCTGGTGGTAGCCCGCACCGCGGTCGCGCACGCCGCGTGGCGCGGTGCGGACACCGTTGACGAAGACGACATCCGGGTAGCCGCTGAACTGGCGTTGCCGCACCGGCGCCGCCGGGACCCCTTCGACGATCCCGGCATCGACCGAGACCAGCTCGACGCAGCGCTGGCCGCCGCCGACCCGGACGGTTCCGCCGACCGGTTCACCGACGACGACCCCGAGCCCGATCCCGATCCACCCGGCAGCGGCCAACCGACTGAAGCCTCTGCGGCGCAACCGAATGCAGCTGGCGCCGGCCAGCCGCAGCCCCCTAGAGCGAGCGCGCCACCGTCGCAGACTTTCCGCACTCGCACGCTGACAGTGCCCGGGATCGGCGAAGGGGCGCCGGGGCGGCGATCGCGGGCGCGTAACGCCGCCGGCGCGGTGGTGGCGGCGACGGACGCCGACGGGCACGGCCTGCATCTGTTCGGAACCGTCTTGGCCGCCGCCGAGCACGCCAGCGGCATCGGACCGGTCCGGCCCGGCCCGGCTGATGTGCGCCGCGCGATCCGCCAGGGCCGGGAGGGCAACCTGGTGATCTTCGTCGTCGACGCCTCCGGGTCGATGGCCGCCCGTGATCGGATGGCCGCGGTCAGCGGGGCGACTTTGTCTCTGCTGCGCGACGCCTATCAGCGGCGCGACAAAGTCGCGGTGATCACCTTCCGCCAGCAGAGCGCCCAACTGCTGTTGCCGCCGACGTCGTCGGCGCATATAGCGGGCCGTCGGCTGGCGCGGTTCGACACCGGCGGCCGAACCCCGCTTGCTGAAGGTCTGCTCGCCGCCCGTCAACTGGTCCTGCGCGAGAAGGTGCGGGACCGGGCGCGGCGTCCGCTGGTGGTGGTGCTCACCGACGGTCGCGCCACGGCAGGACCGGACCCGTTGCGCCGCAGCCGAATCGCGGCTGCTCGGCTGGTCGCTGAGGGCGCGGCAGCGGTGGTAGTGGACTGTGAGACATCGTTCGTGCGGCTGGGATTGGCCCAACAGCTGGCCGGCCAACTGGGCGCGCCGACGGTGCGGCTGGACCAGCTGCGCGCCGACTACCTGACCCAAGCTGTGCGCGCCGCGGCCTGAGCCGGGGAAAATTCAGCTATGCCACAAGGCCGTCCGCTTCAGGTGCCCGACGACGGGCTGACCACTCGGATGCGGCGCAACGCACCCGTCCTGGCCGTGCACACCGGCGCGGGCAAAGGCAAGTCGACGGCGGCCTTCGGGATGGCATTGCGGGCCTGGCAATCCGGCCTGAGCATCGCGGTGTTCCAATTCGTCAAGAGCGCCAAGTGGCGGGTTGGCGAAGAAGCCGCTTTCGGCCAGCTGGGCCGACTGCACGACGAGCAGGGGGTGGGCGGAGCCGTCGAGTGGCACAAGATGGGCGCCGGCTGGTCCTGGTCGCGCAAGGCGGGTAGCGAAGCCGACCATGCGACAGGCGCCGCCGACGGGTGGGCGGAGATCGCCCGACGGTTGGCCGCGCAGCGACACGACTTCTATGTGCTCGACGAGTTCACCTACCCGCTCAACTGGGGCTGGGTGGACGTCGACGCCGTCGTCGCCGCACTGGTCAACCGGCCCGGCGGTCAGCACGTCGTCATCACCGGCCGCGACGCCCCGCCGCAGCTGATCGAAGTCGCCGATCTGGTCACGGAGATGATCAAGGTCAAGCACCCGATGGATGTCGGGCGCAAAGGTCAGCGGGGCATTGAGTGGTGAGGGCATGGTGAATCTGCGGCCCCGCGAACGTGCGTGTCTGTACGTCGACACGCCGCTCGGCCCGTCATTCTGTGCACGGTGGCCGGGCGGGGCCCGGCGAACACCGCTGGAGGGGCAGCCATGACCGTCCCCGCCGTGGTGATCGCCGCACCTGCGTCGGGCAGTGGAAAGACAACGGTCGCAACGGGATTGATCGGTGCACTGCGGCAGGCCGGTCACCGCGTCGCGCCGTTCAAGGTCGGCCCCGACTTCATCGACCCCGGCTATCACGCGCTGGCCGCCGGCCGAGTGGGCCGCAACCTCGACCCGGTGCTGGTCGGCGAGCAGCTCATCGGCCCGCTGTACGGGCACGGCGTCACCGGCGCGGACATCGCGGTGGTCGAAGGGGTCATGGGGCTGTTCGACGGGCGGATCAGCGCCAACGATCCCGCGGCGGCCATCCCGGCGCCCGGTTCTACCGCACACGTCGCCGGTCTGCTGGGCGCCCCGGTCGTGCTGGTCGTCGACGCGCGGGGGCAAAGTCACAGCATCGCCGCTCTGCTGCACGGGTTTTCGACTTTCGACACCGGCACCCGGGTCGCCGGAGTGATCCTGAACCGGGTCGGTTCGGCCAGACACGAGCAGGTGCTCCGCCAGGCCTGCGAGCACACCGGCGTGCCGGTGCTGGGCGCTATCCCGCGCGTCGACGAGCTCGCGGTTCCGACACGCTATCTGGGCCTCGTCACCGCCGTCGAACACGGCGGCAAAGCGCACTCGGCGGTCGCGGCGATGACCGCCCTGATCGCGCGCCACGTCGACATCGCGGCGGTCGCGGCGCTCGCCGCAGCTCGGGTCAGCGATCCGCCGTGGTCACCAGCCGCCGTCGGGGTCACCGACGCGACCGAGCGCTCAATCACGGTGGCGCTGGCGGCGGGCAAGGCGTTCACCTTCGGATACGCCGAGCACGCCGAGCTGCTCGCCGCTGCCGGCGCGGACGTGGCCGAGTTCGACCCGCGCGTCGACCCGCTGCCCGACGGCAGTTGCGCGGTTGTGCTGCCCGGCGGATTCCCCGAGCAGTTCACCGCCGAGCTCGCCGCCAACGAGGTTGCCCGCCGGCAGATCAACACGCTCGCCGCGGCCGGTGCGCCCGTGCACGCGGAATGCGCCGGGCTGACCTATCTGGCGACCGAACTGGACGGCCTTCCGATGTGTGACGTGTTGGCCGGCTCGGCGCGCTTCACCGAACACTTGACGCTGGGCTACCGCGACGCCGTCGCCGTCGCCGATTCGCCCCTCTACCAAGCCGGCCAGCGCCGGGTCGGGCACGAGTTTCACCGCACCGCGGTCACCTTCACCGGCGATTACCCGCCGGCGTGGGTGTACTGCGGTACCGACCGTGCCCCGGTGCGCGAGGGCGCGGTGCACAGTGGGGTGCATGCCTCCTACCTGCACACCCATCCGGCCGCGGCCCCGCACTCAGTGACGCGCTTCGTCGCCCGCGCCGCTGCTCTGAGCGGAACGCGATGACCGAGAACGCCTACCTCGCCGGCCTGCGGCTCGGTGGCAAAAAGGTCGTCGTCGTAGGTGGCGGATCGGTCGCGCAGCGACGGCTTCCGCTGCTCATCGGCAGCGGCGCTGACGTGCACGTCATCACTCGCGCTGCCACCCGGGCAGTCGAGGCGATGAGCGGGATCACCCTGTCGCTGCGCGACTATCGCGACGGTGACCTCGACGGTGCCTGGTATGCCATCGCGGCCACCGACGACGCGCAGGTCAACGCGGCAGTGGTCGCCGAGGCCGACCGGCGCCGCATCTTCTGTGTGCGCGCCGACATCGCGGTCGAGGGCACCGCGGTCACACCGGCGTCCTTCGACTACTCCGGATTGTCGGTGGGGGTCCTCGCCGGTGGCGAGCACCGTCGGTCGGCCGCAATCCGCTCGGCCATTCACGAGGCTCTGCAGAGCGGCGTCATCGCCGTCGAAAGCGCCGACGTGGTGCCCGGCGGGGTGGCCTTGGTCGGTGGCGGACCAGGGGATCCGGAACTGATCACCGTCCGCGGCCGCCGCCTGCTCGCCCAGGCGGACGTCGTCGTTGCAGACCGGCTGGCGCCGCCGGAATTACTCGCCGAACTGGGTCCGCACGTCGAGGTGATCGACGCCGCCAAGATTCCCTACGGCCGTGCGATGGCCCAGGAGGCCATCAACGGCGTTCTGATCGAGAACGCCAAAGCCGGCAAGTTCGTGGTGCGCCTCAAAGGTGGTGACCCGTTCGTGTTCGCCCGCGGCTATGAAGAGGTACTTGCCTGCGTCGATGCCGGGATACCGGTGACCGTGGTGCCAGGTGTGACGAGTGCCATAGCGGTGCCCGCTTTGGCCGGTGTTCCGGTCACTCACCGGGCCGTCAATCACGAATTTGTGGTGGTCAGCGGGCATGTCGCGCCGAATCACCCCGAATCGTTAGTCAATTGGGACGCTTTAGCGGCTTTAACGGGCACCATCGTTTTGCTGATGGCAGTCGAACGCATCGAACTGTTCACCGAAGTTCTGCTCAAAGGCGGCCGACCAGCGGATACGCCGGTGCTGGTGGTGGAGAACGGAACGACGGCCGCGCAGCGCACTTTGCGAACCACCCTCGTCGACGCGCCGCAGCTAGTCCGTGGGGAGCACGTCCGGCCCCCGGCGATCGTCGTCATCGGGGCCGTCGGATCCCTCGGCCATTAAACGAATCTTAAGAGTACTGTAGGGTAGCTTCTTATGACGGCTCTCAATGACGCAGAGCGGGTAGTTCGCGCGTGGACTTCCGAACACCCGGAAGGAGCGGTTCGCATGCCCGTCCCGGAGGCCGCGCAGGACAAGGCCAACAGGGAAACCAGCAGGTATCTCCCGGGCTGGTTGCCCTCCCGCCGGTTCATTTTCGCCGTTGTCGCGATCGGCGGCATGCAGTTGATGGCGACCATGGACGGCACCATCGCGATCGTCGCGCTGCCCAAGATCCAGAACGAGCTGAGCTTGTCCGACGCCGGTCGCAGCTGGGTGATCACTGCCTACGTGCTGACCTTCGGCGGTCTGATGCTGCTCGGTGGGCGCCTCGGTGACACCATCGGCCGCAAGCGCACCTTCATCGTCGGTGTCGCCCTGTTCACCATCGCCTCCGCACTCTGCGGCATCGCTTGGGACGACGCCACTTTGGTCATCGCCCGGCTGCTGCAGGGCATCGGCGCCGCGATCGCCACGCCGACCGGTCTGGCGCTGATCGCCACCACGTTCCCCAAGGGACCGTCGCGCAACATCGCGACGGCGGTGCTGGGCGCGATGGGCGCGATTGGCTCGGTGATGGGCCTGGTGGTCGGTGGAGCGCTGACCGAAGTGTCCTGGCGGCTGGCGTTCGTGGTGAATGTGCCGATCGGGCTGGTGATGATCTACCTGGCCCGCACCGCGCTGCGGGAGACGCACAAAGAGCGGATGAAGCTGGACGCCGCCGGTGCGGTGCTGGCCACCGTGGCCTGTACTGCCGCTGTCTTCGCGTTCTCGATGGGCCCGGAGAAGGGCTGGATCTCCGCCACCACCATCGGCTCAGCTGTGCTCGGCTTCGCTGCGTTCATCGCTTTCGCCCTGGTCGAGCGCACCGCCGAGAATCCCGTCGTGCCGTTCGACTTGTTCTTCGACCGCAACCGGCTGGCCACCTTTGTGGCCATCTTCCTGGGCGGTGGCGTGCTGTTCACCGTGACCGTGCTGATCGGCCTGTACGTGCAGGAACTGATGGGTTACAGCGCGCTGCGCGCCGGGGTCGGGTTCATCCCGTTCACCATCGCGTTCGGCATCGGGTTAGGGGTGTCCTCGCAGCTGGTGACCCGGTTCTCGCCGCGGGTGATCGTGATCAGCGGCGGGTTCCTGGTGTTCGCCGCGATGCTCTTCGGTTCGACGCTCGACCGGAGCATGCCCTACTTCCCGACGCTGGTGGCGCTGATCACCCTCGGCGGTATCGGTATCGGCATGACCATCGTCCCCCTTGCCTTAGCAGCGATCACGGATGTCGGCTTCGACCGCATCGGTCCCACGTCGGCGATCGTGATGATGCTGCAGAACCTCGGCGGACCGGTGGTGCTGGCTGTCATCCAGGCGGTCATCACCTCGCGCACGCTGTATCTGGGCGGCACGAACGGGCCGGTGAAGTTCATGAATCCCGCCCAGTTGCACGCGCTCGACCATGGCTACACCTACAGCCTGCTCTGGGTGGCCGGGGTGGCTCTGCTCACCGGCGGGGTGGCGTTGCTCATCGGCTACACCGCACAGCAGGTCGCCCACGCGCAGGAAGTCAAAGAAGCGTTCGACGCCGGGGACATCTGAGCTTTCCGCAGCTCGCGAAACAGCCGCCACGGTCGTGATTCGGCGCTGAAGCACAGCCGTAGCTGCTGTCTCGCGGCTGGGCTGATGGCGGCGACCCGCTTCGCCCGGCCTGCAGCCGCGCTCGCGATCGCCGCTTAGCTAGGCTGGCCCGCTGTGATCACCCGGATGTCCGAGCTCTTCTTGCGGACGCTGCGCGACGACCCTGCGGATGCTGAAGTACCCAGCCACAAGCTGCTGATCCGGGCCGGCTACGTGCGGCCGATCGGGCCTGGCCTGTACACCTGGCTGCCGCTCGGGCTGCGGGTGCTGCGCAAAGTTGAGGCCGTCGTCCGGGACGAGATGAACGCCATCGGTGGCCAGGAGATTCTCTTTCCCGCCCTGCTGCCGCGGGCGCCCTACGAAACAACGAATCGCTGGACGGAGTACGGCGACGGGGTGTTCCGGCTCAAAGATCGCCGCGGCAACGACTACCTCCTCGGGCCCACCCACGAAGAACTGTTCACCCTGACGGTGAAAGGGGAGTACAGCTCCTACAAGGACTTTCCGTTGGTGCTCTACCAGATCCAGTCCAAATACCGTGACGAGGCGCGGCCGCGGGCCGGCATCCTGCGCGGGCGGGAGTTCATCATGAAGGACTCCTACTCCTTCGACGTCGCCGACGCCGGCCTCAAATCCGCCTACCACGCACACCGGGACGCCTATCAGCGCATGTTCAACCGGCTCGCGGTGCGCTACGTGATCGTCTCGGCGGTCTCCGGCGCGATGGGCGGCAGCGCCTCAGAAGAATTCCTCGCCGAAAGCCCGATCGGCGAAGACACCTTCGTGCGGTGCGTGGAATCCGGCTACGCCGCGAACGTAGAGGCCGTCACGACCGCGCGTCCGGACGCCGCTCCCGCCGAAGTAGTGGCCGGGCTGCCCGAGCCGGTGGTGCACGACACCGGCGACACACCGACGATCGCCACCCTGGTCGACTGGGCCAACGGCGCCGGCCTGGGCCGTGTCGTCACCGCCGCCGACACGCTGAAGAATGTCCTGCTCAAGGTGCGCCATCCGGGCGCGGACTGGGAACTGCTGGGCATTGGGGTGCCCGGTGACCGCGAGATTGACGACCGCCGGCTCGGCGCTGCCCTGGACCCGGCCGAGTATGCGCTGCTCGACGACGCCGACTTCGCGCGCCATCCGTTCTTGGTAAAGGGCTATATCGGACCCAACGCGCTGCTCGACAATGGGGTGCGTTATCTGGTGGACCCGCGGGTCGTCGGGGGCACCAGCTGGATCACCGGGGCCGACCAGCCGGGCAGGCATGTCGTCGGCCTGGTCGCCGGACGTGATTTCGCCGCCGACGGGTTTATCGAGGCCGCCGAAGTGCGTGACGGTGACCCCTCACCCGACGGCGCCGGCCCGCTGGTTGCGGCGCGCGGGATCGAGATCGGCCACATCTTCCAGTTGGGGCGCAAGTACACCGACGCGTTCAGTGCCGACGTGCTCGGCGAAGACGGGAAGCCGGTGCGGCTGACCATGGGCTCTTACGGCATCGGGGTGTCTCGGCTGGTCGCCGTCATCGCCGAGCAGCACCACGACGCGCTGGGATTGCGCTGGCCGGCGTCGGTCGCACCGTTCGGGGTGCACTTGGTGATCGCCAACAAGGACGCCGACGCCCGCGCCGGAGCCGGCGCGTTGGCCGCCGACCTGGACCGGTTGGGTATCGAGGTGTTGCTCGACGACCGGCAGGCATCGCCGGGGGTGAAATTTAAGGACGCCGAGCTGCTCGGAGTGCCCTGGATAGTGGTGGTCGGCCGGGGCTGGGCAAACGGCGTGGTCGAGCTGCGCGACCGGTTCAGCGGCCAAGCCCGCGAACTGCCCACCGATAGCGCCGTCACCGACATCGCGGCAGCCGTTTCGGGCTGACTTGAGCAGCTAGCTCTCGTTGCCGCCGGGAAAAGCCGTGGTCAGCGGGAACACACCCAGCACCTTGTTCCACCGCGCGCCCAGCACGGCGCTTTGCGTCACGGCGTTCACTCCGAAGCCGCGGTCGTCGGAGGTTTTGGCCTGCTCGACGACGGCGCGCCAGGCCACCGCGGTTTCGCCCTCCATCCGGACGGCCAGCCGGGCGGCGTCGGTCGCGTTCGTCAACGGCATCGGCAGCTGATAGCCGGCCGCGGCGACGGGCGCCGTCACCGATCGTGCCGCCAGCATCGCAATGACGTCGTCGCGACGTTGCCGGTGCTCGTCGAGGGCAGCGGACACCAGTGGATTGAGCTCGGCGTCGGAGTGTGCGGACACCATCCCGTAGCCGTAGATGACGGAGTGCTCGGTGGCCAGCGCGTCGCACAGCGCGGCGACGGGCTGATCACTCGGACGGGTGGACGATTCGGCGGAGGGCTCAGGGGAGGTTTGCGGCGTCGTCGGGGTTGTCAAGGTGCCGGTTCTTCCGGCGCAAGGGCCACCGTGACAGCAGCAGTGCAGGAAGCCGAGATCGAGGCGAGCAGCCCGGCCCGGTATTCCGACAGCGTTAGGGCCACTTGGCGGGCACTTTCGGCGGAGTCCCGTAGCGCGTTGACCACGTCGGGGAGCGACGGTGGGGGCGTAGCCGCCGCGCTGGTGGTAGTGCTGGTGGTGTTCGATGACTCCGCGGTCGTGGTCGCCGAGCCGGTTGCGACCCGGGCGATCTCGGTGTCCAGCGCCTGCGCGTGCCGAGCTCGTTCGGCAGCAACCTCCCTGAGCGAGGCGGCCGTCGGCTCTGTTGCGGCGCCGGCCGCCGCGGCGGCCAGCTCACTGTCGCGGCGCGCAAGTTCGGACTGCGCCTTGAGGTCGTCGACCCGAGGCGGCGGCGGGGGCGGCGCACCGCATCCCGTCGCGAGCAGCCCGAGCGCCGCCAGTGCGGCGCCGCCGGCAAGCGCGCGTCGCCTGCTGACGACCGGGACGGTCCTTAACACAGCAACATCCTGCCATTGCGACGAGTCCCGTCGGTGATGCGGACCTGGGAAACTCCGATCGCAACCGGTACGCGTTTCCAGGCGTATGGTTGATTAACTGGTTCTGACTGGAACGCCAACCGCCGCGCGCCGGATGGCCGCCGGAGCCGCCCGCCGGGCGAGATCTGGCCGTCGACCGGACAACTCAAGATGAGGAGCTCGCTGTGGCATCCCGGCTACCGTCGCAGACACAAGTAATCGAGCTACTCCGTGGGACTTTCGCGCGCGCAGGCTATGACATCGAAGACGTTGTCATCGATCCGGCCGCCCGCCCGCCGCGCATCACGGTGATCGCCGACGGCGACACTGCCCTCGATCTGGACACCATCGCCGAATTGTCGCGCTCGGCTTCGACGCTGCTGGACGACTTGCCGAACGGCCCGAACGCGACCGATACCGCTTACGTGCTGGAGGTCAGCTCGCCGGGTGTGGAGCGGCCGCTGACCAGCGAGAAGCATTTCCGCCGAGCGCGCGGCCGCAAGGTCGAGTTGGCGCTTTCGGACGGTTCGAACCTGACCGGCCGGGTCGGTGAGACGGACGGGAATACGACGTCCCTGGTCGTCCGCGACGGCCGCGGCGTTTGGACCCTGCGCGAGATAGCGCTCGATCAGATCACCAAAGCAGTTGTGCAGGTTGAGTTTTCGCCGCCCCCACAGCGGGAGCTGGAACTGGCGACGGCGAGCCGAGGCGCGATGAGGAGGAGCGGCGCATGAACCCGCCGCCGACGATGCAGAGCGTAGCGATGAGGAGGAGGGGCGCATGAACATCGACATGGCCGCCCTCCATGCGATCGAGGCGGACAAAGGCATTTCGGTGGACGTCGTCGTCGAGACCATCAAATCCGCGCTGCTGACCGCTTATCGGCACACCGAGGGCCACCAGGCCGACGCCCACATCGACATCGACCGCAAGACCGGCGTGGTGCGGGTGGTCGCCCGCGAAACCGACGAAGACGGCAATGTCCTGTCCGAATGGGACGACACGCCTGAGGGTTTCGGCCGGATTGCCGCCACTACCGCGCGACAGGTGATCCTGCAGCGGCTTCGGGACGCGGAGAACGAGCGCAACTACGGCGAGTTCTCCACTCGTGAGGGCGAAATCGTCGCAGGAGTGATCCAGCGCGACAGTCGTGCCAACGCGCGGGGCCTGATCGTGGTGCGGATGGGCAGCGAAACCAAGGGGTCCGAAGGCGTCATCCCGGCGGCCGAACAGGTCCCCGGCGAGACCTACGAGCACGGCGACCGGTTGCGGTGTTACGTCGTGGGCGTGACGCGGGGGGCCCGTGAGCCGGTGATCACCTTGTCCCGAACCCATCCCAATCTGGTGCGCAGACTGTTCTCGCTGGAAGTGCCCGAGATCGCCGACGGGTCCGTCGAGATCGTCGCGGTCGCCCGCGAGGCCGGGCACCGGTCGAAGATTGCGGTTGTGTCGCGGGTCCCGGGTCTGAACGCCAAAGGCGCCTGCATCGGACCGATGGGTCAGCGGGTGCGCAACGTGATGAGCGAACTTTCCGGCGAGAAGATCGACATCATCGACTACGACGAGGACCCGGCCCGGTTCGTGGCCAACGCGCTCTCGCCCGCCAAAGTGGTGTCGGTGTCCGTGATCGACCCGAACGCGCGGGCGGCGCGGGTGGTGGTGCCCGACTTCCAGTTGTCGCTGGCCATTGGCAAGGAAGGCCAGAACGCCCGCCTGGCGGCGCGGCTCACCGGATGGCGTATCGACATCAGGGGCGACTCTCCGGCGCAACCGGCCGCCCCGCCGGAGCACGGTGTAACCCGCGGGCTCGCCCGCGAGAGTTAACCCATCACCTCCGGTGGTTTTCACCGGCCGTCAGGACGGTAGACTCAACCGTGATCCAGCGCGAGACTTCGGCCTCGGCGCATCGGCGTAGCGAAGGTCCGGTGCGCACGTGTGTCGGGTGCCGGAAGCGAGAGTTGGCCGTCGGACTGCTTCGAGTGGTAGCTGTGTCGACCGGGAACGGCAAAACCGCCGTGATCGTTGACGCAGCAGGTAGCCTGCCGGGGCGGGGTGCGTGGCTGCACCCGGCACCGCAGTGCGCGCACGAAGCGATCCGGCGGCGAGCTTTCACCAAAGCGTTGCGCATCACCGGTACACCGGACACCTCCGCGGTGGTCGAGCAGGTTCGCGCGCTCGGCACCCCCGGCAACAGAACAGGCAGCGAAGAACATGAGCACACCGTGAAGTCCCGATGACCATGCGTCATAGCTAAACCCGAGGCGCGGCCTACCACCGCTGTCGCCTCATGGACAGGAGATGTAGTGGCAGGTAAGGCCCGCGTACACGAGTTGGCCAAGGAACTCGGTGTTACCAGCAAGGAAGTCCTCGCCCGGCTGAGCCAGCAGGGCGAATTCGTCAAATCGGCGTCATCGACGGTGGAGGCCCCCGTCGCCCGCCGGCTGCGCGAATCGTTCGGCGGCGGCAAGGCGACCGCGGAGAAGGCGTCTAACGTCGCAGCCAAAGCCGGCGCCAGACCTGGCGTTCAGGCCGGCGGGAACGGCTCCGCCACCGTCGCGCCCGTGTCGGCGACCGGCGGAGACGGTGCCACGGCGCCCCCGCCCGCGGCACCGGCGGCGCCCCCGCAGCACACGCCGTCCGCCCCCGTGGCCAGGGCGACCCCGGCCCCGGCGCGGCCCGCTACGCCGGTGCCCGCTCCTCCGTCGCAGATCCCGCCGCGTCCCGGTCCCGGCGCGGTGCCCGGGCGTCCCGGTGCGGGTCCCGGCCCGACGCCTGGCCCCAAGCCCGGCGCGCGGGTGCCGCGCGTCGGCAACAACCCGTTCTCCTCGGCGCAGCCCGTCGACCGGCCGATCCCGCGTCCGCCCGCGCCGCGTCCCGGCGCCCCGCGGCCCGGAGCGCCGCGCCCCGGTGCCTCGCCCGGCAACATGCCACCCCGTCCGGGTGGTGCCGCACAGGGCCGCCCACCTCGTCCCGGCGGTGCGCCGCGGCCCGGTGCCGGCGGCCGGCCGGGTGCTCCCGTCGGTGGACGTCCCGGTGGGGGTGGCGGCGGTAACTACCGCGGTGGTGGCGGTACCGGTGTCGGCGCCCCGCCCGGCGGCGGCGGCGGTTATCGCGGCAGGCCCGGCGGCGGCGGCGGCCGGCCCGGGCAGCGCGGTGGCGCGGCCGGTGCTTTCGGCCGTCCCGGCGGCGCGCCCCGGCGGGGCCGCAAGTCCAAGCGGGCGAAACGCGCCGAGTACGAGAACATGCAGGCGCCCGTCGTCGGCGGCGTGCGCTTGCCGCACGGCAACGGCGAGACCATCCGGCTGGCCCGCGGCGCGTCGCTGTCGGATTTCGCCGAGAAGATCGACGCCAACCCGGCCGCGCTGGTTCAAGCGCTGTTCAACCTCGGCGAGATGGTGACCGCCACCCAGTCGGTCGGCGACGAGACCCTGGAGCTGCTCGGCAGCGAGATGAACTACAACGTTCAGGTCGTCAGCCCCGAAGACGAAGACCGCGAGCTGCTCGAGTCCTTCGACCTGACGTACGGCGAAGACGAAGGCGGCGAGGAGGATCTACAGACCCGGCCGCCGGTCGTGACCGTCATGGGTCACGTCGACCACGGTAAAACCCGACTGCTGGACACCATCCGCCAGGCCAACGTCCGAGAGGGCGAAGCCGGTGGCATCACCCAGCACATCGGCGCCTACCAGGTCCCGGTCGACCTCGACGGCAACGAACGGCTGATCACCTTCATCGACACCCCGGGTCACGAGGCGTTCACCGCCATGCGCGCCCGCGGTGCCAAGGCCACCGACATCGCGATCCTGGTCGTGGCCGCCGACGACGGCGTCATGCCGCAGACGGTGGAGGCCATCAACCACGCGCAGGCTGCTGACGTGCCGATTGTGGTGGCGGTCAACAAGATCGACAAGGAAGGCGCTGACCCGGCCAAGATCCGTGGCCAGCTCACCGAATACGGCCTGGTGGCGGAAGATTTCGGTGGCGAGACCATGTTCGTCGACATTTCCGCTAAGCAGGGCACCAACATCGAGGCGCTGGAAGAAGCGGTGCTGCTGACCGCCGACGCCGCCCTGGACCTGCGGGCCAACCCCGACATGGAGGCTCAGGGTGTGGCGATCGAGGCGCACCTGGACCGCGGACGCGGGCCGGTGGCCACCGTGCTGATTCAGCGCGGCACGCTGCGGGTCGGCGACTCGATCGTCGCCGGCGACGCGTACGGCCGGGTGCGCCGCATGGTCGACGAACACGGCGAGGACGTCCACGAGGCGTTGCCGTCGCGTCCGGTGCAGGTCATCGGTTTCACCTCGGTGCCCGGTGCCGGTGACAACCTGCTGGTCGTCGATGAGGACCGCATCGCCCGCCAGATCGCCGACCGGCGCAGCGCCCGTAAGCGCAACGCGCTGGCGGCACGGAGCCGCAAGCGGATCAGCTTGGAGGATCTGGACTCGGCGCTGAAGGAAACCAGCCAGTTGAACCTGATTCTGAAGGGCGACAACGCCGGTACGGTCGAGGCGCTGGAAGAAGCCCTGATGGGCATCCAGGTCGACGACGAAGTCGAGCTGCGCGTCATCGACCGCGGCGTCGGCGGCATCACCGAAACCAACGTCAACCTGGCGTCGGCCTCGGATGCGGTGATCATCGGCTTCAACGTGCGTTCGGAGGGCAAGGCCACCGAATTGGCCAACCGCGAAGGCGTGGACATCCGTTACTACTCGGTGATCTACCAGGCGATCGACGAGATCGAGAAGGCGCTTCGCGGCATGCTCAAGCCGATCTACGAAGAGGTCCAACTGGGCCGCGCCGAGATCAGGGCGATATTCCGCTCGTCGAAGGTCGGTGTCATTGCCGGTTGCCTCGTCACCTCCGGGGTGGTGCGGCGCAACGCCAAAGCCCGCCTGCTGCGCGACAACATCGTGGTGTCGGAGAACCAGACGATCGCTTCGCTGCGACGGGAGAAAGACGACGTCACCGAGGTGCGTGACGGCTACGAGTGCGGTTTGACGTTGGGCTACTCCGACATCAAAGAGGGCGATGTCATCGAGACCTACGAGCTGGTGCAGAAAGAACGGACCTGATGAGCCCACGGTCCAGCGCAACCTGCGCGGCTGGGAGCGTCGCCTATGGCTGATCCGCCACGAGCGCGCCGGCTGGCCAGGCGGATTGCCACGATCGTCGCCTCGGCGATCGAACACGAGATCAAAGATCCCGGGCTGGTCGGGGTGACCGTCGTCGACGCGAAGGTCACCGCCGACCTGCACGACGCCACGGTGTACTACACCGTGCTCGGGCGCACGCTGGACGACGAGCCGGACCACGACGCCGCCGCGGCCGCGTTGGAGCGGGCCAAGGGCGTGTTGCGGACCACGGTCGGCGCGGGCACCGGGGTGCGGTTCACGCCCACGCTGACGTTCGCGCGCGACACCACGTCGGACAGCGTCCAGCGGATGGACGAGCTGCTGGCCCGAGCCCGCGCCGCCGACGCCGACCTGGCGAAGGTCCGTTCAGGTGCCAAGCCGGCCGGGGACCCGGACCCGTACCGCAGCCAGGAACCGGAGTTCGACGACGCTGAGGACACCGGTGACGGCGACCAACCACACGACTGAGCTCACCGAGGACGCGCGCCGCGTTGATGCCGCCGGTGCGGCGGACCTGCTGGCCGCGGCCGGTCGGGTCGCGGTCATCTGCCACGTGCACCCCGACGCCGACACCATCGGCGCCGGGCTGGCGCTGGCGCTGGTCCTCGACCGGTGCGGCAAAGACGTCGAGGTCAGTTTTGCGGCTCCGGCGACACTGCCCGAGTCGCTGGGCTCACTGCCCGGGGCCGCGCTGCTGGTGCGCCCCGACGCGCTGCGCCGCGACGTCGATCTGGTGGTCACCGTCGACATTCCGAGCGTCAGCCGGCTCGGCACGCTGGGTGATTTTGCCGAGTCCGGCCGCGAGGTGCTGGTAATCGACCATCACGCGTCCAATCAGTTGTTCGGCACCGCCAACTTCGTGGACACGTCCGCGGATTCGACGACGATGCTGGTCGCCGAGCTGCTCGACGCGTGGGGCAAGCCGATCGATGTCGAGGTGGCGCACTGCATCTATGCGGGCCTGGTTACCGACACCGGTTCCTTCCGCTGGGCCAGTGCTCGGGCGTATCAGCTGGCCGCGCGGCTTGTCGAGGTCGGCGTGGACAACTCTGCGATCACCCGGCTGCTGCTGGATACCCACCCGTTTGGCTGGCTGCCGATGCTGTCCCGTGTGCTGGCCTCGGCGCAGTTGTTGGCGGACGCCGTCGGCGGACGCGGGCTGGTCTATGCCGTCGTCGGTCACGCGGAGTGGTCCGCTGCGCGCGCCGAAGAAGTGGAAAGCGTCGTCGACATCGTTCGCACCACCCAGCAGGCGGAGGTGGCGGCGGTGTTCAAGGAGATCCAGCCGCAGCAGTGGTCGGTGTCGATGCGGGCTAAAGCCGGCGTTGACCTGGCGGCGGTCGCCGCCCGGTTCGGCGGGGGCGGTCACCGGCTGGCCGCCGGCTACAACACCGCCGGCCCGATCGACGACGTGGTGGCGTCGCTGCACGCCGCTCTCGGCTGACCGGTGTTCGGCTTGGGCTCCACGCGGTCGGCAGCGCGTCAGCGCACCTGCGCGCGTCCCCGCTGCAACACGGCCTCGCGGTTGGCGGCGATGTCGTCGCCGCTGGTCCGGAATTCCCGGGCTGCGGTGGCCTCCAGCCACAGCCCTTCCGCGGTGTGCGAATCGTCGATGCGGTGGTAGGACGCGAGCAGCGCACGCACCGCCTGCTGATTGTTTCCGACGATCGACGCGGCCACCTGGCGGGCGGTGGCCAGCAACTCGTCGTGCGGTACCACCTCGGTGACCAGACCGGCTCGCAGCGCGTCGGCCGCGGACAAATAATCTCCGGTCAGGCTCATCCGCCTGGCCAGTCCGACGCCCACCTTTTGCGGCAGCCGCACGCTGAGCCCCCACGTCGGCAGTAGGCCCACCCGAGCGTGGGTATCGGCGAACCGGGCGAGTTCCGAGGCGATCAGAACGTCGCAGTACAGCGCGATCTCCAGGCCGCCGGTGACTGCGGCGCCGTTGATTGCGCCGATCACCGGCTTGCTCAGCACCGGCCAGCGCGGCGAGATGTCGGGTAGCGCCGACTGCCCGCCCAGCTCTTTGAGGTCCAGGCCCGCGCAGAACACGGGGTCGGTGCCGGTGACGATCACGACGTCGACGGCGTCGTCCGCCTCGGAATCGGCGAGGGCGCCGAAGAACTGGTCGCGCAGCGCAGCCGACAGCGCGTTGCGCGATTGCGGCCGGTTGAGGGTGAGGGTGCGCACTCGCTCGTCAGTGTCGATCAGCAGGATGTCGTCAGTCATGGCCACACCGTAGTCACTCGACGGCTCCTGGCGGTCGCCGGCCGTGGCCGCCCTATCGTTGAGCTGATGACCATCGGAACCGCGCTCGCGCTCAAGGAGTGGGGCGCGGTGGTGCACGCGTTGCTCGACGGTAGTCAGCGGGTGTTGCTGCGCAAGGGCGGGATCCACGAGAAGCGGTTCGAGGTCGCCGCGTCGGAGTTCGTGCTGTTTCCGACGGTCGCGCACAGCCACGCCGAACGGGTGCGGCCCGAACACCGCCACCTGCTCGATAAGGCCGCCGCCGACAGCACCACTGACGACATCGTGGTGCGGGCCGCAGCGAAAGTCGTCGCTGCGATAGCGGTGGAACGCCCGGACAACCTGCCGGCGATGGAGGATCTGCACATCTGGACCGCGGCGTCGGTGCGTGCCGACCGGCTCGACTTCCGGCCCAAGCGCCGGCTGGCGGTGTTGGTGGTGCAAGCGATGCCGCTCGTCGAGCCGTGCCGGCTGGCACGCGCCCCGGAGTATGCCGGCTGCGCCAGCTGGGTGCAGTTGCCGGTCATGCCCGCGCTGGGTGCGCCGGTACATGACGACGCGGCGCTAGAGCGCGTCGCCGCGCGCGTGCGCGCCCTCGTCGGCTGACGCGGCGGGCGACGTGCGGTCGACCAGCACGGCGCCGCCGGGCTCCTCGCCGAGCGTTTGCAGCGGAACCTCGGCACCCTGTGTGGTGAGCCGCACGACTTGCGCCAGTTGACGCGGAGCGTCGCACTGCAGGTAGTGGTCTGCGGTCGGCAGAATCCAGTAGCGGTTCCGCCCGGGTTTGTCCTTCAGATAGTTCTGCCAGACGAAGTTGGCGACACGCAGCGGAGCGACGTTGTCGTGCAGTCCCCACGCTAACGTCGTAGCGACGGTGTTGCGGGAAAGCGCGTCGAGCCAGGACGTTTCGCCAGCCGCGCGTTCGTTGAGGTACTGAATCGTGTCCGGCAGCACGGTGATCCCGTCGTTGAAAGCCAAGCACGCGGCAAGCGCGGCGATCTCCGGGTCATCGGGTGCACGGCGCGGCAGAAATGTGCTTGCTCCCAGGCCGGCTGCGAGCATCTCCGGTGTTATCGCGCGTGCCGTGTCGCGCGCCGTCGCGTGGTCGAGCAACGCGTTTTGGAAGGCGGTGAGGTTGGCCAGCGGAAGGTAGATGTTGGCGTTGGTGAGGATCACATCAGTCGGGGCGGTGAGGTCTGGTGACGCAGACAGCACGTCGAGGGCGATCATGCCGACGCTTGTGCCCCGGTCGTGAGTGAGCAGCGTGTACCCGCTCAGCTGCCACACCTCGGTGATGGCGTGAATCAGCAGACGGGCGTCGTCGTACAGCGAGTAAACGTGCGGCGCCGGTGGTTTGTCCGAGAGCCCATAACCGGGGAAGTCCAGCAGGAAGATGTCGAAGTCTTCGCCGAGTTCGCGGGTCAGTGCGAAGAAGTCGACGCTCGACGTCGGGAACCCGTGTACGCAGACCAATGCGGGTGCCCCAGGTGTGCCGCATCGGCGGTGAAAAACCTCGACTTCCGCCCCGTGGTTGTCGGCCGTCGACGACCGCCACCTCAGACGGGATGCACCGCGCTGCCAGTCGGCGAAGATGTCCATCAGCGGCTCCTAAGCCTCAACAGCCGGACGCCCGGCCTCCGGGTCCGCTTCGGCGGAGGAGTCGAGCACCGGCAACAGTAGCCGCGACGGTCCCAGGTGCACCGTGTGCACGGCCGATCTCACCTGCCGGCCGGTGGCCACCGGTTCGCCGGCTCCCAGATTGCGCGCGTAGCGGGGATGCGAGCCGCCCGCGAGCAGGACCCGGATCCGGGAGCCGGCGCGGAACCGGTGCGCGATGGCGTCGAGTTCGACGGTGACGGTCCTGTCATCGGGCTGCGCGTCGGTCAGCCGCTGGTAGCCGTCGCTGACGTTGCGGGACCGGCCCCGGGCGTCGACTTCACTGACCCGCACGAACAGATCCACGTGCGGAATGTCGGCAGCGTGCCGCAATTCGATGACGGGGTTGCCGTGTACGCACAGCTCCTTGGCCAAGGCCTCGCCGGTGAAGCTCAACACGTCATCGCGCTGGGCAAGCCGGCTGTCGTCGCGGTGACCGGCGTCGGGGGACAGCAGCCGGCCACCGACCGTCGGTGTCGGGTCGGCAGGGTCGTAGCGGAACGTCACTGATTGCGGGTGCTGCGGCGGTGTGTCGGCCAGGGCACTGCCGGGTTGCAGATATAACGCGCGGGCACTGGTGGCGGGCGGCCAATCTGACTGGCTGAGCCAGCCCTCGCCGGTGACGAAGACGCGAACCGGGTTACGACGGGGTTGCATCCGCGTGCCGCCCAGGTGCGTCTCCAGCCACTGCAGCGACTCGCGGGTAATGACAGCTAAGCCGGCGGTGAGCAGCTGGGTGTGCGTCCAGGGCCCGACGGTCAGCGCGACGTCGACACCACGGTCGCGCAGCCGCCGATACTGCTCGAGCGTCTGCTGCAAAAACAGGTCCTGCCAGCCGCCGACGAGTAGCACCGGGACCTGCACCCGCTCCAGGGCGGAATTGCAGCGGAACGGCTGCCAGAACGGATCATCGTGATCGGGGTGCTCCAACCACGACTCGAACCAGGGCGCTCCCTCGCCCAGCAGCGTGCGTCCGGCCGCTCCCAGCGGCACCTGACCCGCTGCGTCGACCACCTTGCGGCGCGCTCTGAGCTGACGTATGCCCGTGCGGAGCCGCCTCGGATCTTCCTGGTGGGCCACCGTGTCGCTCCAACCCAGAAAGTCGTTGACGGTGAACGAGCCGGTACCCCAGGACGACTCGGCGAAATCGTGCGGCCCGGCGGTGATCACCGCGGCAGCCAGCTCCGGGGGCGGGTCGGTCAGCAGCGCCCATTGGGTGAACCCCAGGTACGACACTCCGATGGTGGCGAACCGGCCGGTGAACCAGGGTTGTTCCCGCAGCCAGGCAACGGTGTCGGCCCCGTCGGCGGCCTCGTGCACCATCGGCTCGAAGACACCGGCGGAGCCGAAGGTGCCGCGCGCACTCTGCAGCACCACGTGGTAGCCACGAGCGGCGTAGAGCATGGCGAAGATCAGCGAAGCCGCAAAGCCGCGACCATAGGGGCCGCGCACCAGCAGGGTGCCGACCGGCCCGCAGGTTTCAGTGATGGGCGCATAGTGGTCGGCCACCAGTTCTACCCCGTCGCGCATCGGGATCCGGACCTCGCGCACGACGTAACCGGTGCTCTCCGCCGGCAGGCGCAGCAGTCGTCCGAGAATTTTGCCGGTGAATTGCCCGACCCGGTGGCGCGCGGACGGCTGGAACCGTCTGGCAGTGATCGTCACCGCATCAGGTTAGAGGCCCGACCAGGTCGAGATGGACCGCGGCTCTGTGGCAATCGGCGACCCGCTGCACCCGGCTTCGCCGCGCTTGCGATCGCCTAGGGTGGAGAGTCGTGAGTGCAGACCAGCCGAAGGGCGCCGGGCAACCGACACTATGGGCGATCTCCGACCTGCACGTCGGTCACACCGGCAACAAGCCGGTCGCGGAGTCGTTGTTCCCGTCGTCGCCCGGCGACTGGCTGATCGTCGCCGGTGACGTCGCCGAACGCGTCGACGATATCCGCTGGTCGTTGGATCTGCTGCGTCGCCGATTCGCCAAAGTCATCTGGGTGCCCGGCAACCACGAGCTTTGGACCACAAGCAAAGACCCTCAGCAGGTCTTCGGCCGCGACCGCTACGACTACCTGGTCAACATGTGCGACGAGATGGGCATCGTCACCCCCGAGCATCCCTACCCGCTCTGGACCGAACGGGGCGGTCCGGCCACGATCGTGCCGATGTTCGTGCTCTACGACTACTCCTTCCTGCCGGAAGGAGCCGCCAGCAAAGCCGAAGGCATGGCCATCGCGCGCGAACGCGGCGTGGTCTGCACCGACGAGTTCCTGTTGTCCCCGGAGCCGTATCCCACCCGGGAGGCGTGGTGCCGGGAGCGGCTGGCCGCCACCCGCGCCCGGCTCGAGCAGCTGGATTGGATGACGCCCAGCGTGCTGGTCAACCACTTTCCGCTGGTGCGCGAACCGTGCGACGCTCTGTTCTACCCCGAGTTCTCGCTGTGGTGCGGAACCACCGAGACCGCCGACTGGCACACCCGCTACAACGCCGTCTGCTCGGTGTACGGGCATCTGCACATTCCGCGCACCACCTACTACGACGGGGTGCGCTTCGAAGAGGTGTCGGTGGGCTATCCGCGTGAATGGCGACGTCGCAAGCCGTACACTTGGCTGCGTCAGGTGTTGCCGGATCCGCACTACGCGCCGGGCTACCTCAACGACTTCGGCGGGCATTTCGTGATCACCCCCGAGATGCGTGAGCGAGCCGAACAGTTCCGTAAGCGGTTGCGACAGCGGCAGTCGCGATGACGGCTGCGCAGCTGCTGTCGAAGGTGCTGCCGCACAATCCCGATCTGGCTGCGTGCGAGGTGTACACCGACCCGCCGGATCTGGCTCCGCTGCCCGAAGAGGAGCCGCTGATCGCCAGGTCAGTGGCCAAGCGGCGCAACGAATTCATCACCGTACGGCACTGCGCGCGGCTGGCGCTGCAGCAACTCGGGCAGCCGCCGGTGCCGATTCTCAAAGGCGAGAAAGGCGAACCGCGCTGGCCGGACGGAATCGTCGGCAGCCTGACCCACACCCGAGGTTTCCGCGGAGCGGTCGTGGCCCGGCAGGCCGCGGTGCGCTCGGTCGGCATCGACGCCGAACCCCACGACGTCTTGCCCGAGGGTGTGTTGGACGCCATCACCGTCGCCGAGGAGCGCGCCGAGCTGACGACGCTGCCCCAGGGCCTGCACTGGGACCGGATCCTGTTCTGCGCCAAGGAAGCCACTTACAAGGCGTGGTTCCCGTTGACCCAGCGGTGGCTCGGCTTCGAGGACGCCCACGTCGTATTCGACACCGACCCGGGCGTATACACCGAAGGCCAGTTCGTCTCCAAGATCCTCATCGACGGCGCAACGGAATCCGGTTCTGCGTTGACGGCCTTGCGGGGGCGGTGGTCGGTGCAGGACGATCTGGTGCTCACCGCGATTGTGCTGTGACCGACAGTCCGACCGGTCCGGGCATCGTCGTCGTCGACAAACCGGCCGGGATGACCAGCCACGACGTCGTGGGAAGGTGCCGGCGGATCTTCGGCACCCGCCGGGTAGGGCACGCCGGGACGCTGGACCCGATGGCCACCGGTGTGCTGGTGATCGGTGTCGATCGTGCGACGAAGATTCTGGGGCTGTTGACCGCAGCCTCGAAGTCTTACGAGGCCAGCGTCCGGCTGGGTCAGTCCACGTCCACCGAAGACGCCGACGGTGAACTGATTCAACAGACTTCGGCCGAACATCTGACGAACTCCTCAATCGCCGCGGCGCTCGCGGGTCTGCGGGGTGAAATCGAGCAGGTGCCGTCAGCGGTCAGCGCAGTGAAAGTCGGCTGGCCGGCGGGCCTACCGGCTGGTCCGGGAAGGCCACTCGGTCGAACTGCCGGCGCGTCCGGTGCGGGTGGACCGATTCGACCTCATCGGCGCCCGCCGCCATGATGCGCTCGTTGACCTCGACATCGAGGTGGACTGCTCGTCGGGGACCTACATCCGCGCGCTGGCCCGCGATCTGGGCGCGGCCCTGAACGTCGGCGGACACTTGACCGCGCTGCGGCGCACCCGGGTAGGCCGCTTCGGGCTCGACCAGGCGGTGGGTCTCGACGAACTCGCGCAGCGGCCGCAGCTCAGCTACCGCCTGGACGACGCGTGCCTGCTGCTGTTCCCGCGCCGGGATCTCAGCGCCGAGGAAGCCGGCGCTGCCGGCCACGGCCGCCCACTGTCGCCAGGCGGGATCGAAGGTGTGTATGCGGCGACCAGCGCCGATGGCCGGGTCATCGCGCTGCTGCGCGACGACGGCGCACGCACCAGATCTGTAGTCGTCATCCGGCCTGCCACCCTGTAGCCGTACGCTGTTTCGATGGTGAACAAGGTCTACGTCATCGGCGTGGGTATGACGAAGTTCGAAAAACCCGGCCGTCGCGAAGGCTGGGACTATCCGGACATGGCCCGCGAGTCCGGCACCAAGGCGCTGCAGGACGCCGGCATCGACTACCGCGCGGTCGAGCAGGGCTACGTCGGCTATGTGTACGGCGAATCGACCTCGGGTCAGCGGGCGCTCTACGAACTGGGCGTCACCGGCATTCCCATCGTCAACGTCAACAACAACTGCTCGACCGGGTCGACCGCGCTTTTCCTTGCTGCGCAGGCGATCCGCGGTGGGTTGGTCGACTGCACCATCGCGCTCGGCTTCGAGAAGATGAAGCCGGGCTCGCTGGCCTCGACCTACGATGATCGTGCTCAGCCGATGGACAAGCACGTCAAGGCGATGGCCGAGATCACCGACCTGGCGTTCCCGGTGGCGCCCTGGATGTTCGGCGCCGCCGGGCGTGAACACATGAAGCAATTCGGCAGCACCGCTGAACATTTCGCCAAGATCGGCTTCAAAAATCACAACCATTCGGTGAACAATCCCTACGCGCAGTTCCAGGACGCCTACTCACTCGACGACATCCTGGAGTCGCGGATGATCTACGACCCGCTCACCAAGCTGCAGTGTTCGCCTACCTCCGACGGTTCGGGTGCCGCGATTCTGGCCAGCGAGAGATTCGTCGACGCACACGGATTGGCCGTCCGTGCGGTGGAGATCGTCGGTCAGGCCATGACCACCGACTTCTCCTCGACATTTGACGGCAGCGCCAAAGCGCTCATCGGTTACCACATGAATGTGCAAGCGGCGCAACGGGTTTACGAACAAAGCGGCTTGGGCCCGGCGGAATTTCAGGTAATCGAGCTGCATGACTGCTTCTCGGCGAACGAGCTGCTGCTCTACGAAGCGCTCGGTCTCTGCTCCGAAGGCGAGGCGCCCAAGCTGATCGACAATGGCGACACCACCTACGGCGGGCAGTGGGTGGTCAACCCGTCCGGTGGTCTGATCTCCAAGGGCCACCCGCTGGGCGCGACGGGTCTGGCGCAGTGCGCAGAGCTGACCTGGCAGCTACGCGGCGCCGCCGACAAGCGGCAGGTCGCGGGCGTCAGCGCAGCCCTGCAGCACAATATCGGCCTCGGCGGAGCCGTCGTCGTCACCGCCTACCAGCTCGCCGAACGCTGAACAGTGCGCCCTCGTCTGGCCGCAGATGTCCGCAGTGACAACGTTTAGGTCGCCCGCAGGACCGCCCTGGGCGAGGCTGGGCAGGTGCTGTGACTCAGCCCCCGCCGCCGGCGCCGCCTCCGCCGGTGCCGGTAGCGCCAGTTCCCCCCGGCCCTTGATTGTCTGTTGTTCCGGGTAAGAGGGAGCCCGGTGCCGGCGCCCCGGGGGCGGGTGCGGGGTAATCGTCGCAATCCGGAGATCCCGGGCCAGCCGGCTGGTTCACACACGGGTCAGCCGGTAAGGGCGCTAACTGCGCTTGAGCAACGCTCGCGCCGCCCAACCCAGCCAACCCCACGCCGGCAATCAGCATTACCGTCGCGGCAGACAAGCGGACAGGTGCGTTCATACGCGAGCCATACCCCCGGCAACGAGCAACTCAAACTCCGACGACGAAATGCGCTCATGACCGGCGACGATTTCATCACCGCCTCGCACCTCGGCAAAGTTGGCTTAAGCAGTGCGCAACCCGCTGTTCACCACCAAGCGTGGCCGACCCGACGCCGCAGCCGCGATCAAGACACCACCCAGATAGCGCGGGCGGCTGGACTGCCCAGGTCGATGGTTGAGCGTGCGCC
Source organism: uncultured Actinomycetota bacterium (assembly GCA_963818785.1). GTDB lineage: Bacteria > Actinomycetota > Actinomycetes > Mycobacteriales > Mycobacteriaceae > Mycobacterium. Next base: position 151,245 of record CAWFTT010000011.1, on the reverse strand, counting down.
GTCGGTGGACTCGACCGCCACGGACACCATGCCGGCGAACTCGCGGCGCGTCAGAACCCGCACCCGGGAGTCCAGGCTGATGCCGATGCTGTCGAAATACCGCAGCATCTCCGGGTCGGCGTCGGAGATGCGGGCCACCGTTCCGGCGTCGCCGTCGCGGCACGCCCACAATTGACGGGCCGGCGGCGTCAGCACCTTCCCGTTCGAGGCCGGAATCGGGTCACCGTGCGGGTCGCGCTGCGGAAAGCCCAGCTTGGCATCGATGCGGGCCACCAGCTGGTCGGACACGGCGTGTTCGAGCACCTCGGCTTCGTCATGCACCTCGTCCCAGGCGTACCCGAGTTCCTGCACCAGGAACGTCTCGAGCAGCCGGTGCCGGCGCACCATCGCCAACGCGGCGCGTCGTCCCAACTCGGTCAGCGTCACCGCCCCGTACTTCTCGTGGTCGACCAGACCCTGCTCGGCGAGCTTGCGGATGGACTCCGACGCGGTGCTCGCCGACACCCCGATTCGGTCGGCGAGCATTTTCGTGCTGACTTTTTCGCGCGACCACTCCTGCGCGTTCCAGATCACCTTCAAATAGTTCTGGGCAACCGCGCTCAGCTCGTGTGGCTCCTCATAACGGTCGTCAGGGCGCACAACAGGAGTTTAAAGCTGTACTAGCCGCACTGCCCGCAAACGCCGTCGCGCCGTAGGCTTGGTCCCGTGCAGCGCTGGCGGGGACAAGACGAGATCCCCACGGATTGGGGCAGATGCGTACTGACCATCGGGGTGTTCGACGGCGTGCACCGCGGACATGCCGAATTGATCGCCCACGCGGTCAAGGCGGCCCGGGCCCGCGGCGTGCCCACGGTGTTGATGACTTTCGATCCGCATCCCATGGAGGTGGTATTTCCCGGCAGTCATCCCGCGCAGCTGACGACGCTTACCCGGCGCGCGGAGCTGGTTGAGGAACTCGGCATCGACGTGTTTCTGGTAATGCCGTTCACCACTGACTTCATGAAGCTGACCCCCGAGCGCTACGTGCACGAGTTGCTGGTCGAGCACCTGCATGTGGTCGAGGTGGTGGTCGGCGAGAACTTCACCTTCGGGAAGAAGGCCGCAGGCAACGTCGGGAGCTTGCGCCGGGCCGGTGAGCGTTTCGGGTTCGCGGTGGAGTCGATGTCGCTGGTCACGGAGTACCACGACGCCCAGACCGTGACTTTCTCCTCGACCTACATCCGCTCCTGTGTGGACGCCGGTGACGTAGTCACGGCCGCCGAGGCGCTGGGCAGACCGCACCGGGTCGAGGGAGTCGTGGTCCGGGGCGACGGCCGGGGCATGCAGTTGGGTTTCCCGACGGCCAATGTAGCGCCGCCGATGCACTCGGCCATTCCGGCCGACGGGGTGTACGCAGCTTGGTTCACCGTGCTGGGGCACGGGCCGATGGCCGGGTCGGTCGTGCCCGGCGAGCGCTACCAGGCCGCGGTGTCGATCGGGACGAACCCGACGTTCTCCGGGCGCACCCGCACCGTCGAGGCTTATGTGCTGGACAGCAGCGCCGATCTGTACGGGCAGCACGTTGCGCTGGATTTTGTGGCGCGCATCCGCGGTCAGCAGAGGTTCGACTCGGTGAAGGAACTGGTCGCGGCGATGGACGACGACACCCTCCGCGCGCGCACGTTGCTCTCGGCGGGTTAACCCGCCTGAGTGTCCTGCTGTTAGACTGCCCGACGACACGGCGCGTGCTGCGGTTCGCGGTGGCCGCGCTTTAAATTCACTGGTGGCGATCGCAAGCGCGGCTGAGCCGGGCGCAGCGGGTCTCCACGCAGCATTACTGGATCGCGGACCGATTGATGGAGATTATTTCGTGGCGCTGACAGCCGAGCAGAAGAAAGAGATCCTGGGCACTTATGGCCTGCACGACACGGACACCGGGTCGCCGGAGGCCCAGGTCGCGCTGCTGACCAAGCGGATCGCCGACCTGACCGAGCATCTTAAAGTGCACAAGCATGACCACCACTCCCGGCGTGGACTGCTGCTTTTGGTGGGGCGGCGTCGCCGGCTGCTGAAGTACGTGGCTCAGGTCGACGTGCAGCGCTACCGCTCTCTGATCGAGCGACTGGGTCTGCGTCGCTGACTGTCGGCAGCGCTCCTGCTGACAGCTGTCTCGCGCCCCACCGCGTAGGCAAGAACCGCCAGGTACGCGTGTAGAGTGAGGTCGTTCCGGGCCCTTAGGGCCTGAACCTGGTGCGGACGCGCAATCCGCGCGCCGTCCCAGCGCGTCACTGACCAAACAAAGCGACCGAGGAGAAGGCACACCTGTATCGGGCGGTCTTCGGTAGTGGCTGCCGGGCTCCCCATCCGTGGGGCGGGTCGGCCGCTTCGATCGATGGCCGTAGCCGGACACAGGCCTCACCATGCAGGTCAATCTGCCCGCCTGAGGTTGTCTGTGACGATGCGAAACAGCCGAATATGTAGAGAGGCCCGCGGACTTCCATGTCTGTAGCTGAAATTGAAGAGGGCGTTTTCGAGTCCACCGCCGTCATCGACAACGGGAGCTTCGGCACCCGCACCATCCGATTCGAAACCGGCCGGTTGGCCCTACAGGCCGCCGGTGCCGTCGTCGCCTACCTCGACGACGAGAACATGCTGCTGTCGGCGACCACCGCCGGTAAAAACCCCAAAGACCATTTCGACTTCTTCCCACTGACGGTCGACGTCGAAGAGCGCATGTATGCCGCCGGGCGTATTCCCGGCTCGTTCTTCCGCCGCGAAGGCCGGCCGTCCACCGACGCGATCCTGACCTGTCGGCTCATCGACCGACCGCTGCGCCCGTCGTTCGTCGACGGCCTGCGCAACGAGATCCAGGTCGTCGTCACGATCCTGAGCCTGGACCCCAACGAGCTGTACGACGTGCTGGCGATCAACGCCGCGTCGGCGTCCACCCAGTTGGGCGGACTACCGTTCTCTGGGCCCGTCGGCGGCGTTCGGGTGGCGCTCATCGACGGCTCCTGGCTGGCGTTCCCCACCGTCGAGCAGCTCGAGCGGGCGGTCTTCGACATGGTGGTGGCCGGGCGGGTGGTCTCCGGGAACGGTCCGGACGCCGACGTGGCCATCATGATGGTCGAGGCTGAGGCCACTGACAAGGTCATCGAACTCGTCGCCGGTGGCGCGCAGGCCCCGACGGAAACCGTTGTCGCCGAGGGCCTCGAAGCCGCCAAGCCGTTCATCGCGGCGCTGGTGGCCGCGCAACAGGAACTGGCCGACGCTGTTACTTCCCGCCACGCCGAGGCGCCATACGAGTACCCGGTGTTCCCCGACTACGGCGACGACGTCTACTCATCGGTGTCCTCGGTGGCCACCGACGATTTGGCCGCCGCGCTGACCGTCTCGGGCAAGGCCGAACGCAACCACCGCACCGACGAGATCAAAGCCGAGGTGCTCGCGCGGCTCGCCGACAACTATGCCGGCCGGGAGAAAGAAGTCAGCGCTGCGTTCCGCGCACTGACCAAAAAGCTTGTCCGGCAGCGTATCTTGACCGACCACTTCCGCATCGACGGCCGCGGCATCACCGACATCCGCGCGCTGTCGGCTGAGGTGGCCGTGGTGCCGCGGGCGCACGGCAGCGCGCTGTTCCAGCGCGGCGAGACGCAGATCCTGGGCGTGACCACCCTCGACATGGTCAAGATGGCTCAGCAGATCGACTCGCTGGGGCCCGAGACCTCGAAGCGCTACATGCATCACTACAACTTCCCGCCGTTCTCCACCGGGGAAACCGGCCGAGTCGGCTCGCCCAAGCGGCGCGAGATCGGGCACGGTGCGCTGGCCGAGCGGGCTCTGATGCCGGTGCTGCCCAGCGTCGAGGAGTTTCCCTACGCGATTCGCCAGGTGTCGGAAGCGTTGGGCTCCAACGGTTCGACCTCGATGGGCTCGGTATGTGCCTCGACGATGGCATTGCTGAACGCCGGAGTGCCGCTGAAGGCTCCGGTGGCCGGCATCGCGATGGGTCTGGTGTCTGACGACGTAGAGGTTGAGGGTGGTGGCGCGGAACGTCGGTTCGTCACGCTGACCGACATCCTGGGCGCCGAAGACGCTTTCGGGGACATGGACTTCAAGGTGGCCGGCACCAAAGACTTCGTCACCGCACTGCAACTGGACACCAAACTGGACGGCATTCCGTCGCAGGTGCTCGCCGGAGCGCTCAACCAGGCCCGCGACGCCCGGCTCACCATTCTGGAGGTGATGGCCGAAGCCATCGACGCCCCCGACGAGATGAGCCCGTACGCCCCGCGGGTGACAACCATCCGGGTGCCCGTCGACAAGATCGGCGAGGTGATCGGTCCCAAGGGCAAGATCATCAACGCGATCACCGAAGAGACCGGCGCGCAAATCTCCATCGAGGACGATGGCACGGTTTTCGTCGGCGCCACCGACGGTCCGTCGGCGCAGGCGGCGATCGACCGAATCAACGCCATCGCCAATCCGCAGCTGCCCAAGGTGGGCGAGCGGTTCCTGGGCACCGTGGTCAAGACCACCGACTTCGGTGCGTTCGTGTCGCTGCTGCCGGGGCGCGACGGCCTGGTGCACATTTCCAAGCTCGGCAAGGGCAAGCGCATCGCCAAGGTCGAGGACGTGGTGCACGTCGGCGACAAGCTGCGGGTGGAGATCGCCGACATCGACAAACGCGGCAAGATCTCGCTGTTGCCGATCGCTGAGGACACCGCCGAAGGGTCCGGCGACGCTGCTGCCACCGACGGTACTCAGGCCGGTGCTCAAGCCGATTCCCAGGCAGCGCCAGCCGATGCCGCCACGGCCAGCAATTAAGAAGGGCAGCCAGCCCCTGCGACGCGGCCGGCAGACCGCCGGGCCGTCCGCCGCACTGCGGCGCAGCACCCTGCCGGGTGGTCTACGGGTGGTGACCGAGTATCTGCCCGCGGTGCACTCCGCGTCGGTGGGTGTTTGGGTCGGCGTTGGGTCCCGCGACGAGGGCACCACGGTGGCCGGGGCGGCGCACTTCCTGGAGCATCTGCTGTTCAAATCCACCCCAACGCGTACCGCGGTGGACATCGCACAGGCAGTCGACGCCGTCGGTGGTGAGCTCAACGCGTTCACCGCGAAGGAGCACACCTGCTACTACGCCCACATGCTCGACAGCGATCTCGAACTTGCTGTCGACCTGGTGGCCGATGTAGTGCTCAACGGTCGCTGTGCTGCCGAGGATGTCGAACTCGAGCGTGACGTTGTGCTCGAAGAGATCGCGATGCGCGACGACGATCCCGAGGACGCGTTGGCCGACTTGTTCCTCGAGGCGCTGTTCGGTAATCATCCGGTGGGACGTCCGGTGATCGGGACCGTGGATTCAGTGTCGGCGATGACGCGCGACCAGCTGCATTCGTTCCATGTGCGGCGTTATACGCCAGAGCGCATGGTCGTCGCGGTGGCCGGCAATGTCGACCACGACGAGGTGGTCGGTTTGGTTCGCGAACATTTCGGTCCGCATCTGGTTCGCGGACGGCAGTCGCTGGCTCCGCGCAAAGGCACCGGACGGGTGACCGGGCGTCCGCAGTTGATGTTGGTCAACCGCGAGTCCGAGCAGACCCACGTGATGCTGGGGGTGCGCACGCCGGGCCGGTACTGGGAGCACCGCTGGGCACTGCAGGTGTTGAACACCGCGCTCGGCGGTGGCCTGAGTTCCCGGTTGTTTCAGCAGGTTCGGGAATCGCGCGGGCTGGCGTACTCGGTGTACTCGGCAGTCGACACCTTCGCCGACAGCGGCGCGCTGTCGGTGTATGCCGCCTGTCAGCCCGAGCGTTTCGGTGAGGTGGCGCGGGTGGCGGCGCAGGTGCTGGAATCGGTCGCCCGCGACGGGATCACCGAAGCGGAATGCCGGATCGCCAAGGGCTCGATCCGCGGGGGACTGGTGCTCGGGCTGGAGGACTCCGGCTCCCGGATGAACCGCATCGGTCGCAGCGAACTCAACTTCGGCGAACATCGCAGCATCGACCGCACGCTGCGCAACCTCGAGCGGGTGACCGTCGATGAGGTGAACGCGGTGGCCCGCCGATTGCTGGGCAGGGCCTACGGAGTTGCCGTCGCGGGTCCCTACCGCTCGAAACGGTCGTTGCCCCAGCCACTTCGGGCGATAGTACAGTAACGGTATGGTGCTCGGCTTCTGGGATCTGGCGGTCCCTGTGGTGGGCGCGCCGATGGCCGGTGGCCCGGGCACCCCTGCGCTGGCGGCGGCGGTGACCAATGCCGGCGGACTCGGTTTCGTCGCCGGCGGCTACGTGTCTCCGGAGCGGTTCGCCGACGACATCACCGCCGCGCGGTCCAAGACGACTGGTCCGATCGGGGCCAATCTGTTCGTGCCGCAGCCCAGCGCCGCCGACTATGTCGCGCTGGACCACTACGCCGAAAACCTCGACGAACTCGCCGAGCACTACGACGTCGAGGTGGGCAGACCGCACTTCGGTGACGACGACAACTGGCAGCGCAAACTCGAGGTGATCGCCGATATCCGGCCTGAGGTGGTCTCATTCACTTTCGGTGCGCCGTCACCAGATGTGTTGCGCTGGTTCGGGGCACTGGGAATCATCCTGTTGATCACGGTGACATCGGCATACGAGGCAGGGGTGGCCGTCGCCGCGGGTGCCGACGGTCTAGTTGTGCAGGGGCCCAAGGCCGGCGGGCATCGGGGAACGTTCGCACCCGACCGTGAACCAAGCTCCGACTCGTTGGAAGCGCTGTTGGACCGTATCAGGGCCACACATGATGTTCCGCTGATCGCCGCTGGCGGGCTGGCCACCGCCGAACACGTCGCTGGCGTGCTCAGTAATGGTGCCGTTGCAGCGCAGATCGGGACCGCGCTGCTGCTGAGCGACGAAGCGGGCACCAATGCTGCGCACCGCAGCGCGCTTACTCACCCGCACTTTACCAACACCCTTGTGACACGGGCCTTTTCGGGGCGTTACGCCCGGGGTTTGGAAAACGACTTCGCCAGGTTACTCGACGATGTCGCGCCGATCGGTTATCCAGAAGTGAATCAGATGACCGCGCCGATCCGGGCCGCCGCAGTCGCCGCTGAAGATCCGCACGGCACAAACCTTTGGGCCGGCACCGAATTCGCGAAGGCCCGTACCGGTAAGGCCGCTGGCATCATCGCCTCACTCGTCGACGATTAATTCAGCACCGTCGCCACGTCGGCGAACGACAAGTGCAGGTCGGTTGCGACCTGTCGGGACAACAGCGCGCCGTCGTGAGTCGAAAGACCTCTCGCTAGAGCGTGATCCGCTTGGCAAGCAGCGCGCCAGCCGCGGTCAGCCAGCATGAGCACATACGGCATCGTCGCATTGGTCAAGGCCGACGTCGACGTCTTGGGCACTGAGCCGGGCATGTTCGCCACGCAGTAGAACACCGCGTCGCCCACCGTGAAGGTCGGCGCATCGTGGGTCGTCGGGCGCGAGGCTTCGAAGCAGCCACCCTGATCGATAGCAATGTCGACCAGCACCGCTCCTGACTTCATCTGCGAGACAAGCACATTCGATACGAGCTTGGGTGCTCTCGCACCGGGCACCAGCACCGCGCCGATGACCAGGTCGGCGCGGCGGACGACGTCCTCGAGCTCGTAGGCCGAGGAGTATCGGGTGCGAATCCGTCCACCGAACTCGGCGTCCAGGTAACGCAACCTGTCGATGCTGACGTCGAATACCGTAACCGAGGCGCCCATGCCGTTGGCCACTCGCGCGGCGTTGTATCCAGCGGTGCCGGCGCCGATGATCACCACGTCGGCCGGATCGACGCCGGGCACGCCGCTCATCAGAACTCCGCAGCCGCCTTGGGCACGCATCAGATGGTAGGCGCCGACCTGAGCGGAGAGCCGACCGGCGATCTCGCTCATCGGCGCAAGCAGCGGTAACGCGCCGTCGATGGTCTGAACCGTCTCGTAGGCGATGGACGTTGTGCCTGCCGACAACAGCGCCGCTGTGCAGCCGCGCGATGCGGCCAGGTGCAGATAGGTGAACAAAGTCTGCTCTCGCCGCAGCAGCGCGTATTCCGCCGGCACGGGCTCTTTGACTTTGAGCACCAGATCCGCGTCGCTCCAGATCTGCTCAGCAGTGCTGATCAGCTGAGCGCCGGCCGCCTTGAAATCGTTGTCGGTGATCGCTGAGCCCTCACCCGCACCTGTCTGAATCAGTACCTCGTGGCCACGACGAGTCAACTCGGTGACTCCGGCGGGCGTGATGGCGACCCGCAATTCGTTGCTCTTGACCTCGGTGGGAATTCCGACCCGCATGCTCGCTCCTTACGACGGTAGGCGAGGGAGGCAATCCCTTCAATTGTGAAGAACGTGCGAGGAGGGGGCAACGTTCACGGAGTTGATTCTCTATAGTTCGGTGATGCCTGAAGCATCTTCGAACCGCCGAGTCGGCTCCGGGCGCGCGCCGAAGATTGTTCGACCGGCTGATCTTGATGAGGTGGATCGCCGGATCCTCAGCCTGCTGCACACCGATGCGAGGATCACCAACAGTGCGCTCGCCGAACAGCTGGGCATTGCTGCGTCGACCTGCCACGGGCGGGTGCGGCGGTTGGTCGACCTCGGCGTGATCCGTGGCTTCTACGCCGACGTCGACCCTGTTGCCGTCGGTTGGCCGTTGCAGGCGATGATCTCAGTCAGCCTGCAGTCCAACGCACGCGGCAAGATCCGCAGCTTCATCCAGCAAGTCCGACGCAAGCCGCAGGTTATGGACGTCTACTTCTTGGCCGGCGCAGACGATTTCATCTTGCATGTGGCCGCTCGCGACACCGAGGACCTGCGCTCGTTTGTCGTAGAGAACCTCAACGCCGACGCTGATGTCGCGGGCACGCAGACGTCATTGATCTTCGAGCATTTGCGAGGCGCCGCGCCGATCTGAAGGAGGCTTCATGCTGGCTTGGTTCGAGCGGGTGTTGAGCGTTCAACTCACGGTCGCTGAATGGGTCTGCGTCGCTTTACTTCTGGATGTTCCGTACCTAGCGATGGGCGTCTTTTGGACCGGAACCCATACAGCTCACCTCGAGCATCTACAGGGTTTCCGGTTGGTGATGTCGGTCCTCGAGTCCATTGCATTCTGGCCAGTGCTGTGGACCTCAGGTGTCTGTATTGGTTGAGTAGGAGGGATCGCGATGGCCGAGAATAAGCCACCGGAACAGCCGGCCGACGACGTCGGCGGCGTGTTGGTCCCGCTCGGTTTGTTGCGGCGATTGCTCAATTACCCGCTGAGCATCGGCTTGGTTCTCGAGGTCGCGCTGCTGGGGACGATTCCCTATCTGATCCTCGGTGCGATCGTGTCCGTTTTGTCCGGCAGCAGTTGGCGGCAGGTGGCAATAGAGCACGGGGGCGACGCCTTGGAAGCGCTGGTGGTGTCGGTCGTCTGTTGGCCGGTGCTGCTGCTCGTGCACTCCTGTGTGACCTGATGGGAGGGCGCGATTTCCCTCGGCTCAAGGTGTAGCCCTATCCAGCGCCGTCGTCGGGGAGGAGGCGTTCGGGGTGGTGGTAGGTGTTGGTGCCGCCGGGCAGTTGTCGGCCTGGTGGCGGGATCCATTGGACGGTGCCGTCGGGTTGTTTGACGGTGCGCCAGCCGTGGTCGTGCAATTTGTGGTGAATGCGACAGTTGAAGGTGAAGTTGTCGATGTCGGTGGGGCCGCCGTGGGCCCAGTCGTCGAGGTGGTGGGCCTCGCAGAAGTAGCCGGGCACGTCGCAGCCGGGGAAGCTGCAGCCGCGGTCTTTCGCGTGTAGCACGATGCGTTGGTCGGCGCTGGCGAGGCGTTTAGTGCGGCCTAGGTAGAGCGGGCGCGACTGGTGGTCGTCGAAGATGGCCAGGTAGTGGTTGGCGGCGCCGGCCAGGCGGATTAGATCGGGGATGGGCAGCAAGGTGCCCGCGGCGGTGACGGCGTGGCCGGCGGTGTTGGCGAGCTCGGCCAGGGTGGTCGAGACGATGACGGTGACGGGTAGACCGTTGTGCTGGCCGAGAGCGGGATCGCCGAGTTGGCCGCGGACCAGGGCGTACAGCGCGTCGTGTTGGCGTTGGGCGTGGCTGCGCAGGTCTTTGGCCGCGGTGTCGTCGTTCGGCGCGCCGTTGACGCACGGCGTTTGGTCGTCGGGATTGCACATGCCCGGAGCGGCGAACCGCGCGAGCCATGCATCAAGGTGCGCGCGCAGCTCGGGGGTGGCGGTCAGCTTGCCGATGCTCATTCCGTCGCGGCGTTGAGGTGACCAGGTGAAGCCACGCTGACGCCTGCGATCGGATTCGGAGAAGCGCCCGTCCGGATTGATCAGGACTGCGTAGCGCTGCGCCACTTTGTCGAGTTGGTCGGGGCGCAAGGTGCTCGCATGCTCGGCCAGGAAACGTTCGGCCCTCTCAGCTACCGGGGCCGCAGTGTGCTCGGGTAGGTCGCGCATGAAGGTGGCGATGACCTGTAGGTGCTGCTCATCGAGGTGTCCGTGGCGCCAAGCCACTGAGGTGGCGGGCAGCTCTGGGGGTAGTTGTTGGCCGGTCAGGGTCAGGCGCGGGGCAACTTGTGCGGCGTTTCGGATTCGGCGGCGGGCTTCGGCGCCGGTGATGCGCACGGTGTCGGCGATGACTTGATGGGCGGGTCCGCCCAGTTCGGCGCGGTCTTCGTCGGCGAGGGTGTGGATCAGCTCGTGGGAGATGACGTTGTGGCGGCGTCGCGCAGTCTCCAGGCGTTCCAACGCCCGTAGGCGCACAGCGGGCGCGCAGGTGCCCAAGGGCAATTCGGCAAGGCGTTGCACTGCGGCGTCGAGCGCGTCGAGGGCAGCTGCAAGCTTCGACGGCTCAACCACCGCAGTAGAACACATGTTCGAATTATATCGGCGGAGGGCGTCACTGACCGACTCGCACACCGCCACCTGTGGATGAACAACCCACTGTGAATCGTCGCCGGCGGGATGAATTGGACCGGCTCCTCCTCGGGGCGTCCCGCCCCGCATCGTCGCCGGCGGGATGAATTGGACCGGCTCCTCCTCGGAGCGTCCCGCCCCGCATCGTCGCCGGTCTAGGGTGGAAAACCATGCGGACAGGAGTTCTGGGAGCCAAGGGCAAAGTCGGCGCGACGATGGTTCAAGCCGTCCAAGCCGCCGACGACCTGACGCTCTCGGCCGAAGTGGATGCCGGTGATCCGCTGAGTCTGCTGACCGAGAGCAACACTGAAGTCGTCATCGACTTCACCCACCCCGACGTGGTGATGGATAACCTGAAATTTCTCATTGACAACGGGATTCACGCAGTCGTCGGAACCACCGGTTTCACCGATGAACGCCTGACGCAGGTGCAGGAGTGGCTGGCGGCCAAGCCAGGCTGCGCCACAATCATCGCGCCGAATTTTGCGATCGGCGCAGTGCTGTCGATGCACTTCGCGCGGCAGGCGGCGCCGTTCTACGAATCGGTCGAGGTCATAGAACTGCACCATCCACATAAGGCGGACGCGCCGTCGGGCACCGCCAGGCGTACCGCCCAACTGATCGCCGACGCGCGAAAAGACCTGCCACCCAACCCGGACGCCACCAGCACCGCCCTGCCGGGCGCCCGTGGAGCCGACGTCGACGGCGTCCCAGTGCACTCCGTTCGGTTGGCCGGACTGGTCGCCCATCAAGAAGTGCTGTTCGGCACAGCGGGCGAAACGCTGACCATCCGCCACGACAGCATCGACCGTTCTTCATTCGTGCCGGGCGTGCTGCTCGCGGTTCGCCGCATCAAGGAACGGCCCGGCTTGACGCTCGGTATCGAAGCGCTGCTCGGCCTGCAATGACCCAGAACAGTCTGCGAATACAGGCGCTCATCGCGTTCATGTGCCTGGCGCTACTGCTGTATCTGGTTTTGCTGGGCCGTACCGCCGTCATACTGATCAGCTCGGACCGGATAGCGGCCATTGGCCTCGGCATCGGGCTGCTGTTCCTTCCGGCGCTGGGAGTATGGGCCATGATCGCTACTCTGCGAGCGGGTTTCGCGCATCAACGGCTGGCTCGCCGCGTCGCCGCAGAGGGGATGGAACTGGATGTCAGCGCGTTGCCGCACCGACGCTCGGGCCGCCTGGAACGAAGTGCGGCGGACGCGTTGTTCGACGTCGTGCGTGAGGAGGTTCGCGACAAGCCGGACGACTGGCGACGCTGGTATCGGTTGGCCCGCGCTTACGACTACGCCGGGGACCGTGGCCGTGCCCGCGAAGCGATGAAGAAAGCTGTTGCGCTGCAGGGCAACACGTGAGCAAAACACTGCTAGTCGTGCATCACACACCGTCACCGGGCACGCGGGAGGTGCTCGAGGCCGTGCTCGCCGGCGCCAACGACTCCGAGATTCAAGGGGTCGACGTGATCGTCCGACCTGCGCTGGCGGGGACCGTCCCGGACATGCTCGACGCCGACGGGTACCTCTTCGGCACGACCGCCAACCTCGGCTACATGTCGGGTGCGCTGAAGCATTTCTTCGACACGGTTTACTACCCCAGCCTGGACCACGTCGCCGGGCGACCGTATGGCTTGTGGGTGCACGGCAACAACGACACGGTCGGTGCGGCGAAAGCCGTCGCGAAGGTCTGCACCGGCCTCTCGCTGACTCAAGCCGCCGACGTGTTGGAGGTCATCGGCCCCATCGACGCCAAGGTGCGAGAGCGGGCCTACGAACTGGGCGGCACGCTGGCCGCGACGTTGATGCAATGACGGCGACATCGACTCTCCTGATCGCCAACCGAGGTGAGATTGCGCTCCGAATCATCCGCAGCGCAGCCGAATTGGACTTGACGACGGTCGCGGTCTACGCCGAAGACGACGCCGACAGCCCGCACGTGCATACGGCCGACGAGGCCATCGCATTGCGCGGCGCCGGCCCGGACGCCTACCTCGACCAAGCCGTACTGTTGGCGGCGGCCAAGGAGTGCGGTGCACAGCTCATCCACCCGGGTTATGGCTTCTTGAGTGAGAACGCCGAATTCGCCCGCAGCTGCGCTGCCGCCGGCTATACATTCGTCGGTCCCGATGCCGACACACTGGAAGTGTTGGGCAACAAGTCTTCAGCGCGCCGAGCCGCAGTTGCGGTCGGTGTTCCGGTGCTTGACGCGACCGAAGGGCCCAGCAGCGTCGACGACATCCGAACGTTCTTGGCCGCCCACAGCGGTGGCATCGTCATCAAGGCACTGGCTGGTGGCGGCGGCCGTGGCATGCGAGTTGTCCGCAGCGCTGACGACATCGACGACGCATACCGGCAGTGCGCTGCCGAAGCGCAACTGAGCTTCGGCAATTCGGCGGTCTTCGCGGAGGCCTGCTTCGATAACGCCCGTCACATTGAAGTGCAGATAGTCGCTGCGCCGAAAGGGTCAGGCGCTCAAGTGCTTGCGCTGGGTGACCGCGACTGCAGCGTTCAGCGGCGCTACCAGAAGGTGATCGAATTCGCGCCGGCGCAGAACCTCTCCGACATTCTGCGCAGGGCACTGCACCAGGCGGCGGTCAGAGTGTGTGCTCACGTCGACTATCGCGGCTTGGCGACGGTTGAGTTCCTGGTCAGCGGGGACCGTTTCGTTTTCTTGGAAGTGAATCCACGGATCCAAGTCGAGCACACGGTGACTGAAGAGGTGACCGGGGTAGATCTGGTCGCGGTGCAGCTGGCGATCGCACGCGGCAAGTCCTTCGACGAGCTGGGTTTGCCCGCCGGAATCAGCTGCGAAGGCGGTGAAATCAGCGGTGAACCGGCAACGGCGAACGGCGTCGCGGTCCAAGCCCGAGTCAACATGGAGACGTTCGCCGCCGACGGGTCGGTGCTGCCCGCGGCGGGCACGTTGAAGGTCTTCTCCCCGCCCACTGGGCCCGGCGTGCGAGTCGATACCTACGGCCGCACAGGCCTGGCCGTGAGCCCTCGCTACGACTCACTGCTGGCCAAGTTGATTGTTCACGTGCGAACAGCGTCGCTGCACGCCGCGCTGCGCAAGGCGGAGACGGCGCTATCCGACTTCGCCGTCGAAGGCATACGGACCAACATTGGTGTCTTGCGAGAGCTGCTGTGTGACAGTGCAGTTAAATCCGGCGAAGTCACTACTGATTTCTTGGACCGCAAGCTTCCGCAATTGGCCGCTGCCGCGCTCAGCCATCACTACGACTCACCGGCCGCGCCGGTCGAGTTGCGTGCGAACGAGGAGCTGTTACGCGCGCACTTGTCCGGCACCGTCGTCGAGATAGCGCCGGAAGGCGCCGAGGTCGCGCGCGGCGGCCAGGTTGTGGTTCTCGAGGCGATGAAGATGCAGCACGTGTTGACCGCGCCGAACGCGTTGCGGATTGTGCGCAGCCTGGTCGCCCCCGGCCAAGTGGTGTCCACCGCAGAACCGTTGGTCATCTTCGTCGGCACCGGCAGCGGGGGTGCCGGAGAATCGGTGCACGATGTCGACCTGGACCGCCCGCGTGCTGACCTCGACGAAGTGGCGCACCGCCATCTGCTGACCCGCGACGAAGGCAGGCCCGCTGCTGTCGCCAAGCGGCACAAGCAGAACCGGCGTACTGCGCGGGAGAACATCGCCGACCTGGTCGACGAGGGGAGCTTCGTCGAATACGGCGCGCTGGCAGTTGCCGCGCAACGCAGCCGGCGATCAGAGGAGGACCTGATCGTCAACACCCCGGCCGACGGTCTGGTCGCGGGGGTGGCGACCATCGGTGCCGAACGGTTCGGTGCTGCGGCCGAAGCGGTCGTGGTGTCCTACGACTACACCGTTCTGGCCGGGACGCAGGGTATGCGCAACCACGCCAAAACCGATCGGGTCTTCGAACTGGCCGCCCGTAAGCGGCTGCCCGTCGTGCTTTTCGCCGAAGGCGGCGGAGGGCGGCCCGGCGACACGGATGTCGGCAGCATCGCAGGGCTGGATGTGCCGACGTTCCGCGCACTCGGGGCGCTCAGCGGACGTGTGCCGCTGGTGTCGATCGTGTCCGGCCGCTGTTTCGCCGGCAATGCGGCGCTGGCCGGCACCTGTGACGTGATCATCGCGACGCCCGACGCCAACATCGGCATGGGCGGGCCGGCGATGATCGAGGGCGGCGGGCTGGGGGTGTACCGGCCGGAGGACATCGGCCCGATCGAGGTCCAGCGGCGCAACGGCGTCGTCAGCCTGGTGGCGCGCGACGAGGCGCATGCGGTGTCGCTGGCGCAGAAGTACCTGTCCTATTTTCAGGGCAGCATCGCCGAATGGGCGGCACCCGACCCACGTCTGGCCCGGCATGTCGTGCCGGAGAACAGGTTACGGGCCTACGACGTGCGCCGGGCGATCGCGTCGGTCGTCGATGTTGATTCCGTGCTGGAGTTGCGGGCCGATTACGGTGTCGGTGTGGTGACCGCGCTGGTGCGGGTGGAGGGCGTCCCCTACGGGTTGGTCGCGAACAGCAGCCACCATCTCGGCGGTGCCATCGACGCCGAAGCGGCCGACAAGCTGGGTGACTTCCTCGCCCTATGTGAGTCCTTCCAGCTGCCGCTCGTTTCCCTCTGTGACACACCCGGTTTCATGGTCGGGCCGGAGGCGGAGCAGGAAGCGGCGGTGCGTCGGTTCAGCCGGCTCTTCGTTCTCGGTGCACGTCTTACCGTCCCCGTCGGGATGATCATCCTGCGCAAGGGTTATGGACTGGGTGCGATGGCCATGGCCGGCGGATCCTTCCACGCGCCCGACTTCACTGTTGCGTGGCCGACCGGTGAGATCGGCGGGATGGGGCTCGAAGGCGCAGTGCGGCTCGGGTTCCGCAAGGAATTGGCTGACGTCTCCGACCCGGCCGAGCGTCAGCAACTGTTCGACCGGCTGGTGGAGGCTGCCTACCAGCATGGCAAGGCGCTCACCTCGGCCACCACCTTCGAACTCGACGACGTCATCGACCCGGCGGACTCCCGGGACTGGATCCGCAGGTTGGCGCGCGGTAGCGCGGGGTGCTGAAGTAGGCGCGCCAACGTCTGAACTCGCTAACGACAGCCCCGGCGGTCGGCGCATTGACGGGGTTGACCAAGATTGCGGTTATGGAAATTGCTGACAAGGTCGCCATCGTCACCGGAGGTGGCGGCGGCATCGGCGGCGCGCTGGCCGCCAAGCTCGCGCAGCAAGGCGCGCGGGTCGTCGTCGCCGACCTGGACGGCCAGCTGGCGTCGGCGGTGGCGGGCGAGATCAACGCCGAGCGGTCCGGTGCAGCCGCCAGTGCGGGCGCGGACGTGTCCGACGCCGCGCAGATTCAACGTTTGATCGACCTGGCCGAAAGCGAATTCGGGCCCGTCGACTTCTATTTCGCTAATGCCGGCATCACCGGTGCGGCGGGCCTTGATGTGAGCGAAGCCGACTGGGACCGGTCGATCGACGTCAACTTGCGGGCCCACATCCGCGCGGCGCAACTGCTGATCCCCCGCTGGGTCGAGCGCGGTGAGGGGTACTTCGTCAGCACCGCTTCAGCGGCCGGGTTGCTCACCCAACTGGGCTCTGCCACCTACACGGTCACCAAACACGCCGCCGTCGGCTTCGCCGAATGGCTCAACATCACATACGGGGACCAGGGGGTGCGGGTGAGTTGCCTGTGCCCGATGGGGGTGAACACCAAATTGCTCTACTCCGGCGGGCAATCCGGTGACCCGCTGGGTGAACTGGCCACCCGGGCCGTCACCACCGCGGGTGAGGTGCTGGAGCCGGAAACCGTCGCCGACGCGGTGCTCGAAGCCATCGGCGACGAACGGTTCCTGATCCTCCCGCATTCGACTGTGCTGGAGATGTACCGCCAGAAGGGCACCGACTACGACCGGTGGTTGCGCGGTATGCGCCGCTACCAGCGCATCCTGAAAGGAGACGGGCAGTGACTGAGCAACATCTCGCCGGCCGCACCGCGATCGTCACCGGCGCCTCGCGCGGCATCGGCCTCGCGATCGCGCAGGGGCTCGCCGCAGCCGGCGCCAATGTGGTACTGACCTCCCGCAAGCAAGAGGCGGCGGACGCAGCCGCGGCTCAGGTCACCGGCAACGCGGTCGGCGTGGCCGCCCACGCCGTCGACGAGGAGGCGGCGCAACGCTGCGTCGAGCTGACGGTGCAGCGGTTCGGCAGCCTGGACATCTTGATCAACAACGCCGGAACCAACCCCGCGTTCGGCCCGCTGATTGACCAGGACCATGGCCGCTTCGCCAAGACCTTCGACGTCAACCTGTGGGCGCCGCTGCTTTGGACGTCGCTCGCGGTCCAGGCGTGGATGGGCGAACACGGCGGTGCGGTGGTCAACACCGCCTCGATCGGAGGTCTGCACTACTCGCCGTTCATGGGCATGTACAACGCGACCAAGGCCGCACTGATCCACGTCACCAAACAACTGGCGCTCGAACTGTCGCCGCGGGTGCGGGTCAATGCCATCTGTCCCGGCGTGGTGCGCACCCGGCTGGCCGAAGCGCTGTGGAAGGAACACGAGCAGGCGGTGTCGACGTCGACCGCGCTGGGACGCATCGGTGAGCCCGTCGACATCGCCGGCGCCGTCACCTTCCTGGTTTCGGACGCGGCGAGCTGGATCACCGGGGAGGCGATGGTGATCGACGGGGGCCAGGTGCTGGGCAATGCGCAGGGTTTCCGTCAGGCCCCGGGTGACTAGCGCGACCGTCGGCGACGATGCGGGCCGCAACGACCCGCAAGGAGCCGCGCCATCGGCAGTTGTCGGGATCGACCCGGCCGCCGTCGCCGGCTGGATCGAGCGACTCGGCATCGGGTTCAGCGGTCCGCTAACCTTCGAGCGCATCGGGCTGGGGCAGTCCAACCTGACCTACCGGGTACGCGATGCCGACGGCCGCAGCTGGGTGCTACGCCGCCCACCGCTCGGGACGCTGTTGGCGTCCGCGCATGACGTCGGCCGGGAAGCGCGAATCCTGTCCGCGCTGCAAGGCACCGCCGTACCCGCGCCGCGGGTGTACGGCCTCACCAGAGACGAGGCGGACGTTCCACTGTTGTTGATGGAGTACGTCGAGGGCCTGGTGGTCGACCGGATGTCAATCGCAGAAGCGTTGACGCCGCAGCAGCGCCGGCAGATCGGGTTGTCGCTACCCAAGACGCTCGCCAAAATTCACGACGTCGACATCGACGAAGTGGGGTTGAGCGATCTGGCCAGCCACAAACCGTATGCGCAGCGACAACTCAAACGCTGGGCCGGGCAATGGGAGTTGTCCAAGACGCGGGATTCGCCCGACCTCGACGATTTGACCCGCCGGTTGATCGCCGCTGTGCCGCCGCATCAGGAGTTGACGTTGGTGCACGGTGACTTCCATCTGCGCAACGTCATCACCTCGCACACGACCCGAGAGGTGATCGCAGTCCTTGACTGGGAGTTGTCCACACTCGGCGACCCGTTGGCTGACATGGGCAGTCTCTTGGCGTACTGGCCGGCGCGCGGCGAGGACACCGCGGGTGACTTCGCCGCCGCTGCGCTCGACGGCTTCCCGGACCGCGCTGAGATGGCTCGCGTCTACCTGGCGGAGAGCGGACGGGACGTCGAGACGCTGAAGTACTGGTACGCGTTGGGGCTGTGGAAGGTGGCGGTGATCGCCGAAGGCGTGATGCGCCGAGCAATGGACGAGCCGCAGAACAAGGCGGCGTCCGGCACGCCAACCGTGCAACGCATCGACGCGCTCGTCGCTAAGGCCCGTGAGGTGGCCGAGGACGCCGGTTTCTGAGCCAAGCGACGGAGTTGTTCATGGACAAGCGAAAACTCGGCAACAACCTCGAAGTGTCGGCAATCGGGTTGGGCTGCATGGGCATGAGCCGCGGCTTCGGCCCGTCGGGTGACCGCGCGGAGATGGTCGCGGTGCTGCGCGGCGCTGTCGAGCGCGGCGTCACGTTCTTCGACACCGCAGAGGCCTACGGACCCAACGAAGAACTCCTCGGTGAAGCCCTCGCGCCGTTCCTCGGGCAGGTGGTGATCGCGACGAAGTTCGGCTTCGCCTTCGATGACACGGGCAACGTCGCGGGACTCAACAGCCGGCCTGAGAACATCAGGCACGTCGCCGACACGTCGCTGCGCCGGCTCGGCGTCGAGACGATCGATTTGTTCTACCAGCACCGGGTTGACCGGGAGGTACCGATCGAAGACGTGGCCGGGACGGTCAAGGAGCTTATCGACCAGGGCAAGGTCAAACACTTCGGCATGTCCGAGGCGTCTGCGCAGACTATCCGCCGGGCGCACGCGGTTCAGCCCGTCACGGCGGTGCAAAGCGAGCACTCGCTGTGGTGGCGGGAACCCGAGGCCGCCGTGCTACCCACGCTGGAAGAACTGGGCATCGGCTTCGTGCCCTACAGCCCGCTCGGCAAGGGCTTTCTGACTGGAACCATCGACAGGCAGACCGAATTCGATCGCACCGACATGCGCAACAGCATTCCTCGGTTCGCCTCCGACGCCCGTGACGCCAACCGCGTCGTGGTGGATCTACTTCGGACGATCGCGGGGCGCCACAACGCCAGCCCTGCTCAGGTCGCTTTGGCGTGGCTCCTCGCGCAGCAACCGTGGATCGTGCCGATCCCGGGTACGAGACAGCTGCAACGGCTTGAAGAGAACCTCGCGGCGGCTGATCTGGAACTCACTGCCGACGACCTCAGCACCATCGACGACGCCACCCGTCGCATGGAGGTGCAGGGCGCGCGTTATCCCGACTTCGTGCAGCGCTGGACGGGCGGCTGACGGGCGGTCGTGTCAGCTCGCAAGGTGGCTGTCAAAGAAGTCCCGGGTCGCTGCCCAGTGCCGCTCGGCTGCCGAGGCGTCGTAGGGCGGGTTGTCCGGGACGGCAAAGCCGTGCCCGGCGGAGTAGGTCTCGATCGTGTGCTCAACTCCGGCGGCGGTCAGCGCCTTGTCGAGCTGCTCGGCCTGCTCAGGGGTGAATGAGTGGTCGTTCTCCGCCGCGCCGACATAGATGGCCGCCCGAATCTGGTCGGCCCGTAGGTGTGGGCTGTCCGCGGAGTCGGTGACCAGCCCGCCGCCGTGGAAGGACGCCGCGGCGCCGACCCGGTCGCCCTCCCTGCCGGCCACTACTAGCGAGATGCGCCCGCCCATGCAGTAGCCGGTGGTGCCGAACCGGTCGCCGCTGACTTCGGGGCGCCCGGCGAGGTAGTCGAAGAACTCCGCAGCGTCCATCGCCATTTTCATAGGTGTCACGCTGCCGATCAGCGACATCAGCCGCTTGCGCTCCTCGTCGTCGCTGAACGCGGTCGACATGTCGAAGGGGGCCCAGTCTCCGGCCCGGTAGTAGACGTCGGGCAACAGCACGGCGTAGCCGAAGTCGGCCAGCTGAGCGGCCATCTCGTAGAAGGTGTCTCGGACGCCGCCGGCGTCTGGATACATCACCACCCCGGGCCAGGAACCTTCGGCTTCAGGAGTGAAGAGTCGGACCGTGCAGTCGCCGTCTTGCGTCGTGACAGTGTCGGTGATGTTAGGCATGGCCTCCGTTTTACTCCTCGCTCTGGAGCGGCGCGCCGATGCCGCGCGGCCGCCTTCCCCGCTAAGCTTTCCGCGTGCCCATCGCCACACCGTACGAGGATTTGTTGCGCCTGGTACTAGAGCAGGGCACGCTGAAAGCAGACCGCACCGGGACGGGTACCCGCAGCTTGTTCGGTCGCCAGCTGCGCTACGACCTTTCGGCCGGGTTTCCGCTGATCACCACCAAAAAAGTGCATCTGAAGTCGGTGATCTACGAATTGCTGTGGTTTCTGCGCGGCGACTCCAACGTCAGCTGGTTGCACCAGCACGGCGTCACCATCTGGGACGAATGGGCGGACGAAACCGGCGATCTGGGCCCGGTTTACGGTGTGCAATGGCGGTCCTGGCCCACACCGTCGGGTGAGCACATCGACCAGATCACCGCGGCGCTTCAGCTGCTGCGCACCGACCCGGACTCGCGGCGCATCATCGTATCGGCCTGGAACGTCGGCGACATCCCGCGAATGGCGTTGGCGCCGTGCCACGCGTTGTTCCAGTTCTACGTCGCCGACGGACGGCTCAGCTGCCAGCTCTACCAGCGCAGCGCCGACCTGTTCCTCGGAGTGCCGTTCAACATCGCCAGCTACGCGCTGCTGACCCACATGATGGCCGCGCAGGCCGGTCTGGACGTCGGTGAGTTTATCTGGACTGGCGGTGATTGCCACATCTACCAGAACCACGTCGAACAGGTCACCGAGCAGCTCCGGCGCCAGCCCCGACCCTATCCGAAGTTGATTCTCGCGCAACGCGAGTCGCTTTTCGACTACACCTACGACGACGTCGTCGTGGAAAACTACGACCCGCATCCGCCGATCAAAGCCCCCGTCGCGGTATGACATGCGTCGACGACGATGATGCCGGCGCAGCCGGGATCAAGGAGTGGCGCAGATGACATGCGTCGACGACGATGATGCGGCGCAGCCGGGATCAAGGAGTGGCGCAGATGACACTGCGTCAGTTGAGCCTGGTCTGGGCTCAATCGACCTCGGGCGTCCTCGGCCGTGCCGGTGGCATCCCCTGGGACGTGCCGGAGGATCTAAGCCACTTCAAGAAACTGACGATGGGGCACACCGTAGTGATGGGTCGTCGCACCTGGGAGTCGCTGCCCGCGAGTGTGCGTCCGCTGCCGGGTCGCCGTAATGTCGTGCTGAGCCGCCAAGCCGACTTCAGCGCTGAAGGTGCAACGGTGGTCCATAGCCTGGATGACGCGCTGACCGACCCTCAGGTCTGGGTGGTCGGCGGAGAGCAGATCTATACGCTGGCAATGCCCCTGGCCGGCCGCTGTGAGGTCACCGAGGTCGACATCGAGCTGCCCCGCGACGATGGCGACGTGGTGGCACCAGTGCTCGACGAGTCCTGGCAGGGTACGACGGGGGAGTGGCTGGCAAGCCGCTCGGGATTGCGCTACCGATTTTACAGCTACCGTCGGGCGTGAGGCTCATGGCCGGGCCAGGCGGCCCCGACCGTGAGACAGCCGACCCGGGGTCGGTTACAACGGGTGGCAGGCATCAGAAGGGAAAGTTGGCAGTGCAAACCGAATCCGCGAAGACGTTCGCTCGCACCTTCAGGGGCTACGACCCGGCTGCGGTTGACGATCACATCGAGTTGTTGACTACCAAGCAGCAGTTCCTGCTCAACGATGTCGACAGCCTCCGGGCCCGGCTCAAGGAAGCCGGTGACGAAGCAGTTGCGCTGCGCAAAGAGGTCGCCGCTCTCCGGGACACCTCTACCGTCACCGCACGCAATGCAACACCGGATGGCGCAAATGCTTCGGCGGGCGGTTGACGAGGTGTCCGAGATGCAGGCCGAGGCGCGAGCCGATGCGCAGGCGCTGATCGCGGCGGCCGAAGCCCAGATCGAAGCTGAGCAGCGCAAGCACACCGAGCTGCTGGAAGAACTCGTGGCGAAGCGAAACGCCCTGGAGGCCGAGCACGACGAGGCCAAGAAGAAGCTCGACGCCGAGCTGGCCGGCATGCGCGCCGCGACCCAATCGGAGATCCAAGCCGCGTGGCAGGAAGCCCAGCAGCAGCGGGAGCAACTCCTCGCCGACACCAAGCAGGAGGCCGACTACTACCGTGAACAGGCCCAGCGGGCGGTGGCCGAAGCGAGCCGGCAACGAATTGCGATTTTGGAGCAACTGACCGGCGTTTACCGCGACCTCAAAGCGGTTCCGGCTCTGCTCGAGTCGGCATATCACGAGGAAAAGGATCCGCCGGAAGCCGGCGGCGTGGTGCCGGTCAACCAGACCAACGGGGTGAGCCGGGGGTAGGTCCGCCGCCCAGCGCACCCGCCGACGATCGGTATCCTCGGCGCGGTGTCGATCCGGAACGCCAGGCTGACCGCTGCAGAGGCCCGGCGGATCGCCATCGCAGCCCAGGGATTGCGCGACGCACCTTCCGGCAAGACGATCACCCGCGCGCACCTGCGGCGGTTGATCTCCCGGATCCAGGTACTGCAACTGGACTCGGTATCGGTGGCGGTACGCGCCCACTACGCGCCGGTGTTCAGCCGGCTCGGTCCTTATGACCGCGAGGTGCTTGACCGCGCCGCGTGGGGCCCCACGAAACCACGGCTGCTGGTGGAATATTGGGCGCATGAGGCCGCGCTGATGGCCGTCGACGACTGGTCTTTATTGCGCTGGCGGATGCGCGAGTACCGGCACGGCCGATGGGGCAAACACATCGTCAAAGCCAACCCCGGATTGGTCGACGACGTGGTTGCCGCGGTCGCTGAACTCGGGCCGTGCACCGCCGGGCAGATCGAGACTCATCTGGCCGCAGAACCGCGCCGGAAGAAGGGTGCCTGGTGGAACCGCACCGACACCAAGTGGGTGGCCGAGGCGCTGTTCGCTTCCGGGGTTCTCACGACGGCCACTCGGGTTGGGTTCGCCCGGCATTACGACCTGACCGAGAATGTGTTGCCGGCTGAGGTGTTAGCCCGGCAGATCGACGACGAAGAGGCATTGCGTGAGTTGACGCTGCGCGCGGCGGCCGCGCTCGGTGTGGGCACCGAAGCCGACGTCCGAGACTACTTCCGGCTGGCCGCCAGGCAGGTGAAGCCGGCGATCGCCCAACTGGTCGCCGAAGGTGAGCTCGAGTGCGTCGACGTCGACGGCTGGCCGGCGCCGGCGTATTTGCGCCCCGGTCGATCCATCCCCCGGCTGGACCGGGGCACGGCCCTGCTATGCCCGTTCGACCCGCTGATCTTCTTCCGGCCGCGCGTGCAGCGACTCTTCGACTTTCATTACCGCATCGAGATTTACACGCCCGCTGCCCAACGCGAACACGGGTATTACGTGTGGCCGTTCCTGTTGGACGGTCAACTGGTAGGGCGCGTTGACCTCAAAGCGGACCGCGGAGGCGACGCTCTGCACGTCGTCGGAGCATTCGTCGAATCTGACCGATCGCCGGCGCGGGTCGCTGCCGCGCTGGCCCCGGAGTTGACGACGATGGCAGCCTGGCTGGGCTTGGGCAGCGTCGTCGTCGGCGAGCGGGGCGACTTGGTTGACGAGTTGAAGGGGGCGTTCAAAACGTCCTAGCCGCACGGCTTTAGGCGTTGATGTTGACCTTCAGGTTGCGAGGATACAGGCGCCACACCGCATGCGGTTGAGCATCCATACGGGCCTGTAGCTTGCCCAGGTCGGCGTGAAACTGCAACATCGCCGACTTGCCTCGGTGGTCGAGTGCGAAGCGAGTGAAGTTGTCCATCAGCGCGCGTCGGTGCACGTTCAGAATGTAGTTCGCATTGACTAGCCGTTGGTAGACGTCCAGTGGCTCAGGCCGAAAGTCTTGATCGACCTGCGCCGGCTGGCAATGCGTCCAGAGTTGGTAATTCCACATCGAACTGCCGAGGACCTCGTGCTGGACGGTCACCAAGTACAGTTGGGTGGCCAGTAGCCGGGCCAACTTTTCCCACGTGACATTTGCACGATCTACGCCAACTCTGTTGGGAACGCGCTTGTTCAACTCCTTGAGCCAGCTCAACGTCTCGCGGTCGTTCCTCACGTCTGCGGCGGTATTTTGCGGCTGCCGCGGATAGTAGATCTCGAGATAGTTACATACGAAGTCGTGAATGACTTTGAAAAGCTGCTCCAGGTTGTCCTGCATCGGTGTTTCGAAGCCGGCGTTGCACACACCGCGCGCTTCACCGTCTTCTGCTGGGTCATTGATCAGGTTGTTGTAATCAAGGTAAGTGTCGTCGAACAGGCGGCACATGTCGTCGTGGGTGAAACTGAAGATGGTTTCGAAATCGCCACCGCTGACCATCTGCCCGCGGGTGACGACGTCGTTGCTTTGCTGGGTCCCGTAGATGTATGGCCACAGCAGCCTGCAGAGGGGATGGTTGCGCGAGAAGTTATTACGAGTCGCAATGGCCAGCTGAGCGCCGCCGGCCAGATGTACCCAGTTGAAGTGGCGCACCAGCGAGAGGTGCGTCGAGGCTCCGCACAACGCAATTTTGCAGGCGCGTTCCCACCTTTCATCGGTTGGCCCGATGTTATTGCCCAGCTCGCAGTCGATCTTGTAAGCCTGTAGCTGCCCTCGATTGATTCGGAACAGGACGCGCGAGCCGATCTTCCTTAGTCCGTCGTGGTGCTTGTAGTTGTTGAGGTCTTGCAGATTCCACTCCCAGGTCTTACCGTCACCGTCGCTGAGTTTCGTGTAGCAGGCGAACGGGCTTCGTACTGCCAGCGACCCGAGATCGGGAGTGCCAAGAAATTCGGCCGGCAGCTCAGGTGCGTGAAATCTTCTGCGACGCCACCCTTTGTAAGCTCGCTTCAGCGCAACCTGCGGGTCGGCATCGATACGTGGCAAGTCTGGCTGCATAGGCGACAAACTGGTGCCGTAAAGCCGAACCTGAATCTTGTAGGCCAGGGTGTTTCGGAACGAGCGCTCGTCATGCGGGATGTCGGCGGGCGGGCAGACCATCACGTTGCGTATACGTAATTCAGGTATCGCCTCAATCAAAGGCTTGGTTTCGATGCGGTTCGGGTGCGCCGGTGGCGACGGGATTTTCACCGGCTTGTTGATCGCGAACTTCGCCCAGGCGACCAAGTCCCATAACGCGCGCCGCACAAACCAGAACAGCATTCGCGTGCCCGGAAGACGCCTAGGCATGACGGTAGGCGTCGCCGCGCCAGGGGTCGGGCTGCAATTCGGCGTCCCATTCGCGCAGCGGATGGCGGTCGGGATCCAGTTCCGGCCCTTCGTCCCAGGGCTCGAAAGCGTTCTTTATGTTGGCCAGTCCGGTGTCTGCAAGCTCCGGATAGTGACGCAGGAGGACGGTCTTGAGGTCGGTTTGATCGATCCAGCGCAGGCCTTCCGCGGTGTAGACGTCCTCGGTGTAGCTGTCGGTGTAGAAACGGTCAGCCTGAAGTCGGCGACTGGCGTTCAGGATGAAGATCTGAAACAACGTCTCGCCGAAACCAAAGCGGGTCGGCCGGTGGCTTTCAGCCAGCGTGCCGATCAGCAGGTCCAGGTCCTCCACGCCTCCCGTGTAGACCGACTTCAGCTTTTTCCGGACCGCTGGCTCGTCGGTGAGTTCGTCGAAGCTGTCGATCGGATTCAGTCCCAGTTGACGGCGAAATTCGTTGTAACGGGGTACACCGCGTTCGCGCGCCCGCAGGATGTCGACTGTGCCCACGTCGAAGAACGGGTTTCCCGCGACGCTCAGTTCCTGCATGAAGCGTGGATAGTTGTTGAGCCGCAGGGCGCCGGGGTGTTGCTTGCCGAACGAGTAGAACAGATCTGACATCGCATACAGGTCGGTCATCCGGGTCGAGCCGCGCTGGCGCATCGTGTTGAAGGGAAACTTCGCCGTGACCCCCGCTTGTCCACGCTGGCGAAGTTCCAAGCGTTCGGGCAGCAGCGAATGCAAGCGGTAGACCTCGACGAATTCCTCGGTGAGCCCAAATGGGCAGCCGTGTCTCTCGATCGGATTGCCGACGATGCCGCCGATCTCGGCGTTGCGCACGTTGATCTCCGACAGCGTTTTGCGCTGCTTACCCTTGCGCGTCAAGACGGTGAGTAAGCCGTACCAGTTCACGTTCAGCCCAGTGTCGAGCGCCCTGTTGGGCAGAATCGCCGGAGTCCATTCGATGGAATGAATCTTGGCCATCACTGCGGCGTTGATGAGTCGCGCAACGTTGAACAGCTGGTCGCCGTCCCATCGTGGATTGGCCTCGTGCAGCATGTCACAGATTGAGTTGTGTTCGCGCACGAAGAGTGCGTGCAGCATCGACATGCCCACCCACCAGTTGCGCATGAAGCCGGCGTCTTCTACCTGCGTGCCGCCGTCGACCGGCAATGTGCCGTCGTCGTTCAGTGCCATTTTGCCGAGTTCGCGGCTGCGCAAACGCTTTTGAGTATCTATGTCGCTGCCGTAGATCTGCGAGGCGTCCCACCAGTGGGTGACCTCGTTGATGTAATTGGCGGCGAACGGCCCTTCGTGAGCGTTTCGCGTCGGGTCGGCCTGCGTCCTCCCGACGGTAATTGCGTCTTGCAGGTACCTATCTTTTGCGGGATCACCATCGTGCAGCTGCACCGAGATGACATCTTTCGGTTCCACGTCACCGTGATTGACCCAGTCGTGGAGCATGAACTGAATCCACGATGCGGCCAGCAGATTGAGGAAAGGAACTTCTTGCATTTCCGGCTGGCCATCGTCGCCGGTCGGACGGGAAAGCAGTTCGAGGCTGACCTTGCGCGGGTCCGGCGTGTGCAATCGCTGGATATCTTCGGGCTCGGTGGCCAACGGGTTCACGTTGCGGTGAAAGCGGGTGCAGGCAGCACCCTCCTTCGGGTTGGCCAGGTTGTTCCAGCTTCCGTCGGCGGTACGAAATCGCTCGACCCCCACCGGTTGGGGCAGATCCGTCCGCTGAAAGGCCACCAGCGTGTCAGCCGGGTAGGAGTTGTATAGGTTGTGCGCATTCAAGCGCTCGCGCATGTAAGCCAGCGTGAGGACTTCCAAGGGCAGTGGGCGACCGTACCAGTTGGTCCAGACTTTGGCGCGGTAACCGAATCTCCTACCTACCCGGTCGGTGAGCCAATTCATTAACACAGTGAACACCGCCCCGAGCACCTCGCCGAAGTACAGGCAGAGTCGCTTGAAACAGCCGTGCGTTCGTCGCTGCTCTGGCGGTGCGGGCAGGAAGCTATCCGCAGGCGGCGCCAACAGCTTGTTAGGGTCGAAGAGTTTCGGCTTGGGGATGGGAACGTCGATTTTGGCGCAGGCATTGGCCAGCGCCAGGTCGCGCATATTGCACCAGTCGGGATGCGAGTCGTCGGCGGCAACTGCCTTTCCGTAGTAGATCGCCGAGGTGCCGTAGCGCTCAAGTCTGAAGCAGACCAGGCCCGCCAGCGCGTATCCCTCGCCATCGGGTTGTTTCTTGAGCTGCGCTTTCACCAATGCCAGGGCGCGCTTGCCGTCGCCCTTTTTCAGTGCTTCGCGCGCCTCTTCGTAGGACATGTAAAGCTCCTCGCACGGCAAACTCCGAGACCAGAACCTACTAGCGCGGACGAATTTTGGGACGCGATTCACCGTAATTGACTAACGAAACGTTTCGGCAGCGCCAATTCAGTTTGTGACGCGGTCGAGTTCAGAGCAGTCGCGGCGATGTTGCGGGCCAGCGATGAGCCGAGCGCAGGCCGGTCGCTGCGAACGAGTGTCGCGGTCGTCAGAATGGTTCCCCCAGGGGGCTCGGCGGTCGATAATCGATGCGTTGCGGCCGGTCGCTTTAAAGTTGGTGCATCGAGCGGTCCGCAGCACTGAACAGCGGCGGGAGAGGCGGATGAGGCCAACAGGCGCAGTGTGTCGAGCCTGCGGCACCGAAATGCGTCTTGGCGCCCGATATTGCGACTCCTGCGGCGTCTCGGCGCGGGAACCGGGCGACCAACCGGAATTCAAGCAGGTGACGGTCCTATTTGCCGATGTCGTCAATTCTCTGTCGATTGCGTCGGCGGTAGACGCCGAGCGGTTGCGCGAAATAATGGCCGATGTATTCCGCCACGCCGCCACGATTACCCGTCGCTATGGTGGCACGGTCGATAAGTTCACCGGTGATGGTGTGATGGCCTTGTTCGGCGCGCCGGTCGCTCTGGAAGACCACGCATTCCGCGCCTGTCTGGCCGCCTTCGACATTCAAGAGCAAATCGCGAAGTTGGCCGAGGAGGTGGCGCGCCGCGACGGCATAACGCTGCAGATGCGGGTGGGGTTGAATTCGGGCCGGGTGATCGCCGGGGAGATCAGTTCTGATTCCCGCACGTACACCGCTATGGGCGAGCAGGTGGGGTTAGCGCAACGGATGGAGTCGGTCGCGCCGCCCGGCGGGGTGATGCTCAGTGAGTCCACCGCTCAGCTGGTGGAACATGCCACCGTGCTTGGGGCGCCCGAGTGGGTCCGTGTCAAAGGCGCTCAGCAGCCGATACTTGCGCGTCGGCTGTTGAAAGCCGCTGATGAGCGCGTTGGTGTCGGCCGGCGTGAGCCCACCCTGGTCGGTCGGACCTGGGAGTTGAGCACCGTCGCCGGCATCCTCGACCGGGCGATCAGCGGTGCCGGGTGTGTGGTCGGGGTGGTCGGGCCTCCCGGTATCGGAAAGAGCCGCATCATGCGCGAAGCCGTGACCCTGGCTACCAGCCGCGGAGTCGAGGTCTTCACCGTCGCCTGCGAATCCCACACCCGCGATGTCCCCTTCCGGGTGGTGGCGCGGCTGCTGCGGCGGGTCTTCGGGGTCAGCAACCTCGACGACGACGCCGGTCGGGCACAGCTGCGGGCTCGCATCTCCGATGCCGACCCCGAGGATCTACGGCTGCTCGACGACCTGCTCGGAATAGGAGAGCCGGACGCCGTGCCCCCCGACATCACCGCCGACGCCCGCCGGCGCCGGTTGGCGGCTTTGTCGAAAGCCGTTGCCCTGCGCCGGACTAAGCCGACACAGTATGTGATCGAGGATGTGCACTGGATAGACGAGGTCAGCGAAGCGATGCTGGCGGAATTCGCCACCGTCGTGCCGCAGACCGCCTCGCTGGTGCTGATTACCTACCGTCCCGAATACCGGGGGGCGTTGGCGCGAACGCCGGGTGCCCAGACGATCTCGCTGGCTCCGTTGAACGCGGTGCAGATCGCCGCGTTGACTACCGAGCTGCTGGGTAATGACCCGTCGGTGCGAGCGCTGGCCGCCCGCATCGTCGAGCGAGCAGCGGGGAACCCGTTCTTCGCCGAGGAGATGGTGCGCGATCTGGCTCAACGCGGTGTGCTCGACGGCGAGCGCGGAGCCTACCTCTGCCGCGATGACGCCGCCGACATCAGTGTGCCGGGCACGCTGCAGGCGACCATCGCCGCCCGCGTCGACCGCCTCAGCCGGCCGGCCAAACAATTTTTGTATGCCGCTGCAGTCATGGGTGCGCGGTTCAGGTCTGAGCTGGTGGCGGCCCTGCTCGGTGACATCGAGGTAGCGGAGGCCGTTGCGGAACTGCTGCAGGTGGAGCTGATCGATCAGGTGATGTTCACTCCGCGCGCCGAATACGCGTTCCGGCACCCGTTGATCCGAACGGTCGCCTACGAGGCGCAGCTGAAATCCGGGCGCGCCGAATTGCACCGGCGCCTAGCCATCGCAATCGAAGCGCACGACCCGGGGGCGGCCGACGAGAACGCCGCCCTGATCGCCGAAAACTACGAGGCGGCCGGCGATTTGCGGGCGGCGTTCAACTGGCATATGCGGGCCGGCGGTTGGTCGGCGATGCGCGACATCCGCGGCGCCCGCACCAGCTGGCAGCGGGCCCGCCAAGTCGCCGACCGGCTGCCGGCCGACGCCCCGGACCGGCCGGCCCTACAAATCGCGCCGCGGAATCTGCTGTGCGGCACTCTCTGGCGAACCGGTGGCAGCATCGCTGCCACCGGCTTCGACGAACTGAGAGAGCTGTGCACAGCAGCCGACGACAAAGTTTCGTTAGCGATCGGCATGACCGGCTACATCATGGCGTTGACATTCCACAACCGCTTCCGCGAGGCGGCTCAGGTGGGTTCGGAGCAGAGCGAGCTGCTGGAATCGATCGGGGATTCGACGCTGACCGTGGCGCTGCTGTTCGCGGCGGTTTACGCCAAATGCCAGGCAGGGGAGATGACCGAGGCGCTGCGCCTGTCGGATCGCCTGATCGACTTGGCCGACGGCGACCCCACTAAGGGCAACTTAATCTTCGGCTCCCCGCTGAGCACGGCGATCGCGATGCGCGGCCACGTCAAGATGTGTCTGGGCATGCGGGGCTGGCTGGACGACGCGGCCACGTCAATCACGATGGCTGCTCCGTTCGACCCCACCAGCTACGTTTTCGCCCTGCTGTGGAAGTACGTCGCCTCCATTCCGTTCGGGGCCCTCCCGGCGGACGAGACGGCCAAGCGCGAGACCACCGAGGCGTTACGCATCGCAGAAACTTCCAGCGATGACTTTGTTTTGGGCATGGGCCGACTGTGTCGGGGCCTCGTCCTGGTGTGCAGTGACGGCCCACAACGCGAGGCGGGACTCGACTTGTTCACCCAAGCCCGCGATATGGCAGCGGCGGAGCGATTTTCGCTGAGCGCGTTGACGATCGTCGACCCGGAATTCGCCCGGGAGAAGGCTCGCATCGGTGATCTCGACGGCGCCGTCGACATGGCGCGCGCGGTCGTCGAGAGTACCTATCGGAGCGGTGACATGATCTGGCGCGGAAGGGCGACCGAAGTGCTGGTGCAAGTGCTGCTCCGACGCGCAACCGCTGAGGACCACGATGAAGCGCGCGCGGCGATCGACCGATTGGCTGCCGTGCCCACCGACCCGGGCTTCGTGCTCAACGAATTTCCGATATTGCGTTCTCGGGCACGGCTTTCGCTCGCGTGCGGCGACGAGGACTATTACCGAACACTTAGCGAACAACACCGCGTGCGGGCGGAAGCCGCCGGCTTCGATGCTCTGGTGTTCGCTGCTGAAGCCGATGCCAGCGGGTCGCCGCATGATCGGTGAACGCGCGGTCGTCCTTGGGGCGGGCATGGGCGGGATGCTCGCCGCAAGGGTTCTGGCCGAATTTTTCGAAACCGTCACGGTGGTCGAGCGGGATCTGCTGCCGGACGACTCCGCTGTCCGGCGTGGCGTGCCGCAGGGTCGGCACGTGCATGTTCTGCTGGCCCGTGGCGCGCAGATCTTGGACGAACTCTTTCCCGGATTTCTCGACGAACTGGTGGCCGATGGGGCGCCGGTTTGGAATGACGGAGAGCTGTCTAAGCTGCGGTTGTCTTTCGGCGGCCACGACATTCTGCGCTCGGGCAGGATAGTGCGGGACCCGGCAGCACTGGCATTGCACATGCCGAGCAGGCCGTTTCTGGAGTGCCATGTCCGGCGGCGGCTGCAGGCGGTCAGTAACGTGACGATCCTGGACGGCCGCGAGGTCACCGAGTTGACAGCGACACCGGACGGACGTCGCGTCACCGGAGCGCGAATCGTCAGCCGAAACAGCGGTGTCGTGATGCATTTGGCCGCCGAGGTGGTTATGGACGCGATGGGCCGCGGCGCGCGCACGCCGGCGTTTCTCGATAGCCTCGGGTATCGCCGGCCGGTTGAAGACCACCTGGTCATGCACACCAACTACGTGAGCCAACTGCTGAGAATGCCCACGGGCACGTTGGCGGAGATGCTGGTCAACATCGGTCCCACGCCGGACAGGCCGACCGGGATGTTCTTCAGCGGCTACGAGAACGACACGTGGATGTTCACGGTCTTCGGGATGGTGGGGCGCCAGCCGCCCCGCGAACTGGCCGGCATGCTGTCATTCGCCGAAGAGTTCTCTCCCCAACACCTGATTGCGGCAATGCGGGCCGCCGAGCCGGTTGGCGAGGTGGCGCATCACCACATGCCGTCCAGCCAATGGCGACGCTACGACAAGATGTCCCGACTGCCGGACGGACTGCTGGTATGTGGCGACGCGATCTGCAGCTTCAATCCCATCTACGGGCAAGGCATGACGGTGGCCGCACTGGGAGCCGCCGCGTTGCGGGACTGTCTGCGCAGGGGCGACCGGGATCTCGCCCGACGGTATTTCCGGTCCTCGGCCAAACCGATTGGCGTGGCTTGGCAGATGACGGCCAGCTTGGACCTGGCCTTCCCGCAAGTGCGGGGTCGACGGTCGGGGTGGATGCGCCTCGCCACCCGGCTGCTGGACTGGGCGCTGACGGCCTCTGAGTCAGATCTGGTTGTCGCGGTGCGCTTCTTTCGGGTGAACAGCCTCATCGACCCACCCGTTCGCCTGCTCCACCCTGCGTTCGTCTCCCACGCTGCGCTGGTCAATCTGCGCCGGCGGCGAGCCGGTCGGCGAGTTCGGCAAGCCGCGCTGGCCGGCTGACCGGCAACCGAACCGACTGCTGACGATGCGGGCCGGGCTTGCCTGACCGCCCGCCTCCTCCTCGGGCCGTTCCGGCCCGCATCGTCGCCGGGCTTGCCTGACCGCCCGCCTCCTCCTCGGGCCGTTCCGGCCCGCATCGTCGCCGGGCTTGCCTGACCGCCCGCCTCCTCCTCGGGCCGTTCCGGCCCGCATCGTCGCCGGGCTAAGGTGAGCGCCGTGGCCGAGACGGCGCCATTAAGCGTGCAATTGATCGCCAAGAGCGAGTTCGTCGCGCCCCCGGACGTGCCGTGGAGCACCGACGCCGACGGGGGGCAGGCGCTGGTGGAGTTCGCCGGCCGAGCGTGCTACCAGAGCTGGTCGAAACCCAACGTCAAGACCGCCACCAACGCCGGATATCTGCGGCACATCATCGACGTGGGGCATTTTTCGGTGCTCGAACACGCCAGCGTGTCGTTTTACATCACCGGCATTTCGAGGTCCTGCACCCACGAACTGATCCGCCACCGCCACTTCTCCTACTCCCAGCTCTCGCAGCGCTATGTGCCGGATCACGATTCGCGCGTCGTCATTCCGCCCGGACTGGAGGACGACCCCGAACTACAGCAACTGTTGAAGCAAGCCGCCGACACCACGCGCGCCACTTACACGGAGTTGCTGGCCCGGCTGGAGGCCAAATTCACCGATCAGCCGAACGCGTTGCTGCGCCGTAAGCAGGCGCGCCAGGCCGCCCGCGCCGTGCTGCCCAACGCCACGGAGACCCGGATCGTCGTGACCGGCAACTACCGCGCGTGGCGGCATTTCATCGCGATGCGCGCCAGCGAGCACGCCGATGTCGAGATCCGCCGGCTGGCCATCGTCTGCCTGCGCATGCTGATCGATGTGGCGCCCGCGGTGTTCGCCGACTTCGAGATCGCCACACTGTCCGACGGCACCGAGGTGGCGACCAGCCCGCTGGCGACCGAAGTCTGACCGCGAGCCGGCCGGGGCGCCGCCTGGCCGCCGCAACGAGCGGGCTTACCGACCGCTGTGGGAGTAATATCCAACGGTGCTTTTGAACGTAGAGCCGCCGGCTTCGGCAGCTCGGACGTTGGTGTGTTATGGGTGAGAATTCCGTCCCCACAGCGGGCAACGTCAGCCCGCTCGAGCTCACCGACGGACCGGACTTGGTGCTGGGATGTGCCCGTGCGCAGGACGTGGTCGACATCGTGCGTCAATGCCAGGATCCAGAAACTCAACGTTGGACGCTCGTCCCGGTGCCGTACGGGAATGCCGACGCGGTGCAGTTCATCTCGCGAGTAGCTGAGGGCTGGCAGAACGGCACCCGGGCGTCGTTCGCCATTCTGCACGAGGGGCGCTACGCGGGCAGCGCCTCATTGAACTTCGACGGGGCCGGTGGCGCCGAAGTCGGTTACGGGCTGGGACCGTGGGCGCGGGGCAAGGGCGTGATGAGCCGCGCGCTGCTGCTGATGCTGGCCTGGGGCTTCGACGAGTTGGGCCTCGACGTAGTGCACTGGAGGGCGCGCGTCGGCAACTGGCCATCACGGCGCGCCGCCACCCGCTGCGGATTCCAAGTGGAGGGCACCGTGCGGGGCTTGATCGTCCAGCGCGGTGAGCGGCACGACGGCTGGATCGGATCGCTGTGTCGCGGTGACCCCATGACCGGCGACCCCGATGTCGGT
Source organism: uncultured Actinomycetota bacterium (assembly GCA_963818785.1). GTDB lineage: Bacteria > Actinomycetota > Actinomycetes > Mycobacteriales > Mycobacteriaceae > Mycobacterium. Next base: position 116,734 of record CAWFTT010000011.1, on the reverse strand, counting down.
ACAACCGGCCCCTGATTCGGCCTCGCCCGACGCCAAGCCAGAACGACGAACACGCAGTCTCGCGCGGTGGAAGCGGCCTGGAACCCGCCAGGTAATCTGGTCAGCGTGAGCACCGGCGGATTCGACGCCCACGCGCGCCTGGGCACCGTATTGACCGCGATGGTGACCCCATTCCGCCCTGACGGCTCCCTGGACGCCGCGGGCGCGGCACGGCTGGCCACCCGTCTGGTCGATGCGGGCAGCGACGGCCTGGTGATCTCGGGGACTACCGGTGAATCGCCGACGACCACTGATCAGGAGAAGCTGACGCTACTGCGCGCCGTGTTGGAGGCGGTCGGGGACCGGGCCCGGGTGATCGCGGGCGCCGGCAGCTACGACACTGCGCACAGCGTGCATCTGGCCAAGGCGTGCGCCGCCGAAGGGGCGCACGGACTGCTGGTCGTGACCCCTTACTACTCGAGGCCGCCGCAGACCGGTCTCGTCGCGCATTTCAGCGCCGTCGCCGACGCGACACCGCTACCGGTACTGCTCTACGACATCCCGCCGCGCTCGGTGGTTCCGATCTCGCCCGACACCATCCGCACCTTGGCGGCACATCCCAACATCGTCGGGATCAAGGACGCCAAAGGCGATCTGCACGGCGGCGGGCAGATCATGGCGGACACCGGTTTGGCCTACTACTCCGGCGACGACACACTCAACTTGCCGTGGCTGTCAGTGGGTGCGACCGGGTTCATCAGTGTGATCTCTCACCTTGCCGCGGGTCAGCTGCGAGAGATGTTGTCCGCGTTCCAATCGGGCGACACCGCGACCGCCCGCAAGATCAACGTGACCATCAGCCCGCTGTGTGATGCGATGAGCCGGACCGGCGGCGTCACGATGGTGAAGGCGGCCCTGCGGCTGCAAGGCGTCGAGGTCGGCGACCCCCGACTGCCGCAAATGCCTGCGACGCCCGCCGAAGTCGACGCGCTGGCCGCCGACATGCGCGCCTCCTCGGTGCTCAGGTGAGTCACTCGGTGGCCGAGAAGTGAACGGGGAGTTCGCCCCGCCCGGTCCGTTGGCTTCAGGCGGGCTGCGGGTCACCGCGCTGGGCGGCATCAGCGAAATCGGGCGCAATCTCACGGTTTTCGAGCACCTGGGCCGGTTGTTACTCATCGACTGCGGTGTGCTGTTCCCGGGACACGACGAGCCGGGTGTCGATCTGATCCTGCCTGATCTGCGTCACATCGAACACCGGCTCGACGACATCGACGCCTTGGTGCTCACCCACGCGCACGAAGACCACATCGGGGCAATCCCATTCCTGCTCAAGCTGCGACCCGACATCCCGGTCGTCGGCTCGAAGTTCACCCTCGCGCTGGTCGCGGCGAAATGCCGTGAGCACCGGATCAATCCGCACTTCATCGAAGTCCGTGAAGGGCAACGCAGCAGTCACGGAGTTTTCGAGTGCGAGTTCTTCGCCATCAATCACTCCGTGCCCGACGCCCTGGCCATCGCCGTCTATACCGGCGCCGGCACGGTGCTGCACACCGGTGATATCAAGCTCGATCAGCTTCCGCTGGATCGCCGCCCCACCGACTTGCCGGGCATGTCACGGCTCGGTGATGCCGGCGTCGATCTGTTCCTGTGCGACTCGACCAACGCCGAACACCCCGGCGTCGGCCCTTCTGAAAGTGAAGTCGGCCCAACGCTGCACCGGCTGATCCGGGGCGCCGACGGGCGGGTCATCGTGGCGTGCTTCGCGTCCAACGTCGACCGGGTTCAGCAGATCATCGACTCCGCCGTGGCACTGGGCCGGCGGGTGTCATTTGTCGGCCGCTCCATGGTGCGCAACATGAGCATCGCCCGGGAGTTGGGCTTCCTGCGGGTCGACGACTCGGACCTGATCGACATCGGCGCCGCGGAGATGATGCCGCCCGACCGGGTCGTCCTGATCACCACCGGTACCCAGGGTGAACCGATGTCGGCGCTGGCCCGGATGTCGCGCGGAGAACACCGCAGCATCACCTTGACCTCCGGCGACCTGATCGTCCTGTCGTCCTCGCTGATCCCGGGCAACGAGGAAGCCGTTTACGGTGTGATCGACGAGCTGTCCAAGATCGGCACCCGAGTGGTGACCAATGCCCGTGCCCGGGTGCATGTCTCAGGCCACGCCTACGCCGGTGAACTGCTGTTCCTCTACAACGGCGTGCGGCCGCGTCACGTCATGCCGGTACACGGCACGTGGCGACATCTGCGCGCCAACGCCGCCCTGGCCGCCAGCGCCGGCATTCCGCAGGAACGAATCTTGTTGGCGGAAAACGGTGTCAGCGTCGACCTCGTCGACGGCACAGCCCGGATCTCTGGCGCCGTGCCGGTCGGAAAGATGTTCGTCGACGGCCTGATCACCGGCGACGTCGGCGACATCACGTTGGGCGAGCGGCTCATCTTGTCGTCGGGCTTCGTGGCGGTCACCGTGGTCGTGCGCCGCGGTACCGGCCAACCGGCGGCCCCGCCGCATCTGCATTCGCGCGGATTCTCCGAAGACCCCAAGGCGCTGGAACCGGTGGTACGCAAAGTCGAGGTCGAGTTGGAATTGCTTGCCGCGGAAAAGGTTACCGATCCGGTCCGGATAGCTCAGGCAGTGCGCCGCACGGTCGGCAAGTGGGTGGGCGAAACCTACCGCCGCCAGCCGATGATCGTGCCGACCGTGCTGGAGATCTGAGCTGAAGACTCGCGCGGCGCAACTATCTCGGGCCAGTAGCCGGCAAGCGGACCGCCGCCGCGATGGCCGTCAGGGCCGCAACTGGCCCTTGTCCGGGTCGCCCGCCACTACCGGGGCCAGCATCTTGATGTCCGGCGCTCCGGCCAAATGCTCGCCGGCGTCTTTGAACAGCGTGGCCACCGCAGGCGCGGTGCTGTGCGTCTTGAGGGCGTCGGCGTCGGCCCACTGCTCGACGAAGACGAAGGTGTCGCCCGACTCGTGCAGCGAATAGAGCTGGCAGCCCGGCTCCTGATGGACTTCGTCGATGGCGCGCTTGCAGATGTCGCGTACGGCGTCGATGGACTCGGGCTTGACGGTCAGGGTGGCGACGACGACGACGGGCGGCATGCGGGCGCTCCTAGGCGTGAGTAGCGGCGTGACGAATGTCACCCTACTCAGCAGTGGCCGGCGAACGCGCCACTGGTGATGCCATTCGGTGACCGTGTGGCGTGTGGTGCAGATGTTGCCTTTGCGACTAGTCTTGCTGCCATGGCAAACAAGACCGCCGCCCGATCCGCAGCCCGAAACGGCAGGTCAAAGGCCGGTTCACGAGGCGGAAGCAGGACGGCGCGGCCGACAGCGCCCCGTAGAACACGCGGCAAGCCGGCCAAACGCCGAAATCAGTCGATGCTCGCTTCGGCCGGTCTCGGCTGCGGCCGGACCGCCCGCGCGGCCTGGCTGATGCTGGCCAGAGGCACCGGTACCGCCGCCCGTTCGGTAGGCCGGGCCCGCGAGATCGATTTGGGTCATCGCCGCGACGGATTTGCGCTGAGTCTGCTGGGCCTCGCTGTGGTCGTCGCGGCGAGTTCGTGGTTCCACGCCGCCCGTCCGGTCGGCGCCTGGATCGACACGGCGTTGCGCATCTTCATCGGCTCGGCGGTGGGGCTCGTGCCGCTGGTTGCCGCCGGGGTCGCAGTGCTGCTGATGCGCACCCAACCGGACCCGGACGCCCGGCCGCGGCTGGTGCTGGGCGCCGGGATGGTCGCGTTGCCGTTGCTGGGGCTGTGGCATCTGTGGGCCGGCTCGCCGGACACCCCGGTAGGACGAGGGCACGCTGGAGGCTTCCTCGGATTCGCCATCGCCGGGCCACTCTCCGACGGGTTGACCGTCTGGATCTCGGCGCCGCTGCTGTTCATCGGCTCGCTGTTCGGAGTGCTGCTGCTGACCGGCACCACCATCCGCGAATTACCCGCGACGGCCCGGCGTCTGTTCGGCACCGCGATGTTCAGTCGCGGCAACGCCGAAGAGGACGACTACTACCAGGACGACCCCGCTGAAAAAGTTGCCGACACAAGCGTTGTCGCCGAGGACTTCTCCGAAGGCTACTACGACGATCCGGCGTCCTACGGCGACAGCGACGCCCAGGCGTGGCCGTCGGCCGGCTACCCCGCTGGGGGCCCTGCCCCCGACGACACCCCGACGGTTCCCGAGCCCACCCGTCGTCGCAAAGCGGCCGCCAAAGCCGAAGCGATGGTCGCCGACCGGATCGTTGAGGGCCCGTATCACCTGCCGTCGCTGAACCTGCTCATCCCCGGTGATCCGCCGAAGAAACGCAGCACCGCCAACACCCTCATGGCCGAAGCGATCGGCGAGGTGCTCGTTCAATTCAAGGTCGACGCCGCCGTCACCGGCTGCACCCGCGGGCCGACGGTCACCCGTTACGAGGTCGAGCTGGGGCCGGGCGTGAAGGTCGAGAAGATCACCGCCTTACAGCGCAACATCGCCTACGCGGTCGCCACCGAAAGCGTCCGGATGCTGGCTCCGATTCCGGGTAAATCGGCCGTCGGCATCGAGGTTCCCAACACCGACCGGGAAATGGTGCGACTCGCGGACGTGCTCACCGCACGAGAGACCCGCCGCGACCACCACCCACTGGTGATCGGGCTGGGCAAAGACATCGAAGGTGATTTCATCTCGGCCAACCTGGCCAAGATGCCGCACCTGCTGGTCGCGGGCTCCACCGGGTCGGGTAAGTCCAGCTTCGTCAACTCCATGCTGGTGTCGCTGCTGACCCGGGCCACGCCCGAAGAGGTCAGAATGATTCTGATCGACCCGAAGATGGTCGAACTGACGCCCTACGAAGGCATCCCGCACCTCATCACCCCGATCATCACCGAGCCGAAGAAGGCGGCCGCCGCGCTGGCCTGGCTGGTCGAGGAGATGGAACAGCGCTACCAGGACATGCAGGCGTCCCGAGTCCGCCACATCGACGACTTCAACGCTCACGTGCGCTCCGGCAAGATCACCGCACCGCTGGGCAGCCAGCGCGAATATCGGCCCTACCCATACGTCGTCGCGATCGTCGACGAGCTGGCTGACTTGATGATGACCGCCCCGCGCGACGTCGAAGACGCCATCGTGCGGATCACGCAGAAGGCCCGCGCTGCCGGCATTCACCTGGTGCTGGCCACCCAGCGGCCATCGGTCGACGTGGTTACCGGGCTGATCAAGACCAATGTGCCGTCGCGACTGGCGTTCGCCACGTCCTCGCTGACCGACAGTCGGGTCATTCTGGACCAGGCCGGCGCCGAGAAGCTGATCGGCATGGGGGACGGCTTGTTCCTGCCGATGGGGGCGGGCAAGCCGGTGCGGTTGCAGGGCGCGTTCATCACCGACGAGGAGATCCAGGCCGTCGTGATCGCCTGCAAAGAGCAGGCCGAACCCGAATACACCGAGGGAGTCACCACCGCCAAGGCCAGCGGTGAACGCAAGGACGTCGACCCCGATATCGGCGACGACATGGACGTGTTCCTGCAGGCGGTTGAACTGGTGGTGTCCAGCCAGTTCGGGTCGACATCGATGTTGCAGCGCAAGCTACGGGTCGGCTTCGCCAAAGCCGGCCGCTTGATGGATCTGATGGAAACCCGTGGCATCGTCGGCCCCAGCGAGGGATCAAAAGCGCGTGACGTCTTGATCAAACCCGACGAACTGGCGGCCACGCTCATGTTGATCCGCGGCGGCTCTTCCGGCGGAGAGTAGCGCCCACTCGCGCGGTTATAGGACCAGCAGCATCCGCGAATTGCCCAAAATGTTGGGTTTCACGTAGCTCAGGTCGAGGAATTCGGCGACGCCGATGTCGTAGGAGCGGCACATCTCCTCGAACACCTCAGCGGTGACCGGGGTGCCCTCGATCTCGCTGAACCCGTGCCTGGTGAAGAAATCCGTCTCGAATGTCAACACGAACAACCGCCTGAGGTCCAGCTCGCGGGCCACCGCAATCAGCTGGTCGACTACCGCACGGCCGATACCACGGCCGGTCAGATCGGGGTGCACGGCGACCGTGCGCACTTCACCGAGGTCGGACCACATCACGTGCAGCGCCCCACAACCTACGACTTCGCCAAGCCGGTCCGGGTATTCAGCAACCCAGAACTCCTGAACAGCTTCGTAGAGCGTGACGAGGTTCTTCTCCAGCAGGATTCTTCCCGCGTAGGTGTCCACTAGCCGTTTGATGGCCGGGACGTCGGACGTCCGCGCGCGTCGCACTACCGGGCGGTAGCGCGACGGAGTTTCCGCGGAATTCACGGGAGCACAGTCTAGGCATCCGGGCCGGAGTAGCTGGGCACCCGTTATCCTGTTGCCGTGTCAGGACAGCCGCAGAGCGGCCCGACGGTGCGGCGTGTTCCGGTCACCAATATCGCCAACATGCTCACCGGTTTGCGCCTGGTGCTCGTGCCCATCTTCCTACTGGCGCTGTTCGCCGGAAACGGGCACGACACGACGAGCCGGGTCGTGGCGTTCGTGGTCTTCGCCGTCGCGGTGATTACCGACCGGTTCGACGGCGCGTTGGCCCGCAGCTACGGCATGGTGACCGAGTTCGGCACTTTGGCCGATCCCATCGCCGACAAGACGCTGATCGGTGCGGCGCTGATCGGGTTGTCCATGCTCGGCGACCTGCCGTGGTGGGTGACGGTGGTCATCTTGGCGCGTGAGATCGGTGTGACGGTACTGCGTTTTGCCGTGCTGCGCCGCGGTGTCATCCCCGCGAGCTGGGGCGGCAAGCTCAAAGCTCTGGTGCAGGCAGTCGCCATCGGGTTGTTCATCTTGCCGCTCGCCGGTCCGTGGCTGACAGCAGCATGGGTAGTACTGGGGCTTGCGATCGCACTGACGGTGGTCACCGGTGTGGATTACGTTGCTTCAGCGGCCAAGGAAATGCGCTGGGCTACGCGCTGAGCGCTCACCCAGCCCCGCGGGAACCAACCCCTGAAGCGTGGCGTTGACCGTATTAGTGACTTGATGGCGCAGCTCAGCGCTGCGCGGTTCCGGCCGACCCCGACGAAGGAGAGCGCGATGGCGGCACTGCTGAGAGAGGTCATCGGCGATGTGCTGCGCGGAGCGCGGACTTCGCAGGGTCGCACGCTGCGGGAGGTGTCCGACACAGCTCGGGTGAGCCTCGGCTACCTGTCCGAGGTGGAGCGCGGTCGCAAAGAAGCCTCCAGCGAGCTGCTGACCGCAATCTGTGACGCGCTGCATGTCCCGCTGTCCACGGTGCTGGTCGACGCCGGCAACCGGATGGCCGACCGGGAAAGTGCCGACCGATCAACCGTCAGCGCGGCCAACATCGATGCCAGCACCAAAGTCGTCATCCCGCCGGTGGCCCAGCTGGCCATGGCCTGACCACCGCGGCGACGGAGCGGCGGGTGCGGCGTTCCGCCGAGAACCGTTAGATTGGGCGGCAGGGCAAGCGCGGTAGTTTACGGACAGGTATCGAACCAGAAGGCGGAGCTGACTCATGGCCAACCCGTTCGTCAAAGCTTGGAAATACCTCGCGGCGCTGTTCAGCTCGAAGATCGACGAGTACGCCGACCCCAAGGTGCAGATCCAGCAGGCGATCGAGGAAGCGCAGCGCCAGCATCAGGCGCTGACCCAGCAGGCAGCCCAGGTCATCGGCAACCAACGCCAACTCGAAATGCGCCTCAACCGGCAGCTGGCCGACATCGAGAAGTTGCAGGTGAACGTGCGACAAGCGTTGACCCTGGCTGACCAGGCCACTGCGTCGGGCGACGCCGCCAAGGCCACCGAATACAACAACGCCGCCGAGTCTTTCGCGGCTCAACTGGTGACCGCTGAGCAAAGCGTCGAAGACCTCAAAGGGCTGCACGACCAAGCGCTCAACGCAGCCGCTCAGGCCAAGAAGGCGGTCGAGCAGAACGCGATGGTGCTGCAGCAACGGATCGCCGAGCGCACCAAACTGCTCAGCCAACTCGAGCAGGCCAAGATGCAAGAGCAGGTGAGCGCCTCGCTGCGGTCGATGAGCGAAATCGCCGCACCCGGCAACACCCCGACCCTCGATCAGGTGCGTGACAAGATCGAACGTCGCTACGCCAACGCGATGGGCGAAGCGGAACTGGCGCAGAACTCGGTGCAGGGTCGCATGCTCGAAGTCGAGCAGGCGAGCGTGCAGATGGCTGGACACTCACGGCTCGAACAGATTCGGGCTTCCATGCGCGGCGAGGCGCTGCCCTCCGGCGGTGCCGGGACGCCGGCCACTCCGGCGATCGCGCCGGACACCGCATCCGAAAAGCCGCTCACGCAGTAGGGGCGACCAAGAAGTGGCGGTAAGTCCCGGTTGGCACACCCGGCCTCGGCGAGGCCTGGTGCAGCGCGGTGTGGACTCCGCCAGCGGGATTGCCGACGTGCTGGCCGAGAAGCTCAGCGTGCTCGCCGACCCGCGTGCCCGGCGCCTGCGCAAACAGAAGTGGGCATTGCGATTCGCGTTGTTCTTCGGCTTCTCCTGTGTCTTCTGGGCCGTGGTCACAGTGCTGCTGGCGGCTTGGGGATGGTTTCAGCTGCTGCTGATCATCACCGGGTCCATCGCCGTCGGCGCGGCCGTTCCCGCGACGCTGTCGCTGCTGCGGTACCGCTGGCTGCGTTCGCTGCCGTTGCCGACGGAGCGGCCCGCGAACACGCGCAGGCTGCCGCCGAGCGGATCGGCGGCGCGGCCTGCGATGTCCGCGCTGGGGGCTTCAGAGCGCGGCTTCATCTCGCTGCTGGGCGTTATCGAGCGGGGCAAGCTGCTGCCCACCGCCGAAATAGGCGATCTCACCGCCGCAGCCAACCGGTCCGCCTCGGCGATGACGGCCACCGCGGCCGAAGTGGTGTCCATGGAGCGGGCGGCCAACGAGAACGCTGCATCCCGGTCGTATCTCGTGCCGACGATCAATGCGTTTACCACGCAACTGAGCGCAGGGGTGCGGCAGTACAACGAAATGGTCACCGCTGCCGCGCAATTGGTGTCTGCCGCGAACGGTGGATCGACGACACCGGCGTCACCGATGTCTGCGCAGCGCTACCGCGACGAGCTGGTCGGTGCGACCGATCGCCTGGTCGGGTGGGCGCAAGCTTTCGACGAACTCGGTGGGCTGCCCCGGGCCTGAACTGTGGTCAGATGTCGTGACTTCTGTACTGCCCCTCAAGTCGCGGACCGTAGCGCTCGGCGTATCTGCGGTGCATGTCGGCGTCGCGCTCGCGGCGGCGTTCGTCGACGAGGTCGGGGTCGAGGTTGTGAACCTGCAGCATGTGCCGGCGCCACACTTTGTTCAAGGCATGGGAGAAGTAGACGAATGGAATGAGAATGGGCAGCGTCATGCTCAAGTGGACGTCCAGCGTCGTCGGAATGAACCAAAAGGGGATGAGCACCAGCACTGCGGGCACGGCGACCCGGATCATCATCCGTGCGGTGGCGCCCTCACCGGCCAGGTCGTTTCGCACCCAGTCCCGCATCGACGACGGCAGCGGATGCCCATAGCAGTAGCGGATGTACTGAATCACGTTGGGCCGTCGCCGAACCGCGCTGTTGGGCATGGGTTTAGAACGCTGTCCGAAGCGATGGCACAGCCAAACCGGCGAATCCACGCAGCGTCGCCTTGACGATGTCGAAGAAGTCGAAGTAGTCGCGCCACAATGTGATTCGGCCGTCATGAACCTCGAAGACGCCGCACACCCAGAACTGCACTCGCAGCGCGCCGAAAATCAGTGCGTCAGTGCGCTCAGTCAATACGGCGGCCCCGTCGGCGGCAATACGATGAATCCTGACCTCGAAACGGGTCCGGTCGTTCATTTGCCGAAACAGCTTCATCGCCCGCTGACGACCGTGGATCGTCGGCAGGCCGACGTTCTGGTACACCAAATCGTCAGCCAGCGCCGTTTCCGCGGTGTCGAAGTCCTGGTCTTGCAGCGCGTGCAGAAAGACCTCGACTGTGCGGGTGTTCAGGGCGATCAGGTCGGTCATGGGTCCAGGGTAATCGCGCTGCCCCGCAGCGCCGCTGTGGCAGGGTTGGGCGGTGCGCATCGCCGTCGTCGCCGGACCGGACCCGGGGCATTCGTTCCCGGCGATCGCACTGTGCCGGCGGTTCAACGCCGCAGGTGAGAAGGCCACTTTGTTGACCGGCGTCGAATGGCTGGACGCCGCTCGAGCCGCCGGTGTCGACGCGGCGGAGTTGACGGGACTCGAGCCGACCGCTGAAGACGACGACGGCGATGCCGGGGCCAAGTTGCATCGGCGCGCTGCACGGATGGCCGTGCAAAACGCGCCAGAGCTGGAAGCGCTCGGTCTTGATCTGGTGGTATCCGACGCCATCACCGCCTGCGGCGGCTTGGCCGCCGAATTGATCGGCCTTCCGTGGATTGAGCTCAACCCGCACCCGCTGTACCGGCCGTCCAGAGGGCTGCCGCCGATCGGCAGCGGACTGGCACCGGGTACCGGCGTCCGCGGCCGGTTGCGAGACGCTGTGATGCGGGCGCTGACCGCGCGGTCCTGGCGCGCCGGTTTGCAGCAGCGCGCAGCTGTGCGGGCGCAGATCGGACTGCCGCTCGCCGATCCCGGGCCAGTGCGACGGCTGATCGCCACCTTGCCCGCCCTGGAGGTGCCGCGACCGGACTGGCCCGACGAAGCCGTCGTGGTGGGGCCGCTGCACTTCGAGCCGACCGATCAAGTGCTGGATATCCCACCGGGTCCCGGGCCGGTGGTTGTGGTTGCGCCGTCGACCGCGCTGACCGGGACGGTGGGCATGGCTCAAACCGCCCTGGACTGCCTGGTGCCCGACGAGACCTTGCCGGCCGGGGCGCGCGTGGTGGTCTCCCGGCTGAAAGGGCCGGAGCTGGCGGTACCGCCTTGGGCGGTGGTCGGGCGGGGACGCCAGGACGAGCTGCTGGCCCACGCCGACGTGGTGGTGTGCGGCGGCGGACACGGTCTGGTGGCCAAAGCTCTGCTGGCCGCGGTGCCGCTGGTGGTGGTTCCCGGCGGCGGGGACCAGTGGGAGATCGCCAATCGGGTGGTCCGGCAAGGCAGCGGCGAGTTGATTCGGCCGTTGACCGCTGATGCGCTAACAGCTGCGGTGGGCAAGGTGCTGTCCTCCCCGCGATACCGCCAAGCCGCCCGAGCGGCCTCGGCCACAGCGGCCGACGTCGCTGATCCGGTTCAGGTGTGTCGGGAGGCGCTCGCCCGCGCTGGGTAATTTGTAAGCCGTGCGGTTGACGGAATTTCGCGAGCTGGTCACCTTGCGGTTCGGTGCCGCCTACGGTGCCTCGGTGCTGGCAGATCACGTGCTGACTGGTTTCGACGGGCGCACAGCCGCGCAGGCGATCGAAGACGGTGTGGAACCGCGCGACGTGTGGCGGGCGCTGTGCGTCGACTTCGACGTGCCGCGCGAACAATGGTGAAGTTGCGGTCTGACGTCATCGATTCTGCGTCCAGCGCGTCCCGCGCGGCGCTGTACACGCGCTCACCGCAGTCTGGATGCGCACACCGCAGCCTCGATACCAATGCGGTTGCGTCGTTGCGTCGTTGCGTCGTTGAATCGGCTGTGAGGGATCGGCATGTCAGAAACAGGAATCTCCGGTATCGCGCGTTTCCTCGGTACGTTGCCGAACGAGCACGAGATCTTCGGGGTGATTTACCCGAACGACCTTCAGCTTTATCAAGTTGACCCGCCGCTGTGCGGGTACCGAGTGGTGGCAGCCGCACAAAGTATCCATGCGATGCGCGCTCGTTTCATCGGAGATCCCACACCGCCCGACGATCCGGTGTCCACCACTTTTTTCGGGGCGACTGGTGGCGAGGGGTTGCGAATCGGGTGGGAGCACCAGCTGCTCAGGGCGGACGGCAGAGCTCCCGATCGGGCTTTGGCCGACGCTGGATACCGGGTCTCTTTCTAGATCTCGCCAGTCCCGAAGGCTGTCTCGCCGCCTTCGGCGCGCCGCCTTGCCATCGAACACACGTTCGCTAATGTGGTGAGCGTTCGAAGACGTCGACTTGTCGGTGGGCTGTTCTAGCGTCACGGCTAACTGACCGATCCCGGTCAACTTCAGCACCGACTACATCGAGAGGCAACACAATGGCGCAAGCCCCTGACCGCGACAAGGCCCTCGAGCTGGCAATGGCCCAGATCGAGAAAAGTTACGGCAAAGGCTCGGTGATGCGCCTCGGTGACGAGGCACGTCAACCGATTTCGGTCATCCCGACCGGGTCCATCGCATTGGACGTGGCCCTGGGCATCGGCGGACTGCCGCGCGGCCGGGTCGTGGAGATCTACGGCCCGGAGTCTTCGGGTAAGACCACTGTCGCTCTGCATGCCGTGGCCAATGCCCAGGCCGCCGGCGGCATCGCGGCATTCATCGACGCCGAGCACGCGCTGGACCCCGAATACGCCAAGAAACTGGGTGTGGACACCGATTCGCTGCTGGTCAGCCAGCCCGACACCGGTGAGCAGGCGCTCGAGATTGCCGACATGCTGATCCGCTCGGGTGCGCTCGACATCCTGGTCATCGACTCGGTGGCCGCGCTGGTGCCACGAGCGGAGATCGAAGGCGAGATGGGTGACAGCCATGTCGGTCTGCAGGCCCGACTGATGAGCCAGGCGCTGCGAAAGATGACCGGTGCGCTGAACAATTCCGGTACCACCGCAATCTTCATCAACCAGCTGCGGGAAAAAATCGGAGTCATGTTCGGATGCATGAACTATGCCACCCGGGTGACCCTTGCCGATGGCAGCACCGAGAAGATCGGCAAGATCGTCAACAACAAGATGGACGTCGAGGTGCTGTCCTATGACCCGGTGACCGACCGGGTGATGCCCCGCAAGGTGGTGAACTGGTTTAACAACGGGCCGGCCGAACAGTTCCTTCAGTTCACCGTCGAAAAGTCTGGCGGAAATGGCAAATCGCAGTTCGCCGCTACGCCGAATCACCTTATCCGCACGCCCGCCGGCTGGACCGAAGCCGGTGACCTCAACACTGGTGATCGAGTGCTGGCCGCTGAACCGCATCTGCTCAGCGAACAGCAGTTCCAAGTGGTGCTGGGCTCATTGATGGGTGATGGGAATCTGTCGCCCAACCGGCGCGATCGCAACGGCGTCCGCTTTCGGCTAGAACACGGCGCCAAGCAGGTGGATTACCTGCAGTGGAAGACCGCGTTGATGGGCAACATCGGGCATGCGGTGCAAGAGAACTCCAAAGGGGCGAGCTTCGTCGATTTCACTCCGCTGGCAGAGCTCGCCGAGGTGCAGCGCGCGGTGTATCTGGGGGACGGCAAGAAGTTTTTCTCCGAGGAATACCTCAAGGCATTGACGCCGTTGGCCCTGGCCATCTGGTACATGGACGACGGCTCATTCACGTTGCGATCCAAGGGATTGCAGGAACGCACAGCCGGTGGTAGCGGACGCATCGAGATCTGCGTCGAGGCGATGACTGAAGGCACGCGGGTGCGGTTATGCGACTACTTGCGCGACAGTCATGGGTTGGATGTGCGTCTTCGCTCTGCCGGATCAGCAGGCAAGGCGGTGCTGGTGTTTTCGACGGCGGCGACGGCGAAATTCCAGGAAATGGTGGCTCCGTACATGGCGCCGTCCATGGAGTACAAGCTGCTGCCGAGCTTCCGTGGTCAGGGTATGGTTTCGCCGCAGTTTGTCGAACCGACTCAGCGGCTGGTGCCGGCGCGGGTGCTCGATGTGCATGTCAAACCGCACACTCGCTCGATGAACCGCTTTGACATCGAGGTGGAAGGAAACCACAACTACTTTGTCGACGGTGTGATGGTGCACAACTCACCCGAAACCACCACGGGCGGTAAAGCTTTGAAGTTCTACGCCTCGGTGCGTATGGACGTGCGGCGCATCGAGACGCTCAAGGACGGCACCGACGCCGTCGGTAACCGCACCCGGGTCAAGGTCGTCAAGAACAAGGTGTCGCCGCCGTTCAAGCAGGCCGAGTTCGACATCCTCTACGGCAAGGGCATCAGCCGGGAAGGGTCGCTGATCGACATGGGTGTCGACCAGGGCTTCATCCGCAAGTCCGGCTCCTGGTTCACCTACGAGGGTGAGCAGCTCGGTCAGGGTAAGGAGAATGCCCGTAACTTCCTGCTGGGCAACGTCGAGGTGGCCAACGAGATCGAGAAGAAGATCAAGGAAAAGCTCGGCATTGGCGCAGTGGTGACCGATGACGATGTCTTGCCCGCCCCGGTCGACTTCTGAGTCGCGCGAAGAGCAGGCGCGGGCGCTGTGCCTGCGTCTGCTCACCGCGCGCTCGCGCACCAGGGCGGAGCTGGCCGGGCAGCTGGCCAAGCGAGGCTATCCCGACGATGTCAGCGCCCGGGTGCTCGACCGGCTTGCTGCCGTCCGACTGGTGGACGACACCGACTTCGCCGAACAGTGGGTGCACTCCCGGCGAGCCAACGCCGCGAAAGGCAAGCGTGCGCTGGCCGCTGAGCTGCGCACCAAAGGCGTCGACAACGATGTGATCACCGCGGTGCTGAGCGGGATCGACGCCGACGCCGAGCGAGACCGGGCCGAGCAGTTGGTGCGGACCAAGCTGCGACGGGAGAACCTCGACGACGAGGCGCGGGTGAGCCGCCGGCTGGTGGCGATGCTGGCGCGGCGCGGCTACAGCCAGGCCATGGCGTGCGACGTCGTCAGCGAGGAACTTGCCGCCGAGCGCGAGCGTCGACGGGTCTAGCCGGCCGCACGGGTCAACGGACGCCTCAGCGTTTGCGCCGGGTCGGCTTGTCAGTAGAACTCACCAAGCTGTCCAGGGCATAGCTGACGACGTCCCGTCTAGGGCGGCCATTGTGCTCGGCGGTGATGAGTCTGCTTCCGACGAAGAGCGAGAACGCAACAAAGCTGCGGGCTTCGGCGTCGTCTTCGTCGCAGCCGATCTGCCGAAACAACTTGCGCAGGTAGGCCATTCTCCGGTTGTCCACGCGGTTGAGTCGCGTGCTGACGCCGGGATCGCGGCGGGCCCAGTCGCGGATTGCCAGTTCGGCCGCGAGTCCGCGATCAACGTGGTGGCGCGCCAGATCGAACAGATGGCGCAGCTTTGTTCGTGCGTCGTCTTCAGAATTCTCGATTCGGCGGATGACGTCATCGACGACGGTCTGCTCCCAGGTATCGAGCATGCGCTCCACCAGAGCGTTGCGGTCGGCAAATTCCCCATAGAACCCACCTTTCGTGACGCCGAGGGAAGATGCCAGCGCCTCCACCCGAATGGCAGCAGGGCCACCGTTCGCCAGGGCGGTTAGTGCCGCTTCGATCCACGCTTCCGGCGGCGTCTTTCGTGCGGGCACAACAGCGCATTGTACGGCGGCGTATTGCCTTTTACCGGGCCATCTGCCAAGCTTTATACGGTGTCGTATAATACAGGAGCAGACATGCGGATTCCCAACGAAGTGCAACTGTCGCAGACGTGGCGCATTCACGACATCGTTGACGACTTCACCCTCGAGGACGTCTGGAGACTGTCCGCGGTCAGCGGCGGCAGGGACGACTTCACGAGGCTTCTGGAAATGGTCAGCCGGTCAGACCCCCTCAACTCCGAGTCGACCGGCACGCGTTTCCTGTGGAAGGTGCGCGACCGCTTGGGCGCCTGGTTCGATTTGGGCCGCATATCGACCGCCGCGAGCGGTCGTCAGCGGTTGCCCATTCCCGGGACGCACGAATTGTCTCTCGCTGAGCGATTACCGCAGGATCTGCGTGGCTCTTGCGGCGACGTGCACTTCGCTCACCTGCCATTTGTGCCGCTGTACCGCACCGACGACGAGTTCGCCGCCGAAATCTCGAACCAGACGGTGCACGGGGTCATGCACCTCGCGTGGGTCGGCGGCGCAGGCGACAGCACTCGTCAGGCGCAGATGGCGGTATACGTCAAACCCCGTGGGTGGTTCGGTCAGGCTTACATGGCCTTCATCAAGCCTTTCCGATATCTGATCGTCTATCCCGCACTCGAGCGCCAACTCGCGCGAGATTGGAGCCGTCACCGAACGAAGTAGCGCGTCAAATGGACTGCAGCGTGATCGGCGCCGTAAACGACGTCATTTGATCGCCGTACCATGGCCGGGTGACTTCGATAGTGGTGGGAGACGCTGCAGCGGCCCGCAGTGCCGCGTCCGTCGGCTCACGCACCTATCAAGTTCGCACCTACGGATGCCAGATGAACGTCCACGACTCGGAGCGGTTGGCCGGTCTGCTGGAAGCCGCCGGCTACCTGCGCGCGTCCGACGACGCCGACGCCGACGTGGTGGTGTTCAATACCTGTGCGGTTCGCGAAAACGCCGACAACAAGCTTTACGGCAACCTCAGCCACCTCGCCCCCCGCAAGCGCGACAACCCTGACATGCAGATCGCCGTCGGCGGCTGCCTGGCACAGAAGGACCGCGAGGCCGTGCTGACCAAGGCGCCATGGGTTGACGTCGTATTCGGCACCCACAACCTGGGATCGTTGCCGACACTGCTTGACCGGGCGCGGCACAACCGAGTCGCCCAAGTCGAGATCGCCGAGGCGCTGCGTGAGTTCCCGTCGTCGCTGCCGACGGCCCGCGATTCTGCGTACGCAGCCTGGGTTTCCATTTCCGTCGGCTGCAACAACAGTTGCACGTTCTGCATCGTGCCGTCGCTGCGCGGCAAGGAAGTCGACCGAGCGCCCGGCGACATTCTCGCCGAGGTGCAATCGCTGGTGCACAGCGGTGTGCTCGAAATAACGCTGCTGGGACAGAACGTGAACGCCTACGGTGTTTCTTTCGCCGACCCGCGCATGCCCCGCAACCGGGGCGCGTTCGCCGAATTGCTGCGCTCCTGCGGACGCATCGACGGCCTGGAACGGGTCCGGTTCACCTCGCCGCATCCGGCTGAGTTCACCGATGACGTCATCGAGGCGATGGCTTCGACCCCGAACGTGTGCCCCGCGCTGCACATGCCGCTGCAATCCGGTTCGGACCGGATGCTGCGGGCGATGCGCCGCTCCTACCGTGCCGACCGCTACCTCGGCATCATCGAGCGGGTCCGTGCCGCGATGCCGCATGCGGCCATCACCACCGACCTGATCGTCGGCTTCCCGGGTGAGACCGAAGAGGATTTCGCCGCCACCTTGGACGTCGTGCGGCAAGCACGCTTCTCGGCGGCGTTCACCTTCCAATACTCCAAGCGGCCGGGCACCCCCGCCGCCGAACTGGACGGTCAACTCCCGAAAGCCGTTGTGCAGGAACGGTATGATCGGTTGGTCGCGCTGCAGGAGGCGATTGCCCTGGCGGAGAACCGCGGGCAGATCGGCAAGACCGCCGAGCTGCTGGTCGCCAGTGGGGAAGGCCGCAAGGACAGCCGCACCGCCCGGATGAGCGGTCGCGCCCGCGACGGCCGGCTGGTGCACTTCACGCCGGGCAACCTCGCGGTGCGCCCCGGTGACGTGGTCACCGCGGTCATCACCGGGGCTGCGCCACACCATCTGATCGCCGATGGCGGCCTGCTGACCCATCGGCGCACCCGCGCTGGCGACGCTTACGCCGCCGGGGGAGCCGCCACCCGAATCGGTCTCGGCATGCCTTCGGTCGGTGGGCCGGCTGAGCCGCTGGAACCCCTCGGATGCAGCCGATGACCCGCAACCATAAGCATGCCAATGAGTTCGACGCGTTTCGTGCCGATCTCGAGGACGCCGAACGCCGTATTGCGCGGGAGATCGAGCCGGGCGCGCGCGCTCTGGTCGTTTCGATTTTGGTGTTCGTGCTGTTGGCGTCGTTCGTGCTACCGCACACCGGCGATGTGCGCGGCTGGGATGTGTTGTTCGGCAGCCACCACGCCGGCGCTGCAGCGGTGGCTTTGCCGTCACGGATTTTCGTCTGGCTGGCACTGATCTTCGGCGTCGGCTTCTCAATGCTGGCGTTGCTCACCCGGCGCTGGGCGCTGGCCTGGGTGGCGCTGGCCGGTTCGGCGCTGGGCAGCGCCGTCGGGTTGCTGGCCGTGTGGTCGCGCCAGACGGTGGCTGCCGGCCACCCGGGCCCCGGTATCGGCTTAATCCTGGCCTGGATCACCCTGATCGTCCTGTCGTTTCATTGGGCCAGGGTGGTGTGGTCGCGCACCGTGGTGCAGCTCGCCGCCGAAGAGCAGCGTCGGCGCGCCGTCGCCGAGCAGCAGTCCATGCCGCTGTTGGAACGGTTCGGCGAACCCGACGCGGCATCACCCGACGACGAGGAAACAACCTAGCCGGGTCAAGTCCTTCGGGTCAGCGCTTCCGCGGCAGCGTGCGCCCACTGCCGCCACTGCGCGGCGTTGGCCCGCGCGTCGTCAGCCTCTTTGCTGCGCCCCGCAGCCGCGGCCTTCTGAGCTTGACGTTCGAACTGCTCAGCGCGGACTCGGAACTGCTCTGCGCGGGCCTGAGCCTGCGGGTCGACCGAACTGGACGTTGTGTCGCGAACTTTCTTCTCCACCGCGCGCAGCCGCCGGTCCAGGTCGGCCGACCGTTCGCGAGGCACCTTGCCGATTGCGTCCCATCGGTCACCGATCGAACGCAGCGCCGCGCTGGCGGCTTCTTGATTGCTGGTGTCGAGGTTCTCCGCCTCGCGCAGGAGCGCCTCTTTGGCGTCGGCGTTGGCCTGCAGCTCCGCGTCCCGCTCGGCGGTGGCTGACTTACGGGCCTTGAAAAAGGTGTCCTGGGCGGCCTTGAAACGCCGCCACAAAGCGTCGTCGACGTCGCGGCTGGCTCGGCCCGCAGCCTTCCACTCGGTCAGCAGCTTGCGGAATTCCGCGCTGGTGGCGGCCCAGTCGGTCGACTCGACCAGCTCTTCGGCGCGCGTGCACAGCCGCTCCTTGGCTTCACGGGCAGTCGACCGTTCCCGATCCAGCTCGGCGAAATGAGATCCGCGGCGCCGATTGAACGTTTCCCGGGCCGCGGAATAGCGCTTCCACAGCGCGTCGTCCGTCTTGCGGTCCACGCCGCCGATTGTCTTCCACTCATCGAGAATCGCGCGCAGCCGGTCGCCGGCGGTTTTCCACTGCGTCGCGGTAGCGGCCAGCTCTTCGGCTTCGGCGGCCAACGCCTCTTTGCGCGCGGTCTGGGCGGCACGATGTTCCTCGCGGCGTGTCCGGTCCGCGGCGGCGATGGACTCGGCACGGTCCCGGACGGTGGCCAATCGTTGGGCGAGCGCCTCGACGTCGCCGAGCACGTGCGCCGTCGACAGCGATTCGTCGAGGGTGGCTGCCGCAGCTTTGATCTTGCGGGCGTCCCCAGTGCCCGACGCCAACCGCTCCTCCATGAGCGTGACTTCGGTGCTCAGGTCGTCGAAACGACGGCCGAAATGGGCGTAGGCGGCCTCGGCGTCACCGGCTTGCCAAGAGCCGACCACGCGCTCACCGGCGGCGGTGATCAGCCACACCGTGCCGTCGTCGTCGACCCGCCCGAACCGGTGCGGATCGCTGGCGGGTGGCCCGACCAACGGGTGGGACGGGGGTCTGGGCGACGGGCGCGGTCCGGGCCGTGGTCCCGGACGGGGGACAGCCGGTCTGGGCTGGCTGCTGTGTGAGTCTTCGGCCGTCATGGCTCCCGTCACCTACCCTTCGCGCGGTGGATCTCGCGCATCTGCCGCGCATTGCGGCGCCATCAGCCGGATCTGCCGACTGCATCAGCCAGTCGCCACAGATCCCGACAGACATTCAAGCAGCTTGGCGCGTTGCGCGTCGGCACCTTCGTGTTGCTCACCGCCCCGAAGTTGGATGCCTCGGCTGCAGCAGCATGGGCGAGCGGGTGAAGCGTCGACGGCCCGAGATCACCCTGTTGCGGCCGGCCGCGATCAAACCGCTACGTTGCGCCATCAGGGGCGAGACTTCAACCGATTAGGCAATCGAGCCCGGTCGCCCGACTTCCGCCGATTCGTCCTCTTCAGCGTCAGCCACCGTCAACGGCAACGCCAGCTCTTCGAGCCGCCGGCCTTCAGCCGCAATGCCGAGCCGCAGTTCCACTAGTCCTGCGATCGCCATCACGACCGCTCCGAGCAGAAATGACCAGACAACCTGACTGCGCTGACCGGAGTTGATCAAGTTACCGAACAGCAACGGCCCACTGATGCCGCCGATCGCGGTGCCCACCGCGTAGAAAAAGGCGATCGCCAGCGCCCTGGTTTCCATCGGGAAGATCTCGCTGACGGTCAGATAGGCCGCGCTGCCACCCGCGGAGGCCAAAAAGAACACCGCTGCCAGCACGGCGATGAAGACCCAGGCACCACCGGTTCGGGTCACGAACAATGCCGCGAGGATAACGGTCGCGACAGCTGAGCCCAGATACGTCAGGGTGATCATCGGTTTGCGGCCGACGGTGTCGAAGAAGTGCCCCAGAACGAGGGGGCCGGCGAAGTTACTGAGCGCCCACAGGATGACGAATAAAGGCACGTGCCCGGACGTGACTCCGTAGAACGAGTGCAACAGCGTGCCCAAATTGAAAGTCACGCCGTTGTAGAGGAACGCCTGCCCGATGAACAACGCGAGTCCGAGGACCGCGCGCCGCGGATAGAGCTTGAATGCCACTCGCGCGATTTCCCGGAAGGAAATTGCTTTGCGTTGACGGATCCTGAGCGGCTTCTCGTCCGGCACGGCCAGCCGTTCGCCGGTTTGCCGCTCTATTTCCTCTTCGATCTCGCTGACGATTCGCTCGGCTTCCTGGTCGCGGCCGTGAATGAACAACCAGCGGGGACTTTCTGGAAGGTTGCGCCGAATGAGCAGCACGAGGATGCCGAAGACGGCGCCGACGCCGAAGGCGAGCCGCCATCCGATGTGCGCTGGGAAGTGCGCCGTGTTCAGCAGGGCCAGCGCGCCGGCCGCTCCGGCGGCCGCACCCAGCCAATACGTCCCGTTGATCACCAGGTCAACCCGGCCGCGGACTCGAGCGGGAATCAGTTCGTCGATCGCCGAATTGATCGCGGCGTATTCACCGCCGATGCCGCAACCGGTGAAGAAGGTCGTTAGGAAGAAATACCACGGCGCAAACGCGAAGGCCGTTGCAACGGTGGCCGTCAAGAACACCGAGAGGGTCCACATGAACAGCTTGCGCCGTCCATAGCGGTCGGTCAGATGTCCGAAGAACAGCGCGCCCAAGCAGGCTCCGGCGATGTAAAAGGCCGCCGCCACGCCGATGTCGGCCGGGGTGAGGTGGATGCCGCTGCCCTTCTCGGTGAGGCGAGACGACACATTGCCGACCATCGTGACCTCGAGCCCGTCGAGGATCCACACGCCGCCGAGCCCGATGACGACACGCCAGTGAAACCGCGACCACGGCAGCCGGTCCAGGCGTGCCGGTACATGGGTACTGATGCTTCCGGTTTGCGCGGGTGCGCTCATGGCGGCTCCGTTCTTGGCGGACATAGTGATGTACCCGCGGGAGCGGATCGCACGCCTGGCAGAGTGATGTCGTCTACCGCAAATTCCAGTTGGCGGCGTCAGACTTAGCTGTGCAGCGTGGGGGACGTTACGTTTGATGGCGTGCTGCGCGCCATCGCGATCGTGCCGTCGCCGCCGGTGCTCGTTCCGGAACTGGCCGGTGCAGCCGCCGCCGAAGTGGCGGACCTACGTGAAGCGGTGATTGCGGCGGCGGCTTCGCTGCCGCCGCGCTGGATCGCCGTCGGCGTTGACCGATCGGACGGATTGATCAACAGCGATGGTGTCGGCACGTTCGCCGGATATGGCGCCGATGTGCAGGTGCGCCTGTCGCCGTACGCCCACGGAGTGCCGACCGAGCTGCCGCTGTGCGCGCTGTTCACCGCCTGGGCCCGGGGCCTGGCGCAGCCTGATGCCTGCGCCGAGGTCCGGGTGTACTCGAACGGCCATGCCGCCGAGGCGGCAGTCACTTTGGGCCACAAGCTGCGCGCCGAGGTGGACCGGACAGCCGAACCGACCGGTGTGCTGATCGTCGCCGACGGAGCCAACACGCTGACGAAGGCGGCACCCGGCGGCTACCAGCCCGGTGACATCGAGGTCCAGCACGCGCTCGACGACGCACTGGCCAGCGGTGACGTGGCCGCTCTGATGACTGTGCCTGCCCAGGTGGTCGGCCGGGTGGGGTACCAAGTGCTCGCCGGGCTGGCTGCGCCCGCGCCGCGATCAGCTAAAGAGCTCTACCGGGGGGCGCCTTACGGCGTCGGGTACTTCGCCGGTGTCTGGCAGCTGTAACGGTCCAGCCGTGCGCCCGCTGGCGATCGTTGGGCCCACCGGAACCGGCAAGTCCCGGTTGGCGCTCGAGATCGCCGAGCGAATCGGAGCCGGCGCGGAGATCGTGAACGCCGACGCCATGCAGCTTTACCGCGGCATGGACGTCGGGACCGCGAAGTTGCCGGTCGCCGAGCGTCGCGGGATTCCGCATCACCAGCTCGATGTCCTCGACGTCACCGAAACCGCCTCCGTCGCCCGTTATCAGCAAGGGGCGGCCGCCGACGTAGCAGCCATCGCGGCACGCGGCGCGGTGCCCATCGTCGTTGGTGGTTCGATGCTCTACATCCAGTCGCTGCTTGACGACTGGAGTTTTCCGGCCACCGACCCGCAGGTGCGGGCCAAATGGGAGCTGCGGCTCGCTGAGGTCGGGGTGGCGGGACTGCACGGCGAACTCGCGCAGCGCGATCCAGTCGCCGCGGCCAGCATCCTGCCGACCGATGCCCGACGCATCGTGCGTGCACTGGAGGTCGTCGAGCTCACCGGGCAGCCGTTCGCGGCGTCGGCGCCCATGATCGGCGCGCCTCGCTGGGGGACGCTCATCGTTGGACTGGACTGTGACACCGATGTTCTCGACCAACAGTTGGCGCAGCGCACCGACGCGATGTTCGTGCATGGCCTCGTCGATGAGGTCGTTGCGCTGCTCGGGCTGGGCCTGCGCGAGGGCGTCACAGCCTCGCGTGCGCTCGGCTACGCCCAGGTGATCGCCGACCTCGACGCCGGCGGCAACGGTACGGGTGCGCGGGAACCGACGTTCCTCGGCACTCGTCGCTATGTGCGCCGGCAGCGGTCCTGGTTTCGCCGCGACCACCGGATCCACTGGATCGACGCACGCGCTGACGACGTCGTCGACACCGCGTTGAGGGTGTGGTCAGACGTATCCTGAAGGGGTGAATCGCGCCGACGACGAAGACGACGCTGTAGCCGGGATCGGGGGGGTACCGCCCGCTTGCGGGGGAGAGTGGCGCAGATGATTTCCGCCGACGACGATGGTGCCGGCGTAGCCGGGACCGAGAAGTGGCGCAAATGATGTTCGCCAAGGGCCACGGCACGGAGAACGACTTCGTGCTGCTGCGCGACCTCGACGCGGCGCTGTCGCTGACCCCTGCGGCGGTGAGCGCGTTGTGTGATCGCCGGCGCGGATTGGGCGCCGACGGGGTGCTGCGGGTGACCACCGCCGGCGCCGCCCTGGAAGCCGGCGTACTGGACCGCCTACCCGATGGTGTCGAACGCGGCGACTGGTACATGGACTACCGCAACGCCGACGGCTCGATGGCACAGATGTGCGGCAACGGAGTGCGGGTGTTCGCCCACTACCTGCGTGCGAGCGGGCTGCAGTTGCGCGACGAGTTCGTCATCGGGTCGCTTGCGGGTCCCCGCCCGGTGACCGTCCACCGCGTCAGCCAGATCAGCGCCGACGTCACCGTCGACATGGGCAAGGCCAACAGGCTCGGGTCCGGTGCGGCTGTCGTCGGTGGCCGGTGCTTCACGGGTCTGGCCGTCGACGTCGGAAATCCGCACCTGGCCTGTGTCGATCCCACGCTGACCGCAGAAGCGCTGGCGAAGCTCGACGTCGCGGCACCGGTCACCTTCGACGAAGGCCAGTTTCCCGACGGGGTCAACATCGAAGTGCTCACCGCACCCGCGGAGGGGACGGTCGTCATGCGGGTGCACGAACGCGGCGTTGGGGAAACCCGGTCCTGCGGAACCGGAACGGTCGCTGCCACCGTCGCGGCACTGGCGACAACCGGCGCCGCCACCGGCACTGTGACGGTTCGGGTGCCGGGCGGCGAGGTCGTCGTTACGATCACCGAAGCCACCAGCTTTTTGCGCGGTCCGTCGGTCTTGGTGGCTCACGGTGAACTCAGCGGGGAATGGTGGCAGGCCCATCAGCGTTAATTCGGATGCGTCCCGCCGTCGCGGCGGGCACCATGTTAATTGCCTATGACACATCCCGATTCGTTCTCCCGCATTCCGGCTGAGCCCAGTACCGGCGACCTTGCGCTTGATGACCGGTCAGCGCTGCGCCGGATTGCTGGGCTGTCCACCGAACTCACCGACGTCACCGAGGTCGAGTACCGCCAACTGCGCCTCGAGCGAGTCGTGCTGGTCGGTGTCTGGACCGACGGCAGCGCCGCCGACGCCGCAGCCAGCCTCGCCGAACTCGGCGCGCTCGCCGAGACAGCAGGCTCACAGGTGCTCGACGGGCTGATACAGCGCCGCACCAAGCCGGACCCGTCGACTTACATCGGCTCGGGCAAGGCGCAGGAACTGCGTGAAGTCGTGCTGGCCACCGGCGCCGACACGGTGATCTGCGACGGCGAACTGTCCCCGGCGCAGCTGACCGCGCTGGAGAAGGCCGTCAAAGTCAAAGTCATCGACCGTACCGCGTTGATTCTCGACATCTTCGCCCAGCACGCCACCAGCCGTGAGGGCAAAGCGCAGGTCTCGCTGGCGCAGATGGAGTACATGCTGCCGAGGCTGCGCGGCTGGGGTGAGTCGATGTCGCGGCAGGCCGGTGGCCGCGCCGGCGGTAGTGGCGGCGGCGTGGGTCTGCGCGGTCCGGGTGAAACCAAGATCGAGACCGACCGGCGTCGCATCCGGGAGCGGATGTCGAAGCTGCGCCGCGACATCAAGGATATGAAACAGGTCCGCGACACTCAGCGCAGCCGTCGGCTGCACAGCGACGTGCCGTCGATCGCCATTGTCGGCTACACCAATGCCGGCAAATCCAGCCTGTTGAACGCCCTGACCGGTGCCGGCGTGCTGGTGCAGGACGCGTTGTTCGCGACGTTGGAACCGACCACCCGCCGAGCCGAGTTCGAGGACGGTCGCGCTTACGTGCTGACCGACACCGTCGGGTTCGTGCGCCACCTACCGACCCAGTTGGTGGAGGCGTTCCGGTCCACCCTGGAAGAAGTCGTCGACGCCGATGTGCTGGTGCATGTCGTCGACGGCTCTGACGTCAACCCGCTCGCCCAGATCAACGCCGTCCGCGAAGTGGTGTCCGAGGTGATCACCGATCATCACGGCGATCCGGCGCCGGAGTTACTGGTGGTCAACAAAGTCGATGCGGCCAGCGATTTGGGGCTCGCCAAACTGCGCCGCGCGCTGCCTGGTGCGGTGTTCGTCTCCGCCCGCACCGGTGAAGGTATCGACACCCTGCGCCGGCGAATCGCCGAGCTTGCTGAGCTTTCTCATCCCACCGGTACCACCGTCGACGTGGTGATCCCCTACGACAGGGGCGACCTGGTTGCCCGGGTGCACGCCGACGGTCGCGTACAGCACACCGAGCACAACGGCGACGGCACCCGGATCAGGGCGCGGGTACCGGTGGCACTGGCGGCCAGCCTGCAAGGGTTCACCGCGACCTGAGCAGGCAGTAAGGCCGGCCCGCGGAGATGCGGTAAGGTCGTGCTCAACATCGGCGTCTTGAGGAACGACGCCGTTACGTCGTGAAACGCTTAGAAATCTCCGGCGCGGCCGTAGACCACCGAGTCGCGGGCAACCATGCGAAACCCGGACGATCAGTGCTTCAAGCACGAGCTTTTGTCGCGGCGACCGATCTTGCCCTCCGGCAATTTCGCCACCTGCGCTGCGCGCCAACCCGATCGTCGGTTGTGGGCCCGCGGCACAACGATGCCCCGAAAGGCACTTCTCCAGTGACCACTATGTCCTTCGCCGACGTGGGTGTGCGCGAGCCCCTGATCAAGGTGCTCGCCGCCCGCGGTATCACCACCCCTTATCCGATTCAGATCGAGACCCTGCCCGACACCCTTGCCGGCCGCGATGTGCTGGGCCGCGGCAAGACGGGGAGCGGGAAGACCCTTGCTTTTTCCATCCCGCTGGTGAGCCGACTGGCCGGCAACAGGCCGGGCCGCAATCCGCGCCGCAATCGCCCGGCGGGCTTGGTGCTTGCGCCGACTCGGGAACTGGCCAGCCAGATCTCGGCGGTGCTCGAACCGCTGGCGGCAGCCTGCGGGTTGCAGGTCACCACCATCTTCGGCGGTGTCGCGCAAACCCGACAGGTGGCGGCCCTCAACGCCGGGGTTGACATCGTCGTCGCCTGCCCCGGCCGCCTCGAAGACCTGATGAAACAGGGTTTGATCAGCCTTGATGCGATTGAGGTGACGGTGCTCGATGAGGCCGACCACATGGCCGATCTCGGCTTCCTGCCCGGAGTGACCCGCATTCTTTCAGCGACGCCGGCCACGGCTCAGCGGCTGCTGTTCTCCGCGACGCTCGACAACGGCGTCGATGTACTGGTGCGGCGCTTCCTGAAGAACGAACTCTCACATTCCGTCGACGAGATGGAGCCGCCGTCGGCGATGGCCCATCACGTCTTCTACGTTGCGGGTGTCGACGTCAAAAAGGACCTGGTGCAGCGCCTCGCGGCGGGCACTGGGCGGCGGATGCTGTTTATGCGCACCAAGCACCAGGCCCGCAAGCTCGCCAGGCAGCTGACCGAGTCCGGAATTCCCTCCGTTGATCTGCACGGCAATCTCTCGCAGCCCGCCCGGGTGCGCAATCTCGCCGCCTTCGCCACCGGTGAAGCCCGCGTGCTGGTTGCCACCGACATCGCGGCGCGAGGCGTGCACATCGACGACGTCGAGTTGGTGGTTCACGTCGACCCGCCGGCCGAGCACAAGGCGTACCTGCATCGCTCCGGCCGCACTGCCCGGGCCGGACGCACCGGGGACGTGGTCACCGTGGTGCTGCCCGAGCAGCGCAAAGACACCCAGGTGCTGCTGCGCAAGGCCGGTATCAGCGTCAAGCCGCAGCAGGTGACGGCCGACTCGGCGCCGGTGCAAACGCTCGCGGGTGAATTGGCGCCGCTAAAGCACCCGACTCCTGCGCGGCCGGCGAACAAGGACGCCGGCGTGGCGCAGAACCGCCCGCGCCGGCGTGGGCAACGACCTGGTCAAGGCGAGCCGCACCGCCGGCCGCACGCTGCGGTTGCGCGGCCGCAGGGTCAGCGGCGCGCGCGGCGCGTCGAGCAAAGCGCCGGCTGACGTCATCGGCGGAACATCGCACCGGCGGTCCAACCAACCACCCGGTTGGTATATGTTGGGCAGCAGTGTTCCCATCCGCCGGAGGTGGCCGTGAATAGTCCCGTGAAGTACGAGCGCACGTTGTTCGAGCCCGAGCACGACTTGTTCCGCGAGTCCTACCGGTCCTTCCTCGAACGCCACGTCGCCCCTTATCACGACGACTGGGAGAAGGCGAAAATCGTCGACCGGGGCGTGTGGTTGGAAGCCGGTAAGCAGGGCTTCCTGAGTATGGCCGTGCCCGAGGAGTATGGCGGCGGCGGAAACCCGGACTTCCGCTACAACACGATCATCACCGAGGAGACCACCAAAGGCCGGTATAGCGGCATCGGCTTCGGGCTGCACAACGATGTCGTGGCGCCTTACTTACTGCGCCTGACCACCGAAGAGCAGAAGCAGCGCTGGCTGCCGGAATTCTGCACGGGCGAGCTGATCACGGCCATCGCGATGACCGAACCCGGCACCGGCAGTGACCTGCAGGGCATCAAAACCCGGGCGGTTAAGCAGGGCGACCACTACATCCTCAACGGTTCGAAGACGTTCATCACCAACGGCATCAACGCCGATCTGGTGATTGTGGTGGCCCAAACCGATCCCGACAAGGGCGCTCAAGGTTTCTCACTGCTGGTCGTCGAGCGCGGTATGGACGGCTTCGAACGAGGCCGCCATCTGGACAAGATCGGACTTGACGCTCAGGACACCGCAGAGCTGTCCTTCACCGATGTGCAGGTTCCGGCGGAAAACCTGCTCGGCGAAGAAGGCTTGGGCTTCATCTATTTGATGCAGAACCTGCCTCAGGAACGGATTTCCATCGCCATCATGGCCGCTGCCGCGATGGAAACCGCGCTGGCGCAGACGCTGCAGTACACCAAGGAGCGCAAGGCTTTTGGCCGATCCGTGGGCAACTTCCAAAACAGCAGGTTCTTACTGGCCGAACTGGCGACTGAGACCACCGTCGTCCGAATGATGGTCGACGAGTTCATCCGGCTGCACCTTGACGAGAAGCTGTCGGCGGAACAGGCCGCAATGGCCAAGTGGTACTCCACCGAAAAGCAGGTTCACCTCATCGACCGGTGCCTGCAACTGCACGGTGGTTACGGTTACATGCGTGAATATCCAATTGCCCGTGCCTATCTCGACGCCCGCGTGCAGACCATCTATGGCGGCACGACCGAGATCATGAAGGAGATCATCGGTCGCAGTCTGGGCGTCTAGCCCAGATTCTCCGCATCGTGCGCCTGGTGGGCGCGTCGCACCAGCTCCGTTACCTCTTGGCGTTGCAGTCGCTGCCGGTATTTCGTTGGCAGCGCCGCGATTCGGCGCTCCTCGGTGAGCAGGCGGTCGAAGATCGCCGCCCGCTCGCTCGGGTCGAGCTCATGGTCGCGATTCACGTATGCCGTCGCGTAACGGCGAGCGCCGGCTGCGGCGCTGTGTGCACGTCCGGCGGGTGATAGCAGTGACACTGCTGTCGTCAGCACCAGGATCACCACGATCAAGGTCAATGAAGCGGTGGTGCTCAGCTCCGTGATAGGCACCGGGTGACCGTGGTTGACGAACGGCATGTCGTTCGCGTGCAGGGCCTGCAGCATCAGTTTGACGCCGATGAGGCCGAGAACCATTGCCAGGCCGTAGGACAGGTACACCAGCCGGTCCAACAGTCCTTCCAGCAAGAAGTACAGTTGCCGCAGCGTCAGCAGCGAGAACGCGGTGGCCGTAAAGACGAGATAGACGCTGCTCGTCACCCCGAACAGTGCCGGAATGGAATCGAAGGCGAATAGCAGATCAGTTCCGCCGACTGCAATCACCACCAACAGCAAAGGTGTCATGACCCGCTTGCCGTTCTCGACGGTGAACAGTCGGTCGCCGTCGTATTTGTCGGAGGTGCGCAACACGCGCCGGGCGATGCGGACCGCCACCATGTCAGCTCCGCCCGCGTCGGATTGCGACGGTTTGAGAAGGTTTCCCGCCGTAATGAAAAGGATCACGCTGAACACGTAGAACGCCGCATCGAACACCGCGACGAGAGCCGCACCGACGAAGATGAACGCCGTCCTGGCGATCAACGCGAACAAGATGCCGAAAAGCAGCACTTTCTGCTGGGCGAACCGCGGCACTGCGAAACTCGTCACGAGGATCAGCAAGACGAACAGATTGTCCACTGACAATGCCTCATTGATCAGGTAGCCGGCGAAGTATTCGACGCCCGAAGAGGTTCCGGCGACGACCAGCACGCCGAGTCCGAACACTATTCCGGCAGCGACGTAGAGCCCTGACCAGACAGCGGCGTCGCGCAATGTTTGCCGATGTGCCTTGCGAACATGAAAGGCGTAGTCGAACAACGCCAAGCCGGCGATGATCGCAACGGTCAGTATCCAGACGCTTGCAGAAACACTCATGTCAGGTTGCGATTCACCCAGCGGCGCATGTCATGACTACGAATCATGAACATCTGCATACCCAGCCGATTCAGATGCGACCCTGCATCATTTGCACATCGGCTGGGTATCCGTTTTCGCCAATGTCCGCTATATGACTTCGCAATCGCCCTCGGCTGTAGCAAAGTTGTATGCCAGCCCTACGAAGATTTGGGCAGCTGAGCGTAGGGGTGGGTCGGGAGGCTGGATGACTTCAGATCGAGGTCGGTTCGGCGCGGCGGTGCGGCGCGCGACAATCGCTGCGGCGATGACGGCGGTGGCCGCTGTCTTGGTGACTTTCACCGCGACAGCGTCACCGGAAAGCGACGCCGACGACGCCATCACCACTGCCTGGAAAGACGCCGGAGGCCCGACGTCCACCCTCGGCGACAAGCAAGGCGGCGTTTATCCGGTCGGTGACGGGTTCGGGCAGAACTTCGCCAACGGCAAGATCTTCTTCACTCCGGCGACCGGTGCGCGGGCGATCTTCGGCCCGATCCTCGACAAATACGAGTCGCTTGGCGGCCCGGCCGGCAGTGATCTCGGGTTCCCTACCATCAACGAGGTGCCCGGCCTGGCCGGCCCGGACAGCCGGGTCAGCACCTTCTCCGCAACCGACAAGCCGGTCATCTTCTGGACAGCAGCCCACGGCGCATACGTCGTGCGGGGTGCCATGAACGCCGCCTGGGACAAACTGGGCAGCTCTGGCGGCGCGCTCGGAGCTCCGATCGGTGATGAGACCGACAACGGCGAAGTGACTACCCAGGCGTTCAGCGGCGGCAAGGTGTCGTGGAATCGGCTGACCAAGGCGTTCACCACCACGCCACCCGAGTTGGCCCAGCAGCTCGCCGGCCTGCAAGTACCGGTCGACCCGCTGGCAGCGATCAACTCGGCATGGCGCGCCACCGGCGGCATCGGCGGGCCGCTGGGCGACAAACAGGGCGGCCAGTACCCGATCGGCAGTGACGCGGTGGCACAGAACTTCGCGCACGGCAAGATCTTCTTCAGCCCCGCAACCGGGGCAAGTGCGCTCGAGACCGACGTTCTTGCCAAATACGAATCACTCGGCGGACCGGTCGGCAGCGACTTGGGCTTTCCGACCGCCAACGAGGCCGACGGTGGTCTCACGAACAGTCGCGTCGCCACGTTCAACGGCGCCGACAAGCCGGTCATCTTCTGGAGTTCGGGTCACGGCGCATTCGTCGTGCGCGGCGCCATGAAGACGGCGTGGGACAAGCTCGGCGGCGCCAAGGGCAAGCTGGGTGCGCCGGTCGGCGATCAGGCGGTCCGTGGCGCGGTAGTGACCCAGGGGTTCACCGGCGGCAAGGTGTCCTGGGATCGGACCAAGAACGCTTACACCACCGACCCGCCAAGTCTGGCGTCGTTGCTGTCCCAGGTTCCGGGCCAGAGTCAGCCGAGCCGGTCGGCTTCTTCTGGTGCCAAGGAGTCTGCCTGGCATTGGCGGTGGCTCCTGGTTGCCGTACCGGTGCTTTTGCTGCTGGCTACGCTGCCGTTTCTCGGGCTGCGGAGGCCGGGCGGTCGCGCCGCTACAGCTGAACCGGCGGCCGCAGAAACTGAGCAGGACGCGCCTCCTGCGCCTCTCGAGGAAGCCGGGCATGAGACCGGCGGCCCGTGGCCGGAGGACATTGCCGGTGATGAAGTGACGTCGCAACTGCTGCAGCACTACCGAGACCCGCAGGCGGTTCGACCGACCCCCGGCGCACCCGGTGAGCCGGGCTGGGCGCCAAGAGCCGGGGCTGCCGGTGTTGATGCGCCGGCCGCCGACATGGCCACCGACCAGCAGGCATCCGACTTCCAGCAACATCAAGACGAGGACGTCGAGGATCCAGATGCCGTCGACACCGCGCCGACCCGCATCCCGACAGCGGCTGAACTCGGCGGTGGCCGGCATGCGGCTGCAGATCCGGACACCGACGGAACAGTCGGGCCGGCCGAGGGGAACATCCGGACAGCGGCCCAGTTGGCGATCCACCTGCCGTTGGACGACCCCTACGAGGTGCCGGATGGCTATCCCGTCAAAGCCAGCGCAAGCTACGGCCTGTATTACGCCCCGGGCGACGCGCTCTATGACGACACACTCGCCGAAGTCTGGTTCGTCAGCGAAGAAGCGGCGCGGGCGAACGGCTTCAGCAAGCCGGGATAGTCCGGCCGCTCAGATCTTGCGGATCACCGTGACGACCTTGCCGAGCACCGCGGCATCGTTGCCCGGGATCGGGTCGAACGCAGGATTGTGCGGCATCAGCCAGATCTGATCACCGGTGCGTTTGAACGTCTTCACCGTTGCCTCGCCGTCGATCATCGCCGCAACGATGTCGCCATTGTCGGCGACGTTCTGCTGGCGCACCACAACCCAGTCGCCGTCACAGATCGCCGCATCGACCATCGAGTCGCCGACGACCTTCAGCAGGAACAACGCGCCTTCACCGACCAGTACGCGAGGCAACGGGAAAACGTCCTCGACAGCTTCCTCGGCCAGGATGGGACCGCCGGCCGCAATGCGCCCGAGCACAGGGACGAATGTCGGCTCTGGCAGCGCGTCGGAGCCGGCAACGTCGGTAGTGGGCGGCACTGGATGCTGTCCCGCGCCCTCCGCGAGATCCTCGGTCCCGCGCACGTCAACAGCCCTGGGCCGGTTCGGGTCGCGGCGTAGATAGCCCTTGCGCTCCAAGGTGCGCAGCTGGTGGGCCACCGACGACGTCGACGTCAGGCCCACGGCATCGCCGATCTCCCGGATGCTGGGCGGGTATCCCCGAGTGGTCACCGAGGAACGGATCACCTCGAGGATGGTGCGTTGTCGGGGGGTCAACGTCGCGTCGCTGATCTGAGTGCGGCGACCTGACCCCGGAGTATCGCTGCTATCGGTCATGCAGGCAATGTAGCCCTCCGGCAGCGGCTTTTCAAACATTTGTTCGAGGCGTGTCGTCCTGGGGTGCGGTCGAACCCTGCTACTTGTCGGTGGGCGGCTTTATGGTAGGCCTCGCTCGGCAACAATTCGATCACACGTTCGGATTTCGAACAGGTGATCGAATATACTTCGAACATACAGTCGATCGAATCCTCCGGGAGGTTTACGCCATGACACTCATTGACACCGCCCCTGTCCAGATCCCTGGCCGCGGACGGCCGGTCCGGATCCCGGCCAGGGATGCCAACCGCCCCGGTTCCCGTGCTCCGCGGCAGCGACGTCCCGCTGTCGCGCCGCCGCGCTATCGGGGCACCGGTGTCGTGATGTCCTGCCTACCGCACCGCCGGCGGCCGATCACGCCGATAACCACCGTGGGGCTGGCGATGCTCGCCGCGCTGATCACTGTCTGGTTGGGGACGGTTGCTCACCTCGGGGGATTGGTCGAGGGAGCGCAGACATCGGGTCAGGTGCCCGAACGGCTCGCCGTCGTGCGGGTTGACGCGGGGGAGAGCCTGCAGCACCTCGCCGCCCGGGTTGCTCCCGGTGCGCCGGTCACGAGGGTGGCTCAACGGATCCGGGAACTGAATGACCTGAGCTCCCCGGCTCTTGCGGCGGGTCAGACGCTCATCGCGCCGGTTGGCTGACGGCGTCGCAGGTGCACCGTAGAAACGTTGCATGCGGCGTCAACGGTCAACTTAAGCCAACGACGCCGCACGGCCGTGCCGTCGGGGGCGAGGGGACGAGCACGCAGGTACTCTCAGAACGGTCCGAGATGTGTCGGCGTGGCGAAGGAGCGGTCATGCACTGTCCGTTTTGTCGCCATCCCGATTCGCGAGTGGTGGATTCCCGGGAAACCGACGAAGGGCAGGCGATCCGGCGTCGCCGATCTTGCCCGGAGTGCGGTCGGCGGTTCACCACCGTCGAGACTGCGGTACTGGCAGTGGTCAAGCGCAGCGGGGTCACCGAGCCGTTCAGCCGGGAAAAGGTGATCAGCGGTGTGCGACGGGCATGCCAGGGCCGTCAGGTTGACGACGACGCGTTGAACTTGCTGGCGCAACAGGTGGAAGACACCGTGCGCGCCAACGGATCGGCAGAGGTCCCGAGCAACGAGGTCGGTCTGGCCATTCTGGGGCCGCTGCGCGACCTCGACGAAGTAGCTTACTTGCGGTTCGCCTCGGTGTACCGGTCGTTCTCGTCGGCCGCCGACTTCGAGCGTGAGATAGCGGCGTTGCGTGCGCACCGCAGAGTTTCCGCACCGGGCTGACCCGTGCCGGATCTACACCCCGACCTCCGGGCGTTGACGCCGCTACTGGGCGAATGGGCGGGCCGCGGCTCGGGTGAATACCCGACGATTGAGCCGTTCGACTACCTCGAAGAGGCGGTTTTCAGCCACGTGGGAAAACCATTCTTGTCCTATGGGCAGAAAACCAGGGCGGTGGCCGACGGAAGGCCGTTGCACGCCGAGACCGGGTATCTGCGAGTGCCGCACCCCGGTCAAGTGGAGTTAGTCCTCGCGCACCCCACCGGAGTCACCGAAATAGAGGTCGGCACGTATCGGGACGTCGAGGGTGTCATCGAGATCGACGTCAGCGCTTCGATGATCGGCTTGACGCCGTCGGCCAAACAGGTGACTGCGCTTTCCCGCCGGGTTCGCATCGACGGCGACCAGCTGTCATACACGGTGCAGTTGGGCGCCGTAGGCCAACCGCTACAGCATCACCTCGCCGCGGTGTTGCATCGGAAAAGCTGAACAACCGGCCCGGCGCGCGCAACCGTCGAATCAGGTCGCGCTGCGCTCGTCAGACCCCATGGCGTTGAGCACCGCGACGCGGGTGTCGATGG
This sequence comes from uncultured Actinomycetota bacterium, assembly GCA_963818785.1. Classification (GTDB taxonomy): domain Bacteria; phylum Actinomycetota; class Actinomycetes; order Mycobacteriales; family Mycobacteriaceae; genus Mycobacterium. The sequence continues at coordinate 82,313 of CAWFTT010000011.1, read as the reverse complement.
AGCCGGTGACTGTGTTGTTGCCGCCGCCGCCGGAGCGGAGTAGCTCGCGGAGTGCGGACTGATCGTATTGGGCTGGTTCGGTGCTGTCGATGAAGCGCTCGACGACTTCGACGAAGCGGTCCGGGTCGTCGTGGAAGGGGAAGTGCCCGCAGCGCTCGAAGATCTCCAACTGCGACCCAGGCATCGCCGAATGCGCCATCCAAGCGTGACTGACCGGCACCACCACGTCTTGTGTACCCCAAATCAGTTGCACCGGTACGGATTCGGTCAGATAACATCGGTCCAGGAAGGTGACCATCTGGCCGCGCCAATCCACCACTGCCCGCAGCGTGTGGGAAAACGCCGCGTAAGCCTTCGGCTCGGGCAGGTCGGCCAGTATTCGCAGCACATCGGGCAGGTCGCGGCCGACAGCGGTCGATCCGAGCGCCCGGCCCAGCGCGCGCCCCGCCAGCTGCAGGGCGGGCAGCACCAGCGGCAGCCGGAGTAACGCAACCGCTTCGCCGCCCATTGGCAACGACGCCCAGCGCAACATGAGATTGACGTCCTTGGTCACACCTCCAGTGCCGATTAGGATCAGCCGCTCGACCAATTGCGGAAACTGATAAGCGAATTGCATTGCCACTCCGCCGCCTAGCGAGTGACCGATCACCGTGACGCGCTCTACATCGAGCACACTGAGCAAATCCCGCATTCCGTTGGCGTAAGCGGCGACCGAGTAATCCGCGCGGGGTTTGTCGGACTGGCCATGACCCAGCAGGTCTGGGGCGATGACGGTGAAACGTTGCGCAAGCTTGGCCTGCACGGTGTTCCAGGTGGAGGAGTTGTCGGCGATGCCATGGATCAGCAGGAGCACGGGCCCCGAGCCGGCGATGCGAAAGGCTCGCCGGTAGCCGTGGATGGTGCGGAACTGCAGCGACGGCGTCACTTCGCGCACCGGGCGAAGGTTGGGCTTGCGCTCGATCAACGTCATCAACTTCTTTGTCGGGTTCTGTGCATCGCGCCGCTTCTCCTCATCGCATCGCTGAAGCATCGTCGTCGCGGGTCGATTGCGCCACTCTTCCTCATCGCATCGCTGAAGCATCGTCGTCGGCGCGTCAGGGCGCTAGCTCGAATCGTCGTCTTTCGGCTTTCTCTCCGCCTGTTGGGCCAAAAAGCGCTCGAACTCAGCACCTAATTCGTCCCCACTGGGCAGTTCGTCATCGCGCGTCAGCAGCGACCGGTTCTCCTGAGCGGCGATGAAGGCATCGTACTGACGCTCGAGCGCTGTCACCACTTGAGCGACCTCGCTGCTCGCCTCGACCTGCTCGTCGATCTTGCCCCTAATCTCAGTGGCCGCTTCAGTCAGCGCACGCAGCGGCAAGTCCAGCGACGCAGATTTGGCAACCTGCTCCAGTAGCGCGAGCGCGGCGGCCGGGTAATCGGTCTGGCTGAGGTAGTGGGGGACGTGCACGGTGAACCCGATCACCTCGTGTCCGTGCTGAGCCATCCGGTACTCAAGCAGGTTGGACGCGCTGCCGGGCACCTGGACCTCCGATACCCACGGGGTGAAGTCGGCAATCAGCTTCTTGTCGTTGGCGTGTGCGGTGATCGTCACCGGCCGGGTGTGGGGCACCGCCATGGGAATGGTGCCCAGGCCGATGGTTTGCCGCACGCCGAGCTGCTCGGCCAGTAACCGCACAGCGGTGATGAAACGCTCCCACTTCAGGTCCGGCTCCAAACCTGCGAGCAACAAGAACGGTGTACCGACGCCGTCGTGCAGCGCGTACAGGCTCAGCTCCGGGTCTTCGTAGTGGGTGAAGTGATCGGTTTTGAAGGTCATCAGCGGCCGCCGCGACCGATAATCGAGCAGCTCATCGATAGCGAACGATGCCACCAGCTCGGTGTCCAGCGAGTCCTTGAGGTGGGCGGCCGCTAAACGGATGGCGTGTCCGGCGTCGGAAAAGCCCTCCAGAGCATGTACGAGTACCGGCCCGCGACCGTCTGCCGACGACAACTGCGGTGCCGGAAACTCCAGCTCGTACATCCCGCTTTGCCCGGATTGATAGCGCTGACCGGGTCCGGGCTGCTCTAAAGACTCATGTCGGCCCATCGTGTGCCTCCTCGCCGCAGTGCTGTGCGCACCGCGTTACCCCAGTGTCCCTTACGCGCGTGAAGGCCCTGATGTCAGAACCGAGACGCTCGACCCCCGCCCGCCCGTAAATACTGAAGCATCGGGCGTCGAAGGCCCATTCCGCCGCACCTGTTCGCCCAGCGCTGAACGAACAGCTCGAGAATCCACAGTGGCGGCTTGCTCCACAGCCGGCCGGTCTGAGCTGCTGCACCGCCTTCAGCTGACGGTGCCGGTTGCGAGCGTGCCAGGCATGACGCATCAACGACCTGACTTCGAATTGCACCGTCCCGGCGCGCTGATCGCTGCACTGCCGGCCGTCCTCGGTTTCGTGCCGGAGAAATCACTCGTGGTGGTATCGGTCGGCGACGGCGAGATGGGCGCCGTGATGCGGGTGGACTTGTCCGACGGGCTCGTGCAGCAGGTGGCGCAGCTCGCCGAAGTCGCCGCAGCCGCCGAACCGGAAGCCGCAATTGCGGTGATCGTCGACGCCGACGGTGCCGGGTGCCCGGTGTGCGACGAGGACTACCGCGAGCTGGGTGAGGCGCTCACCGCGGCGCTCGCGCAGTACGCCATCGACCTGTGGGCTGTGCAAGTGGTAGACCGCATCGCGGCCGGCGGCCGGTGGCATTGCGTCGACGGCTGCGGCGCGGGCGGCCTTATCGACGACCCGTCTGCGTCGCCTGTGGCGGCGGCAGCGGTGCTGGACGGCAGACGGCTGTATGCCCGACGCGCCGACCTACAGGCCGTCGTGGCGGTCGGCGACGCTGGTCACAGCGCCGACTTAGCGGTGGCGCTGGCTGAGTGTGCGGCGTCTCGGGCGGTCGCTCACGACGCTGATCCCGACGGGTGTGGCCGCCACGACGTCGAGGAGACGATGGCCGCCGCCGCAAGGCTCGCCGGCGGTCAGGAGGTCGCCGACACAGAGCTGGCCAGGCTCGGCTGTGCCCTGGCCGATGTACAAGTCCGCGACACCCTGTACGCCTTGGCGGTCGGTGAGAACGCCGGCGAGGCGGAGTCGCTGTGGGCGCTGTTGTCCCGAACCCTGCCGGCGCCGTGGCGAGTGGAGGCACTGGTGCTGCTGGCGTTCAGTGCGTACGCCCGTGGTGACGGGCCGCTGGCCGGAGTCGCTTTGGAAGCGGCGCTGCGCTGCGCGCCTGATCACCGGATGGCGGGAATGCTGGATGCGGCGCTGCAATCCGGACTGCGGCCCGAACGCATCCGCGAACTGGCATTGACGGGCTACCGATTGGCTGAGCGGCTGGGGGTGCAATTGCCGCCGCGACGAGCGTGGGGCCGACGCGCCGGGTAAGGGGCTAGCGCATCGTCGCGGGCCGGCGGATCACACCTTTTCGACTTTGACGGCGTGCGCCATCTCGTGCGGCAGCGTCACATTCTCGTGACCTGGGATGACGATGGTCACGCCACCGCTGGGGGTGGATTGAACGGTCACCCGGGCATTGGGCACCACGCCCGCATCTTTGAAGCGGGTGATCAGATCGATGTCACCTTGGACGTGCTCAGTGATCTGGCGGACGACTACCGCCACCGGGGACCCTGCGGGCAGCTCGGTCAACCGCACGAGGACAGAGTCTTCGGAGCCGAAGTCTGATCCCACGCCTAAATCCAGCAGGCCGGGGATCGGGTTGCCGAATGGCGAAGTGGTGGGGTTGTTGAGCACCTGAACAAGCCGCCGCTCGACGTCCTCGCTCATCACATGCTCCCACCGGCATGCCTCGGCATGCACTTCCTCCCAGGGGAGCCCGATGACGTCGACAAGCAGGCGTTCGGCCAGACGGTGCTTACGCATCACCGCGACGGCCAACGCCCGGCCCTTGTCGGTCAGCTCTAAATGGCGGTCCCCGGCGACGTGCAGCAGCCCATCCCGCTCCATCCGCGAAACGGTCTGACTGACGGTCGGGCCACTCTGCTCGAGGCGCTCCGCGATGCGTGCACGCAGCGGTGTTACACCCTCCTCTTCGAGGTCGTAAATTGTCCGCAGATACATCTCGGTGGTATCGACCAGGTCGTTCATTCCGCACCCTCCATTGCCGCTGAGTCTACTTCGCGGCAGCGCGAACGGTCCGCTAACACTCCAGCAGCAGGATGCCCGCCGCAGCGGGCGGCGGGCATCCGGGTACTGGTCTCAGCTGGCGTAAGAGCGCAACCGGTCGGCCCGCTCGCCGTTGCGCAGTTTGGCCATTACTTCGCGCTCGATCTGCCGAACCCGCTCGCGGGATAAGCCGAAGAGTTTGCCGATCTGGTCCAGCGTGCGGGGCTGCCCGTCGTCCAGGCCGAACCGCAGCCGGATCACCTGGTGCTCCCGCTCGTCGAGCGTGGCGAGCACGCTGCGAATGTCGGTGTGCAGCAGCTCTGCGATCACCGCGTTCTCCGCCGACATCGCCTCAGCGTCTTCGATGAAGTCGCCCAGCGGGGCTTCCTCCTCGGAGCCCACCGGCATGTCCAGGCTCACCGGGTCGCGGCTGTGCTCGAGCAGGTCGTTGATCTTGTCGACGGGAATGCCGGATTCGGCGGCCAGCTCTTCGTCGGTGGCCTCGCGCCCCAGATTCTGGTGCATCTCCCGCTTGATCCGGGCCAGCTTGTTGACCTGTTCGACCAGGTGAACCGGGAGCCGAATGGTGCGGCTCTGGTCTGCCATACCGCGGGTGATGGCCTGGCGGATCCACCAGGTTGCGTACGTGGAGAACTTGAATCCCTTTGTGTAATCGAACTTCTCCATCGCGCGGATCAAGCCCAGGTTGCCTTCCTGGATCAGGTCCAGCAGCGGCATGCCGCGACCGGTGTAGCGCTTTGCCAAAGACACCACCAGCCGTAGGTTGGCTTCGAGCAGATGACGGCGCGCCGCTTCGCCGTCGCGTACCACGAGCGCCAGATCGCGTTTGCGGTTATCGCCGAGACGCTTACGGGTATCGAGGATGTTCTGAGCGTAAAGCCCTGCTTCGATTCGCTTCGCGAGCTCGACCTCGTCGGCGGCGGTGAGCAACGCCGTTTTGCCGATGCCGTTCAGATACACCCGCACCAAGTCCGCGGCTGGGCTCTGAGCGTCCAGATCGCTGTCAACTCGGCTTGTGGTGGCGTTTGCCATGGCCCCTCCCGATCGGCTTGAACTGTCATGTGGTCCAACGACCAACCCGGGCCATGAGTTCCCGCCGCGTGACCGTCTCACACCCATTGACGTGCGGAAATGTGCCGCGATCGCTGAGAATGTGCTGAGAGTCGAAAAGCTCGACCGCTACTGCAAATCGCCGTCCGGCCAGGCCTGCGGATCCGGTTGAGGCATGGCAGGTCTGCGGGACTCGAGGGCAGGACGTTCAGCTGTCGGAAACAGCGGCGTACGCCGAGGGGTGTCGAATCGCCGCGGTTCGTCCGCGCGCAACGGCGGCCGGTCGTTGGCGATCAACACCGCCATCCACGGCAGCGGCACCGAGGCGGCAACGATCGCCAAAGAAATTAGTCCGTTGTGCCAGGCGCCATAGGCCACCGCGGCCAGCACGAGCGCAGGAATCCGAAAGGCCATCAGGGTAAAGTACTTTCGTACCCGCTGACGGTGCTGGTCTTCGTAGGAGGGCGCGGCGGCGGTGATCAATACCGGTCGACCGTCGTCGTCGAAACCCAGCTGGGGGCCGCGCTTCATTCCTCCACTGTTGCACAGATTGTCCAGTTTGGCTTGGGCCGATTTCGACAGGCGGTACGCGAGCCGGTTCCGGCACAATATGTGGCATGCAGAGCCAGACGATCGAGCGCACCGACACCGACGAACGCGTCGACGACGGGACCGACAGCGACACACCGAAGTACTTCCACTACGTCAAGAAAGACAAGATCGCCGAGAGTGCGGTGATGGGGACTCACGTGGTGGCGCTGTGCGGCGAGGTGTTTCCAGTAACCCGCTCAGCCAAGCCGGGATCTCCGGTGTGCCCGGACTGCAAGCGAATCTACGAGCAGATGAAAAAGGGCTGACCGAAGTCAGCCCCGTTTCGCGCTGCGAAGGAGTATCAGAACTCCAGCGGAGCAACCTCCAGCACCGCAGCGGACTCGATCAGCTTTGCTTCGTGCTCGTTGGCGTGGTGCTGGCAGAACAGGAGCTCGAAGCCGGACGGCAGCTTGGCACGCACACGAGCTGCGGCACCGCACCTGTCGCAACGATCAGCCCGAGTCAGCGAGGGACTGGTCGTCGTCGTCACAGTTGCGTTCATTGGCGTCTCCGTTCTGGCTGTATTCACTGTCTCAGACGCCGCGGCTTTAGGCGTTGTTCCCCGGGGGTTACCCGCTGTGTCGTTTCTCACGCCTGGTCAAGCAGGCTATCGGTGTGAACATCGCCACGCTGGTGCATCTGTGCCCTGCCGCTGATTGGTCGACCGCTCGGGCGCGCGGTCACGTGCACCCCGAATCGCTGGAGCGGGCGGGGTTCGTTCATCTTTCGACACCTGCCCAGGTCCACCTGCCGGCCAATCGGCTCTTCCACGGACGCCACGACCTGGTGCTGCTGCACATCGATCCGGCCCGCCTGGACTCGCCGGTGCGCTGGGAACCCGGCGTGCCGACCGACCCCGAGTCGATGTTGTTCCCGCATCTCTACGGCCCGTTGCCGGTCGAAGCAGTGATCGAAGTGGCGGTCTACCGGCCCGGCGCGGATGGTTCGTTCGCGCCGCTGCCCGACTCGTCGACCCCGTCGCAAAGGTAGGCGTCGACCTCGATCTCAACGAGCAGCTCCGCTGCGATGAGCGCGCTGACCTGCACCATGGTGGCCGCCGGGCGGACGGTACCGAAGACGTCGAAGTGCACGGCGCCCACCTCGCGCCAGTGCGAGATGTCGGTCAGGTAGATGCGGGTGCGAATGACGTCGTGCAGTGCCGCCCCGCAAGCCGCCAAAGCGCTCTGGATGCGTCTCAGCGCATCTCGGGTCTGGGTGACGACGTTTGCGCCGGCTCCCGTCGTTCCGGACACCGCCACGTACGGACCGATGCGCACGGCGCGCGAGTAGCCCACTGCGGATTCGAAAGCCGACTCGGACGGAATGAGGATGCGGCCAGCCGACATCCGGTCACGGTAAGCCACCCGGTCTGCCGCCGCGGCCGAACACGGTGCCGCAGCGACGCGGACCGCCGCGTTCAGTTCAGTAGTCGCGCGCTGTGGCGCGGGATGCGGTGTGACTCCACCCGCCGGTGGCGGCGAATTTCGACGTAGCGCTACTGCGGCGGTGGCCCCAGAGGCTGGCACTCGTTGATTCCGGGGTTGTAGAAGTTGCCCGGACCGCAATCTGGGGGCGGTGGTGGCCCGAGAGGCTGGCACCCGTTGGCTGCGGGGTTGTAGAAGTTGCCCGGACCGCAATCCGGGGGCGGCGGTGGCCCGAGCGGCTGGCACGCATCGGCTCCGGGGTTGTAGAAGTTGCCCGGACCACAATCCGGAGGTTGAGCCGAGCTGACTCCAAGCGACACCGCTGCCACGTACGCCAAGGGCGCGAATGCCACCGTGACAGCGCCCGCTACGCGATATACGACTTTGCCCATTAAGCCCTCCGACCGAATTTCCAAACCCGACTTCGACCTGAGTCTAGGACAGCTACTTACTTCGAATACCGCAAATTGACTATTCCGCGGCAATGCATCGTTGCCTGCCCACACGAACGCGCGAATCTCTGCACTAGCGCACCGCCCACCAGAAATGCGACGCGCTTTGCCAAGATTTTTGACCAGCAGCGTTGTGCTTGTACTGACCCGTAAAAATTACTGGTCAGGAAGGTAGCTCGGAGTGCGCGCGCTCAATCCAAATAGTCGCGCACTAGGACCCGGTATGCGCTGTGCCTGACGTGCTAAAACCCGCTCGCAGCCTAACGCTGTAGGCCGAAATATCTTTGACTGACGCGACGCGCTCCGAGAGGATGGCTCCGCTCCAAGCGCCACCCGTCGCCGAACCCGGCTAACGAGTTCGCGCGGACGTTTATGGAAGCTGCGCGCTACGCGGCCGAACCTGAGGCCGCCGACGAGATCGAAGACCCGCACAACAGGAACCGAATCGACGCAGCCCGCGTCTGAAGAGGTAGTCGGCCCGCCACACTCTTCCCTTTGGTGGCGGGCCGATTCAGTAGCGTGCCGTCTATGACGAGCGATGACATGGGCCTGCGGGACCTCCGGCGTGAGCTGTGGGGCCAACCTGACATCTCGATATCAAGGGCATACCTCACAACGGTCAAGCATCTAACAGCGCACACGACGCGTCGCCTTGGAGTAAAGGAGAGCAACACAAAGTGGTGCGCGTATTGGCTCAATAACCGCACCATCGGTGTCCTGCGCTGTGAAGGCGTCGCCGAGCCCGAAGACGCGATGGCCGGTGAAGAGACCAAGATCAATGGCCGGATAGTTCAGCTCGACACACTGGCAAGCGTCGATCTGACCGTGAAGACCTACTACAACCAATCTGAGAACACAACGCGGTGGGGCCGTCAGCTGACGATCAGCTGCACCGACGGCTACGAAATTCTGCTCGACGCGTCACCCGGTGTTTTCGACGGAGACGCGCGGCCAAGAGTTGAAACCTTCATCGACGAAGTGCTGAGCGCCTTGGCCGCTCCGCTGGCTTCCCGGGCTCAAGGGACATGGTCACGTCCAAATTGAACGCGGCCACTCGACGAGAGCCGATGAGCGGGCGTGGGCGCTGGCTTCTTAACGCACCACCGAGGATTACACCCCGCTCAGCGCCTCACGGGCGCGCCATGATCGCAAGCCAAAACCCACGCACCCGCTGCGGGCGAGCAAAGTCGGCGTCGCGGTGAGTTTGCTCGGGAGGGGGTATGCAAACCTCAGCAAACGTCTAAACGGACCAGCCTTTGGCTGTGCCCATTTTTCGCCACGCCAACCGCGTGGGACACTGTTACGTGCCTGCGGGGTTTGCGGTGGTGCCAATAGGGCTCTGAACTGCGGGTTTGGGCTTGCGCGTCCAACCTTCGCAAGGCATGTCACGCCGTAACACTGTTACAAGCGTCTGGCCCGTCATCCGCTTGGGTGGTGGGCCGATAACTGTCAGGCTCGAAGCATGACCACAAAGGCAGAGGGGTGGCGCATCTGGGCCGTGAAGCCCGGCGAACGGGCTCTTCGTGGAATCTACATACCAGAGCCCTGGCTCGCTCCTGCGCTGGCTGCAAAGTGCCTCGATACGCCCCTGCACCAACCGCTCGACCCGAGCTGCACCGCGGGGATCTCTGCCTTCGCCCACCTCGAAGACGCCCTCCAGGAAGCACTGTCAATGAAAGTCTTCGGCCCAGGCTGGGGCGGTCGATCAATCCAACCGAGATCGTTCTAGTCCTTGGGGTTGTGGAACTAACCGGACCCATCACCGAAGTGCGCGAGGATCGATTTGAAGCATCCGGCGGTCCGCTAGAGCTCAGGGGTGTCGACGGCAACTGAATACTGACCAGAGCGCGGCAATTGAAATTTGACGAGCTTCCTGGAGAGCCTTGGCTGTGGGCCAAGGAGGAAGCGAGTGTTGAGCGTGGAGGACTGGGCAGAGATCCGGCGGTTGCGCCGGTCGGAGCGGTTGTCGATATCGGAGATCGCGCGGGTGATGGGCATCTCGCGGAACACGGTGAAGGCGGCGATGGCGTCGGAGGGTCCGCCGAAGTACCAGCGTGGGCCGGCCGGTTCGGTGGCCGATGGAGCCGAGCCGAGGATTCGGGAGCTTTTGGCGGCGTATCCGAGGATGCCGGCGACGGTGATCGCCGAGCGGATCGGGTGGTCGTACTCGATCCGGACGCTTAGTGAACGGGTACGGGAGCTGCGCCCGCTGTATCTGCCGCCGGACCCGGCTTCACGCACGACCTATGTGGCCGGGGAGATCGCGCAGTGTGATTTCTGGTTCCCCGATGTCGAGGTGCCGGTGGGGTTCGGGCAGGTCCGCACTGCGACAGCGCTGCCGGTGCTGACCATGGTGTGCGGGTATTCGCGGTGGGCCTCGGCGGTGCTGATCCCAACCCGGGCCGCCGAAGACCTGTATGCCGGTTGGTGGCACCACCTTTCGACGCTGGGTGCCACACCACGGGTGTTGGTGTGGGACGGCGAAGGTGCGGTCGGGCGGTGGCGGGCACGCCAATCCCAACTGACCGCACAATGTCATGCGTTTCGGGGCACGCTGGCGGCTAAGGTGCTGATCTGCAAACCTGGTGATCCCGAAGCCAAGGGCCTGGTCGAACGCTTCCACGACTACCTGGAGCGGGCATTTCTGCCGGGCCGCGCGTTCGACTCGCCAGCAGATTTCAATACCCAGTTGCAGGACTGGTTGGTTCGGGCCAATCACCGCCAGCACCGGGTGCTGGGGTGTCGCCCGGCAGACCGGATCGAGGCCGATAAGGCGGCGATGCTGGCGTTGCCGCCCGTCGGGCCAAGCACCGGGTGGCGGACCTCCACACGGTTGCCGCGCGATCACTACGTGCGCCTCGACGGTAACGACTACTCGGTGCACCCAGTCGCGGTCGGTCGGCGCATCGAGATCACCGCAGACTTGCACCGGGTCCGGGTGTGGTGTCAGGGCAACCTGGTCGCCGAGCATTCCCGGCAGTGGGCCAAACACCAGACGATCAGTGATCCCGACCATATCGGAGCCGCCAAAGCATTGCGGCGCAAGCGGTTCGACGTCATCAGGCCACCCGCTCATGTTGAGGTCGAACAGCGCCCCCTGACCGACTACGACACCCTGTTGGGCCTGGACGGGCCGGTGGCGTGATGGCAGCCAAGACCGCTGCCGGCAGCCGGGATGTGCGCGCGGAGCTGGCGTATCTGACCCGGGCATTGAAAGCGCCGACCCTGCGTGAGGCCGTTGACCGGCTCGCCGAGCGCGCCCGCACTGAGACGTGGAGCTATGAGGAGTTCCTGGCAGCGTGTCTGCAGCGTGAGGTTTCTGCCCGCGAGTCACACGGCGGTGAGGGACGCATTAGGGCTGCGCGTTTCCCGTCCCGGAAGTCGTTGGAGGAGTTTGACTTCGACCATGCCCGGGGTCTCAAACGCGACATCATCGCCCACTTGGGCACCCTGGACTTCGTCACCGCCAAAGACAACGTGGTGTTCCTCGGGCCGCCGGGAACCGGGAAAACCCATTTAGCGATCGGCATTGCGATCCGCGCCTGCCAGGCCGGTCACCGAGTCCTGTTCGCCACCGCCTCTCAATGGGTCGACCGGCTGGCCACGGCCCATCACAGCGGCACACTGCAAGGCGAACTGATCCGGCTGGCCCGCTACCCGCTGCTGGTCATCGACGAGGTGGGCTACATACCGTTCGAGCCCGAAGCCGCCAACCTGTTCTTCCAACTGGTGTCCTCCCGCTACGAACGAGCCAGCCTCATCGTCACCAGCAACAAGCCCTTCGGCCGCTGGGGTGAAGTATTCGGCGATGATGTCGTAGCCGCGGCCATGATCGACCGCCTCGTGCATCACGCCGAGGTCATCGCCCTCAAAGGCGACAGCTACCGCATCAAAGACCGAGACCTCGGCCGCGTCCCCACCGTCACGGCCGACGACCAATGAAACCCAAGCTGGTCAATTTTCGATTGCCGACAGCTGATCAGTTTTCGGTTGCCGTTGACAGACACTTTAAGTTTGCTCGGGAGGGGGTATGCAAACCTCAGCAAACGTCTAAACGGACCAGCCTTTGGCTGTGCCCATTTTTCGCCACGCCAACCGCGTGGGACACTGTTACGTGCCTGCGGGGTTTGCGGTGGTGCCAATAGGGCTCTGAACTGCGGGTTTGGGCTTGCGCGTCCAACCTTCGCAAGGCATGTCACGCCGTAACACTGTTACAAGCGTCTGGCCCGTCATCCGCTTGGGTGGTGGGCCGATAACTGTCAGGCTCGAAGCATGACCACAAAGGCAGAGGGGTGGCGCATCTGGGCCGTGAAGCCCGGCGAACGGGCTCTTCGTGGAATCTACATACCAGAGCCCTGGCTCGCTCCTGCGCTGGCTGCAAAGTGCCTCGATACGCCCCTGCACCAACCGCTCGACCCGAGCTGCACCGCGGGGATCTCTGCCTTCGCCCACCTCGAAGACGCCCTCCAGGAAGCACTGTCAATGAAAGTCTTCGGCCCAGGCTGGGCGCGGTCGATCAATCCAACCGAGATCGTTCTAGTCCTTGGCGTTGTGGAACTAACCGGACCCATCACCGAAGTGCGCGAGGATCGATTTGAAGCATCCGGCGGTCCGCTAGAGCTCAGGGGTCGATCGGCGACCATTCAGAGCCTCATTCTGGTGGAGAACTGGTTCGAGTCCGACCGTGACCGCGACCGCCTGGTGGATGCGCTTTCGCGCCGTTATGCACCGGTGCACGTAGTGACCGCAGAGGATGCACTGCCCGATCTAAATCAACTGCGGCAGCTCGCAGTTCAGCTGCAGAAGCAAGGCCACGACTGGCTCAGCATTGCTCGCACCGTGGCAGCCGAGGGCCGAATACCGCGGAAAGACCTGCGCCAGCTGAGCCGAACAATAAGAGGAGCGCCGTTCAATCCGTGAGCACGGCGGCGAGCCGTCGAGTCATCAGGTCGACGAATTGCTCGATGAGCGCCTAGCGCACCCCGGCCGGCCCGGCGAGGACACGGCAATCCCCGACACGCAGGGGGCGGCCCGTAGACCGTCCGCAGGCTCGTGCCGGGGCGGCCATACAAGCTGGAAACCTGCCTGGAAGGCACAGCTGGTGGACCCACAGGCACCTTCGCCAAAATCAGCGGAGACGCGTGCCGGTCATTAAATGGACGTGTTCCCCCAACCGCGATGCCTAGATAGTTACCACCGGTGATTACCTAGGCAATTGCGAATGGCGGCACCGGCAATAAATGCCGGACCCCGGCTGAGGGTTGTCGATCGGTATAAACGTTGGGGCGTTGCTAGAGTTCGATTGTCTGGCTGAGGTAGTTCTCCCAGGTGGCGATCTGGCCTGCCTCCATCAAAAGCTTCTGGTAATCCGGATCGGTACTGAGGCTTTGCTGAATCTGGCCGTACTTCGCCCAGTCCTCGGCGGTCGACATGAAGCCGATGGCGTTGGTCCCCTGACCCCCCACCATGTTGACCATCACCGTGACGTTCTCCCCGCCATGTTTGCGGGCAAGCTCACTCGCACTCTTCAACTGCTTCTGAACGTCGTCCCAGTTCACGCCGGGGTTTGGATGGACGATGGTGGTTGCGACGATGGCCATGGTGGACCTCCTTGATGGCTTGTGGCTGTCTTGCCACATGGCAAGCAAACACCCGAAAGCCACTGTTGGGCAAGGGTCAAATAATCTTGAGCGGCAGCCGACGGTCCATTCGTCGCTGCCCGACGGTCCTGGGAGACCCGAGCTGCCTAGGCGGTCATCTTGCTGGCTTTACATTGAACACAGTGCTCGTCATTCTGCCTCTGTGTTTCATGTATTGCATCGCATTCAGGACACTGTTGAATATATTTGTGCTTCGGATTGCGATCGAAAGCCATTAATTCTTGTTTCTGTCTGAATTTGTTTGCCGAGCTTTTATTTCTGCTGGACAACATTCTGATCGAACTCCCCGCTCAGTGGTTGCGGCTCACTGGCAATACCTGCTACGCGGCGCCCCCCGCGTATCAATCACTTGTTCCCAAACGCGGATGGTTGAAACCCCGGCAGGTACACCTCCAAAATCGCGATACCTCCGCGGCTGGCGGGCGCGCCTCACAGGCGGGTTCGTGCAGTCACCACCCGCCTCGGAACGTGGTTCAAATTACCGGGCTTCTGAGCTGGTGAACTCGTCGTCATCGACTTAACCACCGCGAGCTTCCCGTACCGGCAGCCGCGCTTAGTCAGCGTGTTTAGGATTGCCACTAACTGCCGCGCGGCCGCCGGCTGAGCCGCCACATGCTTAGGGTCGTCGAGGATGGCGGCGAGCGCCAGCGCGATCGCGGCCATCCCGGGACGCTCCCCAGCGGCCGGAGCCGCATCGAGCTCGGCGTGCACCGCGGCGACCACCGGGCCGTCATCCGACGAATCCGCGTCTGAACCGGTGACCACAGTTAGCACGGGCCCAGGCGTGTCTGCGGCGTCGTCGGTGGCTAGACCACGCTGGCGCTGGTAGCGATTGCGCTGGTAGTCGCGTTCGGCCGCTTTGCACAGTTCGCAGCGGCAACCGCGGGTGTAGCGGGTGCGTCCATGCTCAAGTGTCATCATTTCCTCTCGATCCCGTCGTGCCGCAATGGCTAGCGTCTGAGCCGCACGATGGTTCGCCGGGCGGGCGGTAGGCAAATCTCGGGAGGAAGGGGCTACGCGGAGTCGAGGGCCCCCGCGATTTTCGCAAACAGAATTTCAACAACACATGTGAGAACCGCAATTTCGTGGGCGAAATAAGGGATAAGCCAAAGGTTGGTCCGTTTGCGGGTTTGCTGAGATTTGCATACCCCCTGTTGAACTGCATCTTTATTGAAGGCAGGGTTTGCTGAGTCTCGGCGGTTCGGCGCTGGTCGCGACTCGGGTAGGACTACCGTCATGGCCGGCCATCACTGTTGCCTAGCAGGGAGGCGAATCCCGTTTTCACAGTGGTTGACGCCGGCTTGTGCCAGTAGCACGCCGCACTGCTGGCACGCCAGCCTCAGCGGCGGATCTGGTATGGCCAGGGAGTCGTACAGCGCTAAGCCGGTGAGCGCCAGCACGTCCGGGTCGTCGGCTTCCAGCCGCAGCAGTTCTTCTTCGCTCACAAATCCCCCAACCCCAAGCCGCGGGCCTCGGCCGCTGCCCGGTCGGAGGCTGTGGCGCGGGTGTATCTGTCGAGCATGTCGCGGGTCGACCACCCTGCGACGGCCATTAAGCCGCCTTCGGAGCCGCCTGCGGCCAGCCACCGGGAGGCGGCGGTGTGCCGCAACAGGTGGGGGTGGAACTTCGTCAGGCCGGCGAGCTGAGCCCGGTACTTCAGGGCTCTGTGCAGCCCGTAGTACTCCAAGGATTTGCCGCGGTCGCCGAGCCAGAGTGCCGGCGTTTCGGCGAGCCGGTGGGTGCGGCGGGTACGCAGGTAGCGGTCGATCGCCCGCGCGGTCTGGTCGCCGAACGGTGCCAGGCGACCCCGGCCGCCTTTGCCGCGCCGCACTGTCACCAGTCCCCGGTTCAAGTCAACGTCACCGACTGACAGGCTGGTGACCTCCCCGGCCCGCATCCCGGTCTCAGCCATCAACCTGATGATGGCCTCGTCGCGGCGGTCGCGGAACTCTCTGCCGCCGCACGCCTTGATCAGACGCTTCAGTTCGTCGTCGGTCAGCGAGTCCGTCACCTTCGAATCGAGCTTCGGGGCTTTCAGCCCCAGCAGGGGGTCGTCGTCGATCTCACCCTCTTCGGTCAGCCACGCCGAAAACCGGCGCACCCCGAGCTGGCGGGAGCGCGCCGTCGACGGTTCAGCACCGCCGTCGAGCAGATCGGCCACGAATCCCTTCATCAGCTCCCGGTCCAGCGCGGGGGAGTGCCCGTTGGTCTCACACCACCGGATGAACCCGCGCACCCCGTCGCCGTAGGACTTGATCGTCTGCGGTGACTTGCGTTCGGCACGCAACGCCAGCTCCCACGACGGCAGAAGCGCGGCCAGATCCAGGGTCGGAGGTTTGCGGCGCGCCATACCGATATCTTGACTGGCATGCGCTGTGCTTGTCTACTATTCCTGGATTGACCAGCAAACCCGCAGGTCAGAGTGATGATATGGAGTGTCGCTCAGTCCAGGTAGTCGCGCAGGACCTGCGAACGGCTCGGGTGCCGCAGTTTCGACATGGTCTTGGATTCGATCTGGCGGATCCGTTCCCGGGTGACGCCGTACACCTGGCCGATCTCGTCGAGGGTGCGGGGCTGACCGTCGGTGAGCCCGAAGCGCAGCCGGACCACGCCGGCCTCGCGCTCGGACAGCGTCTCCAGCACCGACTGCAACTGGTCTTGCAGCAGCGTGAACGACACAGCGTCCACGGCCACCACCGCTTCGCTGTCTTCGATGAAATCACCGAGCTGGCTGTCGCCCTCATCACCGATCGTCTGGTCCAGCGAGATCGGCTCACGGGCGTACTGCTGAATCTCCAGCACCTTCTCCGGGGTGATGTCCATCTCTTTGGCCAGCTCCTCAGGAGTGGGCTCGCGGCCCAGGTCCTGCAGCAGCTCGCGCTGGATGCGGCCCAGCTTGTTGATCACCTCGACCATGTGCACCGGGATGCGGATGGTGCGGGCCTGGTCAGCCATGGCCCGGGTGATCGCCTGGCGGATCCACCATGTTGCGTAGGTGGAGAACTTGTAGCCCTTGGTGTAGTCGAACTTCTCCACCGCGCGGATCAGGCCCAGGTTGCCTTCCTGAATCAAATCGAGGAAGGCCATGCCACGACCGGTGTAGCGCTTGGCCAGTGACACCACCAGGCGCAGGTTTGCTTCCAGCAGATGATTCTTCGCGCGGTCACCGTCGCGGCAGATCCAGGCCATGTCACGTCGCTGGGCTGCGGGCAGCTTCTCACCGCGGTCAGCGAGGTCGGCCATCAGCTGCGTTGCGTACAGCCCCGCTTCGATCCGCTTGGCCAGCTCGACTTCTTCTTCGGCATTGAGCAGCGCCACCTTGCCGATCTGCTTGAGATAGGCGCGCACCGAGTCGGCCGACGCGGTGAGTTCGGCGTCCTTACGGGCCTGCCGCAGCGCTTCGGACTCGTCCTCGTCCCAGACGAAATCGCCGGAGGCCTTATCCTTCTCGCTCGGCTCAGCGATCTCTTCGTCGTCTTCGGCGACGTCAGCGGGAGCGGTAACCGGCACGGCGGTGACGGCGTCTGCGCTGGCGCCCGACTCGGTGGAGTCCTCGGTGTCGGGCCCGTCTTCTTCGAGCTCTTCGTCGTCGAGGGTCAGGTCACTGGCGTCGAGGTCAATCTCGATGTCCTCACCGGGCTCGAGATCAGCGTCGCTGTCCAGCTCCTCGTCCGTGCCGTCTATCGCGACCACATCGGCGCCGGCAGCGACGTCGGAGTCCTCGGGCGTCGCTACCTTCTTGCCGCGGCTTCCCGCGGCGGCTTTGGTGCCGGTGTCGGCGGTGGCAGCTTCGGCTGCCTTCGGGGCGCGAGCTGTTGTCTTGGTGGACCGTTTGGCAGCGGCCGAGCCGTTGGCCGGTTTGGCTGGGGCACGTTTGGCAGCGGCCTTTGCGGGCGACTTGGTGGCAGTGCGCTTCACGGGCTCATCGGTCGACGGGCTTACCTTGGTCGCTGCCACGAACTTCCCTTCGGTCGGACTCACTTCCGGCGCCGCGGGCGTGGGCGACCGAAAGTGTCGGCTATATCGATTGTCGGCATCATCTCGCCGCTATCGGTTCAGGCGGCCGCCGACAACCATTGTAACGACAGCAAGCGCCGTAACCCCGTCCTGCGGACAAATCAATGCGTGACGTCGCTGGTAGCGGCCATCGCCGCGCCGACGATCCCGGCCGTGTTCTGTAGCGCGGCGGCGACGATGGGGGTGCGGTTCTCCAGCAGCGGCAGCCATTTGTCGGCCTTGCGGCTGACACCGCCGCCAGCGATGAACAAGTCAGGCCAGAAGGCATTCTCGTAGGCGATCAGCACCTTGGTCACCTGCTTTGCCCACTTCTTGTAGCTCCAGCCCTTCCTCTCTCGTACCGACGACGCAGCCCGGTGCTCGGCCTCCTTGCCGTCGACGTCGAGGTGCCCGAACTCGGTATTGGGCAGCAGGATCCCGTTGTGAATCAGGGCTGAGCCGATCCCGGTTCCAAAGGTCAACAACACCACAACGCCGTCTTTGTCCTTGCCGGCGCCGTAGCGCTGCTCGGCGAGTCCGGCGGCATCGGCGTCGTTAAGAACGACCAGTTCCTGACCGTCGAGCTCCGCGCTGATCATGTCGCGCGCATCAGTCCCGATCCACGATTTGTCGACGTTAGCCGCTGTTTGCACGACACCATGGGTGACGACGCCGGGGTAAGTCACGCCGAGCGGACCCGTCCAATCAAACTCGTTGACGACCGCGGCGATGGTTTTTGCGACTGCTGACGGGGTGGCGGGTTGCGGTGTCGGCAGTTTGCACCGGTCGCCGATCAGCTTGCCGGTGCTCAGATCGACGATTCCGCCTTTGACACCGCTGCCACCGACGTCGACGCCGAACCCGCGGCCGTCCTGCTTGCCGTGACGTGAACGGGATGCCGACGAGCGTTTGGTCGAGCCGGTCCTGCTCATCGAATCTCCTCGGCGAGACGAAATAGTGCTCAGTACCTTAGCCTGACGACGATGCGGCCGCCCGGCCGTTGAGGAGTCGGGCGATTCGGCTTCGGCCTGACGACGATGCGGCCGCCCGGCCGTTGAGGAGTCGGGCGGACCCTGTGATGCGATAGAGCGGTGACGACACCCGGCAGCGAGCCTGCGCACCTTCGTTCGGTCGCCGAGACGGTGGCCACCGAGGCGGCGGCGTTCGTCCGGCGCAGACGGGCAGAGGTCTTCGGTGCGGACGGCGGCGCCGGGAACAACTCGGCGGTTCGCGCCAAAAGCACCCCGACCGACCCGGTGACCGTGGTGGACACCGAGACCGAACGGTTGGTGCGTGACCGGCTCGCAGAGCTGCGATCCGGCGATCCGGTCCTCGGGGAGGAAGGTGGCGGACCGCAGAGTGCGTCGGCGGAGCCCGGGACGGTGACCTGGGTGGTCGACCCCGTCGACGGCACGGTGAACTTCGTCTACGGCATCCCGGCCTACGCGGTTTCGGTCGCGGCCCAGGTCGACGGCGTGTCGGTGGCCGGTGCGGTGGCTGACGTCGTCGCCGGCCAGGTGTACTCGGCGGCCCGCGGACTTGGCGCCCACCTCACCGACCAGGACGGCACGCGGGCACTGCGGTGCAATGCTGTCGACAAGTTGTCAATGGCGTTGGTGGGCACCGGCTTCGCCTACTCACAGCGGCGCCGCACCAGCCAGGCGGCGTTGCTGGCGCGCATCCTGCCCGAGGTGCGGGACGTCCGCCGCATCGGGTCTGCGGCGCTGGATCTGTGTCAGGTCGCCGCCGGCCGGCTGGACGGCTACTTCGAGCACGGCCTGCACGTGTGGGACTGTGCTGCGGGCGCACTGATCGCCGCCGAGGCAGGAGCCCGGGTGGTGTTGCCGGCACCGGCGGATCTGGACGCCGGCGGCCTGGTGGTGGCAGCGGCGCCGGGAATCGCCGACCAGTTGGTGGGCGCACTGGCGCGCTTCGGCGGATCGGATCCCATCCCAAGCTGAGCCTCTGCGGCGTCAGCAGGTGCTGTTGTGAATCTTCGCCAGCAGGGCGGGATCTGACTGATCGGGAGATTCGGGCCGCAGACCGGCCAACACCGCGTCGATGTCGTCACTGTGCGCCAGCGCACTGAAATCGGTGCCGAGCGCGAGGTCGACGGAGTCGTCGGAGCGGTCGTCCTTGAACAGTTCGGTGCACGGCGCCACCAGCCACACCGCAGCCGCGGCGGCCTGACCGGCCTCGCCGAATCGGATCTGCCCCTGGCAGGTCATCCGCGTGTTGGCATAGATCGGGTCGTTGGCGGCGGTCGGTTGGGCGAAGCCGAGCCCACGCAAGGCGTCGGCGACGTCGGCCGCCTGACCACCCCGGCCGCTGGCATTGAGGACGCGGACCTTGGTGTCGATGAGCTTGGCGGGGCCGACGTGCACCATAGTGCTTCGACTGACCGGCTCGCCGATTTTGACCGGGTCGGCATCGGGCGGCTGGGGCGGCGGGTTGCAGGCCGCAACCTCGTGCACCTCGGCCGGCCGAGTCAGCGCCATCGTCCACACCGCTCCGGTGAACATCAGCAGCAGTATCAGGACCACAATCGCCGGCCGGGGATTGCGTCGGCGGAAGGGACGACCGTGCCGGTCGAAAGCAGTGCCTTCTGTGATTTGCGCGACCACGTAAGCACTCTAAACGCAGGGTTTGATGACCCTTCGCCGCGTCAATCCACTCCTGTGACGCAAATCACACTTGAACGCACCTATATACGGGCACGAATCGTTTCGGGGA
The DNA here is from genome assembly GCA_963818785.1 of uncultured Actinomycetota bacterium. GTDB lineage: Bacteria > Actinomycetota > Actinomycetes > Mycobacteriales > Mycobacteriaceae > Mycobacterium. The sequence goes on along the minus strand of CAWFTT010000011.1, from coordinate 62,226 downwards.
TGCGTTCGACGCTGGTACAACAAAGCGTTGCTTGGCAGGTTACGAGGGGATGAGGGACAAAGTCCATGCCTACCGACTATGACGCGCCACGGCGCACCGAGACTGATGACGTCTCCGAAGACTCGCTGGAGGAACTGAAGGCACGCCGCAACGAGGCTGCCTCAGCGGTGGTAGACGTCGACGAATCGGAAACGGCCGAAAGCTTCGAGCTGCCCGGTGCGGACCTGTCCGGGGAAGAGCTGTCCGTGCGCGTGATTCCAAAACAAGCCGACGAGTTCACCTGCTCCAGCTGCTTCCTGGTGCAGCACCGCAGCAGGCTCGCCAGCGAGAAGAACGGCGTGATGATCTGCACCGACTGCGCCGCCTGAGCGCCCGCAACAGACAGATCAGCTGCGCAATGCCGACAACACCCGATCCGGGTGGCGGCAACTCACCAACCAATACGGCGTCGGATCGTCCGCATCGTCCAAAACCAGCAACACCATCGGTCCCACCCAGCCCCGGTGCAGTACGAAAGCGGCCGGGTCCAGTTGACGCCCGAGCGTCGTGGATTTGGCGGAGCGCGGCACCTCGGCGGACCGCGCGATCACGGTGACCGGCACATGCGCGTCTCCCGCCCAGAGTTCGACTGCTGCCTGGCCGTCTTCGCCGTCGATCACCTGGATTTCGATCCTGCCCAACCACATCAGTGCGGCGGCGGCCACGCCGAACAGCAGCGCGAACGGTAACCAGTCGGGAAGTGCGGGCACGGCGTGGTTGATTTCCAGTGCCACGATCGTCGGCAAGGCGAAACTGAGCGGCCACCACCACCACGGCACCCGAAGCCGCTCGCGATACCTCACTTTGTGTGAGGCGATGCGGGAAACGGACACCCGGTCAAGGGTAATCTTTGGCCCCGTGTCGACCACTCTTGCGGTTGTCCGTCTGGACCCCGGCCTCCCGCTGCCCAGCCGCGCCCATCGCGGTGACGCCGGCATCGACCTTTTCAGCGCCGAGGACGTCGAACTTGCGCCTGGACAGCGGGCCTTGGTGGCCACCGGGATCGCAGCAGCCGTCCCGTACGGCATGGTAGGGCTGGTGCATCCCCGGTCCGGTCTGGCTGCGCGGCTGGGTCTGTCCATCGTCAACAGCCCCGGCACAATCGACGCCGGATACCGCGGCGAAATCAAGGTGGCGCTGATTAACCTCGATCCCGTCACCCCCATCGTCGTGCACCGCGGCGACCGCATCGCTCAACTGCTGGTTCAGCAGGTCGAACTGGTTGAGGTGGTGGAGGTTTCGTCTTTCGACGAGGCGGGGCTGGCCGAAACGTCCCGTGGCCACGGCGGCCACGGCTCCTCCGGCGGACATGCGAGCTTGTGACGCCGGCGACCATACTTAAGCGATGCGATGAGGAGGAGCGGCGCGCGTAATGGCATTCGGTAAGCACAGGGCCAAAGGCGGCCCAACGCCCAGTTCTGGCGAGCCGGTAACGGTTGCGCCCACGCCGAAGGAGCCGCCGGCCGAGTTCGAGCCCGTCGAGGACGGCCCCTTTGACATCGAAGACTTCGACGACCCGGCGGCAGCCGAAGGCGGCCGGCTGGACCTCGGTTCGGTGCTGATCCCGATGCCCAGCGAAGGCCAGTTGCAAGTCGAGCTCACCCAGACTGGCGTGCCCAGCGCTATCTGGGTGGTGACACCCAACGGTCGGTTCACCATCGCCGCCTACGCAGCTCCCAAGACCGGCAGTCTGTGGCGGGAGGTGGCGGGCGAGCTGGCCGACTCACTTCGCCAGGATTCGGCCAGGGTTTCCATTCAGCAGGGTCCCTGGGGTCGCGAAGTCGTTGGCAGCGCGACCGGTGCGGTGCGCTTCATCGGAGTCGACGGCTACCGCTGGATGATCCGCTGCGTGGTCAACGGGGCGCACGAAACCATCGATGCGTTGACTGAAGAGGCCCGGCAAGCATTGGCCGACACGGTCGTTCGCCGAGGCGATACACCACTGCCGGTGCGGACGCCGCTGGCGGTGCAGTTGCCCGAACCGATGGCGGAGCAGCTGCGTAACGCCGCTGCCCAGCAGGCTGCAGCCCAACAATCAGGCGCTCAGCAGCAGCCCGGTGATGAACCGGCGGCGCGCCGCAGCGCCGAGGGTTCGGCGATGCAGCAGTTGCGCAGCACGACTGGCGGCTAGGTCGCCGCTAATGCGGCCAGGCAGGCAGCGCCCAGCCTGGCGGGGTCAGCACCGAAGTCGTCGAGCGTCACCGTCCGCATAGCCGCACGAGGGGCGGCGTCGAGCCATTCGGTCGCTACCGCTAGTGGGTGAATCGGGTCATCACTGGCCGCCGCTATCCCCAGGGGCGCAGTCAGCCGGGCCAACTGCTCGCGCGTCGGTGCGACGTAGCTGGCCGCTTCGGCCATGTTCTCGGGCAGCTGCGGCCACTGGGCAGCCCACGAGCGGGCGAGCTCCGCGGCCAGCCACCCCGGGCTGGTCGCGAACAGCTGCCGGGTCGCCGCGGCCAGGCCGTCGCTGCGCAACTGTTTCGCAGAGTAGCGAGCCGCCAGCGCTCCGGGCGCCTGACCGGGCGGGCCGGTCCAGGGCGGCAGGGCCGCCAGCACCGCGATCGTGCGGTCGGGATGCGCCAGCGCCCACTGAGCTGCGACCGCAGCCCCGATCGAGACTCCGCCGACGGCGATGGGACCGTCGCGTGCCGTCCTGTCCATCGTGGCCAGATAGCCGGCGATCAGGCGCCCCGGCTGGGGCGCCGCGGCCACCAGCACCGCTCCGGCCCGCCGCAACGGCGCGGCGAACGCGCGGTTCACGTAGTCGTCGTCGGATCCCGTTCCGGGCAGCACAACAGTCGAGACCCCGGATAAGTCGACTGCCACCCGGTGATAGTGCCCGGCGGATCCGGGTAATCGAAAGCGTGCCGCGGACTTGCTGTTGCGGAACTCCGGCCCGCGGTCGGAAGTTGGATAGTTAGAGTCATCGATAACCGAACTCCAAGAGAAGCGTCAGGAGAGGCCATGGCGGCCGCAGGGTATCTGCGCCGGCTCACCCGTCGGTTGACGGAAGATCCCGAGCAGCGCGATGTCGAGAAGTTGTCCGAGGAAGCCGTCAACACCGGCGCCCAGCGCGCGATCGACTGCCGGCGCGGTCAAGAAGTGACGATGGTAGGCACTTTGCGCAGCGTGGAGGCGAACGCCAGAGGTTGCGCGGGCGGGGTGCGCGCTGAGCTGTTCGACGGCACCGACACCGTGACGCTGGTATGGCTTGGGCAGCGCCGAATCCCCGGCATCGACTCGGGCCGCACGCTGCGAGTCCGGGGCCGTATCGGCAAGCTGGACAACGGCGCCAAGGCGATCTACAACCCGCACTACGAAATTCAGCGGTGACGGGGCCGGAGGCGACCGACAGCCTAGGTGCGGCTGCGGTGACTGAGGACGGCGACGCGAAGCCCCTGCTCGCGCAGCTGGGCGGCGTCAGCGGCATCATCTACTCCTCACTGCCGGTGCTGGTTTTCGCGCTGGTCTCCAGCCTGTTGCATCTCGGCGTGGTGGCAGCCGTCGCCGCCGCCCTGGGTGTGGCCGCGCTGGTCCTGCTGTGGCGGCTGATCCGGCGGGACTCGATCCAGCCTGCGGTGTCCGGTTTTTTCGGGGTAGCAGTGTGTGCGCTGATCGCTCTGGTGGCCGGAGAGTCCAGGGGATACTTCCTGCTGGGTATCTGGACGTCGTTGTTCTGGGCGGTGCTGTTCTCGCTGTCGGTGCTGAGCCGACGGCCGGTGGTCGGTTACCTCTGGAGTTGGACGACCAAGGTGGACAACCGCTGGCGGGAGGTTCGCCGGGCGCGGTTGGCGTTCGACCTGGCCACGCTGACCTGGGTGCTGGTCTTCGCGTCCCGGTTCGTGGTACAGCGACTGCTCTACGAAGCTCACCAAACCGGCTGGCTGGGCGTCGCACGGCTCGCGATGGGCTGGCCGCTGGCGGGTGTGGCCGCCTTGGTGACGTACCTGGCGGTCAAAGCTGCGCGGCGCGCTATCGACGCTGTGGATCCCGCGCCGCCGGCTCTGCCGTCCGCGGCGCCGGAAGTAGCAGCTGACTGAGTTCGGCTTCCACCTCACTGGACGCGACGAAGAGCAGCTCGTCGCCGCCTTCCAACGGTTCGTCGGGCTGCGGCACAATGACCCGCGCCCCACGCAGAATCGCCACCATTGCGGCGTCCCGGGGCAACTGCAGTCTGCGCACCGGCTTGCCGCCCCACGGGTTGTTGTCCGGCAAGGTGATGCTGACCAGGTTGGCCTGTCCTTGGCGAAACTCCAGCAGACGCACCAGATCGCCGACTGCCACCGCCTCCTCGACCAGAGAAGCCAGGATTCGCGGTGTGGAGACCGCCACGTCGACGCCCCAGGCGTCGGTGAACAGCCATTCGTTGCGCGGATCGTTGACCCGGGCGACCACACGGGAGACCGCGAACTCCGTCTTGGCCAGCAAGCTCAACACAACATTGGCTTTGTCGTCACCGGTGGCGGCTATCACCACATCGAATTCCTCGAGATGTGCCGACTCCAGCAGGCTCAGCTCGCAGGCATCACCCAGCCGCCAGTGCGCCGCCGGGATGGCGTCGACGTTGAGGTGTTCGCGGTTACGTTCGATGAGGGTCACGTCATGACCGTTGTCGACCAATTCCCGCGCTATCGAACGGCCGACCGCGCCGGCTCCGGCAATCGCGACTTTAATTGCGCCACTCCTCCATCCCAGGCACCCCGGCTTCGCCAGAATGATTGATCGTCGTCGGCGCGTCTCACAGATCCTCGCTGGGCGGTAGCGCCGCGATGGCGAGCGCCTCTGCCGCGCGTCCGGAGATCGCAGCGGCGTACACCTGATCGCCGGCCTGAATCACCGTTTTGGCTTCCGGCAAAATTCCGGTGCCGAAGCGGATCACGAAGGCAACCCGGGCGCCGGTAGCCTCCTCCAGTTCGGTGAGTCGATGCCCGACCCAGTCCTCGTGCAGCTGCATCTCGGCCACCGCGACGGTGCCGGTGGGATCGCGCCACTTGGTGGTCTCGGTTTCCCGAACCAGGGCGTGCAACATCCGGTCGGTGGTCCAGGGCACCGTGGCGATGGTGGGAATGCCCAGCCGTTCGTAGACCACGGCGCGTTTGGCGTCGTAGATGCGCGCGACGACGCGTTGCACGCCGAACGTGTCCCGGGCCAGCCGGGCGGAGATGATATTGGAGTTGTCCCCGGACGACACCGCGGCGAAGGCGTCAGCGGATTCGATACCGGCCCGCAGCAGTACATCTCGGTCGAATCCTTCGCCCACCACGCGCTCACCCTCGAACTCTGGACTGAGCCGGTGGAAAGCCGAGCTGTCGCGGTCGATGACGGCGACGTTGTGGCCGATGCGGGCAAGCCCGTCGGCCACCGACGAGCCGACTCGGCCGCAACCCATTACCACTATCCGCATCTGCGGTCCTTTCGGCCCACCGGCAGCGCTGCGGCCCGACCGCCGACACCCGCCGGCGATCCTGGCCCCGAAATCCTTTCGTCTGCGAACGCTACCGTCAGCGCCGCGCTGCCTTTACGTTGGCTCTCGTGTCCAAACTTTCGACCGCTGCCCGCCGGCTGATACTGGGCCGGCCGTTCCGCAGCGACCGGCTGAGTCACACTCTGCTGCCCAAAAGGATCGCGTTACCGGTGTTTGCCTCGGATGCGCTGTCCTCGGTGGCTTACGCGCCCGAAGAGGTTTTCCTCATGCTTTCGGTCGCCGGGTTGGCCGCCTACTCGTTGACGCCGTGGATCGGCCTCGCGGTTGCCGCCGTCATGCTGGTGGTGGTGGCCAGTTACCGCCAGAACGTGCACGCCTACCCGTCCGGCGGCGGCGACTTCGAAGTGGTGACCACCAATCTCGGCGCCGACGCCGGTCTGCTCGTCGCCAGTGCTTTGATGGTCGATTATGTTTTGACAGTTGCAGTTTCGACGGCGTCAGCGATGTCCAACATCGGCTCGGCGGTCCCGTTCGTGGCAGATCACAAGGTGCTGTTCGCCACCGGCGCCATCCTGTTGGTGATGGCGCTGAACTTGCGCGGCGTTCGCGAGTCCGGCGCGGCGTTCGCCGTCCCGACCTACGCATTCATCGTCGGTATCGCGATCATGCTCGGCTGGGGACTGTTTCGGATCTACCTGCTGGGTGAGCCGCTGCGCGCCGAATCCGCTGATTTCCAATTGCGTTCGGCCAGGGGCACTGTGGTCGGGTTTGCGTTGGCGTTTCTGGTAGCACGCTCGTTCTCGTCCGGTTGCGCGGCCCTCACCGGGGTCGAGGCGATCAGCAACGGGGTGCCGGCTTTCCGGAAACCGAAGTCCCGCAACGCAGCGACGACGCTGATGATGCTGGGGGGCATCGCCGTCACTTTGCTCATGGGCATCATCGTGTTGGCGAACAAAACCGGGGTCAAGATCGTCGACGACCCCGAGAACCAACTGGTGGGGGCGCCGCCGGGCTACCATCAGAAAACCCTCGTCGCACAGCTGGCGCAGGCGGTGTTCGGCAGTTTCCATGCCGGATTGTTGCTCATCGCCACGGTGACAGCGTTGATTCTGGTACTTGCGGCCAACACCGCCTTCAATGGCTTTCCGGTGCTGGGGTCGGTGCTCGCCCAACACAGCTATCTACCTCGGCAGCTGCGCACCCGAGGGGACCGGTTGGCTTTTTCCAACGGCATCGTGTTCTTGTCGCTGGCCGCGCTGTCCGCGGTGATCGCTTTCCGCGCCCAAGTCACGGCTTTGATTCAGCTGTACATCGTCGGGGTGTTCATTTCCTTCACCTTCAGTCAGATCGGTATGGTCCGCCATTGGACACGGTTGCTGGCCCACGCCGCCGATCCGTCACTGCGCCGAAGCATGATTCGCTCGCGGATAGTGAATACGGTCGGATTCCTGGCCACCGGCACGGTTCTGGTGGTCGTGCTGGCGACCAAGTTCCTGGCCGGGGCTTGGATCGCCGTCGTGGCTATGGCCTCACTTTTTGCCGTGATGAAGATGATCCGCGGCCACTATGACGCGGTCGGTCGTGAGCTCGATCAGCAGACCGGTGACGATGATCAGGTGTTGCCGAGCCGCAATCACGCGGTGGTGCTGGTGTCCAAGCTGCATCTGCCGACGCTGCGGGCGCTGGCCTATGCCCGAGCGACTCGACCCGACACGCTGGAGGCCGTCACGGTGAGCGTGGATGACGCTGAAACCCGTGAACTGGTGCGCAGATGGGAGGACAGCGATATCACTGTGCCGCTGAAGGTGATCGCGTCGCCGTACCGTGAAATTACCCGGCCGGTGGTGGATTATGTCAAGCGGATCACCAAGGAGTCCTCCCGTGCAGTGGTGACGGTGTTCATTCCGGAGTATGTGGTGGGCCACTGGTGGGAGCAGGTGTTGCACAACCAGAGCGCGTTGCGGCTCAAGGGCCGGCTGCTGTTCATGCCTGGTGTCATGGTGACCTCCGTGCCGTGGCAGCTGAATTCGTCGGAGCGTCTGAAAACGCTGCAGCCACACGCCGCTCCGGGTGATGCCCGCCGCGGCCTGCCGGACTCGTCATGAGTGAGCAGGTGCCCGGCGGTTTGACCCTGACGGTCGGCGCCCCGGCCAACGGCGGCAGTTGTGTCGCCCGCCACGAGGGCCGAGTGGTATTTGTCCGCTACGCGCTGCCGGGGGAGCGGGTGCGGGTGCGCGTCACCGAGAACCGCGGCGCCTACTGGCACGCTGAAGCCATCGAGGTGCTCGAGCCGGCAGCTCAGCGCATCCCGTCGCTGTGTCCGATCGCCGGTGTGGGCGGTGCGGGGTGCTGCGATTTGGCGTTCGTCGATCCAGCGGCGCTCCGGGAACTCAAAGGCCAGGTCGTCGCCAACCAGCTTGCCCGCCTGGGGGATTACCAATGGCACGGTGACGCCGAAGTGCTGTCCTCGGCGGGTCCGACGGGTTGGCGTACCCGGGTGCGGCTGGCGGTGGACGCCGACGGTCGCGCCGGCTTTCACCGCTATCACAGCGACGAACTGATCACCGACCTGCGGTGCGGTCAGTTGACTGCCGGGATGCTCGACGAAGTGGGTGAGGCGAAGTGGGTACCGGGCGGGCAGTTGCTCGTCGTCGTCGACGACGACGCGCGGCGGCATGTGGTGCAGACGACCAAACGGGACGGGCGGACCCGGGTTGAGGTTGTCGAGGGTGACCGACAGGCGGTGCAACGAGTGGGTGGGCGATCTTGGCGGATCCCGGTCACAGCGTTTTGGCAAGCGCATCGTGACGCTGCCCGCGTTTACAGCGGTCTGGTCGCTGATTGGGCGCAACCTGCCGCCGGGATGGTCGCTTGGGACCTGTACGGCGGGGCGGGTGTCTTCGCGGCGGTGCTCGGTGAGGCGGTCGGACAGTCAGGTCGGGTGTTGAACGTCGACACCTCCCGCGCGGCGTCGCGGGCGGCGCGTGCCGCGCTGGTCGATCTACCGCAGGTGAAGGTGGTGAACGATTCGGTGCGACGCGTGCTGGCGGGTCAGCGCCGAGGCGCCGATGTGGCAGTGCTGGACCCGCCGCGTTCGGGCGCGGGTCGCGAGGTGATCGACTTGCTGGCGGCTGCCGAAGTTCCGCGGATCGTGCACATCGGCTGTGAGGCAGCGTCCTTCGCCCGTGACATCAGCCTTTACCGCAAGCACGGCTACGCCGTCGACCGACTAACGGTGTTCGATGCGTTCCCGCTCACCCACCACGTCGAGTGCGTCGCGCTGCTCACCCATCGCCGCTAGGCCGACGGCGGCGACCCGCTTCGCCCGGCTTTGCGCCGCGCTCGCGATCGCCGCTGCAAACGGCGGCGACCCGCTTCGCCCGGCTTTGCGCCGCGCTCGCGATCGCCGCTAAGCCAACACGAAATAGCGCAGCCACAGGTAAAGCGCGCACAGCGCGGTGGAGATCACGGTGAGCACGGCGCCCTTACGGGTGAATTCCCAGAACGAGATGGGATTGCCGGACCGCGAAGCGATGCCGAGCATGACGATATTGGCGGTGGCCCCGACAGCGGTCAGGTTGCCGCCCAGATCACCGCCGAGCGCCAGCGACCACCACAGCACATCGTGGTGCGACGGACCCGGAATCGATTCCGTCAGGTGACTGACGATCGGCGTCATCGTCGCGACGTAAGGAACGTTGTCGATCACACCGGACACCACGGTGGAGAAGCCGAGGATCAGCATGGTCGCCGACAACATGTTGCCGCCGATGGCGTCAGCCGCCCACCGACCCAGGATGTCGATGACGCCGGTCTTGAACAGGGCACCGACCATGACGAACAGCCCGACGATGAACAGGAGCGTGTCCCACTCGACGTTGGCGGTGTAGTCGGACTGCTCCAGTCCGGAGACCAGGATGAGCAGGCCGGCGCCTAGCAGCGCAACCAGGGACGGCGCGACGTGGATAGCCGGTGAAATGATGAACCCCGCCAGCACTGCGATCATCGCCAGGCCGCATTTGACCAGCAGCCCGCGATCACGAACCACCTCTCGTTCGTCCACCGTCATCACCTCGGCGACGCGTTCAGGATCGACGCTACGCAAGCCGCGGAACATCAACGGCGTCACAGCGATGAAGACCACCATCACAATGACCACGATCGGCGCCATGTTGACCAGGAAGGCGTTGAAGGACAAACCCTTGCGAGAGCCGATGATGATGTTCGGCGGGTCGCCGACGAGTGTGGCGGTGCCGCCGATGTTGGAGGCGAACACTTCGGCGATCAAGAACGGAACCGGGGCGATCTCCAACCGGTCGCAGACCAGCAAGGTGACGGGTGCGATCAGCAACACCGACACGACATTGGGCAGGATGGCCGAGGCGAACGCCATCACCAGCATCAGCAGGACCATGATGCGCAGCGGCGACCCGTTGGCCCGCTTGACGGCCCAGATCGCAGCAAATTCGAAGGCTCCGGTCTGGCGCAGGATGCTGACGATGATCATCATCCCCAGCATCAGGAAGATGACATCCCAGTCGATGCCGCTGTTCTGGGAATAGAAGACATCAGGCGAGTCGATGACAGGCAGCAGGACCACACAGCCTGCCCCGACCAACGCGACGGTCGTCTTGTTGAACCGCTCGGTGATGATGAACCCGTAGGCGACGGCGAACACCGCGATCGCGTAGTACATCATCGGCGTCGTCCCGCTGATAGCCCGGTCAACGCGTCAGCGCCGAAGCCAGCAGGCGCGATGCCGTGATGACACCCCGCAACTCGCCGTCTTCGACCACAATCACCAGCGGACTGTGCAGTCGCGCCATCACCGCGGCCACCTCGATGATCGTGGAGTCGGCGTCAACTACCGGCACGTGCTGGCGTTTCCCGGGCAGCACGTCGCGGATGGTCCGGCCGCCGAGCTTGTCGGCGGCGTGGTCAGCCATCGTCTCGGTCAGCGCGCCGGCCAACCCCGGATCGTCTTGCACGTAACCCGGCACGAGGAAGCGGACCACTTGCGAGGCGGGAAGCACAGCATAGGGCTGCTCGGCTGAGTCGGTGCCGACGACGAGTCCGGTCAATCGGTGTTCGGCGAGCAGGCGGACCGCATCCAGCGCGCTGGAGTCGATATCGACCACAGGGTATGTTTCCGCGAGCTCAGCTGCGCGCATGCCAAGACCATGTGGTTGCGTGCAGATGCCTTACTTCGCGCGGCACGGGACCTCCTTGATCGCGACGACAACCATGCCGACCAGGCTTCCCGGCTCACCGGACCTCGACGCTATCAGTGGCCGGCCGGTTCTGCCTGGCAAGTTCTGCGCTTCTCGGGCACTTGCCAGGGTGCTGCGTAGACTGACGGGATGCTTGACCAGATCCGCGGGCCCGCTGATCTGCAGCACCTCTCTCAACCGCAGCTGCGTGAGCTCGCCGCCGAAATCCGCCAGTTCCTGATCCACAAAGTTGCCGCCACCGGCGGGCACCTGGGTCCCAACCTCGGCGTGGTCGAGCTGACCCTCGCTCTGCACCGGGTCTTCGACTCCCCGCACGACCCGGTCATCTTCGACACCGGCCACCAGTCGTATGTGCACAAGATGCTGACCGGACGCTGCCCGGATTTTCAGACGCTCCGCAAGAAGGGCGGCCTGTCGGGTTACCCGAGCCGCGCCGAGAGCGACCACGACTGGGTGGAGTCCAGCCACGCCAGCGCCGCACTGTCTTACGCCGACGGGCTGGCCAAGGCCTTCGAGCTGACCGGCCACCGCAACCGGCACGTGGTGGCGGTGGTCGGTGACGGCGCCCTGACCGGCGGCATGTGCTGGGAGGCGCTGAACAACATCGCCGCCGCCCACCGCCCGGTGATCATCGTCGTCAACGACAACGGCCGTAGCTACGCACCCACCTTCGGCGGTTTCGCGGACCATCTGGCCAGGTTGCGGCTCCAGCCCGGCTACGAGGATCTCCTGGAGAAGCTCCGCAGCGCACTGCGCAGCACGCCGGTCATCGGTGAGCCCTCCTACCACTTTCTGCATAGCCTCAAAGCCGGCTTCAAGGACGCGCTGGCCCCGCAACTGATGTTCACCGACCTCGGGCTGAAGTACGTGGGGCCCGTCGACGGCCACGACGAACACGCGGTGGAGACCGCGTTGCGCAGCGCCCGCGGCTTCGGCGGACCGGTGATCGTGCACGTCGTCACCCGCAAGGGCATGGGTTACCCGCCGGCCGAAGCCGACGAGGCCGATCAGATGCACTCGTGCGGCGTCATCGACCCGGTGACCGGGCTGGCCACCACGGTTCCCGGGCCAGGCTGGACAGCCACGTTCTCCGCGGCGTTGATCGGTCTGGGCGCCAAGCGCCGCGACGTCGTGGCGATCACCGCCGCCATGCCGGGCCCGACCGGACTGACGGCGTTCGGCCAGCGGTTCCCCGACCGGTTGTTCGACGTCGGGATCGCCGAACAGCACGCGCTGACCTCGGCGGCGGGGCTGGCGATGGGCGGGCTGCACCCGGTAGTCGCGATTTACTCGACATTCCTAAATCGGGCGTTCGACCAGATCATGATGGACGTCGCGCTGCACAAGCTGCCGGTCACCATGGTGCTCGACCGGGCCGGCGTTACCGGGCCCGACGGTGCCAGCCACAACGGCATCTGGGATCTGTCCATCCTGGGTGTCGTGCCCGGCATGCGGGTCGCCGCGCCGCGCGATGCCACCCGCCTTCGTGAGGAACTCGGCGAAGCGCTCGGCACCCACGACGGCCCCACCGCCATCCGGTTCCCGAAGGGCGATGTTGGAGAAGACATTCCGGCGCTGCAGCGCCAGTCCGGGGTCGATGTGCTGGCGGTGCCGGCGCAGAACCTGACCGCTGATGTGCTGCTGGTATCGGTCGGAGCGTTCGCCGCGATGGCGCTGGCGGTGGCACAACGGCTGCGCAACCAGGGCATCGGCGTCACGGTGGTCGACCCGCGCTGGGTGTTGCCGGTGCCAAACGCATTGCACGACATGGCCATCCGGCACAAGCTGGTAGTCACCGTGGAGGACAACGGGGTCAACGGCGGTGTCGGGTCGGCAGTGTCGGCCGCGCTGCGCCGCGCGGAGATCGACGTGCCATGCCGGGATGTGGGGCTGCCGCAGCGGTTCTACGACCATGCCTCACGCGGCGAAGTATTCGCCGAGGTCGGTCTGACCGAGCAGGACGTGTCCCGGCAGATCACCGGCTGGGTGGCGGCGTTGGGCAGCACCCTCGCCGAGGAGGCCGCTGACGACGCCGAGATCAGCGGGCAGTTCGACTGACCGTTGTGCTCGGCGTCAGTGTGGGCCGTCGCTCGGACCATGGCCGCGCCTCTTCGAGCTGAGACGCCAGGCGGATCAGCTGCCCCTCGGCGCCGAGTCGCCCGACGAACTGCACACCGATCGGCAGTCCGTCGGGCGTCCAGTGCAGTGGAACGCTGACGGCGGGGCGGCCGGTCAGGTTGGCCAACTGGGTGTATGGAACCCACCCGAGATTGTCGTTGACAAGTTTGTCGACGATCGGTGTGAACTGCAGCAGTCCTGCTGCGCGTGCGGACAACAGCATCCGCTGCGCCGTGCGCACTATGTCCGGGAGGTCAAACGCCCCGATTCTCGGCGGCGGTGTGGCGGTCGTGGGTGTGAGCAGCAGGTCGAAGGTCTGATGAAAGTGCGCCAGCCGCCGTACGTGTTCGTGCCGTCGCTCGACGGCGCGTATCAGGTCCACCGGTTTCGTCGACCGACCCAGTGCCGCCATCAGGCGAGTGTCGAGTTCGAATGCCGCGTCGTCGGCACCGCTGACGGCTTTCGCCTCGTCCAGCTGATACGCGCAGTGTACGAACCAGGTGGTCAAGAAGTCTTTGGCCAGAGCCGCGTCGTCGACCGGGGGCTTCGACAGCTGTTCCACATCGTGCCCAAGATCAGTAAGCAGCTGCGCTGCAGCGTCGACCGCGGACACCGCCTCTCGATGGGGTTGGGCGTTGATGGAGCTGGCGGTACAGAATCCGATGCGAAGGCGTCCCGGCGGGCGTCCTACTTCCGCGGCATAGCTACTGTGTGGTTCAACGGGCAAGTACGGCGCCACTGGAGTCGGGCCGGCCAGCACGTCGAGCATTGCGGCGGTATCTCGTACCGAGCGGGAGATGACTCCGTCGGTCGCGGTGCCACCCAGATATTCACCGTGCGCCGGTCCGGCGGGTATGACGCCGCGGGAGGCTTTCAGGCCGAGTAGTCCGCACGCTGACGCCGGAATCCGGATAGAACCGCCGCCGTCGCTGGCGCCGGCACACGGCACGATGCCCGCTGCCACGGCCGCGGCAGCGCCGCCGGACGACCCACCCGGAGTGTGCGCCGTGTTCCACGGGTTGCGCGCAGGACCGAACAGCTCCGGTTCGGTGATTCCCTTGGCACCGAACTCAGGTGTGTTCGTCTTACCGAAGATCACCAGTCCTGCGTCGAGCCAACGCTGCACTACGGTGGCGTGCTCCGCTGCCGGCACGGCCGTCAGGGCGCGCGAGCCGTTGCTGGTGGGGTAGCCGGCGACGTCCTGGTGCAGGTCTTTGACGAGGAACGGTACCCCGGCAAACACGGCTTCCACCGCACTCGGTGCCGGCTCGACGTCGGCCACGATCGCGTTGATCACCGGGTTGACGTCGGCTGCACGTCGGCGTGCCGCCTCGAGTAATTCGGCCGGCGTTGCCGCACCCGACCGCACCAGCTCGGCCAACGCCGTCGCATCGAAACTCGGATAGGAATCCACATCGGCACCTTAGCGGCACCCCGGCTGCGACCGGTCGTTCGAGGCTAGCGCTTGCGTGCGGTGATCAGCAGATATTCCCAGTGCATCGTCGTGCTATCGACCGTGAATTCGTGCCCTAGTTCGGCCAGCGCGGCATCGAGTGCGGCCACGCGCTGCGGATCGCCGGCGATACTGCGGTAGGCGGTGATCGTCGGTCCGTAGTTGGCCTTGAAGAAGTCGCGGAATGCTTCGCCGGTGGCGAACAGCTCGACGGTCAGGGTGCGTCGTTGCGCCGCCACCTCGGTGACCCGGTTGCCCAGTAGCCCGGCGACGTAGTCTTCGTCGCCCCACAGCGGTGGTGGCTGAACGGCGGGCGGCGCCGACGGTGTGAAGCGCTTCATGGTCGCGAACATCCGGCCGACGAATCCCTCAGGTGTCCAGTTGATCAGCGCGAGCGTTCCTCCCGGACGGCACACCCGAACCAACTCGTCGGCAGCCCGTTGATGATGCGGGGCGAACATCACACCGATACACGACATGACGACGTCGAACGTGTTGTCGCCGAACGGAAGTGCCTCGGCGTCGGCTTCGGCCCACTCCAGTTCAGCACCGTGGGCCGCTGCGGCTGCGCGGCCGGCGTCGAGCAACTCCGGAGTGAGATCACTGGCGACAACCCGCGCGCCGATCGCTGCGGCGGGGATCGAGGCGTTGCCGGTTCCGGCGGCCACATCGAGCACTCGGTCACCTCGCCGGATGCCGCTGGCTTGCACCAGCACGGGTCCGAGTGGTGCGACCAGGTTGCTTGCCACCGCGCGGTAGTTTCCGGTCGCCCAGATCGCCCGGTTTCTGGCGTTGAGGTTTCGGTCGGTGGTTGCGGCGCCGACGGTCATGGTGAACTCCTTGCTCGAAGTGTGTGCTGTACAAGACATCGTCGGTGTAGCGGCACGGGCGGTGCCAGTGCCAGATCTGAACCACTCGCGGTTCTGAATCTGTATCGCCGGCCGGCTGTCGGGAGTAGCGTCACACCATGCCGTCTTACGGTCAGTTCTGTCCGGTCGCCAAAGCCATGGAACTGCTCGACGAGCGTTGGACGATTTTGGTGATACGCGAATTGCTCGATGGCAGTAGGCATTTCAACGATCTGCGCCGCGGCGTGCCGAAGATGTCGCCGGCCCTGCTGTCCAAGAGGCTGCAGACTCTGATGCGCGCGGGTCTCGTTGAACGATCCGAGAGTGACGGTCGGACCTCGTACGTACTGACTAAAGGCGGACGGGAGTTACACGACGTGGTGCACGCCATCGGCGTCTGGGGAATGCGGTGGATACCTGAAATCGGCGACGAGGACCTGGACCCGCATCTGCTCATGTGGGATTTTCATCGCAAGGTGCCGATCGACAAATGGCCGCGGACGCGCACGGTGTTGGCGTTTCGGCTGACAAGGGTCGCGCCGAAGGCATCGTCGTGGTGGCTGACCGTGGCTGACGGTCGTGCTGACGTGTGCGACTTCGACCCCGGTTATGACGTCGCCGCCACGGTGTCGTGCACGTTGCGCGCACTCACCGAGGTCTGGCGCGGTGACGTGTCGTGGTCCGCCGCGTTGCGTGACGGGTCGGTATCGATCGACGCGCCGTCGCAGGTGCGACGGTTGGTGCCCGAGTGGATCGGTCAGTCCCGGCTCTCCGCTGTCACCCGCCCGGGTTAGCGGCCGACTGCAACGCCGCCGCCAGCGCCGGAACCACCAGTTCGCGCTGCCATCGCCGGGCCTGACCGACGCGGAGGAACTCATCGATCACCTGCTTTCGGTCACCGGTGCCGCGGTCGTCCCAGTCCCAGCACAACCGGCGCACCAGCTCCGGGGACACCAAGTTTTCAGTGGGCACCGAGACCTGCTGCGACAGGTTCGTCAGTTCGGTGCGGGCGGCATCGAGCCGGGCGGCCGCTTCCGGACGCCGCTTGGCCCACCGCGCCGCCGGCGGTGGCCCGTTAGCAGGCTCGGACTCATCCAGCGGGTCGCTGCTGTGCTGCGCGGCCCGCAGCGCCGCCAGCCAGGTCGCGGCGCTGCGACGCTGCTTGCGGCCACCGAACACCGGAAGCGCGGTCAAGTCGTCGATGGATCTGGGGTCGGCAAGGGCGGCGTCGACGATCGCCGAGTCGGGCAGGATGCGGCCCGGCGCGATGTCGCGGCGCTGAGCGATCCGGTCGCGAACCGTCCACAGTTCGCGGACAGCGGCCAAGGCGCGCCGATCGCGCGCCCGGTGGATCCCGGAGGTGCGTCGCCACCGGTCGCGCCGGGTGGGCGGCATCACGAAAGTCCGCAGATATTCGAATTCCTGTGCCGCCCAGTCGGTTTTGCCCTGTTCGGCCAGCACTGCGGCCACCGCGGTCCCGGAGTTCGATGAGCACCTCGACGTCCAGCGCGGCGTAGTTCAACCAAGCCTCCGGCAGTGGCCGCGCAGACCAGTCGGCCGCTCCGTGGCCTTTGGCCAGGCCCAGACCGAGCAACCGCTGCACCATGGCCGCGAGGTTCACCCGGTCGAACCCTGCCAGCCGTCCGGCCAGCTCAGTGTCGTAGAGCGCCGGTGGCCGCATGCCGACCTCGGCCAGACACGGCAGATCCTGGTCGGCGGCGTGCAGGATCCATTCGTCCGAGTCGAGCACCTCGGCGACGGGCCGCAGCACCGTCATCGGGTCACCGCCGTGGCTGACCGGATCGATCAGTACGGTGCCGGCGCCGTCCCGCCGGATCTGGATCAGATAGGCCCGATTCGAGTAGCGAAACCCCGAGGCGCGTTCGGCGTCGACAGCGAACGGCCCGTGGCCGGCGCGCAACAACTCGGCGGCTGCGGCGATCTCGGCGGCGCTGATTGACAGCTTGGGCACTCCGCCGGCGGGCGCGAGTAGCGGGGTCGATTCGGCCTCAATGGTGTCGGGGCCGGAATCATCGGCATCTTCGTCGCCGGCGGTCATGTGCGCCGCTCCTTGATCCCGGCTGCGCCGGGATCTTCGTCGCCGGCGCTGGCTCATGTGCGCCGCTCCTTGATCCCGGCTGCGCCGGGATCTTCGTCACCGGCGTGGCTCATGTGCGCCGCTCCTTGATCCCGGCTGCGCCGGGATCTTCGTCACCGGCGCGGCTCATCTCACGCGCGGGTCCGCGATCCCAAGTCGGTCACCCCGACCGGCGGCAGTCCGGCGGCGTGCTCGAGCACCTCGCAGAACGCCTCGACGTGGGTGCCGATCGCGGGGGTTATTGCGGTCCAAGATGCTCGCAACTCCAGTTGGTGGGCGCGCGGTGGTCCGGAGATGTCGCCGTAGCGCACCGATGTGGTGGCGGTGACGGTGCCGCCCAACGCGGTGACGTGTTCGGCGCGCACCTCCAGCGCGTCGGTCAGCCAGCTCCACGCGACCTCCGGCAACAGCGGGTCGATCGCCTCGTGGGAGTCCAAATCGGCTTGAATGTAGGCCACCAGCCGCATGGTGCCATCCCACGCGTCCGACCCGTCGGGGTCGTAGAGCAGGATCAGCCGGCCGAAAGCGTCGCCCTCCGAGCGCTCCGGAACAATGTCCAGGTCGGGGTGCTTGATTTCGGCGCCCAACGCGTAGCTGTACGGCGCCAGGCGCTGCGGCGGCCGGATGGGTCCGAGTTCGATCTCCGGCCGCACGGTCGCACCGTTCATCGCCGCCACTGCGGCGCGAAACGGTGCCGGTTCGGGCGCGGTCACATCTCGACGCTAGACCTATCCGACGACGTGCGGGAGAGGCGCGCCGGTCAGGTGGGTGTACCCGGCGTCGGCGACTGAACGTCAGTGAAGCGGGCCGGGCGTTTCTCGCGGTGCGCGGCCAGCCCCTCCTGCACATCCGGTCCGCTGAACCCGACAAACTCCAGACCCAGCGACGTCTCGAAGGCGGGAGCGAACATGCGATACCAATGGTTGAGGCTGTGTTTAGTCCAGCGGATCGCGTTCTGGGCGCCCTGGGCGAGACCGTCGGCGATGCGTGTCGCCGTCGCCAGCACGTCCTCGTCGTCGACACACGTCGAGACCAGTCCGATGCGTTCGGCCTCCTCGCCGGCCAGCGGTTCGCAGGTCAGCAGGTAGTACTTGGCCTTGGCCATCCCGACCAGCAGCGGCCAGCAGATCGCGGCGTGGTCGCCGGCGGCGACCCCGAGCTTGGTGTGGCCGTCGATGATCTTCGCCCGCCGGCCCGCGACCGAGACGTCGGCGAGCAACGCCACCACCAGACCGGCCCCGACTGCCGGTCCGTGGATGGCCGAGACCACCGGTTTGTCGAAGTTGACCAGGTTGAGCACCAGGTCGCGGGCTTCGCGCATGATGCGCAGCCGGCTGGCGTAGTCGTTGATGGTCTCGTCGATCAGCTCGAAGCTGCCGCCGGAGGAAAACGCCTTGCCCTCACCGCGGACCAGGACGGCACGCACGTCGGGGTCGCGGTCGAGCACCGGCCAGATGTCGGCGAGGTCGCGATGCATCTGCGGTCCGACCGAGTTCAGTCCCGGCGCGTCCAACACGAGATGCAGTACGCCGGGGGCGCCGTACTCCAAGCGAAGGCTGGGGAACTCTTGGTAGCTGACGGGCATCCCGGCTCCTGACTGATCGCCTGACTGATCCAAAGCAGCGTCGATGTTACGGACGGGTGGTCGCAGCAGTCGCCGTGGCAGCATTGAGCACAATGAACACACGTCGCGAGCTCCCCGAGTCGCCGTACCTCGCCGCGGCCTGCGGGCGCAAGCCGCACCGGGTTCCGGTGTGGTTCATGCGGCAAGCCGGCCGCTCTTTGCCCGAGTATCGTGCGCTGCGGCAACGCACCAGCATGCTGGCGGCCTGCTTCGACGCCGAACTCATCACCGAGATCACCTTGCAGCCGGTGCGCCGCCACGGTGTCGACGCGGCCATCTTGTTCTCCGACATCGTCGTGCCGATGCGCGCGGCCGGGATCGAGCTGGACATCGTTCCTGACGTCGGACCGGTCATCGCCCAGCCGGTGCGCGACGCAGCCGCCGTCGCGGCGCTCAGACCGCTTGTGCCTCAAGCTGTCGCGCCGGTCGCCGAAGCGGTGTCATCGCTGGTGTCCGCGCTGGGTGAGGTCCCGCTGATCGGTTTCGCGGGCGCGCCGTTCACCTTGGCGTCTTATCTGGTCGAAGGCGGCCCGAGCCGCCACCACGCCGCGACCAAGGCGATGATGCTGGCCGATCCGGCGGCCTGGAATGCGCTGATGGAGAAGCTGACCGATTTGACCATCGCTTTCCTGCGGGTCCAACTCGACGCCGGCGTCGATGCCATCCAGGTGTTCGACTCCTGGGCCGGAACACTGTCGGTGGCCGACTACCGGCAGTTCGTGTTGCCACACAGCGCGCGGGTCTTCGCTGCGCTGACCGACCGGGATGTGCCCATGACGCACTTCGGCATCAACACCGCCGAACTGCTCGGTGCGATGTCGGAGGCCGTCAAACCGGCCATCGCACCGGTCGTCGGCGTCGACTGGCGGACGTCGTTGACCGACGCCGCCGGCCGAGTCGAGCCGGGCACCGCCTTGCAAGGCAACCTGGATCCGGTGGTGCTGCTGGCGGGCTGGCCGGTGGTGCGGCGGGCCGCGCAGACTGTGGTCGAAGACGGGCGCCGCGCCGTCGACGCCGGTGCCGCCGGTCATGTTTTCAACCTGGGGCACGGTGTGCTGCCCGACACCGATCCCGGAGTGCTGACCGAGCTGGTGTCTTTGGTCCACACGTTATGAGCCTCAGCTTTTGCGTTGTCGGCGGCGGGATTTCGGGGCTGACAGCGGCGTATCGGTTGCGTGTGGCTGCCGGCGAGCAGGCCGCGATCATGGTGTTCGACGCTGCCGACCGGCTCGGCGGGGCGCTGCGCACCGAGAACGTGGGGGGACAGCCGATGGACGTCGGCGCCGAAGCGTTCGTGGTGCGCCGGCCCGAGGCGTTGGCGCTGTTGGACGAGCTGGGCCTGGCCCACCGGCGGGTCGGCACCACTGGTGCGCGACCGCTGATCTACAGCCGGGGACGGCTGCACGATCTGCCGCCGCGCACCGTCGTCGGTATCCCGTCGTCGGCTGAATCGGTTGCCGGGCTCGTTGACGACACCACCGTCGCACAGATCCGCAGCGAGGCGGGCAGGCCGCTGAGCTGGCGTCGGGGTGCCGACCCTTCAGTCGCTGAGCTGGTCGCCGACCGGTTCGGCGAGCAGGTGGTCGCGCGCTCCGTCGACCCGCTGCTGGGCGGGGTGTATGCGGGGACGGCGGCGACGATCGGCCTGCGCGCCGCTGCGCCCGCTGTGGCCGCGGCCCTCGACGGCGGCGCCGCGTCGTTGACCGAGGCGGTGCACGCGGCGTTGTCGACCGTCACCGACGGACCGGTGTTCGGTGCGGTGGGCGGCGGTTACGCGGTGCTCATCGAGGAACTGGTTCGCCGCGGGCGACCGCGCTGGGTGCGGGCGGGGATCGACCGGATCGAGCGTGTCGAGCACGGCTGGGCACTGTATGACCTCGCGGGGACGCGGTGGCACGCCGACGCGGTGATCCTGGCGTTGCCGGCGTTGCCGTTCGCTCGCCTCGTCGACGGCGTCGCACCGCGCGCGGCGGCGGCCGCCCGCTCGATCCGCAGCGCCACCTCGGCGGTGGTAGCACTGGCGCTGCCGGCAAGTGCACCGTTGCCCGAGCATTCCGGTGTGCTGACGGCCAGCGGAGAACCGTTGCACGCCAAGGCGATTACTTTGTCGTCGCGGAAGTGGGGCCGGGCCGGTGATGTCGAGCTGGTGCGGCTGTCGTTCGGACGGTTCGGTGACGACACCGTGTGCCGGGCCTCCGACGACGAGTTAGTTGGCTGGGCGGTTGACGACCTGGCGACAGTGTTCGGCGTGGCCGTCGCACCGGTGCAGGCGCGGGTGCAGCGCTGGATCGATGCGATGCCGCAGTACGGTCCAGGACATGCCGGGCTGGTGGCCGAGCTGCGCGCCGGACTGCCCCCGACCGTTGGTGTGGCTGGCAGCTATCTCGACGGGATCGGCGTGCCGGCCTGCATCGGTGCCGCCGGCCGAGCGGCCGAAGGTGTGATCCGGGCGGTGCAAGACCCCGTGGCACCATAGTTCTCATGGCCCGCCTGGACTACGACGCCCTCAACGCGACGGTGCGATACCTGATGTTCTCGGTGTTCGCCGTGCGACCGGGCGCGCTCGGTGACAGCCGGGACGACGTCGTCGACGAAACCGCCACCTTCTTCAAGCAGCAAGAAGAACGCGGTGTCGTCGTGCGCGGCCTCTACGACGTCGCGGGGTTGCGCGCCGACGCGGACTTCATGATCTGGACACACGCCCAACATGTCGAGGCGCTGCAGGCGACCTACGCCGACTTCCGGCGAACCACCACGCTGGGACAGGCCAGTACACCGGTGTGGAGCAGCGTCGGACTGCACCGGCCGGCGGAATTCAACAAGAGCCACATCCCGGCGTTTCTGGCCGGCGAGGAGCCGGGCGCCTACATCTGCGTCTATCCCTTCGTGCGGTCCTACGACTGGTACCTGCTGCCGGACGAAGAGCGTCGGCGCATGCTCGCCGAGCACGGCATGGCTGCCCGGGGCTATAAGGACGTGCGGGCGAACACGGTGCCGGCGTTCGCCCTCGGCGACTACGAATGGCTGCTGGCCTTCGAGTCGCCCGAGTTGCACCGCATCGTTGACCTGATGCGTGACCTGCGGGCAACCGATGCCCGTCGGCACACCCGCGCCGAGACACCGTTTTTCACCGGCCCGCGGGTACCGGTGGAGCAACTGGTGGCCGCGTTACCTTGATCGCCGCCGTTCGCGGCAAGGCACAGCTGCGGTGTCTACCCTCGGCAGCATGACTGCACCAGTTGATCCCGCACGCTTTGAAGAGATGTACCGCGACGAGCGGACCGCTCACGGCCTTCCCGCCGCCACGCCCTGGGACATCGGCGGCCCGCAATCGGTGGTGCAGCAGTTGGAGGCGCTGGGCGCAATCAGAGGTGAGGTGCTCGACCCGGGCACCGGTCCGGGCCATCACGCGATCTACTACGCGTCGAAGGGATACTCGGCCACCGGGATAGACGCTTCGCCGGCCGGGCTGGAGCGCGCGCGGGCGAACGCCCAGAAAGCCGGGGTGTCGGTGAACTTCGAGCTCGCCGACGCCACGAAGCTGGAAGGCTTCGACGACCGCTTCGACACGGTGGTCGATTGCGCGTTCTACCACACCTTCAGCACCGACCGGGACCTGCAGTTGTCCTACGCGCGGGCGCTGCACCGGGCCACCAGACCGGGGGCCCGGCTGTACATGTTCGAGTTCGGCGCACACGACGTCAACGGATTCAAGATGCTGCGGTCGTTGTCGGAGACCGACTTTCGTGACGTACTTCCGGTCAGCGGTTGGGAGATCACCTACCTGGGGCCGACCACCTATCAGGTCAACCTGAGCACCGAGACGATCGAGATGATGGCCGAGCGCAACCCCGACATGGCCGAGGGGATCGACGAGCTGCTGGCCCGGTATCGGGCAATCGAGCCGTGGCTGGTCGGCGGCCGCGTGCACGCCGGGTTCTGGGAAGTGCACGCCACCCGAGTCGACTGAGACGGCCGTCACCCTGTAGTTGGCGTGCAGAAGTGCGAGTACCGACCGCGCCAACTACAGCCTCGGCGAGCTTCAGCTAACCCCCGGACGGCACCAGCCGCAGCGACACCGAGTTGATGCAGTAGCGCTGATCGGTCGGTGTGGGATAGCCCTCACCGCTGAACACGTGGCCGAGGTGGCTGTGGCAGTTGGCGCACAGCACCTCGGTGCGGGTCGCACCCAGGGAACGGTCCGGACGCAGGATCACCGCCTCGGATCTGGACGGATCGAAGAACGAGGGCCAGCCGCAATGAGATTCGAACTTCTCGGTGCTGCGGAACAACTCCGCGCCGCAGGCCCGGCACTGATAGATTCCCTCGGTTTTGGTGTCGGTGTACTCACCGGTGAACGGCCGCTCGGTACCGGCGCGACGCAGCACATCGAACTCCTGGGGAGTGAGTCGCTGACGCCACTGGTCGTCGGAGAGCTGAACTTTCGGCAGCTGGGAGGTCATGCCACCACGCTAGCGCGGATGGCGGTCACCCGCGGCGCCCGGCTCCGCCGCGCTTGCGGTCACCGCGGCGAGCGGTTGCGCAGGCGTCAGCCAGGCCGGATCGATGCCGGCGTCCAGCCGGTCCTCGGATTTGGCGTCCAGGTAGCGGAAGAGCAGCACGCAGAAGATGACGATGAGCAGCAACGACCAGCCGTAGGTGATCTTGAGGTAGTCCAGCGGACGCCCGATGTTCATCCATTTGAACAGCAGCCACTTGTCCATGGTCAGAAACCCGTAGACACCCAGCCACGCCGGCCAGTTACGAATGACCGAGTTGGGCAGCAGCACCGTCATCAGGAACGGGAACAGCATCATCGAGTAGTAGCCCTGTGCCAGCGAGAGCACCAGCCACGACCACAACAGCACCACACCGGACGACGTCAGCAGCCAGAACCGCGGATCGCGGATGCGGTAGTAGCGGTAGAGCAGCCACAGGCTGCCGGCGGCCAGGAGCGTGAACAGGATCCGCAGCAGCAGGATCAGCCAGGTCGGCAGGCCGAAATACACTCCGTTACCCAGAATCGAGCTGTTGAAATAGTCGCGGGTGCCCAAGATGTAGGGCAGCGTGTGAGCGAAGAAGTCGCCCGGATCGCTGACTAGTGGCAGCGCCGCCAGGTTGAACACCGCGGGTACCACGACGGCCGCCAGCACCGCGCGCCACTGACGGTTGAGCAGGGGCAGCAGCAACAGCGGTCCCAGCACCGGCTTGACCACCAGCGCCAGACCGATGGCGATTCCGGCCCACCACTGGTGGCTCTTCCCGGTAGTGCCGGAGTCGTCCAGCAGCCACCGGAAGAAGAGCACCTCCAGCAGCAAGATGCATCCGTTGATGTTGGTGAACACCAGGGTGCTGGTCACCGATTCGGTGCAGAACATCGCCAGCAGCAGCGCCGGAGCGGCCACCGAAGCCAGCGTGCGGTTGAACAGCCGCAGCAGCAGGTAGGCGGCGACCACGATGGCAACGGTGTTGACGAAGACGAACAGGTAGCGCGATTCTGTGAAGGGCAGGTAGCCGAACGGCGCCATGATCAAGGTTCCGCCCGGCGGGTACAGGTAGTGCGGGTCGACGTAGTCGAAGTGCTCGTTGTAGATCGGCACGCCCTGCCGGAAATTGAGCACCGCGCGGTAGACCGGACTGAAGTCGTCGGTGATGTTGCCGTTGGCGGTCAGCACCACGCTGCGGTGAATGATCGACATGATGGCCACCGGCCACAGCACGGATCGCCACACCGTGGCGGTGCTGGGCGGGCCGGAGCGGGGACGAAACGCGGCGCGCAGGGAATCACCCAGGCCGGTGCTGATGGAGTCGACTGCCGTCACGAGCGAACCGTACACCGGCATGTCCGGCCGGCTGCAGCCGAATGGTCAGGCGGGGCAGTAGGTGTCGGTGTCCGGGAGCTTGCCGCCATTCAGGTAGCCGATCAGCGGCGGGACGGCGCACGGGGAGTAGATACCGGCGCCGTGGCCGATGCCTTGCCACATCACCCGCTTGCTGGCCGAGCCCGCGTTGATCACGCTGGCCGCGGTCGCCGTCACGCCTTCCATGCCCACGATCGGGTCGTTCTGCACACCCAACAGCATGACGCTGATCTTGAGGTGCTTGGGCGGCTGCGGAGCAGAGCCGCTGGGCCAGTGCACGCAGTCGGCCAAGTCGAGGGCGGCGACCGTCCCGAACTGCGGGTACAGCTTGCCCCAGGCGACCACCAGCTCGCGGATCCGGTCCGGTGTGGGCCGGTTGAGCGCGTCGCTGCACGAGTTGATGAATTCCCCGTCGGTGCCGGTGGTCGCCTCGGCCCGGTTGATCAGGCTGGTCAGCTTGTTGGTATCACCGGCGTTGGCAGCGCTGAGCGCGTCGGCCAGGTTGGTGGTGGTCGAGATCCGGTCGCCTGTCGGAAATCCCAGCGCGGTGACCACCGCGTCGACGAGAGAAGCCACCGAGGCGCCGCCGGGTCCATGCCCGGCTTTAGCCGCGGCCAGCATGGATGCCACCGCGCCTTTGGGGTCGGGGCCCAGCGAGCAGTTCAGGGCGACGCACTGCGCGGCGAACGCGTCGAGCGCCGCCTGCTGACCCTTGACCCGTTGCTCGGCGGCGCCTTCGGCGTTGATTCCGAGCGGGATGGGGGAGTCCAACACCAGCCGGGCAACCTTGTCGGAGTGTGCCCCGGCGTAGCTCAGCGCCACCTGAGCGCCGTTGCCCACACCGACCAGCGCCAACGCCGGCACATCCCAGATGCTGCGCAGGCGTTCGATGTCGCCGGCGGCGTGATTGTTGTCGTAGTCGGAGTCGCCGGGCGCGATGGTGTCGGTGCAGCTGGTGGTGGCGCTGTTGGCGGTGTCGGACAGGTTGGCCACCGGGTCGTTGCCGGGCTGAAACTGCGCCTGGTCGCGCATCTGTTCGCGATCCAACTGATCACGGCAGTCGACCGCGCTCGATGTGCCCATGCCGCGGCGGTCGACGGCCACGATCGGGTGAGTGCGCAGCACGTCGGCGCCGGCGCGAGAGAGCCACACCGGCAGCTGCTGCGACGACGGCAGATCCGAGCCGGTGGTGAAGACCACCGGACCCGCGTCGGGCGGGGTCTGCGCCGAACGGGCCCGCACGGCGCCGATACTCAGCGACCCGCTGGCGCCGTTCGTCGGGTCGAGATCGGCGTCGTAGGTGGCGCAGTCCAGCGTCACTCCCGGAGCGGTCGGCACCGCCGCGTCGGCGAACAATCGGGCGGTGCAGTCATGCCAGGACAAATCGTTTCTGGGCGCAGTGATCGGCGGGGGGCCGTTGGGCGGCGGCGGGGTGTTGACGGCGCCCTTGTGGCGGCCGCCGGAGTTGGTGGCGAAGTGCGGATCGGCGGCCAATACCGGAACGCAACCGGCCAGCACCACAGTCGCCGCGAAAAAGATCGTCGCGGACAGGGCGGGCCGGCTCATGCGACCACATTAGCGAGGGACGCCCGGCCGGTTCCGTACGTAGCGGGTGTAGAGGTAGCCGGACGCGTCGGTCAACACGTGTGCGCAACGCATGCCGGTGAACGCGTGGCCGGGGCCGGAGGTGATGCGCGGACCTGTTCCGCCGACCATGCCGGGTGTAATCGTCAGGCACAACTCGTCGAGCAGATCGGCGTCGACAAACGTGCTCAGCAAAGTAGGCCCGCCCTCGGTGAGCACCCGGTTCAGTCCGCGCGCGGCCAGCGCCGCCAACAGCGCGGAGGGGTCGACGCGCTCGGCGTCATCGCCCGAGCAGTCGACGACGCCGGCCAGGCCGGAAAGGCGGCTGCGTGTTGCGTCAACTGCCGCGCTGCAGGTGAGCACCAGCGGCGCTACTTCGGTGTGGGTGAACACCGGCATGTCGTTGTCGAGGCGCCCGGACGACGTGACGATCGCTATTTGCGGTACTTCGCTCTGGCTTCTGGCCTGGCGTTGCTGCCGGTCGCGGGCGGACAGTCGGGCACCGCCGTAGCTTTCGGCCCGGACCGTGCCGGCGCCCACCACGATGACATCGGCGAGGGTGCGCAACAGGTCGTACACAGCACGATCGCCGGGGCCGGCGAGTGCGCCGGTGGTGCCGTCGACACTGGCGGCGCCGTCGAGGCTGGTGATGAAGTTCGCCCGCAGCCACGATCGCCCGCCGGCGTCCGGGTAGCTGTAGAGCTCGGGCAGCTCGCTGTCACCGACCTCGCGCAGCGAGCCGAGCAGCGTCATCCGTGTCCCGCCGCCAGGGTCACTCATGTGCTTGATTGGAGCACGCCGCCGACGCGTCCGCGGGCTGAGCCCTTGCTTGAAGGGCACGCACCATGACGAAGTCGTGCTCTGAGTGCACGCCCAGGCGAAACGTCCGATTGCCGGCGACCCTGAAGCCGTGCTTCGCGTAGAAGCGTTGTGCGCGTTGGTTGTTCTGGTTGACCCCAAGCCACATGCAACCCATGCCGGTGTCCGCGGCAGCAGCCAGTGCCTGCTCCATCAACGCCGTCGACACCCCGCTGCCGTGCTCCTCGGGCACCACATACATCTTCGAAAGCTCGACCGCAGGAAGGGTTTTGACTGCACGCTGGATGTCGGCGTCGTCGGTGACGCCATGAACCAGCATGGCGTAGCCCACGATGTGGTCGTCGCGGTACGCGGTCAGGATCACTCGAGCCGGGTCGGCCACATAGTCGGCGAAGCGGGCCACGGACAGATTGGCGTCGATGAACGCAGCGATGTTCTTC
This sequence comes from uncultured Actinomycetota bacterium, assembly GCA_963818785.1. GTDB lineage: Bacteria > Actinomycetota > Actinomycetes > Mycobacteriales > Mycobacteriaceae > Mycobacterium. The sequence continues at coordinate 34,686 of CAWFTT010000011.1, read as the reverse complement.
GCGTTGACCGACGGCGGGCAGGCGAGCGGAAACGTGCGCGCGGCCAATGCCGCCAGCGCTTCGGCGTCGACGGTGTCCGCGGCAGCGATCCGCACGGCGAGCATGCGTCCACGCTAGCCAAATCGGCGGGCGCGATCCGTCAGGCCGCCAATCGGCGATGCTGTGACTCATTTGTTACATCTGCACAACCCACGACGAAGCGACGAAACGTAACGTCAACATTTCGCGCATACGCTCGCCTGAATAATGGCGGCGCAGGTTTGGGGGATGCACTACATGGACTTGCTGCAGAAGTCGTTGGTTGTTCCGATCAGCAATTCCCTTTACAGCTATGTCCTGATTTATCTGCTCGTCGGCGCCGGGATCTATTTCACCGTGCGAACCCGTTTTGTTCAGGTTCGCTATTTCGGCCGGATGTTGCGCCAGTTGCGTCGATCCGGCAGCCAAGAGGGCGGCATCTCGTCATTCCAGGCGTTCTGCGTCGGGCTGGCGGCGCGGGTCGGCGTGGGCAACATCGCCGGCGTGGCGATCGCGCTGACCGCCGGAGGCCCCGGCGCGGTGTTCTGGATGTGGGTGGCGGCGGCCTTCGGCATGGCTACGGCACTGATCGAAGCGACGCTCGCGCAGATTTTCAAAGTCCGATCCGGCGACGGCGCCTTCCGGGGCGGTCCGGCCTACTACATCCAGCGAGGACTGGGTTCCCGCGCGGGCGGTGTGTTCTTCGCCGTCCTACTGGTTTTCTGCTCCGGGATCGCGTTCAACATGGTCGAAGCCAACGCGATCAGCGACGTGTTGCACACGTCGCATCACGTCGGTGTGGGCTGGACGGCGGTGGCGCTGATCGCGCTGACCGGACCGATCGTGTTCGGCGGCGTGCGCAGCGTAGCCCGGCTCGCCGGGGTCATCCTGCCCGTCGTAGCGCTGGCGTACGCATTGCTGGCAGCGATCATCGTGGCAGTGAACATCCATCACTTGCCGGGAGTATTCGGTGAGATCATCGGCGGCGCATTCGGTATTCGCCCGCTGGCAGGCGGTTTCGCCGGTGGCTTCGCGGCCGCGATGATCAACGGCGTCCGGCGCGGCCTGTTCGCTAATGAGGCGGGAATGGGCAGTACACCCAACGTCGCGGCCACCGCGACCGTGTCCCACCCGGTCGAGCAGGGTCTGATCCAGTCGCTCGGCGTTTTCGTCGACACCATGGTGGTCTGCTCCGCGACGGCGTTCATCGTGCTGGTGTCCGGACCCGACGTCTACGACCCTGCGCATCCCGGCGCGACCACCGGAGCAAGCCTCACCCAGTCAGCGGTCGCTGCCGGGCTCGGCTCTTGGACCACCGGATTGATGACCGCGGTGGTGTTCATTTTCGGGTTCTCGGCTGTGCTTGGGGATTACGTGTGTGCGGAGGGCAATCTGTTGTTCCTGGGCGGTCGGCGACGGGTGATCACGGCACTGAAGATTTCCACGCTGGTGGCGGTCGGTCTTGGTGCGGTGCTCAAGCTGACATTCGTCTGGGCGCTCGCAGATCTGGGGATGGCGTTGATGGCGATCGTCAACCTGGTGGCGATCTGCCTGCTGGGTAAGTGGGCCTTTGCCGCGCTCAGAGATTTTCATCGCCAATCGAAGGCCGGCGGGGAACCGGTGTTCACCGCTGACGGCGCCGATCTGCCGGGTGTGCTCGACGGCGATGTGTGGCAGCGACCGGTGGACGGGCCGGTGAGCGTTGCGTTGACTACCGCGCCACCTGTCACCGCTGTCGGCTGACCGGCGGCGGCGCTGCTGCGTCTACCCGTCGTCACCGCCGGCGGTGTAGGACGCCGCCCCGGTTCCGGCGAGTCGTCCGCCGTCAACGATCAGATACTCGTCGCGAATCTGGCGACCGCCGAACCAGTCCTCGAGGATCTCCCGGGTGCCGGCGGCGTAGCGGGCCTGCGCCGACAATGTCGTGCCCGACACGTGCGGAGTCATGGCGTTGTGCGGCATGGTGCGCCAGGGATGGTCGGGCGGCGGTGGCTGCGGGTACCAGACGTCACCGGCGTAGCCGGCGAGCTGACCGCTTTCCAGCGCGGCCACGACGGCGTCGCGGACGACGATCTCCGCGCGGGCGGTGTTGACGATGTAGGAGCCGCGACGCATCGACGCCAGCAACTGCTCGTCGAAGAGGTGATAGGTCTGCGGGTGTAGCGGTGCGTGAATAGACAGCACGTCGACCGCACGCGCCAGCGAGCGCACGTCGGGGTGGAATGTGGCTTTCAGTTCTTGTTCGATGTCGGCGGGCAGTCGGCGCCGGTCGGTGTAGTGCAGCCGGACACCGAACGGCGCCAGGCGCCGCAACACCGCCTGGCCGATCCGGCCGGCAGCCATCAGACCGACGTCCATACCCTCCAGGTCGTAGGCGCGCTCCACGCAGTCGGCGATGTTCCAGCCGCCGTCGGTCGCGTAGCGGTGGGACGGCACGAAATTGCGGACGAGAGCCAATATCTGCATGACCGTGTGCTCGGCGACGCTGATGCTGTTGCTGAAGGTGACTTCGGCGACAGTGATGTTGTGTGCGATGGCGGCGTCGAGATCGACGTGATCCGAACCGATTCCGGCGGTGATCGCCAGCTTCAGCTTGGGCGCCTTCGCGATGCGTTCCGCGGTCAGGTACGCCGGCCAGAACGGTTGTGAGATAACAATTTCGGCGTCCGACAAGGCACGTTCGAGTTCGGAGTCGGGCCCTTCCTTGTCCGACGTCACTATCAGCTCGTGGCCACCGGCCGCCAGGAAGTCGCGCAACCCCAGCGCGCCGGAGACACAGCCGACGAGTTCACCGGGTTTGAAGTCCAGCGCTGACGGGCTCGGCACGCGTTGCCCGTCGGGATAGTCGGCCACCGCCGGAATGCTGTCCCGAGCGTAGGCCGGGGGATATCCGGACGTCGGATCCGGATACAACACCACAACAACGTTGGCCATACGCTGACTGTACGGACCGGTATCACGGTGAAGGTGGTCGACGAACGGGGGGCGACGAGCGGATCTGTTCAGCCAGCCCGACTCAACTTGTTTCCGGGACTTCAGCAACGCGTTAAAACTAATCGCTCGGCATGCGAAACGAACATGTGCCAGTGATGATGCTTGCATGAGAATCCGACTCTTGCTGCCGGTCACGGCTGTCGCGATTGCCCTGGCGGCACCGGCTCACGCCGATGACAACGGCAACTTCTTGATGGATATCAAGAACGCGGGAATCAACTTCAGCGACTCGAGTACAACCGTGACGGCCGGTAGAACGGTGTGCCGCATGCTCGAGGCCGGGTCGAGCGAGGATGAAATCGTCACCAACGTCGAGCAGCAGAACCCCGGAGTCGGCCACGCCAAAGCGCAGACATTTGAACAGACGGCGGTGAGTGACTTCTGTCCGGACGACGTGAGCTCGCCGGGCGATGAGGCAGAGCCAGGGGCGCAGCCGGCGTCGACGCCCAGTGCAGGGTTGGGGGGAGGTCAGACGCAAGGGCCCAACGGCGCATCCGGGTCACCCGGATCCAGCAGCGGCACCGGACCTCCGAGCGGATCCACAACTCACTAATTGGGCTCCCGAGAGCATTCGGCTAGGTGCCGGGCATGCCGTCGGCTAACGGCGAATAGTTGCAGCTCTGCCGCAGCCCCCAGCCGTCGATGTCTGACCAGTCGACGTGCGCGGTGTGCTGACGGTCGCAGCTCAATGTGTAGTAGGGCTGGTTCGAACCGCCAGCCGATGGTTGGGAGCCGCTGACGGTGATGGTGCCGGATTGGAACTTGGGGTCGGCGAACAGTGTTTTCCATATTTGACGCGTCGGCCTGATCAGCTCGTTGTCCTCCCAGTTCGTTGAGCCGCCCAGCGACTGTGCAATGGCGTAGGCGATACTGCACCGTGTTTCGTTGGCGCAGTCCACGTTCGGCTCGCCTTCCATCTTCGCCGTTGAGTTGAGCGTCATCACGTCCTCAATCACTTTGGTGACAGACTGATTGCTCACTGTGAAGAGGGCGGGGGCGGAGTACGTTTGGGGGACTGAACAGCCGACCAGCAAGCCGGCCTCGAGGACCAGAACACTGGCGCACAACCACCTGACCCGGCGCACGCAAGCAGGCTACGCGCGCATCGCGTGATTTGGTTGCGCTTTCCGTTCTCAGCTGTGCAGCACCGGGATTTAACGTTGAGTTTGTGGCGCGGTTACCGGAAAGATTAAGCGCCGCTGTTCCTTTTGGCTGACCCGAACCTGGAAATCACATGGGAAGGTGCACGGCGGAATTCGCGCGCGCGATTTCGGAAAAGGACGAAGGATCGGTGCAGTTCGAACAACACGAAGCTCATGATGCCATTTGCCGCAGGGTCAGGCGCCTGCGCACGCAATGCGCCGCCCAAATGTGTCCAAATAGACACGAGCCGGTTGTCCGTCGGCGGTTGCTCACGCGGGCGGCCGACCCCATAGGCGCCGTTGTCTCGGACACTCCCACGGTCAGCGGTACCTCGGCCCGCGGCACCGCGCCGGGACGTCAGCCAGTCGAATTCAGCCGAAGTCAAGCGGAGCACAGTGACGAGATATTTAAATCGCATTCCGGGCATAGCAGTAAGCAGCACGCCCGGTTCACATATTGGCACCGACTCACCCGCCGCGCCGCGAGCGCCCGGAGCAACTGGAGTTTTACATGCACCGCCCCGACACGATCATCGAAATTCATCGTGAGCGCGTTCAAGATCAGACGGTCGAGATGTTCAGCGGCGACACCTACACGCAATCGGTCGACGGCACCGGATACTCCGCGACCGCCACCCTCGACCTGACCGTGGACCGAGTGTGGTTCGTCCTCGACGCGCACCGGCGGTTGTGGCAAGAGGAAAGTGACGGGAAGACCCAGGACCCGTTGCGTCACTTCGCAATCGATCTGGTGATCTTCGGTTCGAAGATCGTCATCGATTCGGTCACCTGCATTCCGCTGGTGCAATTGCCGCCGGCAACCATCACCATTCCGGACGGTCCACGTGCCGGGGAGTCCCGCGAGATCCCCTACAACGAAATTCCACTGTTCGGCCGATTGACGGTCCACGATCAACTCGAGCCCTACGAAGTGGAGCAGGGCAAGCAGACCATTGCGTTGAATTTCGCGATGCAGGACGCTCCGGTGCTGGTGGCCACCGCGCCGGCCGACGAATACGCCGCCCAGTTGTTCGGCTCTGACATCGAGCGCCGGCCGGACGGGGAGACCGCGTTCACCGGGCAGGACCCGCGGATCAGCTGGGAACTCGACTACGCCGAGGCGTACTGGATCACGCACAGCATCGCCGGCGAGTTGATGGTGAACCTCGAGAGGTTGCAGCACCCCACCATCTCCGATGAGGAGGCCCGGAGAAGGGTGCTCGATTCGCTGGCCGCGCAGATCACCGAAGCAGTCCGCCCGGAAGTTGCCAAGATGGGCGAGGACGGCATCGTCAAACTATTGCCGTCACCGGTGGAGGTCGACCCGGACGCGCAGGACGACAGCACCATCAAAGCCCTCGACGCGGTCGTGCACCGCTTCTCCGTCGGGGAGGCCACCAAAGAATCTCTGGTCGTCCAGCTGCAGACGCTGCGCACGCTCCCGCCCGGCGAGGACCTGCCGGTCTCCGTCCTGGCCGAGAACCCGCACGAAAGAACGGCGTTGGCGGTCACAGGGTGGAGCATCCTGCGCCAAGTGCGGGACACCGTGATGAAAAGCTTCGATCTCGAGGAAAGCGACTTCGCCGCCGACGCGCCCTGCGTGCTGGAGGGCCCGAAGACGATCAGTATCGGCGGCCAGGACCGCAGCCTGGATTCGCTCGATGCCGACGTCGTGCCGCGCACCCAAGACGGTCGTCTGGTCATCGACGGCACGGTGAGCGCCGACACCAAACTGTACGACTTCAACGCCACGTTCAAGGTGATCTACGAGATGGGGCTCGACGACATTCCGCGCGACCCCACCGACAACGAACCCTGGCTTTCCGGAGTCGGGACCGTCGAGGATCTAGAGCAGGCGTTGAGCACGGCGGGTGACAGGAAGCGCGCCGGCGAGCTGACCGGCGAAGACTACGAGGCGGAGGTTAAGCGGATCCACGAGCACTTCGAGAAACTGCCGAAGACGGTAGGGGTGCGGCCGGCGCAGAATCCGCCCGAGCCGGAGGTCAACCCAGACTTCAACCTGACGCTGGCCGGCAAGGCCGCCGCAGCTGCCGGCACAGCGGCGGTCGTCGGATTGCTCGCGCTGCCGGTCACCTCGGCCGCCGGCGCCGCCGGGTTGGGGGCGCTGGGCGCAGGCGGCCTGCTGACCCTGGGGATTGTGCAGTACCTCAGCACGGTGCTGACCATCGACTGGTTCGGCACCGGGCTGGGGTCGCGTCAAGTCAAGAAATCGTTGAATGACCGTCCCGAGGGCACATCGCTGCCGCCGATCGGAATACCCATCGCCGCGAACCTGAACCGCCAGCGCCTGGCGGTGTACTTCCGGCCGTTGCCCGGGAAGCTGCAGGTGAATTGCGTCACGCCGAATGACGGTGAGGGTGAGCAGGGCAGCCTCGGTGACCTTCGCCTCATCGGCGGGCAATGGCCCGGTGATGGTCACCCGTGGCAGCTTTCCAACGACGACGCCCTGGTTTACGTCGAATCCGGCGAGCTGCAGCTGCTGGCGGATGCGGACAACGGCGACGGTGACGGGCGGCCCATCGGCATTGCGACCACGGAGAAGGGTGAACGGTACCTGAGGTTGGAGGGCGGCGAGCCCGACGCGCTGCACCGGCTGCCGAGCTGCTCGCAGGACGCTTCTGACTAGCGCGCCGCAGCTGATCGACACTCGGTTCCCGAAGCCCTTGCGCTGCTTACTGATTCACTGCGCTGATACGCCGCTCGTTATCCTCGCGGATACCCCCGGCGCACGGTGCGGTCGAGGATGCCCAGGGTCGCCCGCAAAGCACCCTCGGGCACTACCGGGAAGATGTTCAGATCCCGCCACTTCTGGTGGATCGCTGACCAGTCGTAGAAAGAAGTGACGACGGTGCTCGCGCCGTCGTCGTCGGGTTGCAGCCGATACCCGTAAATGTGGCCGATCTGTGGCCGGATCTGTCCGAGTACGGTCCAGGAGATCAGCCGATCCTGATCGAAATCCTGGATGCTGACCGTGACGTCGTACTTACCCATCTCCGGGAAGTCGTTGAGTGCTGCACGGTCCATGTGAACGACGAAGCTGTCACCGGCAGCGGTCACCGGGTCGCCGTCAGCGTCTTGCAGCATGCCGGACGCGTCGATGGCGACGTGGCCCTGAGGGTCGCACAGCACGGCGAAGATGTCCGGCGCCGGCGCGGCTATCGTGCGCTGAATCTCGATGCGTTCGCTCATGGCTCCTCGCGGCCGTCGTCAGATGCGTTGGCTTAAGGTACCCCGGCGGACACGCTGTCGATTGCGGCTTGACACTGGTTCAATGCCACACGAGTTCGCAGCCGAACAGTTACCGACGACGGGCGCAGAATGGGATGAGCGGTATGCGAGCTCGCCACAGTTGTTCAGCGGAAACCCCAATTCTGTCTTGATGCGTGAGACCGCCGGACTCACACCGGGTCGGGTGCTCGAGGTGGGTTGTGGTGAAGGTGCGGACGCCATCTGGCTGGCGAGGCAGGGTTGGGACGTGACCGCGCTCGACGTGTCAGGGGTGGCACTCGACCGCGCGGCACTCAGCGCCGAGCAGGCAGCGGTGCAGATCCGATGGGTGCATGCCTGACCGCGCTCGCTGAAATTCCCCACTGACGCGCATCGAAATTCCCCACCTGTGTGGCTCCGCCGAGAAGGGCGGGCCTCCTTCGATGCTGCTGGTGTCTGACGCCTGCAGCACTGCCGAAGGAGGCCCGCTTTCTCATGCTCACATGGGAGGACGATTTGGAAGTACATGCCCTGCACAAGCGCGGTTGGACGATCTCGGCGATCGCCCGCCACACCGGGTTCGACCGCAAGACGGTCGGCAAGTACCTGGCCGGTGACGGTAAACCGGGGGTTCGGGCGCGACCCGGCCCGGATCCGTTCGAGCCGTTCGTCGACTACATCACCGCGAGGCTGATCGAGGACCCGCACTTGTGGGCCCGCACCTTGCTCGACGAGTTGGAGGACCTGGGGTTCGCGCTGTCGTATCAGAGCCTGACCCGCAACATCCGCCAACGGAATCTGCGTCCGGTCTGCGAGGCTTGCCGCACGGCGACAGAGCGCCCGAACGCGGTGATCCCACACGCCCCTGGGGATGAAACACAATGGGACTGGCTGGAATTGCCCAATCCTCCCGAAGCATGGGGTTGGGGCAAGACGGCGCATCTGTTGGTCGGCTCGCTGGCCCATTCGGCCAAATGGCGAGCGGCGTTGTCGCCGTCGGAGGACCAACCGCACCTCGTCGCCGGCCTCGACCGCGTAGCCCGCGGACTGGGCGGGGTGACGCGGGTGTGGCGGTTCGATCGGATGGCCACGGTCTGCGACCCTGGTTCGGGGCGGGTGATCGCCTCGTTCGCCGGCGTGGCCAAGCACTACGGGGTGGCGGTGGCGATCTGTCCGGCTCGGCGCGGCAACCGCAAGGGCGTGGTCGAGAAGGTCAATCACACCGCCGCTCAGCGTTGGTGGCGCACTCTGGCCCATGACCTGACCGTCGAGCAGGCTCAGGCCAGCGTGGATCGCTTCGCCCGTGTGCGCGGCGATACCCGCCTACGGGCCACCGCCGACGGCAGATCGTCGGTGGCCACCGTCGCCATGGCCGAACCGCTGCAGCCCGTGCCGGCGGTGCCGTATCCGATGATCGTCTCTGAGATCCGCACAGCCTCGCGACAAGCGTTGGTGGCCTACCGCGGCAACCGCTACTCGGTGCCCCCAGAGCTGGCGGCTGCCCAGGTGGCGGTCAGCCATCCGGTCGGGGGCCAGTTCTGCGACATCGCCACCATGAGCGGGATCGTGGTGGCCCGGCACCGGCTGGCCGCCGACGGGCTCGGGGTGATGGTGCGTGACAGCGGGCACGTCATCGCCCTGGACACCGCCGCGATGGCGACCGCCGCCACCGGGCGGCCACATCGACGCAAGGAACGCATCCCACCCGGACCAGTAGCCAAAGCTGCTGCCGCGCAACTTCTTCGGATCAAAGAAGCCAACACTACCGCAACTGAATCCTCAACTCCGTCAACTGATTCCACCGTCATCGACCTGTCCGTCTATGAGCGGGCCGCCCAGAACAGGACCATCCAATGACCCCGATCCCACGCACCCCGAAGACCACCACGACCACCGCAGGGGAGTCACCGTCGGCAGCCGCGAGTCGCTATCAGCAGCTGCGCTCGCATCTGGCTGAACTCAAACTGCAGGCCGCCGCCGAAGCCCTGCCCACGGTGTTGGATCAGGCTACCGCTGAGAACCTGTCCCTGACCGTCGCCCTGGAGCGGCTGCTGGCCGTGGAGGTCGAGGCCAGCACCGCACGGCGGCTAGCTGCGCGGTTGCGATTCGCCTGCCTGCCCACCCCAGCCACCCTGGCCGACTTCGACGTCGATGCCGCCGCTGGGATCGACCGCAAGCTGATCGACGAGCTGGGCACCTGCCGCTATCTGGAAACCGCGACCAACATATTGCTGATCGGCCCTCCAGGCACCGGGAAAACCCACCTCTCCGTCGGATTGGCAAGGGCCGCAGCTCATACCGGCTACCGGACCTACTTCACCACCGCCGCGGATCTGGCCGCCCGCTGCCACCGTGCGGCCATCGAGGGTCGCTGGGCCACCACCATGCGCTTCTACGCCGGCCCAACCCTTCTGGTGATCGATGAACTCGGGTATCTGCCGCTGCCCGCCGAGGCCGCCTCGGCGTTGTTTCAGGTTGTCTCCCAACGCTATTTGAAACCAGCATCGTGATCACCACCAACCGCGGCGTCGGCGCCTGGGGCGAGATCCTCGGCGACACCACCGTCGCCGCCGCCATGCTCGACCGCCTCCTGCACCGCTCCGTGGTCATCAACCTCGACGGCGAGTCCTACCGACTCCGCGACCACCACGCCGCCGCCGAAACCCTGCGTCGAACCACCACCGGCACCCGCCAACAACTACACTGACCCCTGCTCACAGGTGAGGAATTTGCTGTCACTCTGGCGGTGTCCTCAGAACCTAGTGCGTCAGTCTGCTTCGTGGTTCGCGTTGTTTCGGTTCGGTTTCGAGTAGGTCGCGGACCGTGCGGCGGGGTCCGTAGGGGCGCAGCATTTGGCTGGCTGGGCGGGGGCGTACGTGTTGTGGCCACCAGAACCACCGGCCGAGCAGGGTCGCGATGGATGGTGTCATGAAGGTGCGCACGATGAGCGTGTCGAACAGCAGGCCCAGACCGATGGTGGTGCCGATCTGTCCGAGTACTTGCAGGTCGCTGACGATGAACGAGGACATGGTGGCGGCGAAGACCAGCCCGGCGGCGGTGACGACTCCACCGGTGCCCGCTATCGCCCGGATGGTGCCGGTCTTGAGGCCGGCCCCGATCTCTTCCTTGAATCGGGAGATCAGCAGCAGGTTGTAGTCGGCGCCCACCGCTAAAAGGAGGATGACGGCCAGCGCGAGCACGATCCAGTACAACTGGATGCCGAAGATGTACTGCCACACCAGCACCGACAGCCCGAAGGACGCCCCAAGTGACAGCACGACGGTGCCCACGATGATCAGTGCGGCGACCAGGCTTCGGGTGATGAACACCATGATGAGCAGAATCAACGCGATCGCGGCCAGCGCGGCGATTAGCAAGTCGTAGGTGGCGCCGTCCCGAATGTCCTTGTAAGTCGCCGCGGTGCCGGCGACGTAGATCTTGGCGTCCGACAACGGGGTCGCCTTGATCGCGTCGAACGCGGAGTTCTTGATCGCGTCGATGTGCGAGATCCCTTCGGGGGTAGCAGGATTGCCCTCGTGGGTGATGATCATGCGGGCAGCGTGGCCGTCGGGTGAGAGGAACAGCTTGAGACCGCGCTTGAAGTCGGGGTTGTCGAAGGCGTCCGGGGGCAGGTAGAAGGAGTCGTCGTTCTTGGCGGCGTCGAAGGCCTGCCCCATCGCGGTCGCGTTGTTGAGCGCCTCCGCGGACTGCGCGTCGGTGCCGGAGGTGGTGGCGTAGTTGGACAGGGTGAGGTCGCGGTTGCGCTCCTGAATGGCGATCTGGGGTGGCAACAGAGTCACCAGTTGCGGTTGCAGGGCATTGAGCTTGTCCAGACTCGCGGTGATGTTCCCGAACTTGTCGGCGAGCTGATCGATGCCGTCGAGCGCGTCGAACACCGATCTCAACGCCCAACAGATCGGAATGTCAAAACAGTGCGGCTCCCAATAGAAGTAGCTGCGCAAAGGCCGCAACCAGTCGTCGAAATTGGCGAGTTGGTCACGTAAGTCGTTTATGGTCGCGACGGTGTCGTGGAAGGCTTCGGTTTGCTGCTGGGTGGCCGCGGCGCTGGCCTGCTGCAGCGCCAACTGTTGCTTCAGAATGTCGATCGTGTTGGAGATCTCGCCGGCCTGCTTCAGCAGATCCTGGGCGCGGGCCTGCTGGTAGGGCAGGTTCATGATCTGGCTGGCGCTGGAGGCGCTGATCTGAAACGGGATGGAACTGTGCGAGAGCGGTGTCCCCAGGGGTCGGGTGATCGATTGGACCAGGGCGATGCCATGGGTGTGCAGGATGGCCTTGGCGACTCGTTCGAGGATGAGCATGTCGGCGGGGTTGCGCATGTCGTGATCGGTTTCGATCATCAGCAGTTCGGGGTTCAGGCGGGCCTGGGAGAAGTGGCGTTCGGCTGCGGTGTAGCCGACGTTGGCCGGCGCCGAGGTCGGCAGATACGGGCGGGCGTCGTAGCTGGTCTTGTATCCGGGCAGGGCGAGGAGACCGATCAGCGCCAGCGCGCACGCCACGGCGAGGATGGGACCGGGCCAGCGCACGATCGTGGTGCCGAGGCGGCGCCATCCACGGGTCCGCATCCTTCGCCTGGGCTCCAACAGCCCGAAGTGGCTGCAGATCGTCAGCACGGCGGGTCCCAGGGTGAGCGCGGCCGACAGCGCCACCAGGACGCCAAGGGCCGCGGGCAACCCCAGGCTCTGGAAGTAGGGCAGCCGGGCGAAGCTCAGGCAGTACACCGCCCCGGCGATGGTCAGCCCCGAACCGACGATCACATGCACGGTTCCGCGGAACATGGTGTAGAACGCCGCTTCTCGTTCCTCGCCGGCTGAGCGCGCTTCGTGATAGCGGCCGACGATGAAGATTGCGTAGTCGGTGCCGGCGGCGATCGCCAGCAGGGTGAGCAGGTTCGTCGAATAGGTCGACAGGCCGATGATCCCCGAATTGGCCAGGAAGGCGACAACCCCGCGGGCGGCGGCCAACTCGACGAGGACGGTCAACAACACGAGGATCATGGTGACCAGCGAGCGGTAAACGACGAGCAACATCACCGCGATGACCAGAAAGGTGACGAGGGTGACCTTCACGGTGCCCTTGCTGCCGACCTCGAAGTTGTCGGTGAGCAGCGGCGCGGCACCGGTGACGTAGGCCTTGACCCCGGGTGGCGGCGGGGTGCTGGTGACGATGGTGCGGACGGCGTCCACGGACTGGTTGGACGACGCCTGGCCTTGGTTGCCCCGCAGGTACACCTGGACGTAGGCGGCTTTGCTGTCCTTACTCTGGGCGGCGCCCGCCGTCAGCGGATCGCCCCAGAAGTCCTGAATATGCTCAACGTGACCGTCGTGAGACAGCTTCTGCACCAGTGTGTCGTAGAAGCGGTGGGCATCCTCACCCAGGGGCTGATCGCCTTCGAGCACGATCATGGCCGAGCTGTCGGAATCGAACTCGCCGAAGACTTTGCCGATGTGCTTCATCGCCTGCAGCGACGGCGCATCCGGCGAGCTCTGCGCCACCGAATGCGCCGCTCCGACAACCTCCAACTGCGGGGCGGAGACGTTGGTCAGCGCAGCGATGGCGACCCAGAGCAGCACGATGGGCACGGCGAGGCGGCGGATGATGCGGGCCACCCGCGAACCCTGGACCGAATCCTGGGCCGGATCTTCGACCCAGTGCTCGCTCATGCGGACTTGTCCAGGCAGGCGATGTAGCCATTCACGTTGTCGGTGGACATTTCCTGCGTGACGACGCCGTTGACGGTGATGCGGCAGGTGATGCTGGTTCCATTGCCTTGGGCGCGCAGATCCGCGTACAGCGTGGGATCGGTCGTCGTCAACGGCTGCGACCAGGGCAGAGTCACGTCGTCGACACGCTGCGGTTGTGCGTTCACGTCCAAGTAGTTGATGGTGGCCACTGATCCCGGGCTCCCGAAAACTTCGAAGAGCACGCGCTTGGGGTTGTAGTTGGCGTTGCCCAGCGAGTCGGCACTCGGCCGTGACACGGCGTTGTTCGAACCGAAGATCCCGTGCAGCCGATATACGGCGAACCCGGTGATCGCGAGCACCGCGACGGCGATCAACACCATCCATCGTCGCCTGACGAGACTCACCACCGACATCGTTTGCATCCGTATACCTTTCGATCGGCGAAACGACTCTTCAAACACGGGGACATCCCTCGACGGGGCTAGGTTCGGCCTGATTCAGGCCGCCAGCCCCTCGGCCAGGTGTGCTGACAGGAGCCAGGCCGGAACTGACTTGCGGCCGGGACCCTCGTCGCGCACGTCGTGGCGGGCGAACTGCGCAAAGCCCGCGAAGTCGAAGTCCTCGGTGATCTTGGCGTGGATGCGGGCGGCCCGGAGCTCGTCGATCACCCAGTACTTGCCCACCACGTCGTGCAACTCGTCGGCGGTGACGGAGTTGACCTGGGGGCTGACCGGGACGGCGGCGCTGTCGAACACCAGCACGAAGTAGGACGCGCCGGGCGCGGCGGCGCGCACGATCGACAGCTGGTAGCAATCGCGCAACGCCACCGGCATGGAGTGAAACAGGGTGCTGTCGACGATGGTGCCGAAGCGGCCGTCGTAGCCGGCGAAGGCGCTGATGTCGGCGACCTCGAAGCTGGCGTTGGTCAGGCCGCGCTCGGCGGCCGCGGCGCGGGCGAGCGCAATGGCGGTGCGCGACTGGTCCAACCCGACAGTGGTGAAGCCGCGTTCGGCGAGGTGCAGCGACACCGCGGCCTGACCACAGCCGGCGTCGAGGACCTCGCCGTGGAACTTGCCCGCCCCGATAAGCGCGGCGATCTCGGGTTGCGGTTCACCCAGGCTCCACGGCGGCGTATCACCGAGGCTGGCGGCGTCCTCGCCGCGGTAGGCGGATTCGAACCGGGCATCAGATGGGCGAGAAGTCATGGGTATGGTATATCAATGTTATTGAAATATGTCAAGGTAATTGAAATATGCCAAGATGGTTTACATGAAGAGCCGTGAGGATCACCCATTGGGCTATTTTCTGAACCGCGTGGCCATGGCGCTGCGCACCGAGGTCACCACAACCGTGCTAGAGCCGCTGGGATTGACCTACGCGCAGTACGTCTGCCTGCGGATCTTGGCGCAATCGGCGGCCCTGTCGGCTGCCGAGTTGGCGCGCGCCGCAGGAGTGTCTTCCCAGGCGATGAACACCCTGGTGCAGGGCCTGCAGATGCGTTCCCTGGTAACCCGTCCGGCCAGCGTGTCGTCCGGACGGTCGCGGCCCGCCGAGTTGACCCGGGCCGGCGTCGAACTTCTCAAGCGCACCGATCCCGGCATTGCTGAGGCCGAGCGCCACCTCCTCGCCAAACTCAACGAGCAGGATCGAATCGACTTTCGGCGGATCCTCGCCGCCCTAGACGACTACCCGATTGTCTCGCAATGACATTCAGGTGGGCCGTGTGGATCGTGCGAGCGCCGCGCCGGAGCCAAACCCGTCGATAAATTGCTGGTGCGCGCATTCGCATAACGTCGCGAATCACATAGCTCTGCGTACTCCGCGACAGGGGCCAGCACGAGGACAGTTCGGTCGCGGGCGCCAACGAATTCTGGGCCGGGTCGGTCACATTGGATGCGCCCCACGCTTCTTAGACGATCGCCCGGAACGAGATGGCATGAAAGACCGACCACGGCGGGGCGCAGACGCGGCCGCAGGATTGACGTCGCCGGGGCGTGCCCTAGACGGCGATGAAGGGTTACGGGGTGACGGGCCAGTCCCAGACGGACACGTCGCCCTTGGGGTAGTTCATGCAGACGTCGGTGGCCTTGGCCACGACACCCTTGTTGTTGAAGAACACCTTCGCCCAATTGCCCCAGTGCGTCGCCACCTGCTCGTAGTACACGTGCTCGACCGCCTCCTGCACCGCTCCGTGGTCATCAACCTCGACGGCGAGTCCTACCGACTCCGCGACCACCACGCCGCCGCCGAAACCCTGCGTCGAACCACCACCGGCACCCGCCAACAACTACACTGATCCCTGCTCACAGGTGAGGAATTTCAACGAGCACACCTGGGGAATTTCGATGAGCGCGATCATGCCGGCCTCGCCGACGCAGCGCTGCCGCTCGGCCATTTCGACCTGGTGTCCGCGCACTACCCCGCACTGCCGAGCTCAGCGGACCGTCGTGCCGAGCGCGTCCTGGTGAATGCGGTGGCACCGGCCGGCCTCCTGCTGGCGGTGTATCACGCCGGCCTCGACGGTCAATGGGCCAGAGCACACGGGATAGATCCTCGCGACTACGTCCAGGTCACTGACGTCGTCGCCGCGCTGCTCGAGGGAGATTGGCACGTAGAGCTTGATACCAGCCGTCCGCGTGACACACCGCTGGGCGCTGGCGAACACAAACACAGTGACGACGTGGTGTTACGGTCGCGGCGGCTGTCTTGACGCCCGTAACGTCGCGCGCCCACGGTTCAGTGTGCGGGCAGCTCGACGACGCGGTCGTTGTTGCTGTCGGTCACGTAGATGTTGCCGCTGGTGTCAACCGCGGACGAAGTGGGGTCACTGAGGCCGGTGAACGGCAGCTCGGTCTGGTGGTTTGATCCGGCCGACAATCGAAACACGCGATTGTTGTGATGGTTGGCGACGTAGATGTTGCCGGCTTTGTCGACGGTGACGTCGGCGGGATCGCTCAGTCCGGTGAAGGGCAGCGTGGTCGTAGTGCCGGAGGCGGCCACCCACTCGAGCACCCGGTTGTTCGCACCGTCAGCGACATAGACGTTGCCTGCTGCGTCGGCCTGTATCCCATCGGGTTCTTTGAGGCCGGTGATCGGCACGGTGGTCTGCTGGTTCGAGCCGGCCGCCAACCTGACCACCTGGTCAGTGGTGTAGTCGGTGACATAAAGGTTGTCTTCGGTGTCAAGGCAGAGGCCGGCGGGTGATCTGAGCCCGGTGAACGGCAGCGCGGTGGGGGTGTTGGAGCCGACGGTCAGTTTGAGCACCTGACCAGTGGCGCTGTCTGTGACATAGACGTTGCCTGCGGTGTCGACGGCGACGCCGTTCGGGTTGTCCAGACCGGTGAACGGGAGCGCGGCTTGAGTGTGTGTCGTTGCCGAGAGTTTGAGCACCCGGTGGTTCCCGCTGTCGGTGACGTAGAGATTGTCGGCGCGGTCGACGACCACGTTGCTGGGCGCGAAGAGACCGCTGAAGGGCACCGTGGTCTGGGGCGACGACGCCGGTTCCGGTGTTGGTTTCGATTCGTGTTGGGACACTTTGGCCGCCATCTCGTCGACCAGTTGCGCGGCCTGGTCGGTGATGTCCTTGTCGCACGCGGTGACATCCAGCACGACGTTGGTCACCGCGTCGAGCGCGCGCTGACAGATCCAGCCTTTGCCGCCGTCTTGGGTGGCGACGGTGGTGATCTTCGGTGCGCTGCCGCCGGGCCTGCTCAGCTGCCAGCCGGCGGTGGCGTTGCCCTCCTCAGTGGTGGTGACGGTCTTGCCGGCACAGCTTTTCCACTTACTCAGCGAGGCCGCGACGAAGTCGATGGCTTCGGCGGGGGAGGCGAAGCTGACTGCGGCCTGATCGACGAGATGTTCAGGATCATCACCGGGTTCGTGCACCTGGATGCGGCTGATCGCGGTGAATCGGCTGCCGCGATACACCGCCACCTCGGCGCCGTAGACGGCGCCCAGACAGTCCTGAACAGAGATCGACTGGACCGACTTGGTGGTCGAATCACTCACCGCGTCCGACTGCATCCCCGTGGTGCGCATGACGGTGTTGATGTTCGACGTCGGAAGCAGGATTGCGTCCAAGTGATCGGGCGTCACAACTTCGGCAGCACTCGACGTCGACGAGCAAGCGGCTACGGCTAACAGGACCGCTGCGAGTGCGACGGCAAGCCGCCCGTTGGCATACGAGGAGACGGGCATGCAGACCTCCAGCTGACCGTTGGTGGGATGTACCAATCCTCAGGCATTTAACGGGAAAGCGCACTTCGGAGCGTTCGATGCCCTTTTTGAACGCAGTCGTCTCGAAGTGATTGGCGAGGATGGGAAAACCAGCGCATGGGAGCTCGCGCCATTCAAACGATAATTGTGCGTGCGCGGGCTTTGCGCTTAGCTGGCTCAGAACGAACGCACCGTGACGGGAAGGTGGTAGATGGCAGCGGAATTGAGGATGCAACTCGACGCGATGGTGACCACTGCACAGTTTCTCGGTAATCAGGCTGACGAGTTTAAGGCGGAGCTGGAAAGCATCACCAAGGAGTGGGGCGAACTCTCGGCGACGTGGACCGGTGTCGCAGCGTCGGCGTTTGACCCGCCGTTCGATGAGTGGCGTTACGGGGCAGTCACTGTCACCTCGATTCTGGCGGAGGAGTCGCGCTTGTTATCCAGCGCAGCGGCAGCGATGGCAGCGAACGAAGACAACTCGGCGCAGGTGCTGCGTTCGGTGGCCGTCGGCGATTCGCTGCTATGAGCCGGCGCTACACCGTCGACCCGGATGCGCTACTGCGATTCGCGGACCGGCTGGCCCGGTTCAATGCGCGCGCCGAAGAGATCGCTGCTGCCGTCGATCGAGGCGTGGCTGAGCTTCAGGCAGCATGGCTTGGTCAGGCTGCCACGGCCCATATGGAATATCACGACAAATGGATGGCAGCGGCACAGGAAATGCGTGACGGTCTTGACAAGCTGCGAGTTAACGCGCATGTGGCGCACCACAATTACACGGGGGTGGCGCAGCACAACACAGCGATGTGGCCATGACCACCGACGTCGACCCGCACATCGTCACGTTGGCTGGTGACTCTTTCGGTCAGGTGTACGACGATGCGGCAGCTGCGGTGCGCACCTTGGCGGGGGTGTTGAAAGCATCTGCCGGCATGGCCGGCACCGACAACGGTGCGCATGCCTGGGCTTCGAAATACGACGCCTTCGCGGGCGGGCACGCCGGTGGTGAAGGCCTGATGGAGGCCGCCACGGCGTCCATCATGGGCGCGGCACAATGCGCCGATCTGTTGCACACCACTGCCGTCAACCATCAGAATGCCGATCAACAGTCGGCGATCAACAACTCCACCGCGCCGGCGTTTCCGCCAGGTGCCAAGCCGGCCTTTCTCGTGCCGGCCATCCCCTCTGCGGAAGGCGGCCACGGCGATGTGCCGGGGTGGTGGCACACCATTGAGGCCTACGTTCAAGGCGAGATGTGGCCCAACGGCCACCAGGACAAGCTGAAGGCTGCCGCGGACGCTTGGCGCACCGCGGCTCAAGGACTGCGTCTGGCGGCAGATAACGCCAACGGCTTCGTCATCGCGGCAATCAGAGTCCAGAAATCGCCGGAATTTCCTGCGGCGGCTGACATTTCGAAGAAAGACCGCGACTCGTTCGGCACGGTCGCCGACGGATTCGATGCGGCGGCCAAAGCCTGCGCAGACTATGCCCACGCGATCGATGACGCCCACTCCAAAATCCTGCAAGAGATGCTCGTACTCGGCGCCACCGTGGCTGTCACTGAAGCCTTTGCCGTCATTCTGGTTCCATTCACCGCAGGCGGCAGCGAGGCAGTCTCGAAAGTCGTCGACACGGTGCGGCTGGCCGCTACCGGGGCGCGCATCGCGAGCATCATCCGTGCTTTCCGAGCGGCCGCCGAAGCCAGCGGCATTTCCGGTTTCGCTGCAGCCGGCGCGGCCGCGCGAGCCGTTGGAGAGCTCGGACCGCTGCTCGGCTCCCGCGCTCAGCTCTTCCTCACCGAATCAACCACCGGTTTGCTCGGTCAAGACGGGCTGGACTTGCTATCGCGTCCCTACGTCAGGGTGAGCACCAGGGAAGCCGTCGAAAATGCGGCCAAGACTCCGGATGGCTTGTGGTACATCAGCGGCACCGACAGAAACGTGCTGATCCCGGTCTCCAAACAGTACGACGAAGCGATACTGAATCTCCCGAAAACCGCCGACGGGAAGTACTACGTCGATGCCGCCACCGGCACGCGTTATCCCGTCGATCCCACCTATCACCTCGGCCACATGCCCAACGAAGAGTGGTGGCGAATCCGCGACCGGGCCATCACCGAGGGGTGGTCACGCCAAAAACTCGTCGAATACTGTCAGAACCCGGAGATCTACCGAGTCGAAGACGCACCAGGCAATCTCAGTCACCGATACGAGCTTCCGAGGGAACCAAGGTGAACGTACATGACCGCGACCGCGCCGGCCGAACACCGTTGCACTACGCCGTCGGTGACGACCCAGCCGGGTTGGATTACACCGCGGCGCTCAAAGACCCAGCCATAGCGGAAGCCAACTTCCAGAAGGGTAACGAGTTCAAAGTCGCCAACACCAAGCGCCTACTGTCTGAAGGCGCCGACGTCAACGCCCGCGACGACGAAGGCTTGACACCGCTGCACGCCGCAGCATCCCGCAACAGCGTGGACGTCGTGCGACTGCTCATCGAGGCCGGTGCTGATGTCAACGTAACCAGCAACACTGGCGAAACGCCGCTATTCAACGCGGCCGCGAACAAGACGCGGGGGAAAGTCCCGATCATGCGACTGCTTCGCGAACACGGCGCCGATCCGACCGTAGAAGCAAACGACGGGTTCAGCGCGTTAAAATACGTGCAGCGATACGGATATCCCGAAGACAAAGAGGTGTTCGCCGACTTGCTGTAGAACTTTCGCGCTCTACATCAATTTGCACTCGAATTAGCCGCCCCGGACTTACACTGGTCGGGAAATGAGCGCCTATAAGACCGTCGTGGTCGGCACCGATGGCTCGGACTCGTCGATGCGTGCGGTCGAGCGCGCCGCAACCATCGCTGCGGAGCAAGACGCGAAATTGATCGTTGCGACAGCGCATCCGCCCGTCCGCGAGGAACACGGCGGCTGGAGCGTGGCGCCGGGGAGCACCCATGGCAAGGACTACCGGATGGTGGGTAACGCCCCCATCTACGCGATCCTGCAAGACGCCAGGGAGCGGGCCCACAAAGCCGGCGCCAACAACGTGGTGGAGAAGTCGCTCGTCGGTGCCCCCATCAATGCGCTGGTGCAATTGGCCGAGGAGATCCAAGCCGACCTGCTGGTCGTTGGCAACGTCGGACTCAGCAGCGTCGCCGGGCGGCTGCTGGGATCAGTCCCGTCCGAAGTCTCCCGCAAATCCAGGACCGACGTGCTGATCGTCCACACCAGCGGCTGAGGCATCCTCGCGAAGCATTCGGCTAGCTCGTGGTGTCAACCCGCGCGTCGATCTCTTGGTCAAGGCCGAAGACCTGCACGGAGGTTGACTTTCCTTTCAGGACATGAAACCCGCGGTCCATGAGTTCGGGCGGTCGAGACGCCAGGGCGTCGACGCACTGCTGGGTGAGAAGGATGGCGTCGCCGGTGGTTTTGGTGAGCTGTTCGACGCGCGCTGCCACGTTGACGGTGTCACCGATCAGGGTGAACTCGAGCTTGCCGCCACCGCCAATAGTGCCCGCTATCACCACACCGGTGTTGATCCCGACACCGATCCGAAGCTCCCTGCCGAATCGCTCGGCGACAAGGCGGTGAATCAGAACAGCGGCGGCGACAGCAGCATCGGCATGATCCGCAAGGTTTCGGAGCGCCGAAGACGGCCAAAGCGCCGTCACCGAGGAACTTATTGACGTGACCACCGGCGTCCCCGACAGCCGGCACCACGATCTCGAACAGCGCGTTGAGGCGCGACACCGTGTCTTCGGGGCGGTATTCGACTCGGCGAACGGGGTGAAGTCGCGGACATCGACGAACATAACTGTCACCTCGCGGCGCTCACCAGTGAACACATCATCCCCCTGCTCAAGCAGCCGTGCTGCAAGCGTGTGGGGTCGACGTAGGTCCCGAACGCCGCTTGAAGCCGTTGCCGTTCAGCCAATCCCGCCTGCATGCGGTTGAACGAACCCGCGAGCGCGCCAAGGTCATCGTCCTGAACCACCGGCAGGCGTTGGCTGTAGTCACCGGCTGCCACGCGTTCGGGGGCAAGGTCGCGAATGGGTCGCAGTGACGGTGAGACAACAGCGCCGACTGTGATCGGCACCCCGACGCCAAGCGTCAACGCACATCCGATCACGACGGCCAGCATCGGGGCCTCGCCGCCCCGATTGAGCACGGCCCCGAGCATCGCGCCCACAACAGAGAACACCAACATGGAACCCAACATCGAGAGGTCCAACCACGCGCCGAAAGTCGGGCGAGAGCGTGGCAGGGCGTCGCCGATACCGGTATCCCCGGCCAGGGCAGCCCTGACTGGTCGCAATGCTCATTCCCCGAAGGTGTGCGTACCGATGACCACCGTGCCGATTCCTGCGGCGGCAGCGCCCAATGGTACGGCGACGTCACCCCGTTTAACTGGCCCTGCGGGCCGCCGTAGACCGGCTGTCGTCCAACGTCAACGCACCGGGTCCACGACCCATTCGGCTGCACCGGGCCGTCGCAGTACAACGCGCGATTCAAAAAATGCAGTCGGCAAACTAACTACCACGTCGGTCCTCTCACCGAGAGCCGACGCGGAACAGCTGTACGGCGCTACTTGTGCGCGGGCTGCCGCTCTGTCAGGTCTTCGACCTTTGCGCCAGGCGCGTTCGTCTTAACCGACTCAATGCCCTTCTCGGCGCTCGCCCTCGTTCCATATGGCTGGCTAACGGCGATGATCTCCCCGTTGCCCGCCCTGAGGTGGAACCGATACTTGCCGGCTTTGTCGTTGCTGATTTCGAATTTGCCCGTCATTGGAATTCTCCTTTGTCCGTTTGCTCGAACAGCGGAAACGCTACGCGCAAGAACTTCCACACACCAGATCTGGCGTTGGTGCGGACCTATGGCTGAGAAAGGCGGCGGCTGATGCCCGATTTTGGCTTACTGTTGCGGGACGCCGGGCGCGGCGGGAACGCCAGGCGCGGCCGGGACATCAGGCGCGGCCGGAACGCCAGGCGCGGCCGGGACATCAGGCGCGGCCGGAACGCCAGGCGGTGCTGGCACTGGTGGCGGAGAGGGCGGGTCTGCATTTGCCGTGCCCATACCGAGTCCGACGGCGGTCAAGCTTAAGCCACCGGCAAAGAATGCTTTGGCGATGAATTGTTTCAGCTCCATAGTTCATCTCTCCTTGTCCGTTTGCTCGAACAGCGGAAACGCTACGCGCAAAGACTTGCCTACGCGTGCTTACGCGTCTATTGCTGTGTCTTGTTGTCCCGGCCGCGGCGCGCTAGGCGCTCATCAAGCAACTCGTCCATCGGTGCGGTGGACGGCATCGGGCCACCTCCGGCGCGGACTGGTTCGGTTCCCTTCGGGTACTAGTCGCGCGCTGCGCCTGTGACGGCGAGGATGGTGCGCGCCACCAACTCGGGGTCGTCAAGCATCGGTTCGTGGCCGACACCGGCAAGCACGCTAAAGGCGGCCTCGGGTAGGCGCTCCGGGAGTGCCCTGGCGTACTCGGCCATTGGAAGCAATGCGTCTTTCTCCGACCATGCGATAGTAATTGGGCACGGTAACGGGTTCAGCGGCGCGATTTGCCAGGCGTCAGCCGACAGGTCAATGGCGACATTGCGGGCAGCGCCGTCAAGCCCGCCGTTAACTCTCTCGACTGCTTGGGCGGGGGTCAGTCGATCCCCATGAAGGGCAATGTCGCGCAGTGCGATTCTGCGCAAAGAGGCCGATTTGAATATCAGCGGGCAGGCAGGTCGCATGAGGCGGCCCAACGCTAGGTTCCTTCGAATGCGTTTGAAGGCACGAACTTGTAACCCATCCCCTGAGGACCACAGACCGGAGGGGGACAGGGCACACACCGTTGCCGCCCGTCCGCGCCGGGCTAATTCAATCGCCATAACGGCACCCATGGAGCTGCCAGCGAGATGCGGTCGATCAAGGCCGCGCTCGTCCAGGTAATGCTCCGCTGCATCAATGACATCGGTCATCGTCACGGGACGTCGCTGCACTGAGGGGCCACCGCGATGCCCTAGAGCACCAGGCGCATACACCTGGTGATGGTCGGCGAGAAGCGGAACTACTTCTCCCCACGCGCTTTCGCTAGACGAATTGAGACCGTGGAGCAACACCACGGGCGACTTATCGGGCGCCATTTGCGGAGTTTGGCACAACCCCGTTCGCGGTGGGCAGAGTTAGCTTCTTGCAGTGGCCTGGACTCTGGCGAATCCTCGTCATCCGAACATCTGCCTGACCCTCCAATGGGCAGTCGCCGCTCCGCTTAGAGCGTTTGACCCAAGGGTTTAACAGTCGGACATTCTCCGGTCATGTTGATGTCCCGCACTTCATGTCGGGCGTGCACCACTCGAGCTGCGTCATTGCCATTGCATCATCTCTCCCAGCGCGTTGCTCACCTTCTCTGCGATTTGCTTGGCGCTGCCCTGTTGGCCGTGAGGATTCGGCTGGCCTCATTTACCCGCCTGCGTGTGCATGATGACGTGTTCGCGTACTGGTCGCAACCGAAACACCCTGAAGTCGGATAATGGAATGTCCCTGCTAACGGCCCATCACGACAGCTAGGAGCGATGACTAGACGCCGCCACCACCACCCCACCACCGCCACCAAGCGCTCCGACCACCCCAAATTGGACTCGCTGGCTGTCCCCGTTACTGGCCATCTCTCGGCATTGTGATCGGCATCTTTGTCATAGGAGCCGGCCTCTACCTCCTGTTCGCACAGCCGAGCGGCTGTGACCACATGATGAAAGCCGACCCCCCGACGGCTCAGTCGAAGGACTGTTGTGGCTCAATGATGAAAGACATGAAAGGCATCAACATGCCCTCTCTGTTGTGCTTGTCGCCGATAAAGAGCAATCCCTACGCCTACCCACAGCCGGTCCACACTGGGGGGTATGGGGATCCCTCCACGCGACCATCCGGACCAGCCTTTGGGTTCTCCAAGCTGTCGCCAAGGCGTTAGCGTGCAACATGTTTCCTTGCAGCGACTTTGGGTGAGGGGCGCTCGTGAATGATCGTCTCTGCAAGGGTTTTCGAGGTTATGAAGACGGTTAAACATGGTACGCGGTACCGATATGCGAGGGGGTGCCGTTGTGATAATTGCTCTGAGGCTGAGCGCCTGTATCACCCGGACTATCGGCTGAGGGGTGGTGGGTCGGCGTCCCAGACACGGGCAGATCTACCCACGTCTCAATGGCCCGGTCCGGTGGAGTTGGCGGTGACGGTCGAGATCGGCGGGTTAGCTGCTGAGGCGCGTCCTGGGTTGGCGCAGGTGGCGCTGGCCTTGGCGCGGGTCATGGACGACCCGAAGTCGCGGGCTCAGCAGCCCACGGCTCCGAAGGTGCTGGCCACGATCCTGGAAAAGCTGCGGTCAGCGCAGGTGCTCGGTCGTTGCAGAAACTTGTCGATGGTGCAGAGCGAGTGCCGCTCAAAGTCAGCGCCTGAGCGATGCCGGTTTCTCCGCCGATTTCGGTCTGACGAACTCGAGACCGGCGACCGATGTCGCAAGCACGACTTAACGATCCGGTGCATGTCAGCGACCTCTGCCGAGTGGCGGACAGAGCGTCCGCGATGGCGGAATCGGAGGCCGATCGACTACGGTTAGATCGACCACGTTAGGAGGAGAGCTGGAGGCAGCGATGCACGAAGGCGATCGCGATGCCACCCTCACCGACGGATGCTGCCACGCGCTTCACTGACCCGGAGCGGATATCGCCCACGGCGAAGTTCCCCGGGGCGCTCCTTTCAAGATCGAACGGCTCGCGATCGGGCTTCCACTGTCCCGCCTTCATCGCCTCGGGTCCCGTCAAGACGAAGCCGTGCTCGTCGCGCGCAATCTCCGAGGGGAGCCAATCCGTCGCCGCTTCGGCGCCGATGAGGACGAAGAGCGCCCCCGCATCCCGTCGAGATGTCGTGCCGGTCCTTCGATCGATGACCTCGATCGCCTCGAGTTGTTCGTCGCCGTGCACCGCGACAACCTCGGATCGCGTTTCCACTCGGATATTCGCTTTCCTTGCGATCTGCTCGATGAGGTAGTGAGACATGCTCGCTGCCAGCGACTCGCCCCGCACGAGGAGTGTCACCGATCGGGCATGGTTAGAGAAAAAGATGGCGGCCTGACCGGCAGAATTGCCCGCCCCGATCAGATAGACATCGTTTCCCTGCGCCAGACCGGCGTCGCTGCGCGCCGCACCGTAGTAGACACCGGAGCCGACGAATCGATCGACCGAATCGACCTCGAGGCGGCGCCACTCCACACCCATCGCGAGCACGATCGACCTCGTTCGGAGAACGTCGCCTCCATCCAGCGTGACGGTCCGGTCGGCCGGGTCGATGGCTTCGACCCGCCGGGTCACGACGATCTCAGCGCCCAGCCGCTTCGCCTGTTGCAGCGCCCGGCTTGCGAGGTCGTCTCCGCTGACGCCGAAGGGGAACCCTGTGTAGTTCTCGATCCGGGTTGAGGTGCCGGCCTGCCCGCCCGGCGCGAAGGACTCGATCAGCCCCGTCTGCAGGCCCTCGGAGGCGCTGTTGACTGCCGCCGTCAGACCCGCCGGCCCGCCGCCTACGATCACCACGTCGTAGCGCGCCCGGGCGGGCGCTACCGTCAGTCCAGCGACTGTGGCAACGGCACGCATCGTCGGGGCGATCAGCCGAGTGCCGTCGCGCAGCGCCACCACCGGATAGGGGCCGGCGACTGGGGCTCCACCTCCGGTGAGTGCAACCGCGGCAGGATCGTCTGGGTTCAGGCGTTCGTAGGGAATCTGGTTGCGATGGAGGAAGCTGTCACAGCCGTGGACTCCCGGGTCGACACGCGGGCCTATTACGAACAACGTGGGCTCGAGCGGCTGCGCGGTGGCGTTCCTGAGCATCTCCAGGCGCTCCAACGCGGCGGCGCCGACCGTTGCAGAGATCTGGGGGGCCATGGCGGCGAGGGTGTGGAACACCTCGACGGTCACCTTCATTACGCGCGACGACTCGGTGGCTCGCATGCTGGCGGGCAATGGCGTACCGAGCGTCATCGGGATCTCGCCTCCGAGGTCCCCTGGGAGCCGAACGCCGATCAACTGCTCGACGTCGTTCACCAGCTTGGTCAGCTCGGTTTTGCCCTCGACGACGACCGCCAGGAATCGGCTTTCGCCCTCGTGGGCCACGTTCTCCCCGGGGAAGCGGTGCATGTCCTCAACGGCCCCAGCACGGTACTACAGCTCTTTCTGTCCGATCGCCGAGAAGAGCGGAATCGTGGCGATCTCCTCGACAGTGAACACGATTCCCTGACAACCTTTTCCGCCTGGCGTCCCTGCAGCCCAAGCGACTCAGGCAACGATTACCGCAGGACAATACACCCGTGGGTGTTCCATCGATCGGTATCATTGGGAACGGGCATGAACCGTGCCCAGCTCTTCTAAAAGCTCTCGGTCTTAAGGCGATCGCATGGACCGCAGCAACGCGGCCAGCTCCTTCGCGCCCAGGCCATTTCGGTGGACGAACCAGCACGGCGCGGCGCGGATCCCAGCCGAGTTGAACAGCACCGTCGGGCCGCAACAGCACCGACACCGCCGGGTCCCACGGATGCGCTAGGGAAGGCGCAGCCCGCGGCATGAGTTCAGACTGTTGCCACGCTGGGGGCGGCCGCTCCGTTCAGTTGTCCACAGTTCTTCTCCGCCACCCAGACTAGTTGGCAGTGGACATGCAAGCCGCGCGCGAAGGGTGTCACACTCGCGCATTCTTCGGCGGTAACCAAGCAGCACCGCACCAAGCCAACAGTTCAGGCTGCGCCACGATTCTTCTTAGGACCACTCCAGACGATCCTGTGTAAGCAGTCTTTGTAACGATGCGACGTTCGTCCAGTCGTCGCCGGAGGCAGCGCCCGCCGGCAGCGGATGACAGGGTACGGAGTGGTGGGTGTGGTGGTCATGGTGCAGCAACTTTCTTCTTTTTGTTGCTAGCGCCAGTTGGCTCAGGTCATATCTAGGTCACATGGACCTAATTTGAGGCTGGAAGCTAACACCTACGCCTGCACAAACGATGGTGCGCGATACTGGGATTGAACCAGTGACCTCTTCCGTGTCAGGGAAGCGCTCTCCCGCTGAGCTAATCGCGCGAGGTAAAGACGAATCGGAGGTGGAGACGGGAATCGAACCCGTGTGCACGGCTTTGCAGGCCGTTGCCTCACCACTCGGCCACTCCACCGCTGCGTTGATGCCACTTGCACCCTCGAGCGGATGACGGGATTCGAACCCGCGACCCTCACCTTGGCAAGGTGATGCGCTACCAACTGCGCTACATCCGCGTGCAACGGACGAGATCGTCGTCCGGTGCGAAGCACGACGATAGTCCAGTCAGCAGGACTCGCACAAATTTCTTGATACCTGTGTACGTGTCCGTATGCGGTCCAGCGCAGCGCTTTCTGCCCTTACTCCAGCGCGTGCTAATCTTCGTCCTCATTCGCCTCTCGGCACCGGTCTCGTAGCTCAGTGGAAGAGCGCCCGCCTCACACGCGGGAGGTCGCTGGTTCGAACCCAGCCGGGACCACCCGGCCGACTGCCCACGCCAACCACATGGTCGGCCATTAAAATCGAATAAGCCAGCGTGTCACGCCTCCGCACCAGCCGGGTTAAGACCGAGCCCGCAAGCCGACAGTTTCATCAGTGGTGTCACTGCTTTCCAGCAGGCGGACACGCGGCCAATCCTCGAAGGGGACGCCCCAATGGACGATGTGAAATTTCTTGAGCTGCATGGCGAGCGGGTCGCCTATCGCGACGCCGGCCACGGCGATGCGTTGCTGTTGATCCACGGAATGGCGGGCAGTTCGGCCACCTGGCGGGCCATCCTGCCGCGATTGGCGAAGAAGTATCGCGTCGTCGCGCCCGACCTGATCGGGCACGGGGAGTCGGACAAGCCGCGCGGCGACTATTCGCTGGGTGCTTTCGCGGTCTGGTTGCGCGACTTCCTCGACGAACTCGGTATTACTCGGGTGACGGTGGTCGGTCAGTCACTGGGCGGTGGAGTCGCGATGCAGTTCGTGTACCAGCACCCGGACTACTGCGAGCGTCTGGTGCTGATCAGCAGCGGCGGGCTGGGACCTGATGTAGGTCTCATCTTGCGGCTGCTGTCGGCGCCCGGCGCCGAATTCGTGTTGCCGATCGTCGCGCCCAAGCCGGTGCTCAAAGTCGGGAACAAGGTGAAGTCGTGGCTGTCGAGCGCGGGAATCCAGTCCCCGCGCGGCGCCGAGATGTGGAGCGCCTACTCGTCGTTGTCGGACCCTAAGACGCGGCAGTCGTTCCTGCGGACGCTGCGGTCGGTGGTCGACTACCGCGGTCAGGCCGTCAGCGCGCTGAGCCGCCTCAAATTGCAGCAGAACCTGCCGGTGATGGCGATCTGGGGCGAGGACGACGACATCATTCCCGTCGCGCATGCCTACGCGGCGCAGGCCGCGCGCGAAGGCAGCCGTCTGGAAGTGCTGCCCGGCGTCGGTCATTTCGCCCAGGTGGAAGCGCCCATGCAGGTAGTCGACCTGATCGAGGACTTCATCGCCACCACGTCGACCGTGGAGATGCCCAGCAAGCAGGCGAGCTCTCAACCGGGCTGAGTCAGAACCAGATCGCCAGCTGCTGGCCCCGCTCGTTGAGCTCGGGTGGGTCCGGCACACTTGCCGCGGTGCCGCAGCCGATCCGGTGTGCGCTCCAGGCCGCCGCGGCAGCGTCGAGTACGTCGTCGGCGGGTACCGCGCCCGCGGCGCCGAGCCGGTCGGGCAGTTCAATGCCTACCGCCAGCAAGCGCTTGAGCCGGTCGCGCTGACCGTCCCAAGTTTTCTTGCTCCGCGCCGCCGGCCCGTCACCCATCGTCGCGAACGACAACTCGGGGTGCACTTCGCGCAGCGGGTAGACGTCCCGGTCGTACAGCGCGTTGGCCTCCAGCAGGCGGGCGCGCAGGTTGAAGCTTTGCCGGCTGAGGCCTTTGCCGGTCAGCTCGACGTGACGCGCGGCCGCCGCCGGATACGACTCTTCGACGACGACGGGGCGCGGCGGCGTCGGAAAGACGCTGGATCGCCGCGGCCCGAGCAGAGCGGCAGCCGCGGCGTCGGCTTGCCGCAGACCGGCGCACAGCAGCCCCAACGGAATGTCGACACCGATCCACGAAACCGTCCCGGCGGCCTCGATCAGGGCGAGCAATTCGGTTCCGACCCTAGCGCCGGCGAACCGGCCGTCGTGCAGTTCGACGCCCACCCAGCCCTTTGCCCAGACGTCGACGCCCAGCACCCGCATGGCATTCGATCCGTTTCGCGTGGTTTCA
This sequence comes from uncultured Actinomycetota bacterium, assembly GCA_963818785.1. GTDB lineage: Bacteria > Actinomycetota > Actinomycetes > Mycobacteriales > Mycobacteriaceae > Mycobacterium. Next base: position 5,101 of record CAWFTT010000011.1, on the reverse strand, counting down.
TGTTCACCTGTGCCCGAGATGAATCGTCGCAAACTGATGCTGACGGCGGGGTTCGGCCTGCTGGCCGCCACCGCGTCGGTCCCCGCGGCGCGGGCGTGCGGAGGTCGAGCACCGGCGGCGCCGTCGGGCAGCGGGTCGGGCAGCTACGTCTTTCACGACGAGTTCGACGGGCCGGCCGGCTCAGCGCCGGATCCGTCCAAGTGGGCGGTGGCGAAGGCCCGCGAGACCATCAAGGACCCGACCTACTGGGAAGAACCCGGGCATATCGGTCAGTACCGCGACGACCGCCGCAACGTGTTCGTCGACGGCAATTCCAACCTGGTCCTGCGGGCGGCCAAAGACGGCCCCACCTACTACAGCGGCAAAGTGCAGAGCTCCTGGCGCGGCGGCGTCGGCCACACCTGGGAAGCCCGCATCAAACTGAACTGCCTGACCGCAGGTGCCTGGCCGGCTTTCTGGTTGGGCAACGAGGACAACGGCGAGATCGACACCGTCGAGTGGTACGGCAACGGCAACTGGCCGTCGGCAACCACCGTGCACGCCAAGGCGAACGGTGGTGAATGGAAAACCCAGAACGTTTCGCTGGACAGCGGCTGGCACACCTGGCGGTTTCAGTGGGACGAGGCCGGTATCCGGTTCTGGAAAGACTTCGCCGACGGCGCACAGCCTTACTTCGACGTTCCGGCCAGCTCGTATGCCGGACTGGCCGTTCAACAACCCCGGCTACACCATGTTTCCCGTCTTCAACCTGGCGGTCGCCGGCTCGGGTGGCGGCGACCCCGGTCCAGGCTCATATCCGGCAGACATGCTCGTCGACTACATCCGGGTCTGGTAGCGCCCCATTTTCACCTGGTGAGCAGAGCAGCCGCGCTCCAGGCCCGAGGACCGGGGTGGCGCGGGTCCGGCTGGGGTAGCCAAGCGCGGACTCGCATGTATTTCGGCAGCCGGTGCAACCGGTAGGCGCCCTCGAACAGTGACTCCACTTGCGCCGTGCGCCAGCCAAGGTCTTCGAAATAGGCCAGGCCGTTCTCCGGGGCGAACTTGAACTGCGCGTTCTGCAGCATGCCGTCCATCTTCTTGTTCATCGATCTCTTCAGGCCGGCCCCGGCGAAGTCGAGCATCCACCACGCGACCTCGGGTCGTTGGATCGCACCGGAAAGGGCAGCGACATCGGGCTCGTCGAGGTACATCAGCAGGCCCTCGGTCAGGACCAGAGCGTGACGGGCACCGCGCAGCGCGTCGTTGAGGAATGCGGTTCTGGCCTGCGGGTCGGACAGGTCGACGGCGTGCCGGGTCAATTGACAGCGCGGGGTTTCGTCGGCAAGCAGTTGCGTCTTCTCGGCGAGCAGTTTCGGTAGGTCCGCCTCGATCCAGGTGAAGTCCGCGGGCAGATCCAGCCGGTACGGCCGGGTGTCCAGCCCGGCCGCCAGATTGAGCACCCGGTCACAGCCGGTTCTGATCACGTCGATGATGACGTCGTCGATGATCTTCGTGCGAGCGATCAGCCACCAACCGTTGCGGGTGCAACAGGGGACCTGCGCGACGATGGTGCGGCCGTGTTCACCGGCGAGACGTTCGGCGAGGAAGTCGTTGAATAGCGCGTCTGGACGTGCGGACTCAGTCGCCCGATGCAGCGCTGTCCAGCGGGCCGCATCGGACACATGAGTGATGACGGGCCCTGTCTTGGACATAGGCGGTACAGCACCCGCAGCGCGGAATCAATTCCCGGCGAACCAGGCGGTGGTCACCGCTCGGATCTCAGGTGGCGTCGCGGTCGTCCGCGGACCGAATCTGACTGTCCAAACCGGTGTCGAGCGGTCGATGCAGGTTCCGGCGCCTTCGCTGGGCAGCCAGAGCACGCCGGAATCCGAGCTGGCGCCGTCGCAGCCGTAGACGGTGACGTAGCCGTCGTCGCGTCCGCTCCAGGCGCCGCCGTTGCGCAGCGTGCACCGGATGCCGCCGTCGAGCACCATCGCGAACGGATCCGGCGTCGCGGTCGGCTGCACCGGCGGGAGCGGGCCGCTGTAGGTGACGCGATGCAATCGGTGCTCCCAGGGACTATCGAGGCAAAGCAGCGACCCGGGCAGCGACGGCCAGCAGTTGGCCGCGCTCGCCGCCATGGGTGAGCAGTAGTAGATGTTGTCGGCTACCGCCGACGGCGACGGCGTTGTGCAGTCGCTGACCGGCTCGCCCGTGCCGGAGCCCACTTCTTGGTAGCCGTTGACGGGTTGGCCGGCGGACCCGACCGCCACCGTCGTGATCACCTGGGTGGGAGTTGTCGCATCGGCGTTGGCCGGTTCTGAAAAAGAAGCGGCCACCACAACCAGGGCAATCGCTATGCCGGCAATCCGCGCGGCCATCGGCAACCCGCTCTCACAACCGGAAATGCGGAACGGTCAGGTGTGGCATCGCCGGAGCCGGCATCCGCGGCACCTGTGGTCCGGGCATGGTGGGAAACCGCGGCGCCTGCTGCTCCGGCAGGGTCGGGAAGCGCGGCGACTGCGGCTCCGGCGCGGTGGGGAAGTGCGGCGACTGCTGCTCCGGCAGGGTCGGGAAGCGCGGGGACTGCTGCTCCGGCGCGGTGGGGAAGCGTGGCGACTGCGGCTCCGGCGCGGTGGGGAAACGCGGCGACTGCTGCTCCGGCATGGTGGGGAAGCGTGGGGACTGCGGCTCCGGCGCAGTGGGGAAGCGCGGCGCCTGCGGCTCAGGCAGGGTGCGGGGCGGTTCAGGGTTCGGCAGGCGCCTCGGTGGCTGGGGCGTCATATTCCCTGGCGATTGACCGGGTAGGCGCCCCGGGAACGTTCCCTGCTGCGGCTCGGGAAACAGTCCTTGCTGCGGTGGGTTCGGCAGCTGCACCGGCTGCGGGGCGCGCACCTGCAGGGGCAGTTGCGGAGCAGGCAGCCGGACCGGCGGCGCTGGAGCCGGTATCCGCGCGGGCACGGGCACCGGGGCGACGGGAACCGGTGCCACGATCACCGGCGGAGCCGCCGGCACCGGCGCTGCGGGCAGGGGCGGGCGAGCGGCCGGCGCAGGAAGGCTGAGCTGAGGCGCGATCGCGGCGCGCGCGGGCACCGGCGGCGTCGCCGGTAGGTGCAGGGTCGCCGCCGGTACGGCGGGTGCTTGGGCCAGCGCCGGCGCGGGCGCCTGCGCCGCCGGGACGATCAAGGCTTGGCCCGGGGCGGGTCGCAGGGCGACCGTCGTGCGGATGTTGATCGCCAGCGTGATGACCAGTGCCAGCGCGGCTGCGGTGACGACCGTCGCCGCAAGCGCGCTGCCGGTGAGCAACATCGGCTTGCGCCGCGGAGCCGCCAGGTCCGCCCAAGCGGCCTGCGAAGCACTGTCGAAGTCGTCGGCCCCGTCCAACACGACGGTGTCGGCGGCGGCCTCCTCGTCCGGAACCGCGCTGTAGGCCAGCAGGTTGTCGTTGCCGAGCCCGGCACTGAACCCTGACACGTCGTGCACCGCCAGGTAGTCGGGCGCCGCGGCGTACGGATCGATCGCCCCGGTGCCCGGATCCTGCGCGTAGGCCAGCGCAACGGTGGACGAGGCGAACAGCGGTGCGTTAGCTGACGCCAGCGCCGCGCCGCGAGCCAGTGCCATCTCGGGTTCTTCGGGGGCGCTGACCGTCAGCCCGATCGCCATTTCCAGGTGCGGCTTGATCGGGGTGATGTCGACGCCGGAGCCGACGATGAAGACACCTCCGGGGCGTGACGGCAGAGCGTGAACGCCCACGATCATCCCGGTGAGTTGAGTGACCGCATCAGCACCGCAGCCGTCTGGCAGGGCACGGCGGAAGACGTCGGTGATCGAACCGTCGGCGGAGTCGACCACGGCCAGCGTCGCGGTATGGGGTTCGACGAACAGCATCGCGGTGTGCTGGTAGCCGATCGCGCTTCCGACAGTCTGAGCCAGTGCCGCCGCAGCGAGAAACGCCGACACCAACATGACGTTTTCGACTTTGCGAGCCGTCAGCGCTTCGCGCAGGGCGATGGCCTCGGCTTTGTCGGTGCAGGTCAAGCCCGTTGACATCAATCTAAAGCCCGCCTGCGCGGCACCTTCCCGGGTGCCCATGATCGCGTCGACCACCTGGTCGGCCGCACTGCGGGTGGGCGCCTCGGCGGCAGCAGCGACGCTCAAGTGATCTTCCTCGACCGTAACGCCGTCGGCGCTCTCGCCTTCGACAAGCACCATGCGTAGCGAGGTCGGCGCCAGTGACACCCCGAGAACCAGTTCCACCAAGTCCTCCAAGGTCCGGCTACCAAGGTCGTGCGGAGGAGAACACCGCGTTTGCCGCGGTCAGGGTTCCGTCGCGGCGTGTTCGACTTTACTTCGCAGAGCTAGGTTTCACCTGTGAATCGGCGGGAACCGGCAGCGCAACGACGACAAGTGACGTGCTTCCGGCGTTTGGCCGGAATCCGCGTCGGGTAGGGACGGCTGCAGCTAGAAAGGGCGGCCATGGTCAGGACCAAAGAACCGGGTGCCGAGCTCTACCTACCCGACGATCGCGGGCTGGAGTCACTGGAGGCAGCTGCCGGCTGCTGTCACGGTTGCTCGCTGTACGAGGACGCCTCGCAGACCGTCTTCGGCCACGGTCCTGCCGACGCTGCGGTCATGCTGGTCGGTGAGCAACCCGGAGACCGCGAAGACGTCGAAGGCCGGCCGTTCGTGGGTCCGGCGGGCCGGCTACTGGCACGTGCGCTCGACGAGGCGGGTTTGGATCCGAAGTCGACGTACCAGACGAACGCGGTCAAGCACTTCAAGTTCACCCGCAAGTCGGGCACCCGGCGCATTCATCAGAAGCCCAGCCGCACCGAGGTGGTGGCATGCCGGCCGTGGCTACTCACCGAGATCGAGGCGGTAGGACCGCGGGTTATCGTGTGCCTGGGAGCGACTGCGGCGCAATCATTGCTGGGTGCCTCGTTTCGGCTGACCGCCCACCGCGGTGAACCACTTGCGCTGCCTGCCGACATCGGCATCGACGCGCAACCCGAGCCGCTCGTGCTGGCCACGCTTCACCCGTCGGCGATATTGCGCGACCGCACTGACAACCGCGACGCGATGTATCAATCACTGGTCGACGACCTGCGCGGCGCCGCTGACG
>CAWFTT010000010.1:112500-197490 GCA_963818785.1 uncultured Actinomycetota bacterium | reverse complement strand
CACGGCTCACACCCCGCCAGACGCGGAATGTTTTTCGTGGTGCTCCTTAGAAAGGAGGTGATCCAGCCGCACCTTCCGGTACGGCTACCTTGTTACGACTTCGTCCCAATCGCCGATCCCACCTTCGACAGCTCCCCCCACAAGGGTTAGGCCACTGGCTTCGGGTGTTACCGACTTTCATGACGTGACGGGCGGTGTGTACAAGGCCCGGGAACGTATTCACCGCAGCGTTGCTGATCTGCGATTACTAGCGACTCCGACTTCACGGGGTCGAGTTGCAGACCCCGATCCGAACTGAGACCGGCTTTAAAGGATTCGCTTAACCTCACGGCATCGCAGCCCTTTGTACCGGCCATTGTAGCATGTGTGAAGCCCTGGACATAAGGGGCATGATGACTTGACGTCATCCCCACCTTCCTCCGAGTTGACCCCGGCAGTCTCTCACGAGTCCCCGCCATCACGCGCTGGCAACATGAGACAAGGGTTGCGCTCGTTGCGGGACTTAACCCAACATCTCACGACACGAGCTGACGACAGCCATGCACCACCTGCACACAGACCACAAGGGAACACCCATCTCTGGATGCGTCCTGTGCATGTCAAACCCAGGTAAGGTTCTTCGCGTTGCATCGAATTAATCCACATGCTCCGCCGCTTGTGCGGGCCCCCGTCAATTCCTTTGAGTTTTAGCCTTGCGGCCGTACTCCCCAGGCGGGGTACTTAATGCGTTAGCTACGGCACGGATCCCAAGGAAGGAAACCCACACCTAGTACCCACCGTTTACGGCGTGGACTACCAGGGTATCTAATCCTGTTCGCTCCCCACGCTTTCGCTCCTCAGCGTCAGTTACTGCCCAGAGACCCGCCTTCGCCACCGGTGTTCCTCCTGATATCTGCGCATTCCACCGCTACACCAGGAATTCCAGTCTCCCCTGCAGTACTCCAGTCTGCCCGTATCGCCCGCACGCTCACAGTTAAGCCGTGAGATTTCACGAACAACGCGACAAACCACCTACGAGCTCTTTACGCCCAGTAATTCCGGACAACGCTCGCACCCTACGTATTACCGCGGCTGCTGGCACGTAGTTGGCCGGTGCTTCTTCTCCACCTACCGTCAACCCACCCAAAAAGACAGGCCTTCGTCGATGGTGAAAGAGGTTTACAACCCGAAGGCCGTCATCCCCCACGCGGCGTCGCTGCATCAGGCTTGCGCCCATTGTGCAATATTCCCCACTGCTGCCTCCCGTAGGAGTCTGGGCCGTATCTCAGTCCCAGTGTGGCCGGACACCCTCTCAGGCCGGCTACCCGTCGTCGCCTTGGTAGGCCATCACCCCACCAACAAGCTGATAGGCCGCGGGCCCATCCCACACCGCAAAAAGCTTTCCACCCCAAAACATGCATCTTGGAGTCCTATCCGGTATTAGACCCAGTTTCCCAAGCTTATCCCGAAGTGCAGGGCAGATCACCCACGTGTTACTCACCCGTTCGCCACTCGAGCACCCCCCGAAAGGGGCCTTTCCGTTCGACTTGCATGTGTTAAGCACGCCGCCAGCGTTCGTCCTGAGCCAGGATCAAACTCTCCAAACAAAACCCCCCACCCCAAACCAGGGGCAGAAAAGGCCAATCAGAGAAACCTGACAAAAAAGACACCAAAACCTGGCATCAAAAAACCACACCCCCACAAACGGGAAAACAAAAAGGGCATGGCCAAAAAAACAACAACAAAAACAAAACCACCAAACACACTATTGAGTTCTCAAACAACACCCGCCCTCGCGGCCGCGCAGTCAGGCCGCGCCGTTGAAGCGCGTCTGACGAAGCGGACGGTAGAACGCCCTGTAGCCCAGGGCCATTCCCCAGAGGATGGTCGTCACACCGCAAACTCTCGCAGCGCAACGCCCATAAGTTACGCGAGGGCAAAGTTCGAGTCAAATGCCCTGCTAGACGATGGCTTTCGACTACCGAGCCGAGTTAACGCGTTCGACACCGGCGATATTCCGCTTCCCGCGGCGCAACACCAGCCATCGGCCGTGCAGGAAGTCCGCCAGTTCCGGCGACCACTCGTCGGCGTCGATCTTGACGTTGTTGACAGCCACCCCACCTTCACCGATCGTGCGGCGGGCGGCTGCCTTGCTCGAGGCCAGTCCGCTTGCCACCAGCAAGTCGACGATGGTGGCGGGAGCGCCGGGGGCCAGCTCGGCCACGGGTGTCTCGCGCAGCGCAGCCGTCAACGTCGCCTCGTCCAAACGGTTCAGTTCGCCACGGCCGAACAAGGCGGCACTGGCGTGCTCGACGGCCTCAGTGGCCGCCTCACCGTGCACCAGTGTCGTCAGCTCCCGGGCGAGCCGGCGCTGCGCGCGACGCTCGTGCGGGCGCGACGTCGTCGCCTCGTCCAGCTCGGCCAGCTCCTCGGCGGACAGGAAGGTGAACCAGCGCAGGTACCGCACCGCGTCGGCGTCGGCGGTGTTGACGAAGTACTGGTACCAGGCGTACGGGCTGGTCAGATCGGGGTCGAGCCAGAGACTTCCGCCGCCGGTGGATTTACCGAACTTGGTCCCGTCGGCGGCGGTCACCAACGGAACGGTCAGCGCGTGCGCGGTGGCGCCCAGCTTCTGGCGCACCAGCCGCACACCGGCGACGATGTTGCCCCACTGGTCGGAGCCGCCGATCTGCAGCGTGCAGTTGTGCCGTCGGTACAGTTCGACGAAGTCGTTGGCCTGCAGCAGCAGATAGCTGAATTCGGTGTAGGAGATCCCATCGCCGGCCAGCCGCCGCCGAATGGTGTCGCGGTCGAGCATGACGTTCACCGAGAAGTGCTTGCCCACGTCGCGCAGCAGTTCGATCGCCGACATCGCACTGGTCCAGGTGAGGTTGTTCTCGACGATCGCACCGGTCGGGGAGCCGTCGAAGTCGACGAAACGTTCCAGCTGACCGCGGATGCGCTGCGTCCAATTCAGGACGGTGTCATCGGTGTTCAGTACTCGCTCGCCGCTCTCCCGAGGGTCTCCGATAAGCCCGGTGGCGCCGCCGGCCAGCACGATGGGACGGTGGCCGGCCCGCTGGAACCGTCGCAGCGCCAGCAACGGCACCAGGTGTCCGGCGTGCAAGCTCGGCGCGGTGGGGTCGAAACCGGCGTAGACGGTGACCGGGCCGCGGTCCAGTTCGGCGGCCAGCGCGTCGAGGTCGGTGGACTGCGCGATCAGGCCACGCCAGCTCAGCTCGTCGAGGATGCCGGAAGACCTGAACATTTCGGTGCCCACGGTCCTAGATCTTCCCGCAACGGCGGTTCGGCGCCGCGGGCGACCGCCGAGTGACTAGTCGCTGGCCCCCGGGGCGGGCGCGCGGGGACTGCGCCGGTACGCAGACACCTCTGGCCGGCTGGGCAGCCACAGCCGCCAGGCCCGGTCGGCGGCCTGACTCACCCCGACCCGAGGTCCGGCTACCCCGGCGACGGTGTCGCTGAATACTAGCCGCACCGGGCTGCCTGGATCGAACAAATCGATCCCGTTGTCCGCCAGCGCGATTCCCAGCGCGCGGCACAAGTTACCCGGTCCGCGGGCCAGGGCCACGTCGCGCGGGGCAGGTCCGCGCCGTGACCGTGCCACATCCAGGCCGGTTGCGATCGCCCCGGCCCGCAGTAGTACGGCGGCCGCCGTTCCGTCCGGGCCGCACGCGACGTTGGCGCACACGTGAATGCCGTGACTGCGATAGGTGTAGAGCCGTCCGGCAGGTCCGAACATCACCGCATTGCGACCGTTGCGACCTCGATAGGAGTGCGCTGCGGCGTCCGGCCACGGCCCCCCGGACCCGCCTCCGTAGGCCTCAACCTCGACGATGAGGGCGCTGGCATCTCGCCCGATCAACGTGGCGCCGAGCAGCCGTTGGGCAGCGGCGATCGGGTCGACCGCCAGTTGGTCCGCACTCACCGCACAAATTGTGCCTGTCCCCGTGGTGGTCGCACCCTCAGCGCGCTGTGGTGCTTGACAGGGCGGCGTTGCAAGCGGATATTCATCACATGATGAGTTCATCAATCGATGAATTACCGGCGGCGGACGCATCATCGGCCATCGCGGTCGACCGGTTGCGCGTTGTCCGGGGCAAGCGCCCTGCGCTGCATGGGCTCTCGGTGCGCATCGGTCGCGGTGCCATCACCGGCCTGCTTGGTCCGTCGGGCTGCGGCAAGACCACTTTGATGCGTTGCGTCGTCGGCACCCAGATCGTCACATCCGGCAGCGTCACGGTGCTGGGCCGCCCGGCCGGATCGGCTGCTCTGCGCCGACAGGTCGGGTACCTGCCGCAGGACCCGACGATCTACAACGACCTGCGGATCGTCGACAACGTCCGCTATTTCGCGTCGCTGTACGGATTCGACCAGGGCGCCGCCGAGGACGCAATCCAACGGGTCGGCCTGAGCAACCACCGCACCGCCTACTGCGGGAATCTGTCCGGCGGTCAACGCACCCGGGTGTCACTGGCCTGTGCGCTGGTATGCCGACCGCAGCTGCTGGTGCTCGACGAGCCGACGGTCGGCCTCGACCCGGTGCTGCGAGCCGACCTGTGGGAGCAGTTCCGCGAGCTCGCCAAGGCCGGCACCACACTGCTGGTGTCCAGTCACGTGATGGACGAAGCCGACCACTGCGGTGACCTTCTGCTGATGCGCGACGGTCACTTGATCGCCCACACCACCCCGACCCGACTGCGAGAGGACACCGGATGCACGTCGCTGGAGGAAGCGTTTCTGTCCATCATCAGACGCAGCACCGCAGAACAGGCCGGCTTCAAAGCCGGCTGAGCCTGCACGGATACACCGCGACCACCGCTCGAATCCTGCGTCAGGTCGCGTCTGACCGTCGCAGCGTCGCGATGATTTTGGTCGTGCCGGTGCTGGTCATCACCCTGATGTACTTCATGTTCTCCGACGTGCCGCACCGCCCGGGAACTCCGACACCGTTCAACACCGCCTGCCTGATCCTGCTTGGTCTGTTCCCGCTGTTCGTGATGTTCATCATCACGTCGATCACCATGCAACGCGAACGTGCTTCGGGCACGCTCGAACGTATTCTGACCACTCCGCTGCGCCGGTTAGATCTGCTGCTCGCCTACGGCACCGCGTTCTCCGTTGCCGCCGCCCTGCAGGCGTCGGTGGCATGCACGGTCTCGTTCTGGCTGTTGGGTCTGCACACCGCGGGCAGCCCGGTGTGGGTGTTTGTCATCGCGATCATCAACGCGGTGCTGGGCGTCGGCTTGGGCCTGCTGTGTAGTGCGTTCGCCCGCACCGAGTTTCAAGCCGTCCAGTTCATCCCCTTGGTTTTGGTGCCGCAATTCCTGCTGGCCGGCATCATCACTCCCCGGGCCATGATGGCGACGTGGTTGCAGTGGATCAGCGACGTGCTGCCCGCCAGCTACGCATTGGAGGCACTACAGCAGGTGGCAGCTCATGCCGAGCTGACGGAGACCGCGATTCGCGACATGCTGGTGGTCCTCGGATTTGCGATAATGGCGCTGTGCCTGGCTGCGGTGACGCTGCGGCGCAGGACGCCGTAACCCGTTGAGCGAGCAAGGCGAACGCAAACGACCCGGGCGCCCACCAGGCGGCTCGGATGCCCGGGAGCGGATACTCGAGCAAGCACGGATACTGTTCGCCCGCAACGGAATACAGAAGACGTCCATCCGAGCGGTGGCCGCGGCGGCGAGTGTCGACTCTGCGCTCGTGCACCACTACTACGGCACCAAAGAGCAGTTGTTCGCCGCCGCGGTCCGCATTCCGATCGACCCTAACGACGTCCTCGACCGGTTGCGTGCAGTGCCGGTCGAGCAACTCGGCTTGGCGGTGCCGTCGGTGCTGTTGCCGCTGTGGGATTCGGAGATCGGCGCGGGAATGACGGCGACCCTGCGATCAATCCTGGCCGGCTCCGAGGTCAACCTGTTTCGGGCGTTTCTTCAGGAAGTGATCACCCGGGAAATCGGCACCCGCATCGACGATCCTCCCGGTAGCGGCGCCGTCAGGGTGCAATTCGTGGCGTCACAACTCGTGGGCGTGGCGATGGCGCGCTACGTCATTGAATTGGAGCCATTCGCGTCGCTGCCGATTCAGCAGATCGCCGAGACGATCGCACCGAACCTGCAGCGCTACCTCACTGGGGATCTGCCTCACTGGCCCGCGCCATGAGTTGAGCGTGCTCTTGATCGTCGACCTCGACGGCCTCGTCGACCAGAAGCACCGGAATGCCATCTTCGATGCGGTACGCACGGCGCAGTCGCGGGTTGTACAGCACTCCGCCGCCTGGCCGGTCGACCAACAGCAACGGGCCGCGGTCGGCTGGACAGACCAGGATGTCCAACAGTGTCTGATCGATCATCGCCACATCCTTCACTGCGTGCCGGACAACTCGGTCAGCACCGCTGCCGTCAGGCGCCGGAACTGGTTGCTCTCGGCGTCGAACCACCAGGCGTGGCGCCCCGGTTTGGGGATACCGGCCGCCCGCAAAGCACTGACCGTCGGCCGATACGTAGCGCTGCGCGAAATGTCGGAGACGACGTGCACGATGTCGGGTCCCACTCCGATCGGCAGGTCAAGTAAAGCCTCCGTCAAGTCGGCGGCGGTGACCGTCGCGCCCGGCCGCAAGGTGACAGCCGACACCGTCAACGGCCGTCCTCGCAGCGACACTCCGTAGGTCACCGCGAGGTCGACCGACCGGATGGTGCCCAATGCGTCGGTGATCGGCTCGCAGTAGACGATTCCGCGGTCGGTGCGGATGATCGACCCGCGTCTGCCCAGCAACCAGAAGTCCCCGTCGGCGTCGCGACGGAACAGGTACTCGGTCGAGATCCAGGTGTCAGCCGGGGCGAACACACCGCGCTTGATCGAGGCGGTCGGATCGATCGGTCCGCGAGCTTGGGCCAGTAAAACACCGGCCTGATCGACGTCGGCGACCTGCACGAAGCCTTGTTCGTTCTCCAGGATCAGGTCGTGGTACGGGTCGTAGGCGCCCAGCTCCACGTTGCCCGCTCCCGGCAGTGGGCGGCCCTTGCTACCGATCTTCGCGCCGGTCACGTTGGCCAGCACCGCCTGCCCATCGGTGGTGGCAAAGAACTCGACGACGTGCGCGGGGGCGAACACATCGGTGACCCGCTGCCACAGTCCGGTTGGCATGCCTGAGCCGATGAACAACCGCACCGGATGGTTGCCGCGGAACACGAATGCGGGATCGTCGATGACGTCGCCCAGCATCGCCCAGGTGTAGGAGACCACCGTGACGCCGTACTGGTGCACCTCGGCGAGGAACCGGTCCGGACGCAGACCGCGGGACAGCGCGATGCGCGCACCGCCGACCACCGCACCGCCGAGGCTGACCAACAGCCCGGACTCGTGGTGCAGCGGCGTCAGGCAGTACACAGTGTCGCCGCGGCCCAGCGCCGCAGCCGAGGCGGTCCCGAACGCCGACAACGCCCAGCGGTAATTGGTGATCTGTTTGGCGACCAGTTCGCCACCGGCAGAGGTGAACGCAATGAAAGCCAGGTCCTGCGCCAAACCGGGATTGGGCCGGTACCACGCGGGCAACGCGACGGCATCCGGGTCGATCTTTTCCATGTCGATGACGTCCGCGTCTTCAGGCAGATGCAGGTCGCGCGACTCGCCGCCGCCGAGCACCAGCACATGGCCGGGCAGTTGCCGGGCCATGTCGAGATTTGTGGGATCGGTGATGATCTCGCTGACTTTCCCGATGCGGGTTGCCGCAGCCAGGTCGAGGTCCGGCGCCATTAGCACGGCGACGGCACCCAGGCGGGACAACGCGGCAATGGCCACCAGCGCACTGGGCCGGGTCTCCATCAGCACACCCACGTGCTCGCCCTGCCGCACCCCCACCTGGATCAAGCCGCGCACCACGTTGTCGATGCGGCGGTTGACCGCCTCGTAGGTGTGCACCCGCCCGTCGAACAAGAAGAACTCACCCCGCGGTGCGTCGTGCGCCTGTTCGCCGACGATCCGGCCCAGCGAGATGCGGGTGTGGTCGTTGATCTGCCCCAACCGGGCCAGGCGTGGCAGCGTCCGAACGGTTTCCACCGCTATGGTCCGCGCGGATCTGTTTGCCGCGACGACAGTGTCGGCCGCCCCGCGGGCCAAGGCTATCGCCGCCTCGGACGCCTCGATGACACCGTGGGTGACCCGGGAACGCAGCGCGACACCGCTGTCGGTGTGTTCGGGCGGCTGATCGGCCATCACCTCGATACCGGCCGGCTTGTCGTGTCCCCCGGAAATCCACTGCACCCAGTCGACCACCGTCGGCCAGGTCTGTTCAGCCGCCCTGCTACCCACGACCAAGCCGAAATGCCCGGTGCGAAGCCGGAATTCGAAAACTTCAGCGTTCGGCGCCGCACGTTGGATGCCGCGCACTGATGCCGGTTGCCCGATGTCGTCTACTTCCCCGACGAAGGCCAGCACCGGGCATTTGATGTCGTTGAGCGTCACCAGTTGCCCGTTGATCGCGAATCCACCGGTCATCATCCGGTTGTGCGCGATGAACTGCTTGAGCAGTTCGGACACCGCCGGACCCGACCAGGCGATCCAGCCTTCGGATTCCAGGAACCGGCGCTGCTGTTCCCGCGGCAACAGCGCCTCCCGGTCGTGCAACTGGCGTACGAAGTCGACACGGGCCTTCGCAGTCTTGACCGGATCGAGCATCTGAAACCCGGCGCGCGCCAACCAGCTTGGGATGTCCAATCGGTTAAAGATGTGATCCGCCAGGAAATTGGCGGCGGCAGCGCCCAAATTGGCCGGGATACCCATCGGCAGGGCGGCCAGGGTATCCACCGGCGCACCGAACGTGACGATGCTGGCAATGTTTTTGGACCGCCGATAGGCGGCGGTCTGGTAGCAGAACATCCCGCCCTGCGAGTACCCCGCCACATGCACGTCGTGGCCGGTGGCTTCGCTGACCGTCTCGATCGCCTGGCTGAGGGCAACGATGTGATCGGCCAGGTTGCGGCGCATCCCGCCCTCGACCTTGTCCGGTGAGCCGAAGTCGATGACCCACGGGTCCAACCCGGCCCTGTGCAGAATCCCGACCGCACCTTCGTCCCCCGAGACGTCCCACATGTTCGCCGACATCATCATCGGGTGCACCATCAGCACCGGCGCCCCGGCCGCGGGTTGCCCCGGGCGGCTGTCCGGCGGAAAGTATCGCCGGAGCTTGTACATCGATACGCTCTCGACAATCTGGGACGGCGACGGTTTGCTGCCGGTTTCCAGTCCGCCAAGCCGCAAGACCTCAAGGCCGTTCTGCGCCGTGGCCAGCAGCCGCTCGACGGGCCGAGTAACCGCCGAAAAGTTCAGATCCACCGCTGCTCCCTCAACACCTTGCTGCGTTTGCCCTGGCAGCGTTCCAATCATGGCATATCGGCTCACCCGGGCCGACGGCTTTGGTGCGCGGCCGGGCTGCCGCGACGGTGGCGACCCGCCCCGCGCCGCTAGCCTCGACGGCGACGACCCGCGGCGACCGGCTCCGCCGCGCTTGCGATCGCCGCTAGCCTCGACCCGGTGGCGCACCTGCTGGGGGCTGAGGCCATCCACCTGGCCTATCCGGCTCAGGTCATCTTCGAGTCGGTGAACCTGGGCATCGACGACGGCGCTCGGATCGGCATCGTCGGACGAAACGGCGATGGCAAGTCCAGTGTGCTGGGACTGCTCACCGGCCGGTTACGCCCGGACTCCGGCCGGGTGACTTGGCGCAGCGGTCTGCGGGTGGGCGAGTTAAGCCAGTCCGACACCCTCGACGTTGGGCACACCGTCGGGTGGATCCTGGTCGGCGATCAGGCCGAGCACCAGTGGGCGGCCAATCCGCGGATACGCGATGTGGTCGACGGCCTGGTCTCCGACATCGCTTGGGATGCAACGTTAGGCACCCTCAGCGGCGGTCAACGGCGTCGGGTGCAGCTGGCGGCGCTGCTGGTCGGTGAATGGGATGTCGTCGCTCTCGACGAGCCGACCAACCATCTCGACATCGAGGGGATCAGCTGGCTGGCCCGCCATCTGGGGCAACGATGGAGCCGCAACACCGGCGGACTGCTGCTCGTCACGCACGACCGCTGGTTTCTCGACGAGGTGGCCACCACCACGTGGGAAGTGCACGACGGGATCGTCGAGCCGTTCGACGGCGGCTACGCGGCCTACGTGCTGCAGCGGGTGGAGCGGGACAGGCTGGCAGCCGCCGCAGAGGCCAAGCGGCAGAATCTGATGCGCAAGGAGCTGGCCTGGCTTCGTCGCGGCCCACCGGCACGCACCTCGAAGCCGAAGTTCCGGATCGACGCCGCCACTGCGCTCATCGCCGAAGTGCCGCCGCTGCGCGACACCGTGGAGCTGGCGAAGCTGGCCACCGCGCGGCTGGGCAAGGACGTCATCGACCTCCTCGACGTCTCAGTGTCGTTCGCCGGCCGGCCCGTGCTGCGCGACGTTGAGTGGCGGATCGGACCCGGCGAGCGCACCGGCATCGTCGGGGCCAACGGCGCGGGCAAATCCACCCTGCTGGCATTGATCGCCGGGACCGTCGAACCCGACAGCGGACGGGTCAAGCGCGGCAAGACGGTGCAGCTCGGGATGCTCGATCAGCAGGGTGACGCGTTGACGCCGCTGACCGACGACCGGGTCGTCGACGTGATCGGGCGGCTGCGGGCCGGGTACCAGGTCGACGGCCGGGATGTGACGCCGACGCAGCTGCTGGAACGGCTGGGGTTTGCCCGCGACCAACTCTCGGCACGGGTCGGCGAACTCTCCGGCGGTCAGCGGCGCCGGCTGCAACTGATGCTCACCTTGCTGGCTGAACCCAACGTGCTGCTGCTTGACGAGCCCACCAACGATGTGGACACCGACATGCTCGCCGCCACGGAGGATCTGCTCGACTCCTGGCCGGGCACCCTGATCGTCGTCTCGCATGACCGGTACTTCCTGGAACGCGTCACCGATCAGCAGTACGCGATCCTCAACGGCCGACTGCGGCATCTGCCCGGCGGCGTCGACGAGTATTTGCGGTTGGCAGCCGACGATGCCGGCGGCCGCAGTGCCCGAAGGCCCACCGCTGCCGGCAAGCCGCAGAGCGTCTCGGGCGCAGAGTTACGGGCCGCGGAAAAGGAAATGACCGCCGTCGAGCGACGCTTGACGCGGCTGGCCGACCTGATCTCGGCCAAACATGTGCAGATCGCCGGGCACGATCAGTCCGACCACGTCGGACTGATGGGACTGACGCGGGAATTGCGCGACCTGCAAAACGAAGTCGACGTCCTGGAGAATCGCTGGCTGGAAATCTCGGAGCGGTTCGACAGCGGCGCCTGAGCGCCGCAGAGCCGGTGATTGCACAGCTGCCACAACTTCTGCACTGCACCGGCCGCATTGCGCGGTAAGCTCAGAGCGCTATGTATCCCAGCGCGCAGCGAGAAGTTGATGAGTGAAACCGGTTCGGACGCAACCGGTTCCGATTCGTACCAGGCCGCTCCGTCGGCCGGTGACGCGGCACTGAGTGCGCTGCAGGAAGCGGCCATGGCCAGCTCGGCGTCCGGTGATCTGCCCAACGCCGTGCAGCTAGGTACACAGTTGCTGACCGTCCTGACCGAAACGTCAGGCGAGCACCATCCCGACACGCTGGGCATGGCGGTGCTGCTGGCCGGTTGGCGGTTGAACGCCGGTGAGGTCGCCAGTGCCGTAACGACGGTCCGCGAGCTGATCCCGACGGTGACGCAGGTATTGGGTCGTGATCACCCGAGCACTCTGGCGGCTCGGCACGTCTTGGCCTGCGGTGACGCTGCGCTCGGCGTCAACCTCGTTGAGGCGCTGCCGGTGTGGGTGGCACTCTACGGCGACGAGCAACGGGTTCTCGGGCCCGAACACCACTCGACTTTGGGCGCCCGCCACCAGATCGGCGAGTTGCGACGACAACTCGGCGACCGGATCGGCGCCCGCGACGAGTTGGTGGCCGCGGCGCAGGGCATCCGGCGGACGCTCGGTGATCAACACCCGGAAAGTCTGGCCGTGCAGCTCACGGCGGCGGTTTGTGTCGGTGAAGCCGGGGACGCCGCCGCCGCGGTGACCGAATTCGACCGGCTGATCCCGCTGCTGGCCGCTGCGTTGGGGTACGACCATCAACACACGCTGCTGGCCCGGCACACCCGGGCACTGTGGCTGCCGGCCGGTGAAGGCGACCTGCTCGACCGCATCTCCGACTGGGAAGTGCTCGTCGACGATGAAGTACGGGCGCTCGGTGAGGACAATCCGTTGACGATGGCGGGCTGGGAGACGTTGCGCGAACAGCGGACCGCCTGGCAGCACTTCCTCGATGAATATTCGGCGGTCGCGACTGAGGTGTCTTTCGACTTCGAATTCGAAGACGCCGGTGGCAATCTCGACCCCCAACGACCCTGGGGAGATCCCGGCAGTTTGGACGCGGACGGTCAGGCGCGCGCCACTGAGAACGCCAACCAGGTCCGTGCTGAGATGGCGGATTTGATGACGGCGGTGGTGCATGCGAAGAAGTCGGTGGCACAAGCCACCAGAGTGTCCGGGCCGGCATCCGAAGCGGCGCTGCAACGCCGATTCGAACTGGCCGACCTGCTGCGGCGAGGCCATCGCTTGGATGCCGCCCGGGCCCGCACCAGGGCCCTTATCTCTGACTGCAGCGCCGTGCTGGGAGCGGAGCATTCATTGACCTTGGCCGCGCACTCACTGCAGAGGGTGGTCGAGCGACCTCAGGGCTGATTCGATTCGAGGGGGCGCAACCGCTGCCGGAGCCGCTCGCTCGTTTGACGAACCGCGTCCAACTGTTTGGCGACCTGGACCGCCGCGGTGCCGCCGCGCGCGTCGCGAGAGGCCACCGAACCCTCGATAGTCAGCACGTCGCGGACCTGCGGGGTCAGTGCCGGGGTGATGGCGGCCAACTCGTCGTCGGTCAGTTCGTCGAGTCCGACACCGCGCTTCTCGGCCGCACGCACTGCCGCACCCGCTGCCTCATGCGCGTGGCGGAACGGAACGCCTTGCCGGACCAGCCATTCGGCTATATCGGTGGCCAGCGTGTAACCCGCCGGGGCGAACGCCGCCATCCGCTCGACGTCGAACTCGCAGGTGCCGACCAGCCCGGCCATCGCCGGCAGCAGCAGCTCCAGCTGTGCCACCGAGTCGAAAACCGGCTCCTTGTCCTCCTGCAGGTCGCGGTTGTAGGCCAGCGGCTGAGCTTTCAGCGTCGCGAGTAGACCGGTGAGGTTGCCGATCAGGCGGCCTGACTTACCGCGCGCCAGTTCGGCGATGTCGGGGTTCTTCTTCTGCGGCATGATCGAGCTGCCGGTCGACCAGGAGTCGTGCAAGCGGACGTAGCTCACTTCGGTCGAGCTCCAGATGATGATGTCTTCAGCCAGCCTCGACAGGTCGACTGCGATCATCGCCAACACGAATGCGGCCTCTGCGGCGAAATCCCGCGCTGCCGTCGCATCCACCGAATTATCCGCTGCTGCAAAAAAACCGAGCTCGGCAGCGATCGCGTCCGGGTTCAGGCCCAGCGAAGAGCCGGCCAGCGCACCCGAACCGTACGGCGAAATCGCGGTGCGGGTATCGAAGTCGATGATCCGGTCGGCGTCGCGCAGCAACGGATGGGTGTGCGCCAGCAGGTGGTGTGCCAGCAGAATCGGCTGCGCCGACTGCAGATGCGTCTTGCCGGGCATGATGTCGCACGGGTGCGCCGCGGCCTGGCCGGCCAGCGCGTCGACGACGTCGAGCACACCGGCGGCCACCCGGCGCACCGCGTCTCGCAACCACATGCGCAGCAGCGTGGCGATCTGGTCGTTGCGGGATCGTCCGGCCCGCAGCCGCCCACCCAGCTCCGGGCCGACCCGCTCGATCAGCCCCCGCTCGAGCGCACCGTGCACGTCCTCGTCATTGGGCTGCGGGCCGAAACTGCCGTCAGCGACGTCTGCGGCGAGCCGGTCCAGCCCGGCCAGCAATCCGTCGCGCTGTTCGTCGGTCAGCAGCCCCGCCGCGAACAGCACCCGCACGTGCGCGCGCGAGGCGGTGATGTCGTAGGGCGCCAGCACCCAGTCGAAGTGCGTGGATCTGCTCAGGGCGGCCAGCGCGTCCGCGGGACCGTCGGCGAACCGGCCGCCCCACAGCGATCCTTCGTTGGTGCTCAAGCGGGCGGTTCCCCCGGTTCGCCGTGTAAGTCTCTGCGGGCGGCCAGCTTCGACGACAGACCGTGTACATAGACGAACCCGCGGGCCGCGGACTGGTCGAAACTGTCGCCTTCGTCGTAGGTGGCGAGGTTGAAGTCATACAGCGACTGCGCGCTGCGGCGGCCGTTGACGGCGATGTGACCGCCGTGCAGCACCAGCCTGATCTCGCCGGAGACGTATTCCTGGGTCTTGGCGACAAACGTCTCCAGCGCGGTTTTCAGCGGCGAGTACCACATCCCGTCGTAAACCAGCTCGGCCCACCGCTGGTCGGTGTGCCGCTTGAACCGCCCCAGCTCGCGCTCCAAGGTGACGTGTTCGAGTTCGGTGTGCGCGGTGATCAGTACCATCGCCCCGGGCGCCTCGTAGATCTCGCGACTCTTGATCCCCACTAACCGGTCTTCGACTACGTCGAGGCGTCCCACCCCCTGGGCGCCGGCGCGCCGGTTGAGCTCTTCGATCGCCTGCAGCACCGACACGTTCCTGCCGTCGATGGACACCGGGACACCCTGGCTGAAGCCGACAATCACCTCGTCGGGCGTGCTCCAATGCACGGTCGGGTCTTCGGTGTAGGCGTAGACGTCCTTGGTAGGAGCGTTCCAAAGATGCTCCAGGAAACCGGTTTCCACCGCCCGGCCCCACACGTTCTGGTCGATCGAAAACGGCGACCGTTTGGTGACGTTGATCGGAATCGCGTTCTCCTCGGCGAAGGCGATCGCCTTCTCCCGGGTCCACGCGTAGTCACGCACCGGTGCCAGAACCTCCAAATCTGGTGCCAGTGAAGCAAATCCAACCTCAAATCGCACCTGGTCGTTGCCTTTGCCGGTGCACCCGTGCGCGACGGTGGTGCCGCCGTGTTCACGCGCCGCGGCCACCAGGTGCTTGACGATGAGCGGCCGGCTGATCGCCGACACCAGCGGATAGCGGTCCATGTACAGACCGTTGGACAAAATCGTGGGCAGGCAGTAATTCTCGGCGAACTCGTCACAGGCGTCGACGACGACGGCTTCGACCGCGCCGCAGTCCAGCGCCCGCTGACGCACCACCGCCATGTCCTCGCCGCCTTGACCCAGGTTGATCGCCACGGCGACAACCTCCCGGCCGGATTCTTTGCCGATCCAGCTGATCGCCACCGAGGTGTCCAGGCCGCCGGAGTACGCCAGGACGACGCGTTCGGACATCACCAATCTCCTTAAGTCATTTCAGGTTCGCGAGGACGGTTGCGAGCTCGGCTCCGGTCATCGGCTCGCGGGCCACCACGAATATGGTGTCGTCTCCGGCAATAGTGCCGACGACGTAGGGTAGCGCGGCGCGGTCGATCGCGCTGGCCAGGTAGTCCGCGGCGCCCGGCGGCGTGCGCAACACCGCCAAGTTTCCGCTGCAGTCGGTGGACACCAGCAGTTCGCCGAGTAAACGGGAGAGCCGGCCGGTGCCGCCGGCGACTCCCCGCACGGGGCTGCCGTCCTCGGGCACCACATACACCCCAACGCCGCCGTCGGCGCCGCGCAACTTCACCGCGCCGAGCTCCTCCAGGTCGCGCGACAGGGTGGCCTGGGTGACGTCGATGCCTTCTTCGGCCAGCAACGCGGCGAGTTCTCCTTGGCTGCGCACTGGCGCTGACGACAGTATGGTCACGATGCGCGCCTGCCGGCCGGCGCGGGTGGCTTCCGGCACGCTTTTGGAGCCACTTTGGCTCATAGCGCCGCTCCTCCTCATCGCGTCGCTCTGCGTCGTCGGCGGCGCGGGCTCATAGCGCCGCTCCTCCTCATCGCTTCGCTCTGCATCGTCGGCGGCGCGGGCTCATAGCGCCGCTCCTCTCCCCCGCCAAGCGGGAGGTACCCCCCCATCGCTTCTTTGCTCTGCATCGTCGCCGGCGCGGACTCATCACGATTGCTCCAAGAGCCACACCAGCAGTGCCTTTTGCGCGTGCAGGCGATTCTCGGCCTCGTCCCAGACCACGCTGTGTGGACCGTCCATCACCTCGTCGGTGATCTCATAACCGCGGTGCGCGGGAAGACAATGCAGCACAACAGCTTCCGGGTCAGCCAGGGTGAGCAGGGCGGTGTTGACCTGGAATGGCCGGAACGGGCCGAGCCGGTCCAGCCCGTCGTCCTCCTGTCCCATCGAGGTCCAGGTGTCGGTCACCACCACGTCCGCCTGGGCAACGCCGTGCTGCGGATCCGTCGTCACGGTGACCGACGACCCGGTGACCGCCCCGCGCTGCTCGGCTGCGCTGAGCACCGACGCGTCCGGCGCGAACCCCTGCGGCGCAGCAACATTGACATGCATACCGGCGGTGACGCCGCCGAGCAGCAGCGAATGCGCCATGTTGTTGGCGCCGTCACCGAGGTAACACAACCGCAGTCCGGCCAGCGCCCCCTTGTGCTCGGCGATGGTCTGCAGGTCGGCCAGCACCTGGCACGGGTGAAACTCGTCGGACAACGCGTTGACGACGGGCACTGTCGCGTCGGCCGCCATCGCGGCCAGCCGGTCCTGGCCGAAAGTCCGCCACACGATCGCATCGACGAAGCGCGACAACACTTTCGCGGTGTCACTCAGCGACTCCTCGCGACCCAGTTGCGTGCTGCGCCCGTCGACGACCACGGCGTGGCCGCCGAGTTGCGCGATGCCGATCTCGAACGAGAACCGGGTGCGGGTGGAGTTCTTGTCGAAGATCACCGCGACGCCACGCGGTCCTTCGAGCGGTCGGTGGCTGAACGGATCCTTCTTCAAGTCGGCGGCCAGCGCCAGCACCTGAGCCTGCTCGTCCGGTGACAGGTCGTCGTCGCGCAGGAAGTGCCGAGTCATGACCGCCCGTCCCCGGCCGCGACGTCGAGGATGGCCGGCAGCGCGTCGACGAACCCGTCAAGTTGCTGCTCGGTGACGATCAGCGGCGGCGCCAACCGGATGACGTCGGCGGCCGGCGCATTGACCAGGTATCCGGCGTCGCGGGCGGCAGCCTCGACCTGCTTGGCGTGCGGAGCCCTCAACGCTACCCCGCAGAGCAGACCTCGGCCCCGCACATGGTCAACCAGCGGGTGTCCTAACGCTTCGATGTTGTGCCGCAACCTTTTTCCGACGTTTCCGGCGTGCTTGACGAGGTCGTCGGCGGTCAGCACCTGCAGCACCGCGAGCGCAGCGGCGGCGCATACCGGATTACCGCCGAAGGTGCTGCCGTGCAGCCCCGGAGTGAACAGGCCGGCCGCAGCACCCACCGCCAGACACGCCCCGATCGGCAGGCCACCGCCCAGCCCCTTGGCCAGGGTCACCACGTCCGGGATGATGCCGTCGTGTTGATGCGCGAAAAAGGCTCCGGTGCGGCCCATCCCGGTCTGCACCTCGTCGAGCACCAGCAGTGCCCCGTGCTGTGCGGTGATCTCGCGGGCGGCGACGAGATAGCCGTCCGGCGGAACGACCACGCCGGATTCCCCCATGATCGGTTCCAAAAAGACCGCCGCGGTGTCATCGCCTACGGCGGCGGCCAGCGCGTCGACGTCACCGTAGGGCACATGGCTGGTCTCGCCGGGCAGCGGCCTAAACGGCGCCTGCTTGTCCGGTTGGCCGGTCAGCGCCAGCGCACCCATGGTGCGGCCGTGAAAACCGCCTTGCGCGGCAACCAATTTGGTGCGACCAGTCAGCCGGGACAACTTGAGAGCCACTTCGTTGGCTTCCGCACCGGAGTTGCAGAAGAACACCCGGGCCGGTGCGTCGGCGTGCAGCAGATCCACCAGCGCTTCAGCCAGCGCGACGCCCGGTTCGGTGGCGTACAGGTTGGAGGTGTGACCCAGCGTCGACAGCTGCCGGGTGACCGCGTCGATGATGGCGGGATGCCGGTGGCCGAGAATGTTCACCGCGATGCCGCCCAGCAGGTCCAGGTAGGTCTTGCCATCGGTGTCGGTCAACACGACGCCGTCGCCGGTGGCCAGCGCCAGCGGCGGAGTGCCGTAGTTGTCCATCATCACCCGCGACCACCGCTGCTGCAGTGACTGGGTGCTGGCGTCTACCTGGGTCATGGTCTCACCACCTTGGTGCCGGTGCCGGCGTTGGTGAACAATTCGACGAGCACGCAGTGTTCGACGCGGCCGTCGATGACGTGCGCACTGGGCACCCCGCCCGACACGGCCCGCAAACACGCCTCGACTTTCGGGATCATGCCGGTCTGAAGCGTGGGCAGCAGTGTGGTCAAGGCGACGGTGTCGATCTCGCTGACCAGCGACTCGCGGTCCGGCCAGTGTGTGTAGAAGCCTTCGACGTCGGTGAGGATCAGCAGCTTCTCGGCGCCCAGCGCTTCGGCCAGCGCCGCGGCGGCGGTGTCGGCGTTGATGTTGTGCACCACGCCGGCGATGTCGGGCGCCAGCGTGGACACCACCGGAATCCGCCGCGCCGCTATCAAATCCAGCACGGCCGCAGTGTTCACTTTGTCGACGTCGCCGACCAGGCCGATGTCGGTCGTCACGCCGTCGACGGTCACCTTGCGCCGTATTGCGGTGAACAGTTGAGCGTCTTCACCGGTGATGCCCACCGCGTACGGTCCGTGCGCGTTGATCATGTTCACCAGTTCCCGGCCGACCTGGCCGAACAACACCATCCGCGCCACGTCGAGCACTTCTGGCGTGGTGACCCGGAAGCCGCCTTTGAAGTCGCCTGGGATGTTCAGCCGCTTCAGCATCGTGCTGATCTGTGGTCCTCCCCCGTGCACCACCACGGGATGGATTCCGCAGTTGCGCAGAAATGCCATGTCGGCGGCGAACGCGCAGCGCAATACGTCATCGGTCATCGCGTTGCCGCCGTATTTGACGACGACGATCTTGCCGTGCAGTTGCTTGAGCCAGGGCAACGCTTCGGCCAGCACCTGGGCTTTGAGGTGAGTCGGTAGCGGAGTGGGGATGGTCATGACCGCCGCCGACAATGCAGAGCGGAGCGATGAGGTGGGGGCACCTCCCGCTTGCGGGGGCGAGGCGGCGCAGTCATGACCGCCGCCGACGATGCAGAGCGAAGCGATGAGGAGGAGGCGGCGCAATCATGAGCTGTACGCCGAGTTCTCTTCGACGTACCCGTGCGACAAATCAGTGGTCCGGATGCTGGCCCGCCCGTCAGCGAAACCGAGGTCGACGGTCAGCTCGATGTCGGGGGCCGACAGGTCCACTTCGCGCGCGCCCGCAACGCCGGCACCGTCAGCGAAGACGGCAAAGCCGTTGAACGACACGGTGACCCGCTCGGCGTCCAACGGGACGGGGGCCATGCCCAGTGCGGCGAGCACGCGGCCCCAGTTGGGGTCCGAGCCGAACAGTGCGGTCTTGACCAAGCTGTCCCGGGCGATGACGCGGGCGGCGGTGACGGCGTCGTCATCACTGGCGGCTCCGATCACCGTGACGGTGACGCGTTTGGTGACACCTTCGGCGTCGGACTGCAGTTGCGCGCACAGGTCGTCACACACCCGCCACACCGCGTCGTCGAGATCGGCTTGCGGCGGGTTGATTTCACTGGCTCCGGAAGCCAGCAGCAGCACCGTGTCGTTGGTGGAGCAGCACCCGTCGACGTCGAGCCGGTCGAAGGTCAGCGCGGAGGCGCGGCGCAGCGCGGCCTCGAGCACCGACGCCTCGACCAGGGCGTCGGTGGTGAGCACGCAGAGCATGGTGGCCAGCGACGGCGCCAGCATGCCGGCTCCTTTGGCCATCCCGCCGACCGTCCAGTTCTCCCGGTGGTGCAGGGCAACCTGTTTGGGCACCGTGTCGGTGGTCATGATGGCGCGGGCGGCGTCTTCACCGCCGGTCAATCCACCGGCCATTTCGTGCACCACTTCGCTCACCCCGGCGAGCATCCTGTCCATCGGCAGCCGGTCACCGATCAGCCCGGTGGAGCAGACCGCGACCTCGATGGCCCCGGTTTCGGTGCCCCAGTCCGACAACGCCGCGGCGACCGCCTCGGCGGTGGCATGGGTGTCCTGGAAGCCGGCCGGCCCGGTGCAGGCGTTCGCGCCGCCAGAGTTCAGGATCACCGCCCGCAGTCGACCCGTGGTCAGCACCTGCTGGCTCCACAGCACCGGGGCGGCCTTGATCTGATTGCGGGTGAATACCCCGGCGGCCGCGTAGTCGGGGCCTTCGTTGAAGACCAGCGCGAGATCCGGCCTGCCGGTCACCTTGATCCCGGCGGCCACACCCGCGGCCCGGAAGCCGGCCGGGGCGGTCACTCCTTGGGTGCGAACCAGCGCCGAGCATTCGATGGGTGTCACGGCGCCATCCCGACCACCGAAAGGCCGTCGGCTTCTGGCCAGCCCAGCGCCAGGTTCATCGACTGCACGGCGGCCCCGCCGGTGCCCTTGACCAGGTTGTCGATCGCGGCAATCGCAATGAACATTTCGGCGTCCTCGTCCACCGCGACGGCGACGTGCGCGGCGTTGCTGCCAATGACGGCGCCGGTGCGAGGCAGCTGCCCGTCCGGCAGCAGGTGGACGAACCGCTCAGCGTCGTAGTACTTCTCGTAGGCCGCGCGGAGCTGCGACAGCGGTGACCGGGTGGGCGCGCTGCAGGTGGCCAGGATGCCGCGCGAAGTCGGGATGAGCACCGGGGTGAACGACACGGTGACGCTGCGGGAGGTCACCGCTTCCAAGCCCTGTTTGATCTCCGGAGTGTGGCGGTGCGCGCCGGCGATGTTGTAGGCCCGCGCCGACCCGATGAGCTCCGAGCCGAGCAGTTCGGCTTTCACCGTACGGCCGGCTCCCGATGCCCCGCTGACGGCGACCACACTGACCGCGGGCTCGACCAAGTCTTCGGCGATGGCGGGCAGCAGGGCCAGCAGGGCCGCGGTCGGGTAGCAGCCGGGCACCGCGATGCGGCGAGCACCGGTCAGCCGCTCGCGCGCTCCGGGCAGTTCGGGCAGCCCGTAGGGCCAGCTTCCGGCATGCGCTGAACCGTAGAACCGTGCCCAGGCTGCCGGATCTGTCAGCCGGTAGTCGGCCCCGCAATCGATGATCACCGTCTGCGCGCTGAGCTGCGCCGACAGCGCCGCCGAATAGCCGTGCGGCAGCGCCAGGAACACCACGTCGTGGTCGTCGAGTATCGCCGCATCGGTGGGCTGCAGCACCCGCTGGGCTAACGGCACCAGGTGCGGATGGTGTTCGCCCAGTGCGCTGCCGGCATTGCCGGCGGCGGTGAGGGCACCAATGGTGAGCCGACCGTCGGCGTAGGCTGGGTGGCCCAGCAGCAGGCGCAGAATTTCCCCGCCGGCGTAGCCGCTGGCGCCGGCCACCGCCACGGTCGTCATGGCAGCCATTCTTGCATGAGTATGCATGACAGTGCAAATTCATGCCGCCCGTGATGGGTCCGCAGATGTCACTCGTCGCGAAACGCCGACAAAGTGAAATTTTGCGTCTGTTCGCGGGGGTTAGCTCCGCAAAACCGCGCCGACGCGTTCGGCCGCGCAGCGCACGGCGGCGTCGCGGGCGGCGCTGGCGTCATCTTCGGTGAGCGTGCGGTCGGCTGCGCGGAACCGCAGCGCGAAGGTCAGCGACTTGTGTCCGTCGCCGACCTGAGGGCCGGTGTAGACGTCGAACAGCCGGACGTCCTCGAGTAGTTCACCAGCCCCGGCGCGGATGGCGTCTTCGACTGCCCGCGCGGGTGCCTCGGCGGCCACCACCAGGTTGACATCCTGGAAGACCGCCGGGAACGGCGACACCCGGGGTGCCGGCAGGGTGACCCGGACCGGAATGGCGTCGAGATCCAGCTCGACTGCACAGGTGCCCGCGGGCAGGCCGGAGCGTTCTATCACCGCGGGATGCAGCTGGCCGGCGTGACCGACAGCGACGTCCCCGATGAGCACTTCTGCGCAACGGCCGGGGTGCCAGGGCAGGTAGTGGGCGGCCCGCAAAGTCAGCTCGATGCCGGCGGCCCGCGCGATCGTCTGTACCGCTTCGAATGCGTCGGCGGCTTCGGCGGGCCGCCCCGGACCCCACGGGCCGCGTGGTTCGCGCAGTCCGGTGAGTACGGCGGCGACGTGCTCGGGTTGCCGCGGCAACGACGAGTTCAGTGTCGCGATTTCCGCGTCGGTGGGACGCCGGTGCACCGGGATCAGGTCGACGCCGCGGGTGGTGTCGGAGGGTTGAACCACCTGGGCGACGGCGAACAGCGCGACGTCGGCGATGCCGCGCGACACGTTCAGGCTCAACGCTTCCAGCAGTGCCGGCAACAGTGTGGTGGCCAGCTGCGGGCGGTCGGCTTCCAACGGGTTGAGCACATCTGTCGTCGTGCGGCGCGGGTCGTCGTCGGGCAGGCCCCATCGGTCGAAGACCCCCGCGGGCAGAAACGGAGTGGTGAGAACCTCGACGTAGCCGGACAACGCCAGCGCTTTGCCGACCGCTCGGCGGCGCTGCTGTGACGCGGTCAGCCCGCGGCCGGCCGGCGCCGCCGGCAGCACCGACGGGATGGCTTCCAGGCCTTCCAACCGCAACACCTCTTCGACCAGGTCGGCCGGCTGCAACAGGTCTGGCCGCCAACTGGGCGGCGTCACGGTCAGTGCGCCGGCGTCGTCGGCGACCACTGCCCCGATCTGGGTCAGGCGTCGCGCCGTGGTGCCCGGCGGGTAGCGCACTCCGGCGATGCGGTCGGGCAAGTCGGCTGCGATGCGTATCGGCGGTTGCGACCAGGTGTTCCGGGGCGGATCGCCCCGCCAGTCGGTCAGCCCGCCGGATACCGTGCCACCGGCGATGTCGGCGAGCAGCGCAGCGCATCGGTTCAGCGCGGTCACCGAAATGGCCGGGTCGACCGCGCGCTCATAGCGCCGGGCCGCTTCGCTGGGCAGGTGCAGCCGGCGCTGCGTGCGCGAAACCGCGGCCGGATCCCACACGGCGGCTTCCAGCAGTACGTCGGTGGAGTCGTCGCGCACTTCGGTGCTGCCGGATCCCATCACACCGCCGATGGCCGCGGTGGCGACGTCGTCAACGATCAGCACGTCGGCCGGGTCGAGGCGACGCTCGATGCCGTCGAGGGTCACCACCGTCTCACCCGGCCGGGCGAATCGGACGTTGAATCCGCCGTTGATCCGGTTCCGGTCGTGAGCATGCATCGGATGGCCCAGCTCGAGCATCACGTAGTTGGTCACGTCGACTGCCGGTGAGATGGCGCGGATGCCGGACAGCAGCAGCCGGCGCTGCAGCCACCAGGGTGACACCGCCGCCGAGTCGAGTCCGGTGACCGCGCGCAGCGCGAACCGGCGCACCCCGGTCCCGGATTGCACCGTCAGCGGCCACGCCTCCCCGTCGGCCGGGAACGCCGGCACCGCAGCGCCGGCGGCCGGGTCGGCGAAGTCCAAGTCGAAGGCACAGGCGATGTCGCGGGCCAGTCCGCGGATCGACATGCCGTAGCCGCGGTCGGGAGTGATGGCCAGGTGGAACGCCACGTCGTCGAACCCAAGCACCTTGGCCGCCTCGGCTCCAGGCTCAGCGGTACCCGGGGCCAGCACCAGGATGCCCGAGTGGTCGGCACCGAAGCCGAGTTCCGCCGCCGAACAGATCATCCCGTCGGAGTCGCGGCCGTAGGTCTTGCGGGCCGTGATCGTGAAGTCACCGGGCAGCGTGGTACCGGGCAATGCCACAATTACCAAGTCACCCACCGCGAAGTTGGTTGCCCCGCAGACGATTTGGCGCTGCTGCGGTTCTCCGACGTCAACCCGGCAGGACCGGATCGGTTTCTTGAACTCGGTCAGCTCGTCGATTTCGCTGACCCGTCCTATCGTCAGCGGTCCGGTCACCGGCCCGAGGGCGATCACCTCTTCGACCTCGTGGCCGATCCGGAGTAGCGCCTCGGTTAGGTCGCCCGCGGACACGTCCCATACCGAAGACCCGGCGGCTCCGGCATTCAGGACTTCCCTCAGCCAGCTGTAGGGGAAGCGCATCAGGCGCCCGCCCCGAACGGCAGCGAGAACCGGACGTCGCCTTCGACCATCTCGCGCATGTCGGAAATGCCGTTGCGGAACTGCAGCGTGCGTTCCAGCCCCATCCCGAACGCGAAACCCGAATAGCATTCGGGGTCGATCCCGGCGGCGCGCAGCACGTTCGGGTTCACCATCCCGCAGCCGCCCCACTCCACCCAGCCCGGTCCGCCCTTCTTGTTGACGAACCACACGTCAACCTCGGCGGACGGCTCGGTGAAGGGAAAGAAGTGCGGACGGATCCGGGTGCGTGCCGTAGGGCCGAACTCAGCACGCGCGAAGGCGTCCAGCGTCCCGCGTAGATGGGCCATGGACAGACCCCGGTCCACCGCCAACCCCTCGACCTGGTGGAACACCGGCGTGTGGGTGGCGTCGAGCTCGTCGGTGCGAAACGTGCGGCCTATCGAAATGACGTACACCGGCAACTTTCGCTCCAGCAGGGTGCGCACCTGCACCGGCGAAGTGTGGGTGCGCAGCAACTGCCGGGAACCTTCCGGCGCGATGTAGAAGGTGTCCTGCTCGCTGCGTGCGGGATGGTCGGGCGGGAAGTTCAAGGCGTCGAAGTTGAACTGCTCGGATTCGACTTCGGGGCCCTCGACCAGTTCCCAGCCCATTGCCACGAAAGTGTCGGCAATGTGTTCGCCGAGCAGCGTGATCGGGTGCCGGGCACCGACCGGTTGACGGGTCGCCGGCAGCGTGACGTCTATTCGTTCGGCGATAAGCACCGCCGCGTCCCGCTCGGCCCGCAATGCCGCGAGTCGGTCCTCGTATGCGTGCTGCGCGTCCGAGCGGGCCAGGTTGACCCGCCGCCCGGCGTCGGCCCGGTCCTCTTTGGGCAGCGTGGCCAGGGTTTGACGGGCCAACGCCAGCGCCGAGCGGTCACCGAGGTGCTCGGTTTTGGCGCGCGCCAGTGCGCCGAGGTCGGCTGCGAGCGTGAACGCCTGCCGGGCGGCGGTGACGGCCGTGGTCAAGGCCTCCGGTGACAGCAGCGTCGGGTCGACGGGTTGATCACCCACGCGGCGGCACTCTCCTTGCTGACGGTCAGGTCCCTCAGGCTCTGCGCAAAGCGGACGCTGCCCAGCGCGCGCCGCAGGGCCGCCGGCCGGGACGCGCACGGTATTGGGCCGGATTGCTTCGGCGCGTGAGCCTCGGACTCGGGTCGAGGTTAGCGGATTCCGGCTGCACCGCGGACGCAAGGCACGAGGTGTGCGAACCACGCGGTAAGCGATCGAACGTCTCAGCCGGTCATGGCGGGCTCAACAGCCGGCTCGGCGCCTGTCTTGGGCGCCCGTCGCGCGGCACGCAGGCGAGCGATTGCGTGTGCTGCCAGGGCGCCCACCGGGCCGGCGATAGCGGCGGCGAGCGACGACCAGCCGGTATGTGCCAGCAACAGGAAACCGAAACCAGCGGATCCCGCTAACAGCACGTAGCGCAACGGCGTCCAGTACACCGGCGCGCGAAGCCGGGTGGCGATCAGCATGCCCAGCACCAACGCGACGCTGTGGCCGGCGTCGGTGAAATCATCGCCCACGGCGACGGCCGCCGCACCGATCGCCAGCCACCAGCCGATCCATGCGGGGCGCCAGCGCGCCGGGATGGCGGCGGTCAGGGCGCCGAGCACCGCGACGGCGCCGTAGCTCATCCCGACGTCGCTGGCACGGGTGATCGAGATCGGCAGCCAGCCCAGCTTCAGCGCCGTGACCAGTCCGGCCGCCACCAGCAGCGTCGCCAGAATGTGACCGGTCAAGAAGATGATCGCCATCTGGCCGCCGTGCCAGAGCAGCTCAGCCAGGGCGAGCAGACAGACCAGCCAGGGCAGCCAGACGTAGAAGGGTCCGGCGTCGTTCACGAACGCGCTGCCGAGCAACGTCGCCAGGTGCCCGTGCGCCAGATTGTGCAGGTTGGTACTCATCCGGCGAATCACGTCGGCCCGCACGCGCGGACCGAGAATGACCAACGTGGTGCTGACCGCAGCGAGAATCGCCCCGAAACCTAACGCGATCCGTACCCGTGCCAAGGCAGCGAGGATCGGCGCAAACCGTAGCGACGAGAAAGACGACGATAACGACATTGGCATCTACTATGCCCGCGGTTCGGCGTCAGCGGTTTTGCCGGAGACGGTCAATTCCCTTCGAGCGTGCAACCGGTAGATCGTCACGTCGTCGGGGATCCCTGCCGGTTTTCCGCCGAACAGCGGGCGGTGGGCGCGCTTGGCGACCACTCCGAGGTTGTCGAGATCTGCCTGCGGAATCTGGTCGAGGCTTGCGCTGGAAATCATGATCCCCCCTTTGGTGGCTCGTTCCATCACTCGCGCAGCGATGTTGACGTCGACGCCGAGCCAGTCCGCCGCCAGGCGCTGAGGCCTCCCAGTATGGATCCCGACCCGCATCCGAGGTGTGTAGCCATCCACATCGACCGACTCCAGCGCATCCCTGGCCGTACAGGCAGCCCGTACCGCGACGATCGGTTCGTCGAACACCGCCATGATGCCGTCGCCCAACCGCTTGACGATGCTTCCCCCCGCATCGAGCAGTGGCGGTTCGACGGCCCGGGCGACCCGCCGCAGCAGGGTCAGAGCCGCGGTGTCACCGGCTTTCAGCGACCACTCCGAGAAGTTGACCAGGTCGGTGAAGACCAGCGTCATCTCGGCATTGGCCGGCTGGCGGGAAACCCGCTCGGTCAACGCCTGCCAGACTTGCAGGGCGCCGAGACTCACTTCGCGGGAGGCGGCATCTTGGCCCAGTAACCGGCTCGCGGCCCGCGCGGCGGCACGAGGCCCGCCGTCGCCGGCGGTGGACAGCGGGTCACCGAAGTCGGGGTCCCCCGGCAGCACCTTACGAGCCCGGCGCAGCAAATCCACGACGGCGGGGCTGCGGTTTTTGCTGCGCAGCCACTGCACCGGCGATTGCCGATGCGAGTCGTGAGGGGCCGGCGCGGTTGCCACTTGCTCGGGCTCGCCGGACGCCGGATCGGGCCCGAGTTCCACTTTGTCGAGGATAGGGTTCCAGGTCGGAGCGGGCAATCACGACGGTCGTGTGCTGCGCCACGTGACGGCACGAAGCGCGTGGTCAAGGGGCCGATTCTCCAAATTGCAGCCGCCTAGGACCTCAGCCGGTGGAAGAGTTGAGCGCGCGGGCGCTCTGGTACAGGCAGATCGCCGCCGCGGCAGCCACATTCAGGCTTTCCGCGCCGCCGCGCATCGGGATGCTGACCCGGTGGTCCGCCGCTGCGGCGACATCGGCGGGCAGGCCCTGCGATTCCGGTCCGAACAGCCATGCGGTAGGTCTGCCCAGCAGCGCGTCAGCGTCGCCAAGGGACATCTCGCCGTCGACTGCGGTGGCCAGTAGTTGCAGCCCGGCCGCGCGCAAGGCGTCGAGGACGGCAGCGGCCTCCCAGCCGATGAGGACCGGGATGGAGAAGATGCTTCCCGCTGAGGCCCGCAGACACTTGCCGTTGTACGGGTCGACGCTGCTTCCCGGAAAGATCACCGCGGCGGCCCCCATCGCGTCCGCGGTGCGGATCAACGTGCCCGCGTTGCCCGGTTCGCTGAGTTCCACTGCGACCGCAACCAGCTTCGGCGCCCCCGCGAGCACGTCCGCCAGCTGCACCCGCGGCGGTTCACACACAGCCACCAGGCCGGCCGGGGTGACGGTGTCGGACAGCGCTTTGGCGGCGCGTTCTGTTACCAGATGCACCGGCGCCTGCTGGGCGGCGATCAGGCGGGTGTGACGCTGCGCGGCGGCTTCGGTGACGAAGACATCGCGGACCAGCCCGCGCACCATCGCCGCCTGAACCAGGTTGGCGCCTTCGGCAAGGAATCGCTGTTCCCGGCGGCGCGCGAGATGGCGGTGCAGTTTGACCGCCGCGACCACCCGGCCCGAGCGTTCAGTGAGCACGCGGCACGAGGCGCAGTGGGCCCGGTCAGGCAGCCTCGCCCGACGGGGCGTTCACATCGTCGGGCAGCGCCGCCCGAGCGACCTCGACCAGCGCGGTGAAGGCGGCCGGGTCGGTGACGGCGATATCCGCCAGGTTTTTGCGGTCGACTTCCACGCCGGCGGCTTTGAGGCCCTGAATGAGCCGGTTGTAGGTAATGTCGTTGGCCCGCGCGGCGGCGTTGATCCGGGAAATCCACAGCTTGCGGAACTCACCCTTGCGGGCCCGGCGGTCGCGGAACGCGTAGTTCAGTGAATGCAGTTGTTGCTCTTTGGCTTTGCGGTAAAGCCGAGACCGCTGGCCGCGATAGCCTTTCGAGGCCTTCAGGACCGTGCGCCGCTTCTTTTGCGCGTTGACTGCGCGCTTCACGCGTGCCATGGCTGTTCCTATCTGGTTCGGACGTAATGGTTGTGCGGCCGCAGCAGAGCGTGAAGCTCTGCCCGCTGAGAAGAAGTGTGTGGTCAGCCGTTCAGCAGCTTCTTGACCCGCTTGGTGTCGTTGGCAGATACGCCGGTCCGGCCTTCGAGCCGCCGGGTGCGGGTGCTCGGCTTGTGCTCGAACAAATGCCTGCGGTTGGCGTGCTCACGCATGATTTTTCCGGTGGCGGTGCGGCGGAACCGCTTGGAGGCTCCGCTGTGAGTCTTGGTTTTCGGCATGTGTCCTCAGTTCTGCTGTCAGGTCGTTCTGGTGTCGTTTTCGCTGTTTGCCGCCCGTCCGGCGTCGACCGTCCCGCCGTCTGCTTGCTGTGCTGCCCGGGCGCGCGTCTTCGCTCCGCGATGCGGGGCCAACACCATCGTCATGTTGCGGCCGTCCTGCTTGGCTGACGTCTCGACGAATCCGTAGTCGGCGACGTCGGCACCCAGGCGTTGCAATAGCCGGTAGCCCAGTTCGGGCCGGGACTGCTCGCGTCCGCGGAACATGATGGTGACCTTGACCTTCGACCCGGCCTCCAGGAAGCGGACCACATGGCCCTTCTTGGTCTCGTAGTCGTGATCGTCGATCTTGGGTCGCAGCTTCTGTTCCTTGACGACGGTCTGCTGCTGGTTCTTGCGAGACTCGCGCGCCTTCTGCGCCGCCTCGTACTTGTACTTGCCGTAGTCCATGATCTTGCAGACTGGCGGTCTGGCGTTGGGCGCAACTTCGACAAGGTCAAGATCGGCGTCGGCGGCGACGCGCAGTGCATCTTCGATGCGCACAATGCCTACCTGCTCGCCGCCTGGCCCTATCAACCGGACTTCAGGTACGCGGATGCGCTCGTTGACGCGGGTCTCAGTGCTGATGGGGCCTCCCTGGTTGTGGGTTGTCTGCCGGTCGCGACCGCGCCTGGGCGCGTCTGGACGCAGCGGTGAATGCCCACCACCAGCAAAAAGGCCCTGCAAGAGCAGGGCCCGGATGCCGACCGGTCGCGGCGTGAACCGCCTGCGTCCTGCGCAGAACAGGCATCAACTGCCCGTGACCGGACCGCTGAGCCTCGTCGGAGATTCTTCGGAGAATTCCTACAGGCCAACGGTGGGAGTGGGACTCCACTTGCTGTCCCTGGCTTCGCCGGGACGGTCGCAAACGTCAGTCTAGCAGTCAAGACGCGAATTCCCGGCACCGCAGACGCGCCGACGCCACAGCTGCGGCCCGCTTCGCAAGCATTAACTTAGCTTGAAGGAATATTCTCGCGCCGTGACAGTCAGCGCGACTCGCTCGAGGTCTGCCTCCCGATTCCATTGGGTACCGCCGGCGGCGGGTTGGACGGTGGGCATCATCGCCACGCTGTCGCTGATCGCAAGCGTGTCGCCGGTGGTGCGCTGGCTGATCAAGGTGCCCCGGGAGTTCATCAACGACTACCTGTTCAACTTCCCAGACACCAGCTTCGCCTGGTCGTTCGTGCTGGCGCTGCTGGCCGGCGCGCTGACGGCCCGCAAGCGGATCGGCTGGTGGGTGCTGGTGTTGAACCTGGTCCTCGCCGTGGTCCTGAACGTTCAGGGCCTCGCCGGCGGCGACGAGACGGCGCTGGAAACCTCCGGCGACACCATCGGTCTGACGCTGCATCTTGCGGCGCTGCTCATCCTGGCCCTGGCCTACCGCGAGTTCTGGGCCAAGGTCCGGCGCGGGGCGCTGTTCAAAGCCGCCGGAGTGCTGGTGGCCGGTTGGGTGATCGGTATCGGGCTGTCCTGGGGGCTGGTCGAACTTTTCCCCCGCACGCTGCAGCGCGCCGACCGGTTGCCGTACGTGGTGAACCGGGTAATCGGCTTCGCGGTCGCGGACCCGGACTTCTTCGAGGGCAGGCCGTCGGTCGTGCTCAATGCGATCTTCGGCCTCTTCGGTGCGCTGGCCTTGATGGCCGCGGCGACCGCGTTGTTCCGCTCCCAGCAGGCCGACAACGCGCTGACCGGCGAAGACGAATCGGCCATCCGGGGGTTGCTCGAGTTGTTCGGCAAGAACGACTCGCTGGGCTACTTCGCCACCCGCCGGGACAAGTCGGTGGTATTCGCCCCCAACGGTCGCGCCGCCATCACCTATCGGGTCGAGGTCGGGGTCTGCCTGGCCAGCGGCGACCCGGTGGGCGACCCAAGGGCGTGGTCTGCGGCCATCGACGCGTGGCTGCGACTGTGCCAAACCTACGGCTGGACACCGGGTGTCATGGGCGCCAGCTCTCAGGGCGCCAAATCTTTCCGGGAAGCCGGGCTCAACGCCCTGGAACTGGGTGACGAAGCCATCCTCTACACCGCCGCGTTCAAGCTGTCCGGTCCCGAGATGCGCGGGGTACGCCAGGCCGTCACCCGGGCGCGCCGGGCCGGCCTGACAGTGCAGGTCCGGCGGCACGGAGAGATCGACAAAACCGAAATGGCTCAGGTGATCAAGCGCGCGGACGCCTGGCGCGACACCGAATCCGAGCGCGGGTTTTCCATGGCGCTGGGCCGGCTCGGTGACCCGGCCGACGCGGAATGCCTACTGGTCGAGGCGGTCGACCGGGACAACCGGGTGGTCGCCATGCTGTCGCTGGTGCCCTGGGGACACAGCGGCGTGTCCCTGGACCTGATGCGCCGCTCTCCGCAGTCGCCCAACGGCACCATTGAACTGATGGTCAGCGAGCTGGCACTGACCGGCGAGCGTCGCGGCATCGGCCGGATCTCCCTGAATTTCGCCATGTTCCGGTCGGCGTTCGCCCAGGGTGCGCAGCTCGGCGCCGGCCCGGTGGCGCGGTTGTGGCGCGGTTTCCTGGTGTTCTTCTCCCGCTGGTGGCAGCTGGAAACGCTGTACCGGTCGAACGTGAAGTACCAGCCGGAGTGGGTTCCCCGCTACGCCTGCTACGAGGAAGCCCGCATGATCCCCCGCGTCGGTGTTGCGTCGGCCTTCGCCGAGGGCTTTCTGGTCCTGCCGTTCATCCACCGCAACAAGCAGCACACCGGCCACCATCCGTCGGTGCCGGCAAGCCTCGCCGCGAGCGGACTGCTACACCACGACGGCTCGGCCCCGGACCTGTCGACGCTGCGACAGGCGGAGTTCACCGGTACCGACGAGGGTCGTTCGCGGCTCCCTGACCAGATGCGCGTCCGGCTGGCCAAGCTGCACGAGCTGCAGGCCGGC
Organism: uncultured Actinomycetota bacterium; assembly: GCA_963818785.1. Taxonomy (GTDB): domain Bacteria; phylum Actinomycetota; class Actinomycetes; order Mycobacteriales; family Mycobacteriaceae; genus Mycobacterium. Next base: position 165,856 of record CAWFTT010000010.1, on the reverse strand, counting down.
GGAGTCGATACCTATCCGGTGGGCCACCCGCCCAGCCACACCGTCGCTCAGGCCCTGCAGGTCCTGGAGACCGCCGAAGACCAAGACGTCACGGTGTCTGGACGGGTGCTGCGCATCCGCGACTTCGGTGGCGTGCTGTTCGCCCAGCTGCGTGACTGGTCCGGCGAAATACAATTGCTGCTGGACAATTCGCGGTTGCGCGACTGCCGCACCGCTGACTTCACCAAAGCCATCGACCTCGGTGACCTGATCGAGGTGACCGGGCAGATGGGATACAGCAAGACCGGCACGGCCTCGCTGATCGTCCGGCGCTGGCGGCTGGTCGGCAAGTGTCTGCGCCCGTTGCCGAACAAGTGGAAGGGGCTGGCCGATCCCGAAGCCCGGGTGCGCAGCCGTTACCTCGACCTGGCGATCAACCCCGAGTCCCGCCAGCTGATCACCGCCCGCAGCGACGTGTTGCGCGTCATCCGGGAGACGCTGTTCGCCAAGGGTTTCGTCGAAGTCGAGACGCCTATCCTGCAGCAGATCCACGGTGGTGCCACCGCCCGCCCGTTCATCACCCACATCAACACCTACGACCTGGACCTGTACCTGCGGATCGCACCTGAGCTGTATTTGAAGCGGTTGTGTGTCGGCGGGGTTGAGCGGGTCTTCGAGCTTGGCCGCGCGTTCCGCAACGAAGGCGTCGACTTCAGCCACAATCCCGAGTTCACCCTGCTCGAGGCGTATCAGGCCCACGCCGACTACCTGACCTGGGTGGACGGCTGCCGCGAGCTGATCCAGAACGCAGCTGAAGCCGCCAACGGCACACAGGTGGTGATGCGGCCCCGGAAACCCGACGGTGCGGGCGGCGCCGACGGCGGCCTCGAACCGGTCGATATTTCCGGCTGCTGGCCGGTGAAAACCGTGCACGACGCGGTGTCGGAAGCGTTGGGCGAACACATCGACGCGGGCACCGACCTGGCGACGCTGCGCAGATTGGCCGACACCGTGCACATCCCCTACCAGCCCCGCTGGGATGCCGGCGCGGTGGTGCTCGAGCTGTACGAGCATTTGGTCGAGAACCGCACCGAGCAGCCGACGTTCTACACCGACTTCCCGACCTCGGTGTCCCCGTTGACCCGGCCGCATCGCAGCAAACCGGACGTCGCCGAACGCTGGGATCTGGTGGCCTGGGGCGTCGAGCTGGGCACCGCCTACACCGAACTGACCGACCCCATCGAGCAGCGCCGGCGTCTGCAGGAGCAGTCGCTGCTGGCCGCCGGCGGTGACCCGGAAGCGATGCAACTCGACGAGGACTTCCTGCAGGCGATGGAGTACGCGATGCCCCCCACCGGCGGCCTCGGCATGGGCGTCGACCGGGTCGTCATGCTGATCACCGGGCACAGCATCCGCGAGACGTTGCCCTTCCCGCTAGCGAAACCCCGCTGAGACGATTGGCGGCGACCCGCTTCGCCCGGCTTTCCAGCCGAGCTCGCGATCCCCGCTGAAGATTGGCGGCGACCCGCTAGACAGACGGCGCAGATGGCGCTGTCGGCGCGGGCGTGCTCGAGGTCTTTGCAGCGTCTCGGCGCACGCCGGCCCGTTCGATGCTCAGGAGGCTCTCGGCCTCGTGCTCGTCGCGGTAAGCGCGCGCGCCGCCGTTGAGCCCGAACAGCCGTTTACTCCACAGCAGCCAGACGACGGCCAGCACGTTGATCACGAACGCCCCGAGCCGCAGGGCAGTGATCTTCTCAGTCAACTCGTAAACCTCGAGCGGCAGGAAAACGCTCGTCGCGATCACCGCGAAATACTCGCCCCAGCGCTTCATCAGCCACAGACCCACCGCCTCGACGAACTCGATCACCGCGTAGGCGGCCGCCGCGGCGGCGATCAGCAGCAGCGTCGACGCAGACAGCTGCAGTGCGCTGCTGATGTGATGCACGATCTTCGAGTCGTCCGGATTCCAGCCGATCTGGCTGGCCAGCGGCCGGATCAGCGGCAGGTCCTGATCGAAGGCCTGCTGCCAGCGGTCCCGTGCCCCGCGGACCTTGAGCACGCCCGCCGCCAACAGCAGGAAGATCACGCCGCGCACGGTGCGTTCCACGGCCAGCGCCCGCATCAACGTGCGGTCCCGCAGCAGCCGACCGCGGGGAATCTCCGGCGCGGTGTTCGCCGGGCCGCTGCCGCGCGGCGGGCCGACGACGAACGTTTCGCACCGCAGGCAGCGCCAGGCTTCTCCGGCCGGGGTGTCGGCCTTGAGCCGCTCTCGTAGCTCCGACTCGTCCGGCGCGAACGTCGCATGCCCCCGCAGGCCGCACGATCGCAGCGCAAAATCCACCATAAAAGCACGCTAATCTACCTTCGGATGCGGACAGTGGGGTGGCTGCGGCTGGTGAGCCGCGGTGTGGCCTGAGGAGTCGGCGATGAACGACGCGGCGCAGGGTTCGCGCGTTGGGTCTCAAGTCGGCCCGTACCGCCTCCAGCGACTGCTCGGCCGCGGCGGCATGGGTGAGGTCTATGCGGCAGAAGACACCGTGCGCGAGCGGGTGGTGGCGCTCAAGCTGCTCTCCGAGGCAGCGTCGCGCGACCCGGAGTTCCGGACCCGTCTGAAGCGGGAAGCGCGTACCGCCGGGCAGCTGCAAGAACCGCATGTCGTGCCCATCCACAACTTCGGCGAGATCGATGGCCAGCTGTTCATCGAGATGCGGCTGGTCGCAGGCACCGACCTGCACCAGCTGCTCACCCGTTTCGGCCGGCTGAGCCCACCGCGCGCGGTGATGATCATCAATCAGGTCGCGTCGGCATTGGACGCCGCGCACGCCGCGGGGATCATGCACCGCGACATCAAGCCGGAGAACATCCTGGTGACCGAAGACGACTTCGCGTATCTCGTCGACTTCGGCATTGCCAGCGCCAGCACCGATGAGCGACTCACCAAGATCGGGACGCTGATGGGCACCTGGCGCTACATGGCGCCCGAGCGGTTCAGGTCCAACAGCCCGGTCACTGATCGCGCGGACATCTATGCGCTGGCGTGCGTGCTCTTCGAATGCCTGACCGGGGCGCCGCCGTATCGGGCCAACAGCGTCGGCGAGTACGCCAGCGCGCACCTGCACGAACCGATCCCGCAACCCAGCCGGCAACGGCCCGATCTGCCGCGCAGTTTCGACGAGGTGATCACCCGCGGCATGGCCAAACGTCCCGAAGCCCGTCCCGGCACCGCAGGTGAACTGGCACGCGCCGCTCACAAGGCGCTCAGCACACCGGATCAGCGGCAAGCCGACACCATGCTCAAGCAGAGCCTGGAATCCACGCTGCCCAAGCTTCGCGCCGAACAGGCGCTGGGCCGGGGCATCCCGCCGCAATTGCCGCCGGCGAGTGCATCCGCGCCGCCCGCGCCACCGCGCGGAACACCGCCGCCGCCCCGCGCAGCGCCCCAACCGGTGCCCGGCTGGGCACCGGCGAGCGGTCCGATCCAGTCACCGCCCGGCTACCCCGCTCCGGCGCCGTTCGCCGGCCCTACGCCCTGGCCGTGGTCCGGCCCCTACGGAACCCCGCCGGCCGGGCAGTCCCCCGCCATGTCGCCCTGGGGATTCGCGCCGGCGCCCCGTTCCGAGAAGCGCCGGCTGTGGCTGCTTGTCGGCGTGCCGCTGGTGCTGGCGCTGGCGGCCATTCTGATCGTCGTCCTGATCGTCATCAGCCGGGCGGCGTCTCCGGCGGCAGATCCTCAAGCCGTCACGGTGACCGAGCTCGATGACGGGGTGCTGGTCGGCAGTCCGGCTGCGCGAACCACCATCGACGTCTTCGACGAACCCATCTGCCCGGCCTGCGGCGCTTTCGTCAGATCCTCGTCGGCTCAGATCCAGCAAGCGGTCGATGCGCGCAAAATCGCCGTGCGCTACCACCTGCTCAACTTCCTCGACGAGGACTCCGCCAGTAAAAGCTATTCGACCCGGGCGGTGGCGGCCAGCTACTGCGTGGCCGCGGGTAAAGATCCGAAGGTCTACCAGGACTTCTACGCCGGTCTTTTCGCCGCCGACTTCCAGCCGCAGGAGAACGGGTCAACCGACCCCACGGACGACGACCTGGCCAGCCTGGCCGACAGAACCGGGGCGGCGCAGAACGACTCGGCATGCATCCGGTCCGGCAAAACGCTTGGCACCGCGAAAACGAAAGCGGCGCACGGGTACTCGTCGCTTCAGGCGCTTTCCACCAGCGCCGCCACCCCGGCGGTCTTCAACGGCAACAACAACGTCAACACATCTGACCCCAACTGGGTCGACTCGCTTGGCTGACCGTCAGGCGCTGACCCGTTTGCGTTTGGCGGGCCGCCGGGTCGGGACGGCCGGCACTCCGAGCGTTTCGGCGAGAAACTTGCCGGTGTAGCTTTCCGGCACTGCCGCGACGTCCTCCGGGGTGCCCTCCGCCACCACGGTGCCGCCCTCGCCACCCCCTTCGGGGCCCATGTCGATGATCCAGTCTGACGTCTTGATCACGTCGAGGTTGTGCTCGATCACGATGACCGTGTTGCCCTTGTCGACAAGTCCGTTGATGACGGTGAGCAGCTTGCGGATGTCGTCGAAGTGCAGGCCGGTGGTCGGCTCGTCGAGGATGTAGACCGTGCGTCCGGTGGAACGTTTCTGCAACTCCGATGCCAGCTTCACCCGCTGCGCCTCACCGCCGGACAACGTAGGTGCCGGCTGACCCAGCCGGACATAGCCGAGCCCGACATCGACCAGCGTGCGCAGATAACGGTAGATGCCGGATATCGGCTCGAAGAACTCCGCCGCCTCCTCGATCGACATGTCAAGCACTTCAGAGATCGTCTTTCCCTTGTAGTGCACTTCGAGGGTCTCGCGGTTGTAACGGGCGCCCTGGCAAACCTCACACGGGACGTACACGTCCGGCAGGAAGTTCATCTCGATTTTGATGGTGCCGTCGCCCGAACACGCTTCGCAGCGGCCACCTTTGACGTTGAACGAGAAGCGGCCCGGCTGATAGCCGCGGACCTTGGCCTCGGTGGTCGCCGCGAACAACGTCCGGATCTTGTCGAAGACGCCGGTATAGGTAGCCGGGTTCGACCGCGGTGTGCGGCCGATCGGCGACTGGTCGACCCGCACCAGTTTGTCGACGCTGTCGAGCCCGGTGACCCGGGTGTGCCGGCCGGGAACCTGACGGGCCCCGTTCAGCTTGTTGGCCAACACCGCGGCCAAGATGTCGTTGACCAGCGTCGACTTGCCCGAACCGGACACCCCGGTGATTGAGGTGAGCACACCGAGCGGAAACGACACGTCGATGCCCCGCAGGTTGTGCTCACGGGCGCCGACCACCGTCAGCCGTCGCCGCCGGTCGATGGGGCGCCGGATGGCCGGCACCGCGATGGCCTCGGCGCCGGACAGGTAGGCGCCGGTGATCGAATCCTTGTTGCGCAACAGTTCCGCGTAGGTCCCGCTGTGTACGATCCGACCGCCGTGCTCACCGGCGGCCGGACCGATGTCGACCACCCAGTCGGCGTGGGCGATGGTGTCCTCGTCGTGTTCGACGACGATCAGCGTGTTGCCCAGATCCCGCAGCCGGGTGAGGGTTTCGATGAGCCGGCGGTTGTCGCGCTGGTGCAGGCCGATCGACGGCTCGTCGAGCACGTAGAGCACGCCGACCAGCCCGGACCCGATCTGGGTGGCCAGCCGGATCCGTTGTGCTTCACCGCCGGACAGGGTGGCCGCCGCCCGCGACAGGCTCAGGTATTCCAGCCCGACATCGAGCAGGAAGCCCAGCCGCGACTGGATCTCCTTGAGCACCTGCCCGGCGATCGCCGCCTCCCGAGTGCCCAGGGTCAGAGCGGCCAGGAAGTCGGCGCAGTCGGAAATCGACAGGTCACACACTTCGGCGATGGATTTCGCACCGCGGTCGCCGGCCGCCATGGTAACCGCCAGGATCTCCGGTTTGAGCCGTGTGCCTTCGCATTCCGGGCACGGCACGTCCCGCATGAAGCCTTCGTAGCGTTCCTTCATCTGCTCAGACTCGGTCTGCTGCATTTTGCGCTGCAGGAACGCCATCACGCCTTCGAAGTCGGCGTAGTAAGACCGGGTGCGGCCGTACCGGTTGCGGTACCGGACGTGCACCTGCTCGTTGCAGCCTTCCAGAATCGCTTTGCGCGCCTTGGCCGGAAGCTTGCGCCAGGGTGTGTCGACGTCGAAGCTCATCGCGTCACCGAGGCCGGCCATCATCCGGGTGAAGTAATCGGCGGTGTGGCCCATCGACCATGGCGCCACCGCGCCTTCCGCCAAGGTCAGCTCCGGGTCGGGCACCACCAGATCCGGGTCGACTTCTTTGCGGATGCCCAGACCGCTGCACTCCGGGCAGGCGCCGTAGGGCGAGTTGAACGAGAACGACCGCGGTTCCAGGTCGTCGACGGCCAGCGAATGCCCGTTGGGACAGGCCAGCTTCTCGGAGAACCGCTGCTCGCGGTGATGTTCGGGATCATGGGCTCCATGGTCGGGGAACTCGAGCACCACGATGCCGTCCGCCAAGTTCAGCGCGGTCTCCACCGAATCGGTGAGCCGCTGCTTGGCGCTGGCCTTCACGGTGAGCCGGTCGACCACCACTTCGATGTCGTGTTTTTCCTGCTTCTTGAGTTTCGGCGGGTCGGTCAGCGAGTGCACCACCCCGTCGACCCGCACCCGGCTGTAGCCCTGGCTGTTCAGCTTCTCGAACAGGTCGATGAACTCGCCCTTGCGGGTGCGCACCACCGGGGCCAGCACCTGGAAGCGGGTGCCTTCCGGCATCGCCAGGACCTGGTCGACGATCTGTTGCGGCGTCTGGCGGGCGATCCGGTGGCCACAGACCGGGCAGTGCGGTGTGCCGGCACGCGCGTACAGCAACCGCAGGTAGTCGTAGACCTCGGTGATGGTGCCGACGGTCGACCGCGGGTTGCGGTTGGTCGATTTCTGGTCGATCGACACCGCCGGGGACAACCCTTCGATGAAGTCGACGTCCGGCTTGTCCATCTGGCCAAGGAATTGGCGGGCATAAGCCGACAGCGACTCCACATAGCGCCGCTGGCCCTCGGCGAAGATGGTGTCGAACGCCAACGACGACTTGCCCGACCCGGACAGGCCGGTGAACACGATCATCGCGTCGCGCGGCAGCTCGAGGTCGACGCCGCGCAAGTTGTGCTCACGGGCACCTTTGACGATCAGGCGGTCAGCCACCGGGCCCCTTCTCGCTCATCTTTTCCACACCTCATTTGCAATGCTATGTGCCGCTGCTGACAACCTTCCGTCGGATACCGTTGCGGAAACGAGTGCGCAGACGGGACGGAGGACTGACGCATTATGACTACAGTCACCGATGAATACACCGGCCACGTCGAACCGGGTACCGCGGCGCGACGCACCCTGCCGGGCGCGACCATCGTCAAGGTTTCGGTCGGCCCGATGGACAACAACGCCTACCTCATCACATGTTCCCGAACCGGCGAAACCCTGCTGATCGACGCGGCCAACGACGCCGATGTCCTCGTCGAATTGGTCCGGCAGAACGCGCCGAACGTCTCCTTGATCGTCACCAGCCACCAGCACTTCGACCATTGGCAGGCGCTGGAAGCGCTGGCCGAGGCCACCGGCGCGCCGACCGCTGCGCACGAGATCGACGCCGAACCGCTGCCGGTCAAACCTGACCGTCTGCTGCGCCACGGCGATACCGTGCAGATCGGTGAACTCACCTTCGACGTCATCCACCTGCGCGGCCACACTCCCGGATCTATCGCGCTGGCGCTCGGCGGGCCCGGCGCCGGGGACGCCACCCAACTGTTCACCGGCGACTGCCTGTTTCCCGGTGGAGTCGGTAAAACCTGGCAGCCCGGCGACTTCACCCAGCTGCTGGACGACGTCAGCAGCCGGGTGTTCGACGTCTACGCCGACTCCACCGTCGTCTACCCCGGACACGGCGACGACACCACACTGGGCGCCGAGCGGCCCAGCCTGAAAGACTGGCGGGAACGCGGCTGGTAAGCCAGTCGAAACGCAGTGCTGCGCCTAGTATCTGCGGGATGAAGGTCGGCATCGACTTCGGCACCACCCACACCGTCGTCGCGGTCGTCGACCGGGGGAACTACCCCGTCGTCTCCTTCGAGGGCGCCGATAATTGCGACACCTGGCCGTCGCTGATCGCTGCTGACGCGGCCGGCGAACTCCGGTTCGGCTTGGACGCCGCCGGGGTGCGCCGTGAGCCGGGTTGGTCGCTGTTGCGGTCCTTCAAACGGCTACTCAACGATGCCGGGCCGCAAACCGAGATCGACCTGGCCGGACGCTGTTACCGGCTCGGCGAGCTCTTCACGCGTTTCCTTGCGCAGCTGCGCTGCGACCTGCAGGACCGCTCGAACATCGACGTGGGCGCCGGCGAGCGGATCCAGGCCGCGGTCAGCGTCCCGGCCAACGCCTCGAGCGCGCAACGCTTTTTGACCCTCGACGCCTTCACCCGTGCCGGCTTCGAGGTGGTGGCGTTGCTCAACGAGCCGTCCGCGGCCGGCTTCGAGTACGCGCACCGGTATCGCTCTACCATCTCGGCCAAGCGCGAGTACGTGCTGATCTACGACCTGGGCGGCGGCACGTTCGACGCGTCGCTGCTGAAGATGACCGGCCGGCGCAGCGAGGTGGTCGCCAGCGAAGGCATCCAACGCCTCGGCGGCGACGACTTCGACGAGGTGATCCTGAGGCTGGTGCGCAAATCCGCCGGAATTCGCCGGCTGGACGCCGCCACGCGCGACGTGTTGCTCGAGGAGTGTGTGACCCGCAAGGAGGCCGTCGGGCCGAACACCCGTCGTTTCCTGGTCGACCTGTCGGCGGTTGACCAGCCGCCGTTCTGCTGCGGCATCGACGACGTGTACGCGGTGTGCGCTCCCCTCGTCGATAAGACGGCCAAAGTGCTGTGGCGGGTGCTGCGGGACCCCGGCCGCGTCGACAGTGATCTCGCCGGCGATGCCGGCCGCGGGGTGACCGGCGACGTGGACTGGTCTGAGGTGGCGGGAATCTATGTGGTCGGCGGCGCCGGAAGCTTCCCGCTGATCTCACGCATGCTGCGCACAGCATTCGACGACAAGCGGGTCAAGCGATCGCCGCACCCGTTCGCCGCGACCGCCATCGGCCTGGCCGGTTTTCTGGACAAAGAGGCCGGGTTCACCTTGTCCGACCGGCTGTCACGGCATTTCGGGGTTTTTCGCGAGGCGCACGCCGGTCACGACGTCACCTTCGACCCGATACTGCCCAAAGGGATTGCGCTCCCGACCGACGGCCAACCGCCGGTCGTCGTCAACCGGACCTATCGGGCGGCCCACAACATCGGGCATTTCCGGTTCCTCGAGTGCAGCCGGCTGTCCGGCGACCGGCCGGACGGCGACGTCACACCCTACGACCCGGTCTGGTTTCCGTTCGACCCCGAGCTGCACCACGAGGCGGATCTTGACCGCCGCCCGGTCGACCGCCGCGAGGACGGGCCGGTTGTCGAAGAGCGGTACGTCGTCACGGCCGGCGGGGCGGTGGAAGTAACGCTCACCACGCGCCCGGCCGGTCTGACCCGAACCTTTCAACTGACGCGGCACCCGTCGTCGGCCCCGTAGCGGGTCAGCAGGACAGCTCAGGGTGTGGTGTGCACGATCAGCACGTCGACCTTGGCCCGGCGGGACACATTAGCCGGCACCGATCCCAGCAATCGGCCCGCGATCGTGTTGAGGCCGACGTTTCCGACGACCAACAGGTCAGCCGATACCTCTTCGGCGAGTCCGACGAGCGCGTCGACCGGGGCCCCGACGATGGCCCGGTCTTCGACGTCTTTGGCACCGACGGCGCGGGCCCGTTCTTTCGCCTCACGCAGAATCGCATAGATCGGCGCACTGCCGGATACCTTGTAGCTCTCATCTTTGAGGGCGTCAGCGGCGCGCGGATCGTCACCGTGGGGCAAGTAGGCCGACGCAACGATCAACTTCGCGTTCGCACCGGCGATCGTCCCGGCCCGTTCCACCGCGCGCAGGGACGAGTCGGAGCCGTCCGTTCCTACCACCACGGTCCGATAGGCGCTCATTTACCCTCCCAGGTGTCGGTTGCTACGCCAACCCAAGACAGTATCGCTTCGCCGGATGCGCAGGGTCGTATTCTCCGACACACCGGCCGCCTGACCGCTGGCCGGCCGACGGCAACGGCCCTCGCCGCGGTGACCTTGCACGAGGAAGCGATTAAACCGGGTCGCCACCGGTAATGAGCGTCACCGGAGGAGCCTTAAAGTGACAACCATCATGTCCGCCTCGACACTCGCAGAACCCACGTCGGCGGCGTTCGCCAGCGATCCGTCACGTCAATCCGGCCGTCCTGGTAGGTTGCGCGACCCGCTGTCGATCGCCGCGCTGGCCGCGGTGATCAGCGGCGCCGGCGCCTGCCGGCCGTCGCTGTGGTTCGACGAGGGCGCCACCATCTCCGCGTCGGCCAGTCGCTCCTTGCCTCAACTCTGGCTGCTGCTGAGCCACATCGATGCGGTGCACGGCTTGTATTACCTGCTGATGCACGGCTGGTTCACGGTGTTTGCGCCGACGGAGTTCTGGTGCCGGGTCCCGAGTTGCCTGGCCGTCGGCGCCGCCGCTGCCGGCACCGTGGTGTTCACCAGGCAGTTCTCCAGCCGAGCCACGGCGGTGTGCGCCGGTGTCACCTACGCGCTTCTGCCGCGCACCACGTGGGCCGGCATCGAGGCCCGCTCCTACGCGTTGTCGGGAGCCGCCGCGGTGTGGCTCACGGTGCTGCTGATTGCCGCGGTGCGCCGCAATCGGTCCTGGCTGTGGCTGGCCTACGCGTTGGTTCTCATGCTGTCGGTCTTGGTGAACCTCAACCTGGCGCTGCTGGTCCTGGTCTACGCGGCGATGCTGCCTGTTCTGCGGCCCGGCAAGTCCGCGGTGATCTGGTGGGCCGCCTCCTCGACGGTTGCGATCGGAGCCATGACGCCGTTCATGATCTTCGCGCACGGTCAGATCTTTCAGGTCGGCTGGATCTTTCCAGTCAACTGGCACAACGTCCTCGACGTCGCGCAGCACCAGTACTTCGAGAACAGCGTGCCGTTCGCGATCCTCGCCGGCCTCATCATCGTCGCCGCCTGCGCGGTCCGGCTCGCCGGTGGCATCGGGCCCGACGGCGACATCCGGCGACTGCTGCTGGTGTGCGCCGCATGGATGACGCTGCCCACCGCGATCAGCGTCGTCTATTCGGCGGTCAGCAAGCCGGTCTACTACCCGCGCTACCTGTTCTTCACTGCGCCGGCGATGGCCGCCGTGCTGGCGGTGTGCCTGATCACCGTCGCCCGCAGGCGGTGGGCGGTGACCTGTCTGCTCGTCGTGTTCGCTGTCGCCGCTGCGCCGAATTACCTCTTCTCGCAACGCACCCGGTACGCCAAGGAGGGTTGGGATTACAGCCAGGTGGCCGACGTGGTCGCCGCGCAGGCGAAGCCCGGAGACTGCCTGCTGATCGACAACACGGTTTTCTGGGCGCCCGGCCCGATCCGCGCGCTGGTGGCGACTCGGCCGGCGGCTTTCCGCCCGCTGGTCGACGTCGGACGGGGAGCCCGGGCAGCCGACCGCGGCGCCCTGTGGGACGGGCATGTGGCGGTTTGGCTGGTGACCCGGCAGCTCGACAAGTGCGGCACCGTCTGGACGATCTCCGGGCACGACAAAGCTTTGCTGAACCATCAAACCGGCCGGTCACTGGCGCCGGGCCATGTGCTGGGTCATACGCCCGCCTACCAGTTCGCCGGTGAACTGGGCTTCCACATTGTCGAGCGCTGGCAGTTTCACCGCGCCCAGGTCGTCAAGTCCGTTCGCTGACCGGAACGTGCTGTTCGGCCGGCGCGGTAGGCGGCCAACGCGCCGGCGACACCGAAGCCGGCGAACAGCGCGAACAGCCAGTGGGCCGGGCCGGTGTCACTGCTACCGGCGGCGTTCACCACAACGCCGGCCAGTCCCCCGGCGTACGCGCCGGAGATCAGCTGCACCGTATTGATGGCGGCCGCCGCCGTGCCATCTTGTTCGCTTTCGTCGGCGGTCGCCATCGCCCACGCGGACAGGTGCGGCCAGGCCATTCCGATCCCGGTGCCGCTGATCAGCAGCGCGAACGTCCACACCGCGACCGTGCCGCGGGTGGCGTTGTCGACCTGAGTGACCGCGTACAACGCCAGGCCGGCCGCCATGACCAGCGGCCCCGCGGCGACCACGCGTGCGATCAGCTGCCTGTCATTCAGCGACGCGCTGACCAGCTCACCGACCGTCCACCCGACTGCCAGCGCCGCACCGAGGAAACCGGCGAGCACCGGGCTGAGGTGGGCCAGCCGCTGGCCGAACAGCGGGACGTACATGTCGACCATCGCCACACCCATCAGCAGGCCCATGGTGACGTAAATCCACTTGAGCGGACCCGGGCCGAACACGGTGGGTGGCAGCACCGTCGCCGACATGCGCCGGTCGAGGACAAGGAAGACGGCGACCAGCACGACGCTGAGCAGCAACAGCCCGGCCATCGCGGCGATCTTGTGCGGCACCTCGGCGACCGAGACGCACAAAGCGGCCAGTCCCAGCAGTAACAGCGACCACAACGGCACTTTGGACTGCGGCGCGTCGTCGCGGTCAGCGCCGCGGCCGGCCGGTACCACCCGGGGCACCAGTATGGCCGCTGCCGCGGTGAGCACCGCCACAGCGCCGAACGCGCAGCGCCACAGGCCGAACTGGGCGAACACCCCGCCGATGGCCGGGCCGGCCACCGTCGCGACGCCCCACATCGCCGCGACCAGCGCCGACGCGCGTGTCCACAGCGACCGTGGCAGCGCGGTGTTGATGATCGCGTAACTCAGTCCCGTCAACAGACCGCCCGCCACTCCTTGCAGCGTGCGGCCCAGCAGCAGCGTCTCCATGCTGGAAGCCATCGCGCAGACCAGGCTGCCGAACCCGAACACCGCCAGCCCCAGCAGATAGGACGACCGGGCGCCGATGCGCAGCAGCGCGGGTTTGACCGTGACGGCAGCCATCACCGACCCCACCAGATACAGCGTCGTGACCCAGGCATACAACCGCTCACCACCGATATCGGTGACGGTGCTGGGCAGCAGGCTGACTGTGATGAACTCGTTGGTCGCATAGAGCGCGACACCGCCGGCCAATAGCGTCGAAGTGCCCAGGAACTCGCGACCCAAAAGGTCGCGCCACCCTGCGGTGGGAGCCTCGACAATGTCTGTCACAGTATTCACGTCTATCACGAATCGGGACTGCTTCGGGTCGGGGGTCGGCGCCGCACAGACCGGGATGGCCGTACCAACGTCACTTCAAACCGGCAGCATCCATTCCGCGCAGCTCCTTCTTCAAGTCGGCGATCTCGTCACGGAACCGCGCCGCCAGCTCGAACTGCAGGTCCCGCGCCGCGGCCATCATCTGCGCGGTGAGGTCCTTGATCAGGTCGGCCAGCTCGGCGCGCGGCATCTGAGCGGTGTCTCGGCCCTCGAACACACCGGCGCTGACTGCACGTCCCGGTTCCCCCGGCGCCCGCCGCCCGCGGGACGCGTTGCGGCCTGATCCGCCGATGGCGACGGCGTCCGTGTCGTCAGCTTCCCGGTAGACCTGGTCGAGGATGTCGGCGATCTTCTTGCGCAGCGGCTGCGGGTCGATGCCGTTGGCCTCGTTGTAGGCGATCTGCTTGGCGCGACGCCGCTCGGTCTCGTCGATGGCCTCTTTCATCGACTCGGTGATGGTGTCGGCGTACATGTGCACCTCACCGGAGACGTTGCGGGCGGCCCGGCCGATCGTCTGGATCAGGCTGCGCGACGAGCGCAGGAAACCCTCCTTGTCGGCGTCGAGAATCGACACCAGCGACACCTCCGGCAGGTCGAGCCCTTCCCGCAGCAGGTTGATACCGACCAGCACGTCGTATTCGCCCAGCCGTAGTTGGCGCAGCAGCTCCACCCGGCGCAGCGTGTCGACCTCGGAGTGCAGGTACCGCACCCGGATGCCCATCTCGAGCAGGTAATCGGTGAGGTCTTCGGCCATCTTCTTGGTCAACGTGGTCACCAGCACCCGCTGATCGGCTGCGGTGCGTTTGCGGATCTCCCCGATCAAGTCGTCGATCTGACCCTTGGTCGGCTTGACCACCACTTTGGGGTCGACCAAACCGGTCGGCCGGATCACCTGCTCGACGAACTCTCCACCGGACTGGCTCAGCTCGTAGGGACCCGGGGTGGCCGACAGGTACACCGTCTGCCCGATCCGCTCGGCGAACTCCTCCCAGGTCAACGGGCGGTTGTCGCACGCCGACGGCAACCGGAAGCCGTACTCGACCAGATTGCGTTTGCGCGACATGTCGCCTTCGTACATGCCGCCGATCTGCGGCACCGTGACATGCGACTCGTCGATGACCAGCAGGAAGTCATCCGGAAAGTAATCGAGGAGCGTCGCCGGCGGTGACCCTGGCCCTCGGCCATCGATGTGCCGTGAGTAATTTTCGATGCCGGAGCAGAACCCGACCTGGCGCATCATCTCGATGTCGTAGTTGGTCCGCATCCGCAGCCGCTGCGCTTCCAGCAGCTTGCCCTGACGCTCGAATTCCGCGAGCCGGTCGGCAAGTTCCTGCTCGATGGTGGAGATCGCCTGGGCCATCCGTTCCGGACCGGCCACGTAGTGGGTCGCCGGGAAGATCCGCAGCGACTCGACTTTGCGGATCACGTCACCGGTCAGCGGATGCAGGTAGTACAGCGCCTCGATCTCGTCACCGAAGAACTCGATGCGGACGGCCAGCTCTTCGTAGGACGGGATGATCTCGACGGTGTCGCCGCGCACCCGGAACGAGCCGCGGGTGAAGGACAAGTCGTTGCGGGTGTACTGCACGTCGACCAGCAGCCGCAGCAGCGCGTCGCGGGGCACCTCGATGCCGACCTGCAGTTCCACGGAGCGGTCCAGATAGGACTGCGGTGTGCCCAGACCGTAGATGCACGACACCGAGGCCACCACCACCACGTCGCGGCGGGACAACAGTGACGACGTCGCGGAGTGCCGCAGCCGCTCCACGTCGTCGTTGATCGAGCTGTCCTTCTCGATGTAGGTGTCGGTCTGCGCGATGTAGGCTTCCGGCTGGTAGTAGTCGTAGTACGACACGAAGTATTCAACCGCGTTGTGCGGCAACATCTCTCGCAACTCGTTGGCCAGCTGGGCGGCCAGTGTCTTGTTCGGCGCCATCACCAGGGTGGGCCGTTGCAGCCGCTCGATCAGCCATGCGGTGGTGGCCGACTTGCCGGTGCCGGTGGCGCCGAGCAGCACGACGTCGCGATCCCCTGCGGTGACGCGTCGCTCCAGCTCGTCGATGGCGGCCGGCTGGTCCCCGGCCGGCGAATGCGGACTGACCACCTCGAAACGGCCACCGGCGCGCACCACCTCGTCGACGGCGCGGTATTCCGAGTGCGCGAGCACCGGATGTTCGGTAGCGAAAGCCATGCATCCAGATTAATGCCGGCCACCGACAAGCCCCCTCGGTCAGGCGTGCTGCCGGGTCCAGACCTTGGTGCTCGGATCACACTGGATCAGGTAGCCGTCGTCGGACTTCGACATTGCGAACACCGGGGTGTCCGGCTCGTCGCAGGACGTCCCGGCCGGGTGCACGCCGGTCGTCAGCGGCGCCTTGTCCCAGGTGTTGTCCTCGCAGACCACCGGCTCGTTCGCGCTGGAGTCGTAGGCCAGCTTGTCGACGTCGCTGCACGCCCCACCCAGGACGGCGGGCGTTGCTGCCGGGGCGGGCGCGCCGGGTGCACCGGCCACGGCGGTCGGGTCGGCCAGCGGCACACCCGGCGGCACGTCACCCAGCCGGGTGCCGACGGCGGGAACCCGTAGCGTCGCCCCCTGCGCCCCGCAGGCGCTGGTCTTGACCGTCTGAATTTGCACACCGCGCAGGGTGCCGTCCGCCTGCGGCGTCAGCGACCACACCACCATCTCGTCCTGGCCGGTCGTCACCGTCCGGTTCTGGCGGCACTGCACCTGCACCTGCACCTCCCGCGGCGCGCTCTGCCAGTGTCCGTTGACGTAGGTCAGCACGCTGGTGTTGCCGCTGCCCGTGGATTTTGCGACCTGGTGGTTGACCGGGTCCAGTTTGGTTCCGGTGGCAGTGCATCCGGTCGCGGTGCACGAAGAGTGGAACGCCCACCAGCTGCTCGGCGCGCCATCGTTGCCGATCACACCGTTGGACGTCTGCTTGGCCCGGTCGTAATCCAGCCGGTAGGTCCCGTCGAGCACTACCTGGGAAGCCGACCCGCCGGAGCTGCCGGCGGGCTGATTGGAAGACGTCGCGTGCAGCTGCGGCGGGGACGTCTGTTGCGCGGCGGACGGTCCAGGCCAGAAGAACCAGGAGGTCGCCCAGGTGATCGCCAGAGCGATGAGCATGGTCGCGACGACCGCGGTGGCGATCTTGGTCCGCAACGACCAGTTGCGGACCGTCCGCCACGACAGACCCTCAAGCCGCGAAGAACCGGCCGCCAACTGCGCGGGCTTGTTCCGGCTTCGTTTCCCCGGGACACCCGTGACCCGGTCGCTGAAGGCGGTGGCGAAGTCGCGGCACCGGTCGAATCTTTCGTCGGGCTCTTTGGCCATGGCCTTGCGCAGCACGTCGTCGAGGTACGCCAGCTCCGGCCGGTGGTCGCTGAGCCGCGGCGGCGGGGAGTTGAGGTGCATGCTGATGGCCTCAACCGGGTTGGCGTGCGGAAACGGCGTTGCCCCGGTGAGCAGATGAAACGCACTGGCGGCCAGCGCATATTGGTCGGCCCGACCATCCATCTTCTGGCCCAGTAACTGCTCGGGCGCGGCGTAGGCGACCGTGCCCACCGCCACGTTGGTGGCTGTGATGCCGCTGACGTCGGCGAGTTGGCGCGCGACGCCGAAGTCTGCGAGCAGGATCCGCCGCTCTCCCGCTTCAAGGTGGGTGAGCAGGATGTTGGCGGGCTTGACGTCGCGGTGCAGCAGCCCACGGTGGTGCGCGTAGTCGAGGGCGCTCGCGACGGCGGTGACGATGGCGCAGACGTCCTCGACGGCCATCCCCTTGCGGTGACGCTCCTTGACCAGGTGCGCCGCGTCGGTGCCCTCGACGTAGTCCATCGCGATCCACAGCTGGCCCTGGAACTCGCCGCGGTCGTGCACCGCGACGATGTGCGGATGCCACAGCGTGGCGGCCAGGTCGGCTTCCCGGTTGAATCGCTCCCGGAATTCGCTGTCGGCGGTCATGTCTGAGGTGAGAACTTTGAGCGCGTCGCGGCGCGGCAACCTCGGGTGCTTGGCCAGATAGACGTCGGCCATCCCACCTGAGCCCAGCGGGCGCAGCACCGTGTAGCCGGCGAAGGTAGTGCGGTTGGTCACCGCCGGGCGGCGCGCGTTCTCGCCCTGCTCAGCCGCGGACCCCGGGGCGTCGGGCCCGGATTCTTGGGCATCAGGCCGGGGTGCCCGTGCGTCGGCGCTTGGGGCGGACCGGATGAGCGGAACACGGTGCAGCAGCTGGGTGACCCCCAGCTGCGGCAGCGACTGGTAGCCGCGCCGCAGCGCCGCCCGAGCCCGCTGCGGATCAGTGAGACCGCGGCGGCTCACCTCCCAGCGCCGGGTGCTGGCGCTCATCTCGTCCTGCATCAACCGTTTCCCCTCACGCTTCGCATGATGCCGAAAGATCGAGTGGGGTGGGGGCCCGCGTCGGTTATGAAACACCTATGAATCAAGTGTCGGCTCGGACTCGAGGCGTTCTACCAGCGCCGATTCCTACGTCGTGTCCGGCCGCTCACCGGGCGCAAGCCCGACACATAGCGAACGCACAGCGCGGGCTCATCGGGCGGCCTGCGAGACCGGCGATACTGAAATGGTGAGTCGAGCAGTCTTGCCAGCGCTGACCATTCGCCACGACGGGTCCCAACGCACTTTCGCACCAGGTCATGACGTCGTCATCGGACGTGACCTGCGCGCCGACATTCGCATCATCGATCCGCGGATATCCCGCGCGCACCTCATCCTGCGGTTTGACCAGGGCACATGGCAGGCGATCGACAACGGCTCGGTGAACGGGACCTACCTCAACGGCTACCGCACACCGGTGATCGAGATCCGCGACGGCCAGAGCATCAACGTCGGGAACGCCGGCGGCCCACTGCTGACGTTCGAATTGAGCCGCCAGCCGCAGCGGGCCGGTCGGCCGCCGATGGCCGGCTCGGCGCCGGACGCCCGTGCACCGACCACGTCGTGGTCGACGCGGCAAGATGCTGCACCACCACCTTCTCAGCAGGCACCCCCGCGTCCCGAACCGGCGCCGGTGCGTCGTGAGCCGGCGCCCTCGCGGCCGCGGCCCGCGCCGCAGAACGGCGCAGCACAACACCCGCCGTCAGCGGGAAGACCTGCGACACCACCGCCGGCGGCGCGGCGCCATCCGCCTTCCCGCCCGGCACCGTACCCACCCAAAGCGCCGCCCCCGCCGCAACGGGCAGCCGACCGTCCGGCCGGTCAGCGCAACCTCGCCCGCCCCCCGCTGCCCAGCGACACGCCGGCCGCCGAAGCCACCGCCGTCGACACCGGGGTGGCGTCGTTGCAGGACTTGATGCCGCCGTTGGATCGACCGGCGTCCAGCGACGTGACGGTCGTCAATGCCGGAGGTGGCGACGTCGACAGCCTGGCAACCAGGTTCGTCCGATTCATGTCGCAGCGATCGGCTCCGGACGACAGGCAGGCCGGCTCGGTGGCGATCGGCCGGGCCAGCGACAACGACATCGTCATCCCCGACGTGCTGGCCTCTCGTCACCACGCGACGTTGGTCCTCACGCCGCTGGGCGCCGAGATCCGCGACCGCAGCGTCAACGGCACCTTCGTCAACGGAACCCGGGTCGGCTCGGCGATCCTCAGCCAAGGCGACGTGGTGACCATCGGCAACGTCGACCTGGTGTTCACCGACAGCACCCTGGTCCGGCGTACCGAGGCCGCGACGCGCTCCGGCGGCCTGGAAGTGAACGCGGTCAACTTCCAGATCGACGGCAAGCGACTGCTCAACGACATCTCGTTGGTGGCCCGACCGGGCACTCTGACGTCGGTGATCGGTGGTTCCGGGGCCGGCAAAAGCACGCTGGCCCGGCTGATCGCCGGCTACACCACCCCGAGCACCGGTTCGGTGACGTTCGAGGGTCACGACATCCACGCCGAGTACGCGTCGTTGCGCAGCCGGATCGGGATGGTTCCGCAGGACGACGTCGTGCACCGTCAGCTGACGGTGAATCAGGCCCTCGGCTATGCGGCCGAGCTGCGGCTGCCGCCGGACACCAGCAAAGCCGACCGGTCCCGCGTCGTCGCCGAGGTGCTCGAAGAACTCGACATGACCAAGCACGCCGACACCCGGGTGGACAAGCTCTCGGGCGGACAACGCAAGCGGGCGTCGGTGGCGCTGGAACTGTTGACCGGACCGTCGTTGTTGATCCTCGACGAGCCGACCTCGGGCCTGGACCCGGCGCTGGATCACCAGGTGATGATGATGCTGCGCCAGCTCGCCGACGCCGGTCGGGTGGTGATCGTGGTGACGCACATGCTGTCCTACCTCGACCTGTGCGATCAGGTGCTGCTGGTCGCGCCCGGCGGTAAGACGGCGTTCTACGGCCCGCCCGACCAGGTCGGTTCGGCGATGGGGACGACCAACTGGGCCAAGATCTTTGCCAAGGTGGGTGCCGACCCCGACGAGGCCAATCGTCGCTTCCTGGAGAACAAACAAGCGCCGGCGGCCACCAAAACCGACAAGCCCGCCGACCTCGGCGAGCCGGTGCACACCAGCCTGCGACGCCAGCTCTCCACGATCGCGCGTCGACAGATCCGGCTGGTGGTCGCCGACCGCGCCTACTTCATCTTCCTGGCGCTGCTGCCGTTCATCCTGGGCGCGTTATCTTTGACCGTGCCGGGGCACAACGGATTTCACGTCGCCCGGCCGGGTGACACACCCGACGAATCCATTCAGATCCTGGCGCTGCTCATTCCGGCTGCCGCGTTCATGGGGACGGCCCTGACGATCCGCGACCTGATCGGCGAACGCCCAATCTTTCAGCGAGAACAGGCCGCGGGGTTGTCGACCACCGCTTACCTGCTCGCCAAGACCGGGGTGTTCTGCGGGTTTGCCATCCTGCAGGCAGCCATCGCCGCCACCATCGTCATCATCGGCAAAGGTGCGCCCACCAAAGGTGCTGTGCTGCTGGGGAACGCCACCTTCGAGTTGTATGCGACCGTGGCGGCGACGTGCGTGGCTTCGGCCTTGTTCGGCCTGGTGTGCTCGGCGCTGGTGCGCTCCAGTGAGCAGATCATGCCGCTGTTCGTGGTGTCGGTGATGGCGCAGCTGGTGTTGTGCGGCGGGATGGTGCCGGTCACCGACCGGATGCCGCTCGACCAGCTGTCCTGGCTGACGCCGGCGCGGTGGGGCTACGCCGCGGCGTCGTCGACGGTCGATGTGCGGCATCTGGTGCCCGCCACGCTGGTTCCCCAAGACCGTTGGTGGCAGCACACCGCCAAAGCGTGGCTGTTCGACATGGGGATGCTGGCCGCGCTGTCGGTGTTCTACACCGGCTTCGTGCGGTGGAAGATCCGGTTGCACCGCTGATCGTAGGAGAGTGGCATTCACCCGCCGAAACACGAGACGTTCGACTTGGTCGCGTACACCAACACCGATCCGAAGGGGATCGCGCGGGCCGTCGACGTCTACCAGCTGCGGCCGTGGGGTTTGTACATGGCACGGCCCACGCCGGGCCGGGTGCAGTTTCACTACATCGAGTCGTGGCTGCTGCCGTCGCTGGGCCTGCGCGCCACCGTGTTCCACTTCAACCCAGGTCACGAGCGTCAGCAGGACTACTATCTCGACGTCGGCGAGTACACCCCCGGCCACCCGGCCTGGCACTCCGAAGATCACTACCTCGACCTGGTGGTGCGCCGCGGGGTCGGCACCGAGTTGACCGACGTCGACGAGTTCATCACCGCGATTCAGCACCGGTTGCTGTCACCGGAGCAGGGCGAACGCGCGATCCGGCGCGCCGCGGCCGCTGTCGACGGCCTGGCCAAGCACGGTCACGATCTGTCAGGGTGGCTGGCCGGGGCCGGGATGGAACTCACTTGGCGTGGCGCGCAGTGACCGACGGCGATTCGCGCCCGCTCGGGACGGCGAAGTAAGGTCGGCAAGCATGAGTGTCAGCAAACACCGATGGACGACCATCGCCGCCCTGTCCGCCGTTGTCGTCGGCGCACAGTCAACTCCGGCGATCGCCGCGGCCGATTTGCACAACGTCACCTACATCGCGCGGGTCGACGGCGTCGCCCCCGGCTCCACCGCCACCTTCTTGATCAACGACAACCAGACCAGCACGACCAACCTCAGCACTTTGCCGGGCAACGCTTTCGAGGCCAACACCGTGCTGGCCGACCCGTCGAAAGCCAGCCTGCAGGTGGCCGTTCACTTTCCGTATTCGGCCAATGTGCACTGCGAGATCGACGTCGACGACAACGTCGCCGTTCAGCAGGACCAGGTCGTCAAACCGGCACTGAACAACAATGACCCGACGAACGGTGTCCTGGGCTGCGGCGCACCGCTTCCCCCGTCCTGAGTTACGGCCGCCACCCGGTGGCGTCGGCCCAGTCCCACGCCCGGAAGTAGGCGCCCGAATACCACGGCTCCTTGGCCGCGGCTAAGACCTCGCCGGCCGCGACGCCGTCGTCGGCGGGCGCCGCAGCAGCCGCCTGCTGCTTGACCGCCAGAAACTCTTCGCGGATCGCGGGGTCGGCTTTCAGCCAGTCGACGAAGAGCAGGGCGAACTGCTGACCCGGCCAGCCGTCCACCCGCAGGTGCACATAGGTCGGCCGGCCCGGGTCGGCTGAGGCGTGCAGCCGTTGGTGCCAGAGGCTTTGGTCGACAGCGTGGTCGTAGGCGCAGACCGTGCTGCGGGAATCGGACTCGGTTAGGGCGCCAGTGTCGCCGGTGACGTCGTCGATGCGGGGATAGCCGGCCGACAGCAGCGGCTCGGCGAGTTCGTCGGCCGCGTCGAGGGAGTCGACGGTGACTTGAATGTCGATCGCATCTTTGGCGTCCAGGCCGGGCACCGCGGTCGAGCCGATGTGGTCGACGCGCCGCGCCTTGCCGCCGCACGCCAACGAAATCCGCGCGATGATGCGCCGCGCCTGCTCAGGCCAGGTCGGGTCGGCCGGCACCAGCCGTGCCGCCGGCCGCACACTCCGCCGAGCGGCGAGATTGCGCGCGAACGGGCTGATCCGGTGATTCCAGACGTCAGTGGCCTGCTCGGCCAACGACTCCAACGTGCTCGCATTGTCCAGCCAGACGTCGGCCACCGCGCGGCGATGATCATCGTCGGCCTGGGCGGCGATGCGGGCTCGCGCGTCGGATTCGGACATGCCGCGTTGATCGACCAGCCGCTGCACCCGCGACTCGGCGTCGGCGTGCACGACGACCACCAACGGGAAGAGCGGCGCCATCCCCGACTCGACCAGCAGCGGGATGTCCTCCACCACCACTGAATCCGTGGGCACCGCCGCGATGATCTCTTCACGCCGTTTGCCCACCAGCGGATGAACAATGCCGTTGAGAGTCTTGCGGGCGTCGTCGTCGCCGAACGCTTTGGCCGCCAACGCCGGCCGGTCCAGCGCGCCGTCCGGTGACAGGATGTCCTCACCGAACGCCTCGACGAGTGCGGCCAGACCTTCAGTGCCGGGTTCGACCACCTCACGGGCGATGACGTCGGCATCGACGACGACGCCACCGCAACGCTCGAAGACCGAAGTCACCGCCGACTTACCGGCGCCGATACCGCCGGTCAGCCCGATACGAAGCATCGCGTCGTCGGGTGTGAGCTAGGCGCTGCCGGCGAGCTTCTCCCGCAGGGCGGCGAGTTGGGCGTCGCTGGCCAGTGAGCCGCCTTTGGACTCTTCCGCCGGTGCGCCGTTGCCGCCGGACCGACCGTTGTCGGCTCCGGCCGCCTCGGCAGCGGCGAACTTCTCCATCTGCGCGGTGTGCATCTTGTGCCGGCGTTCGGCCTCGGCGTACCGGGCTTCCCACTCGTTGCGCTGGGTGTCGAACCCTTCGAGCCATTCGTTGGTCTCGGCGTCGAAGCCCTCCGGGAAGATGTAGTTGCCCTGGTCGTCGTAGCTGTCGGCCATGCCGTACTTCGCCGGGTCGAACTCTTCGGTGTAGTCCTCGTTGGCCTGCTTCAGCGACAGCGAGATGCGGCGACGCTCCAGGTCGATGTCAATGACCTTGACCATCGCGTCGTCGCCGACGGCGACCACCTGGTCGGGCACCTCGACGTGGCGCTCAGCCAGCTCGGAGATGTGCACCAGGCCTTCGATGCCCTCCTCGACGCGGACGAACGCACCGAACGGCACCAGCTTGGTGACCTTGCCCGGCACGATCTGCCCGATGGCGTGGGTGCGGGCGAAGTGCCGCCAGGGGTCTTCCTGAGTTGCCTTCAGCGACAACGAGACTCGCTCGCGGTCCATGTCGACGTCGAGCACCTCGACGGTCACCTCGTCGCCCACCTGGACGACCTCGGACGGATGGTCGATGTGCTTCCAGGACAGTTCGGAGACGTGCACCAGGCCGTCGACACCGCCGAGATCGACGAACGCGCCGAAGTTGACGATCGAGGACACCACACCTTTGCGGATGGCGCCCTTTTGCAGCTGGTTCAGGAATTCGCTGCGCACCTCGGACTGCGTCTGCTCCAGCCAGGCGCGCCGGGACAGCACCACGTTGTTGCGGTTCTTGTCCAGCTCGATGATCTTCGCTTCGATCTCTTTGCCGATGTAGGGCTGCAAGTCGCGGACCCGGCGCATCTCCACCAGCGAAGCCGGCAGGAAGCCGCGCAGGCCGATGTCAAGGATCAGGCCGCCTTTGACGACCTCGATGACGGTGCCCTTGACCGCCTCGTCCTTCTCTTTGAGCGCCTCGATCGTGCCCCAGGCGCGCTCGTATTGCGCGCGCTTCTTGGAAAGGATCAGCCGGCCTTCTTTGTCCTCCTTGGTGAGGACCAGGGCTTCGACCTCGTCACCGACGGACACCACCTCGTGGGGGTCGACGTCGTGCTTGATGGACAGCTCGCGGGAGGGGATGACCCCTTCGGTCTTGTAGCCGATATCGAGCAGAACCTCGTCCCGGTCAACCTTGACGATGGTCCCTTCGACGATGTCGCCATCGTTGAAGTATTTGATGGTCTTGTCGATGGCGGCGAGAAAATCCTCGGACGAGCCGATGTCGTTGACGGCTACTTGCGGCGAGGTGACGGTGGGACTCGGCATATTGTTGGGTTGCTCCGGACAGGTTGGGTCGTAGGGACACTGACTTGGATTGTCAATTACCCGTCGAGGCTACTCGACTGGGCACACGCTGGCCAAACCCGGTGTGGGTTAAAACTTGGAGATCAAGACCACGCCGAATACCAGCAGCACACCGCCGATAGCCCGTCCCGGTGTGATCGGGTGGGTCTCGACTCGTAGCCAGCCGAAGTGGTCGATGATCAGCGACATCAGCAGCGCCGCTGAGACCGTGAGACCCATGAACGTTCCGGCCCCGACCCGATGCACCAGCGTGAGGCCGGCGTACACCTGAACCGCACCGACCAGACCGCCGATGACGGCCCACCAGGGCATCGAGGTGGCGTCCTTCATCGTCGGCAGCGGACTGTGCCGGAAAAGAAACGCCGCAACGAAAAAGATGGCCACTACCGCGGCCGAAATCGCCGACGCCAGCCAGGGATTGATCATGTGCTTGTACAGCTGGTTGTTCATCGCGGCGCCGCAGGTCTGCAGCGCGCCGCCGAGGATGATGAACGGAACCATCCAGCCAATGTTCATGCCACTCCCTTGCGACGAGAGCGAGGTCCCAGCGACGACGGCGAACCCCCCCGAAACGACGGATACCCGAACCCGCCGAAGGCAGTATGTCTGGCCCCACCGCTGGGCGCGACTCTAATGCGCCGCCGAATCCCAACTGCGGCCGTACCCCAGCGACACCTCCAGCGGCACATCGAGCGGGTACGCGCCACACATCTGGTCTTGTACCAACGCCTCGAGCTGTTCGCGCTCCCCGTCGGCGACTTCGAACAGCAATTCGTCATGCACCTGCAGCAACATCCGCGACCGCAATCCCGTGCGTCCGAGCGCCTTATCGACCTCGATCATGGCGACCTTGATGATGTCGGCGGCGCTGCCCTGAATCGGCGCGTTCAGTGCGGCCCGTTCCGCGGCTTCCCGCACCTGGCGGTTGCTGCTGTCCAGCTCAGGCAGGTAGCGCCGCCGGCCCAGCACCGTCGAGGTGTAGCCGTCTTTGCGGGCCTGCTCCACGACGGCCTGCAGATAGTCGCGGACACCGCCGAACCGGGCGAAGTAGGCGTCCATCTGAACTTTTGCCTCTTCGGTGGAGATTTTGAGTTGCTGTGACAACCCGTAGGCGCTCAAGCCGTACGCCAGGCCGTAGGACATCGCTTTGACCCGACGGCGCAGCTCGCCGGTCACCTCGTCGATCGGCACGCCGAACGCGCGCGACGCCACGAAGGAGTGCAGGTCTTCACCGGTCCTGAAGGCTTCGATGAGACCTTCGTCGCCGGACAGGTGCGCCATGATCCGCATCTCGATCTGGCTGTAGTCGGCGGTCATCAGCTCGGCATAGTGCGTGCCGTCAACCGAGCCGACAACAAAGGCGTCCCGGATGCGCCGGCCGGCGTCGGTGCGGATCGGGATGTTCTGCAGGTTCGGCTCGGTCGACGAGAGCCGCCCGGTCGCGGCGACGGTCTGGTTGAACGTGGTGTGGATCCGGCCGTCAGCGGCCACCGAGCTCAACAGCCCGTCGACGGTCACCTTGAGCCGAGTGGCGTCGCGGTGCGCGAGCAGGTGCTGCAGGAACGGATGGCCGGTCTTTTCAAAAAGACCCTGCACAGCGTCCGCATCCGTGGTGTAGCCCGTCTTGGTCCGCTTGGTCTTGGGCATCTCCAGCTCGTCGAACAACACCACCTGCAGCTGTTTGGGCGAGCCGAGGTTGATCTGCTTGCCGATCACCGCGTACGCGGCTTCGGCGGCGTCGCGGATCAGGTCCCCGAATTCGTGCTGCAACGCCGTCAACTGGTCCAGATCGACTGCGATGCCGGCGGCCTCGATGTCGGCGAGTACACCTTGGACCGGCAGCTCCATTTCGACCAGCAGCGCCTGAGAGTCGATGCGGGCCAGTTCGGCATCGAGCGCGGCGGCCAGATCCACCACCGCCTGAGCTCTGAGTATCACCGTCTGCACCGCTTGATCGTCGATGCCCTCGGTGTCATCGAGCAGCGAAAGCTGTTGTTGCTCAGCTGTTTCGGCGCGCAACTCGCGGCGCAGATAGCGCAGCGACAAGTCGTCGAGGGTGAAGCTGCGCTGCCCCGGCCGCACCAGATAGGCGGCCAGGGCGGTGTCTGACGTGATCCCTTTCAGCGTCCAGCCCCGCCCGGCGAGGTCGTGGATAGCCAGCTTCGCCTCATGCAGCGCTTTGGGTTTCGTCTCGTCGGAGAGCCAGGCGGCCAGCGCGGCGTCGTCGTCGGGGGTCAGTGTGGTGGTGTCGATGTAGGCGCCGTCGCCGTCGGCGGCGGCGACGGCCAAAGCGGTGGCATCGCCGTCGTAGGGCAGATGGGTGCCGACGACGGCCAAGCCCGACCGGCGCCCGTCACCGGCGTGGTCCGCCAGCCACCGCCCGACGGTGCCCGGCTCCAGCGCTCCCCCGCGCACGTCGAATCCCTCATCGACCTCCGGTTCGACGGCGGCCAATGTCTCGAACAGCCGGTCCCGCAATACTCGGAACTCCAGATGGTCGAAGAGCCGGTGGATCTCGTCGCGGTCCCAGGGCTGCATCCGCAGCGTGTCCGGCGTCTGGGCCAGCGGCACGTCACGCACCAGATCAGTCAACTCGCGGTTGCGCACCACGCCGGCCAGGTGCGCGCGCAGCGCGTCGCCCACCTTGCCGCGCACGGTATCGACGTTGTCGACCAGCGACTGCAAGGAGCCGTACTCGGCGATCCACTTGGACGCCGTCTTCTCACCCACCCCGGGGATGCCGGGCAAATTGTCGCTGGGGTCTCCGCGCAGCGCCGCGAAGTCCGGGTACTGGGTGGGTGTCAGTCCGTACTTCTCCACGACGGCCTCGGGCGTGAAGCGGGTGAGCTCGCTGACACCTTTGCGCGGATACAGCACCGTGACGTCGTCGCTGACCAGTTGCAAAGAGTCGCGGTCACCGCTGACCACCAGCACGCGGTAACCCTCCTGCTCCGCCTGGGTCGCAAGTGTGGCGATCAGATCGTCGGCTTCGAAACCCGGCTCGGCCAGTACGGTAATGCCCAGTGCGACAAGGACTTCCTTGCTGATGTCGATCTGACCATGGAACTCGTCGGGTGTCGTCGACCGATTGGCTTTGTATTCCGGGTAGCGCTCCGAGCGAAAGGTCTGGCGCGACACGTCGAACGCGGCCGCCACATGTGTCGGCGATTCGTCCCGCAACAGGTTGATCAGCATCGCGGTGAATCCGTAAACCGCGTTGGTGGTCAGCCCGCCGCGGGTCTTGAAATTCTCCGCGGGCAGCGCGTAGAACGCCCGGTAGGCCAGCGAATTGCCGTCCAGCAGCATCAGAGTCGGTTTCTGGTCAGCGGACTTGCCGGCTTGCGTCTTGGGGCTGGCGGTCCTCGCTGGGCTCACGGGATCAACTCTAGGCATCGGCTCCGTCACCGGCGGCCGCGGCATCAAACTGGAACATGTTTCAGTTTTGCCGCTGCTCTCGGTACGCTGACTCAGGTGTCAGCAGCCATCCAACGGGAACCGGCCATCGACGGATGGTTCGCCACCGACTCCGCCAGCGTCCCGCACCTCATCGGCGGCAAATGCCCGCGTTGCCGCACCTATGTCTTTCCGCCGCGCGCCAACAACTGCCCCAACCCGGCCTGCGACGGCTCGGACGGTGACGAGCTCGAACAGGTCGCGCTATCGCGACGCGGCACCCTCTGGAGTTACACCGAGAACCGCTATGCCCCGCCGCCGCCCTACCCTGCATCCGATCCGTTCACCCCGTTCGCCGTCGCCGCGGTCGAACTGGCCAACGAGGGCTTGATTGTCCTGGGCAAAGTGGAAGACGGCACGCTCGCGGCTGATTTGAAGGTCGGCATGCCAATGGAGCTGACGATCATCCCGTTGTTCGTCGACGACGAGGGGATCGAGCGCGTGGTGTACGGCTGGAGGCGCGCCGGCGACGATGCAGAGCGCAGCGATGAGGAGGAACGGCGCCGATGAGAGACGCCCGATGAGCACCCCGGAACCGCTGTACATCCTCGGCGCGGGGATGCATCCGTGGGGCAAATGGGGCACCGACTTCACCGAGTACGGGGTGACCGCCGCACGGGCCGCTTTACGCGAAGCCGGCCTGGAGTGGCAGCAGATCCAGTTGGTGGCCGGCGCCGACACCATCCGCAACGGCTATCCCGGTTTCGTCGCCGGCGCCACCTTCGCGCAGAAGCTCGGCTGGAACGGCATTCCGGTCAGCTCCAGCTACGCCGCCTGCGCCAGCGGCTCGCAAGCCCTGCAAAGCGCCCGCGCGCAGATCCTGGCCGGTTTCTGCGACGTCGCGCTGGTCATCGGCGCCGACACCACGCCGAAGGGCTTCTTCGCCCCGGTCGGCGGGGAACGCAAGAACGACCCCGACTGGCAGCGCTTCCACCTGATCGGAGCTACCAACCCGGTGTACTTCGCGCTGCTCGCGCGACGCCGAATGGACCTCTACGGCGCCACCCTCGAGGACTTCGCCCAGGTCAAGGTGAAAAATGCTCAGCACGGCCTGCAAAATCCCAACGCCCGGTTCCGCAAGGAAACCTCGGTAGAGGACGTACTGGCCAGCCCGGTGGTCGCCGAACCACTGCGATTGCTCGACATCTGCGCCACCTCGGATGGTGCGGCGGCGCTCATCGTTGCCAGCGCCGCGTTCGCTCGTCAACACCTGGGCTCCCTGGACGGGGTGCCGTCGGTGCGCGCGGTCAGCACGGTGACGCCCCGCTATCCGCAGCACCTACCCGAATTACCCGACATTGCAACCGATTCCACCGCCGTCGTGCCCGCCCCGGAGCGGGTGTTCAAAGATCAGATTCTCGACGCCGCCTACGCGGAGGCCGGAATAGGGCCCGAGGATCTGAGCCTGGCGGAGGTTTACGACCTGTCAACGGCCCTGGAGCTGGACTGGTACGAGCATCTGGGTCTGTGCGCCAAAGGTGAGGCCGAGGCGTTGCTGCGCAGCGGCGCAACGGCGATCGGCGGCAAGGTTCCGGTCAACCCGTCTGGCGGGCTGGCCTGCTTCGGCGAAGCGATACCGGCGCAGGCGATCGCGCAGGTCTGCGAGCTCACTTGGCAGTTGCGCGGTCGGGCCACCGGTCGCCAGGTCGAAGGCGCCAAGGTGGGCGTCACGGCCAATCAGGGGTTGTTCGGCCACGGCTCGTCGGTGATCGTCGCACGCTAGCTGACGTGCCCTTTCCGTGCCGCGAGCGTGCACAGTTGTGCGTCTGCCGCGGCGTGTCGGTGCACTGACACGCACGCTCGGCGGTTCAGTTAGGCGTCTTCTTCGCGTCCGTGGGCGGATCCAGCGTTTCCAGCACCACTTCGGCTACCCGTTTCATGGTGGTGCGCCGGTCCATGGCGGCACGCTGAATCCACTTGAACGCCTCAGGCTCCGTCATGCCCTGATTGGCCTGCAGTAGTCCTTTTGCCCGTTCGACCAGCTTGCGGGTCTCCAGCCGGTCGGACAGTGTGGCTATTTCGCGCTCCAAGGCGGTGATCTCGCCGAACCGGCTGACCGCCAACTCGATGGCCGGGATGAGGTCGCTGACGGAGAACGGTTTCACCAGATACGCCATCGCCCCGGCGTCCCGCGCGCGCTCGACGAGGTCGCGCTGACTGAACGCGGTAAGAACGACGATCGGAGCGATGCGTTTGCTGGCGATCTCCGAGGCGGCGTCGATGCCGTCGCGGCGGGGCATTTTGACGTCCATGATCACCAGGTCGGGCTTGTGCTGCTCAGCCAGTTCGACAGCTTCTTGGCCGTCGCCGGCTTCACCGACAATCTGATAGCCCTCTTCACGCAGCATTTCGGCCAAATCAAGCCGGATGAGCGCCTCGTCTTCGGCGATCAGCACGCGGCGGCCGGCGGGCGTCTCTGCGTCGGTCGTGGAGGCGGTCATGGTGCCATTGTCCCGTGCGCTTCATCATTCAGCGACCGCAGGGTTGATGCGCGGTGCGCCGATCCGCATCCTCTATGGTGGGAAGCCGGTCCGGCCAGCCGCTACCGGGCACGCCCTCGTATCCCAACTGGCAGAGGAAACGGATTCAAAACCCGTCCAGTGTGAGTTCGAATCTCACCGAGGGCACTCAGGCAGTCTCGTCCGCTAGGTAGACGACGTCGTACCACCGCCTCGCCGGCTCGACGCTCGTGTCGTATTCCGCGGCTGCATAAGCCCGCTCCAGGCGGATGTCGGTCAACTGTGAATTCTGCGAGCGGACGAAGTCGGCAAGCTCAGCGAACAACGCGTCCCCTGCGAGGCGCGGGTCGGCAAGCGCCCTGCCTTCGTACCTCGACCAACTCACACCGTCCATCTTGCTCGGCGAGGCGAGCAGGAGTGGCCTCAGTGCGCGATCAGTTGCCGGGCGAGGTACTGATCGTCCGGGCGCAGGCGGCCGGCGAATGTGGTCCTCAGCTGCCAAAAAGTGGTTTGGCCGTCGGGGCCGGTCAATTGTCCTGCGCCAAGCGCCTGATCGATCAAAGAACGGAGGCGCCGCTCGTTCGAAGGCCCGGCGCACCACAGACATGATCCTCGCCGAGAAACGGAACGCTACGGGGGCTTCTGACAATGCACTCACCGGCCTAAGCTCGCAGAACATGTCCGACGACACGATCAACGGAATTCCCCGCGTCGACCCGCGCGCCTCCCAAAGCGCCTTGAAACGCGGCCTGGCGAAGGTCATTGCCACGAAAACGGGGGCCGCGGTGCACCGCACGCTCGCGGCGCCGCTGGACGCAGCGCTCATGAAGCTCACCGGCGGCCGGCTGAATTCCTCGGGCGGCGCCATGCCCATGGTCGTTCTGACGACGACCGGCGCCAAAAGCGGCCAGCGCCGGGAGACACCTCTCGGCTACTTCACCGACGGCGACGACGTCATCGTGATCGCGTCGAATTACGGCGGCCAACGGCATCCGGGGTGGTACCACAACTTGGTCGCCCACCCCGAGTGCGAACTGCACATCGGACCGCGCGGCGGACCCTTC
The DNA here is from genome assembly GCA_963818785.1 of uncultured Actinomycetota bacterium. Taxonomy (GTDB): domain Bacteria; phylum Actinomycetota; class Actinomycetes; order Mycobacteriales; family Mycobacteriaceae; genus Mycobacterium. The sequence goes on along the minus strand of CAWFTT010000010.1, from coordinate 134,516 downwards.
ACCGCTCATCTAGCCGAAGGGACCGACCGCGACCGGCTGTTCGAGTCGGCGGTCCAGTTCTACCCGGGCTACGCCAAGTACGCCGAGCGGACCAGCGGTAGCCGGACCATCCGGATCATGCGGTTGACACCGCGCTGACGGGCTAGGCTTTGAGCGTGGCGGCCAGGATGTGCGGTGCCCCCTCAGCAGGTAATTCGTCGGGGCCGAACTGCGTCGCGGCAGTGCGGAAGCAGACGCGTGCCCGCAGCCAGCACTACTTAGACAGCGCCGCCCGGCGCCTCAATGTCCTCAACATCAACGCCTGGATGGCGGTGCTAGTGTGCGGCGGCTATGCGGTGGTAGGCATTTTCGCCGGCGCCGGCGCATCGACGCCGCAGCTGATCGACCTTGCCGCGGCGACCATCTTCGCGACGGTCCCGCTCCTGCACCGTTTTGGCAAATTGGTTGCGCCACTTACCTTCGTCGGCGCGTCGTACGTGTCGATCGTTGCCATCTCCTGGAACGTGGGCACCGCCAACGGCCTACAGTTCTTCCTGCTCGTAACGGCGTGCCTGGTGGTTTTGCAACTCGGCATCGAACATATCGTGTTGGCATCGACGCTGGCTGCGGTGGCCGCCGGCCTGGTGATCGCCCTGGAGTTCTCGGTGCCGCGCGACACCGGCGTGCAGCCACCGTGGGCCACCAAGCTGGCCTTCGTTATCGCGGCGGTGTCAGCTTGCGCGATGGTGGTGGTGACCATGTGGTACGCGCTGCGCGGGATCGCCCGGGCCGAGGCGGTGATGGAACTGGAGTACGAACGTTCGGAGGCCTTGCTGAGCAACATGCTGCCCGCCAGCATCGCGGCCCGGCTCAAAGACCCACAGCGGCAGGTGATCGCGGACAAACACGAAGACGCCTCAGTGTTGTTCGCGGATATCGCCGGTTTCACCGAACGGGCCAGCGATACTGCACCGGCTGACCTCGTGACGTTCCTGGACCGGCTGTACAGCGATTTCGACGCTCTCGTCGACAAGCACGGCCTGGAGAAGATCAAAGTCAGCGGCGACTGCTACATGGTGGTCAGCGGTGTGCCGTGGCCGCGGCACGATCATGTTGAGGCGCTCGCAGACCTGGCGCTGGACATGGCTGACGCGGTGGCGGGGCTGACAGACCCCCACGGGCGGGCGGTCAAGCTACGCATCGGCCTGGCCTCCGGGCCGGTGGTCGCCGGCGTGGTGGGCTCACGCCGATTCTTTTACGACGTCTGGGGTGACGCGGTCAACGTCGCGTCGCGGATGGAAACGACTGACACCGAGGGACAGATCCAGGTTCCCGAAGCCGTCTTTGAGCGGTTACAGCACAACTTCGTGCTGCGCGAGCGCGGCGAGGTACCCGTCAAGGGCAAAGGCGTGATGCGCACCTGGTATCTCGTCGGCCGCCAGACACACAGCCGCGCCGGACGGGTGCCTGTCGATGCGGCGCGACCGGCCGGCGTCTGAACAACGAAGTCTCTCGCCCCGGGGTCGCCTTTGTGCGACACTTCGGCCATGACAACGACTACTCCCCCGAGTTTGCTGCCGCATCTGTGGAAGTCGACGCTGGTGTCCGGGATCCTGGCACTGATCCTTGGTGTTCTGGTGGCCGCCCGGCCCGGGGTCAGCGTTGTTTTCGCCGCCATCGTGTTCGGCGCCTACCTGTTGATAACCGGCATCGTGCAAGTCGTCTTCGGCTTCAGCCTGCACACCTCCGCCGGCGGGCGAGTGCTGCTGTTCATCAGCGGTGCAGCGGCATTGATTCTGGCGCTGCTCTGTTTCCGGAGCCTGCCCAACGCGATTCTGCTGCTGGCCATCTGGATCGGCGTGGGCTTCATCTTTCGGGGGGTGGCGACGACGCTCTCGGCAGTCAGCGACCCCACCGTCCCCGGACGCATCTGGCACGTGGTCATCGGCGTCATCAGCTTGCTGGCCGGCATCGTCACGCTTGTTGAACCGTTTTCGTCGATCACGATCCTGGCCCAGGTCGTCGGCATCTGGCTCATCGTGATCGGCGTGTCCGAGATCGTGTCGTCGTTCGGAATTCGCCGCGCTACCAGAGCCCACGCGCCCGCCGTCACAGGCGGCGTCGGCGCGGCAGGAACTCCAGCGTCAACAACACATACAGCAACGGAACCACCTGCCTGAGGCGCACCAGCACGTAGCGCCGGTCACCAAGCGCCTGAAACTTCCGCAGATACCGGTACAAGGACTCCAGCGCGATCAACGGATCCAGCAGATGGATCAGCCGGTAGCAGAGGCTTTGCGCGCGACTGCGGTGCTTCTGATCGAAGATCTCCGGAAAAGCCGCGAAGGCCAACGACAGTCGCTGAGCGCCAGAGTCGCGGGCCGCGCGGATCATGTCGACGCTGAGCCGCTCGTCAATTCCGTTGGGTGCGCCGACGCGACGCCACGGCACATCAAGGCTGACGTCACTGCCACCGCCCGCGACGGCATAGCGGTGGAATCCCTGGGCGCGTCCGTCGGCGTCTCTGGCGATGATCAGTTGCACGCCGGGGTATCGACCCTCCAGCACGCCGTCCAAGTTCATCGAGAACCCGCGGTCGGTGTGCGCCCCCCTCGCAGATTCCCGCAACACGTCGATCAGCTCGGCCAGCCGGCGTTCGTCGAGTGCTTGCTCGGCAACGATCTCGGTGGTGATGCCGCAGTTGTGCGTCCGCTGGACCGCCTGTCGCAAGTTGCGGAAGCTGCGTCCCGCCATGGTGAAACCGGGTACATCAATGACGACGTCGCGGCCGATCGGTATTGTGCGCAACGGTCGGCCAAGCACCGAAAGACCGCGCCACAGGCCGAGTCTGCGCTCACTGCAGCCCAGCACCACCAACCGCCAGCCGCGGGCATGACATACCGCCGCGAAGTCGGCCACCAGCTGCGGAAACTGCCGCTCGTCGCCAATCGGGTCGCCGCTGATCACTGCGTAACCGGCCCGCGTGCGGTAGGCCAACGCCGCAGCACCGTCGGTGCTGAAGTGATAGCACTTTCGCGTCTGCATCGCGAATGGCGCCAACGGGTCTCCGCTCGTCGCGTTGATCAGTGTCCACACCCGCGGCAGGTCGGCGGCATGGGGGCGAGCCGAGGTGGGCCACATCAACACCGACCCTGAGCCGGCGATCAGCACGTCGCCGAGCAGATCGAGGGACAGCACGTGCGCAGCCACGCCTGCGACCAGCGCGGTGCCGGCGGCGGTCGCATGTAATGCGGTCACCGGACGGCCGAGGAAGATGCCGCGGGCGATCAGCGCCACCGCGGCCGCGAAAGTCATCGACCAGGCCAGCCGCCCGCTCGCCTGCCACTGCCCGTGGTTGTGGATCAGCACGGTGGTCAGCCAGCACGCCGCACACAGCAGGGCCAGCGTCCCGACCCAGCGGGCCGCTACCGAGTCGAAGTGCACGACGACGCGTTCACCAACGCGTGGCCGGGATGCGACGGACGAAACTTTCATCGGAACCCTCACCAAAACGGTACGCCCGCGCCATACTGCGGCGCGGCGTTCTGGCGCGTCGCTACCAGACTGTTATGGATTCAGGTTCGGGCGCCGGGGAAGTACTTGACCAGCCCTTCCTGCACGACAGTCGCGATCAGCCGCCCGGTGCGGTCGAAGAAGTGCCCGGTGCCCAAGCCGCGGGATTCACCGGCCACTGGCGATGACGTCGAATACAGCGCCCAGTCGTTGAAATCGACCTGGCGGTGAAACCACATCGAGTGGTTGACGCTGGCGGCGAAGATCCGGTCGGTTCCCCAAGACAGCCCGTGAGTGGTGACGACGGAGTCCAGCACGGTGGTGTCTGAGGAGTACACCATCACCGCGGTGTGCAGCACTGGGTCATCGGGCAGCACCCCGTCGGCCTTGACCCAGACCCGGTTATGCGCCAACTGGCCACCCTTGTCCCGCAGCACCCACGACGGGTCGTTGGTGTACCGCCAATCGATCGGCTGCAGTGCCTCCACGAACAGCGGCACTGTCTGCTCGTAACCGCGTAGCAGTTCGCCGATCCTGGGCAGCGTGTCCGGTTCGGGGACTGCCGGCGGTTCGACGCTGTGCTCGAGGCCGCGGCCCGCGGACAGGTAGGAGACCATCACCGACGCCAACAGCGTCCCGTCCTGCACGGCGTCGACCCGCCGGTTGGCGAAGCGCCGCTCATCACGGAGCCGCGCCACCCGAAACTCGATGTCCTTGGCCGGGTCACCGCCGTTGACGAAATGCACCGACAGCGCATTGGGCGGCAGCTTGCGGTCCTGCGTGCGACTGGCGGCCACAAACGACTGCGCCATCAGCTGGCCGCCGAACGTCCGCAGCGGATTCTTGCTCGGATGGGATCCGATGAACAGGTCCTCGGCGACATCATTCAGGTCCAGTACGGCCATCAACTCGTCGAAATCAGACATCGGGAATGAGACTAGAGGTCGTCCTCGCCGATCCGGTGCACGTGGATCAGGTTCGTGGAGCCGACGGTGCCCGGCGGCGCCCCCGCCACGATTACCACCAGTTCGCCGCGCTTGTAGCGGCCCAGTTCCAGCAACGATTTGTCGACGAGCCGAATCATGGAGTCGGTGGATTCCATCGTGGGCACGATGAACGTCTCGGTGCCCCAGGTCATGGCCAGCTGACTACGGACCTCCGGCAGCGGGGTGAAAGCCAGCAGCGGCAGCGGGGTATGCAGCCGCGCCAGCCGTCGCACGGTGTCGCCCGACTGGGTGAACGCCACCAGGGCTTTGGCGTCGAGCCGCTCGCCGATATCGCGGGCCGCATATGAGATGACTCCGCGTTTGGTACGCGGGACGTGAGTCAACGGCGGTGCGGCCGTTGAATTCTCCTCGACCGCACAGATGATCCGGGCCATTGTGCGGACCGCCTCCAACGGGTATTTCCCCACGGAGGTTTCACCGGACAGCATCACCGCGTCGGCGCCGTCCAGCACGGCATTGGCGACGTCGGAGGCCTCAGCGCGGGTCGGTCGCGAGTGCTCGATCATCGAGTCGAGCATCTGCGTAGCCACAATGACCGGTTTGGCGTTCTCCCGTGCCATCTGGATGGCGCGCTTCTGCACCAGCGGCACTTCTTCGAGCGGCAGCTCCACTCCGAGGTCGCCGCGGGCCACCATGACGGCATCGAACGCCAGTACCACGGCTTCGAGGTTGTCGATCGCCTCCGGCTTCTCCAGTTTGGCGATCACCGGTACCCGACGTCCCACCCGATCCATCACGTCGTGCACCAGCTCGACATCGGACGGGGACCGCACGAAGGACAGCGCCACCATGTCCACGCCGAGAGTCAGCGCGAACTCCAAGTCCTCGACGTCCTTGTCGGACAGCGCGGGAGCCGACACACTCATGCCTGGCAGCGACATGCCCTTGTTGTCGCTGACCGGGCCGCCTTCGGTGACGGTGCACACCACGTCGTCACCGTCGACGGATTCGACCTGCAGGCCGATGTTGCCGTCGTCGATGAGCACCCGGTCACCGGCGACGGCGTCCTTGGCCAATTGTTTGTAGGTGGTCGACACCCGGTCGTGGGTTCCCTGGCAATCTTCGACGGTGATCCGCACAGTCTCGCCGTTGGCCCAATAGGTGACGCCGCCGACGAATCGGCCGAGCCGGATCTTGGGGCCTTGCAGGTCCGCGAGCACTCCGACAGCGTGGCCGGTGGCGTCGGAGGCTGCCCGGACGCGGTCGTAGGCGGCTTTGTGGTCAAGGTGGTCGCCGTGGCTGAAATTCATTCTGGCGACGTCCATCCCGGCCTCGACCAGCGCCCTGACCGACTCGTCAGTGCGGGTGGCCGGGCCTAGAGTGCAGACGATCTTTCCACGTCTCACCACGACGCCTCAGCATAGTCGGGGTTGCTGACCATCTCGACCGATAGCTATCGGCGGCGCCGCCACCAACGTCGTCTGCGGGCAGCAGAAGCGTCGTCTTCGGCGGCTTCGACTGCGTCTTCGGGTTCCGGCGGGCTGTCCCCGTCGGCCGCTGCCTCACCTGCCGCTGCCTCGTCTGCCGCGGCCGGTGTCTCGGGAAGTTCCGCAACTGGCGCGACGTCTTGCTCGACCCTCTCGTCGTCGGTGTCGACCGGGTGGACTTCGGGCTCGACCGGCAAAACTGGCTCGGCTTCGGGCTCGACCGGCTCTGCTTCGACCTCAACCGGCTGGACCTCAGTTTCAGCCGGCTCGACCGGCTCGAGTTCCGTTTCGGCGGGCTCGAGTTCGGTTTCAGCCGGCTCGACATCGATTTCGACCGGCTCACCTTGAGACTCGACCGACTCGACCTCGGTTTCAGCCGGCTCGACTTCGGTTTCGACCAGCTCCGAAGTTCCGGCTTCCTCGGGCACAAGCTCCGGCTCGACTTCGCTTTCGGTCGGCTCGACTTCGGGCTCGACGGGCTCGAATTCTGTCTCGGTCGGCTCGAGTTCCGTTTCGGCGGGCTCAAGTTCAGTTTCGGTCGGCTCGACATCGATTTCGACCGGCTCACCTTGAGACTCGACCGACTCGACCTCGGTTTCAGCCGGCTCGACTTCGGTTTCGACCAGCTCCGAAGTTCCGGCTTCCTCGGGCGCAGGCTCCGGCTCGACTTCGCTTTCGGTCGGCTCGACTTCGGGCTCGACGGGCTCGAGTTCCGTTTCGACGGGCTCAAGTTCAGTTTCGGTCGGCTCGACTTCGTGCTCGACCGGCTCGAGTTCGGTTTCGGCGGACTCGACTTCAATTTCGGCCGGCTCACCTGGAGACCCGACCGACTCCACCTCGGTGTCAGCCGGCTCGACTTCCGTCTCGACCAGCTCCGAAGTTCCGGCTTCCTCGGGCGCAGGCTCCGGCTCGACTTCCTGCGCTTCCGGCTGGTCGCCTTCACCGGCTCCGACGACCGTCTCGAGTACCTCACCGTCGGCCGGCTCGAGTTCGGTATCAACCGGCTCAGCTTCGGCCTTAAGCGCCTCGACGGGTTCGGGTTCGGCTTCGACTGGCTCCGACGTATCGGATCCCTCGGGTAAAGGTTCCGGCTCCTGTTCCTGCGCTCCTGGTTCGTCGGCTTCGGCGGGCGCCACGACCGTCTCGAGTACTTCACCGTCGACAGGCTCAGCTTCGGCCTCAACCGGCTCGGCTTCCGGCTCGACGGGTTCGACTTCGGCCTCGACCGGCTCGACGTCCTGGGCTTCCCGTTCGTCGGCTTCGGCGGGCGCCACGACCGTCTCGAGTACCTCACCGTCGACGGGCTCGACTTCAGCCGGAGGCATTTCTGCTTCAAGAGCGTCGCCTTCGACCGCTTCAGCCTCGGTCGCGATCGCCTCGGCTTCCGGCGCCGAGACCGCTATGTCGCTCTCAAACTGGTCGGCCGTTAACACGGGCGCGCCAGCACCCGACGAGACGGCGACAAGTTCATCGGCCGGCTGCGGAACGGGTTGTGCCACAGCGGGCGTGGCAACGCCTGACGTGGGTGTGCCTGCCCGGACCCTGGACACCAAGATGATGTACACGACGGCCCCGATGAAGACGAGAGTCGAGGTGAACGAGTTGATTCGGATGCCGGCGATGTGAGTAGCCGCGTCGTCCCGCAGCAATTCGATGGTGAAACGCCCGACGCAATACGCCGCGACGTAGGTGGCGAACAGCCGCCCGCGGTCGAGGACGAACCGCTTGTCCAAGTAGAGCAGCGCCCCGAAAACGACTAAGTTCCAAAGCAGCTCATAAAGAAAAGTCGGCTGCACGACCAGCGCCAGTTGGCCGGTGGACACACCGTCCAGAGAGTGCACGTCGACGAATCCCGACGGGTCGCGGCGATAGTAGACTTCCAAGCCCCAGGGCATTGTGGTCTCGCGACCGAAAAGCTCTTGGTTGAAGTAGTTTCCGAGCCGGCCGATGGCTTGAGCCAGCACGATGCCCGGGGCAACCGCGTCCCCGAACGCCGCCAGCGCGATGCCGCGTCGTCGACACCCGATCCAGGCGCCGACCCCCCCGAGAGCTACCGCGCCCCAGATGCCCAGCCCGCCGTCCCAGATCCGCAGCGCAGCATTTAAACCGGCGCCGCCGGCACCGAAATATGTCCGCCAGTCGGTGCACAGGTGATACAGCCGGCCGCCGAGCAGCCCGAACGGAACGGCCCACAGGGCGATGTCATAGATGACGCCCCGCTCGCCTCCGCGCGCTACCCATCGTCGGTCACCGATGAGCAGTGCGGCCACGATGCCGACGATGATGAACAACGCGTACGCGCGAATCGGAACCGGTCCCAGGTACCAGACGCCTCGAGGTGGACTCGGGAAATACGCCAGATAGCTGGTGGTCATGACGAAGCGACCTTCTGGCGCACACCGGCGGCCAATTCTTCAGTCAATGCCCGTAGTGCGGGCAGTCCGTCGCTCAATGCCGACACCAGCGCCGAGCCGACGATGACGCCGTCGGCGTAGCCGCCGATTTCGGCGGCCTGCGCACGCGACCGGACCCCCAGGCCCACGCCGACCGCAACGTCGGACACCGCCCGAACCCGTCGCACCAATTCCGGTGCGGCGTGCGACACCGCGTCCCGTGCTCCGGTGACACCCATCGTGGACGCGGCGTACACGAATCCGCGGCACACCTCGACGGTTGTCGACAACCGCTGCGGCGTCGATGACGGTGCCACCAAAAAAATCCGATCCAATTCATAGCGGTCCGACGCCGCCAGCCATTCATCGGCCTCGTCAGGTATCAGGTCAGGCGTGATCAAGCCGTATCCCCCAGCCGCGGCGAGATCGCGGGCAAAAGCGTCAATCCCGTAACGCAGCACCGGGTTCCAGTAGGTCATCACCACAGCACGGCCGCCGGCGTTGGTGATGGCCTCGACGGCGGTCAAGGTGTCCCGCACTCGGACCCCGCCGCGCAGAGCGGCCTCGGCAGCCGTCGCGATCGTCGGCCCGTCCATGCCCGGATCGGAATACGGGACTCCGACTTCGATGATGTCGCAGCCGCTTTCGACGAGCTCGGTCATCGCAGCGATAGAGGTCGGCACATCGGGATAGCCGGTGGGCAGGTAGCCGATCAAGGCGGCGCGGCCGCGATCCCGGCAAGATCTGAACAGCGATGTCAAACCGGAAGTTCCGTCAGTCACGCGCCGGCCTTGCCTGCATCGCCCGGCCTGTCGTCGAACAAGCCGAACCACTTCGCCGCAGTCTCAACGTCCTTATCGCCGCGGCCCGACAAGTTCACCACGAGCACCGCGCCGCGGCCCAGTTCGGGGCTGAGCTTGAGCGCTCCGGCTACCGCGTGCGCGGATTCGATGGCCGGAATGATGCCTTCGGTTCGGCACAGCAATCGGAAGGCCTCCATCGCCTCGCTGTCGGTGATCGGCCGGTATTCGGCGCGCCCCTGCTCTTTGAGCCAGGCGTGTTCGGGTCCCACGCCGGGGTAGTCCAGCCCGGCCGAAATCGAGTGCGATTCGATGGTCTGACCGTCGGAATCCTGCAGCAGATACGAAAACGACCCCTGAAAGGCCCCGGGCGATCCGCCGGTGAAAGTCGCGGCGTGACGGCCGGTTTCGACGCCGTCACCGGCTGCCTCGAAGCCGACCAGGCGAACGCCTGGATCGTCGATGAACGCGTGGAAGATGCCGATCGCATTGGAGCCGCCACCGACACAGGCGGTGACGGCATCGGGCAACCGGCCCGTCTGTTCCTGGACCTGGACACGCGTCTCCAGCCCGATGATTCGCTGGAAGTCACGCACCATGGTGGGAAACGGGTGGGGCCCGGCAGCGGTGCCGAAGCAGTAGAAAGTGTCGTCGGCGTTCGTGACCCAATCCCGGAACGCCTCGTTGATCGCGTCTTTGAGCGTCTTCGATCCTGATTCCACGGAGACCACCTCGGCGCCCAGCAGTCGCATGCGCGCGACGTTGAGCGCTTGGCGCGCGGTGTCGACGGCGCCCATGTAGACGACGCAGTCCAGGCCCAGCAGTGCGCACGCGGTCGCGGTGGCAACGCCGTGTTGGCCGGCACCGGTTTCGGCGATGACGCGCGTCTTGCCCATCTGCTGGGCCAGCAGCGCCTGCCCGAGCACGTTGTTGATTTTATGAGAACCGGTGTGGTTCAAATCTTCTCGTTTGAGGAAGATGCGTGCGCCACCGACGTGTGCGCTCAGCCTGGTGGCTTCGTACAACGGCGAGGGCCGACCGGCATAGTTGGCTAGCAAGTTGTCGAGCAGGTCAAGGAATTCCTGATCGGTGCGGGCCTTCTCGTAGGCGGCGGTGACCTCTTCGATCACGGCCATCAACGCCTCGGCGACGTAGCGGCCGCCGTACACGCCGAAGTGACCACGCGAGTCGGGATCGTGACGGGTGGGCTCTGCGATGGCCGCGCTGGAACGGGGAAGATTCGGGCCGAGAAGGTTAGCCATCACCGGAACTCAACGTGCAAACGACTCATCGGGTTCAACATTTCCGCTGGTGCGGGTCATGATCTTCTCAGCGCGCCGGTTTTGGACATGACGGGTGCCGGCCCGCCGTCACCAGGTCTGCGACCGCAGCACGCGGGTCGCCGCTCTTCACCAGACCCTCCCCGACCAGCACCGCATCGGCCCCGGCGCCGGCGTAGGCCAGCAGATCGGGAGTGCCGCGCACACCGGATTCGGCAATTCGGATCACGCCGGAGGGCAGACCTGGCGCGATTCGCGCAAAACAGTCACGGTCGACTTCCAGAGTCATCAAACAGCGGGCATTGACTCCGATTACGCGGGCCCCGGCATTCAGCGCCCGGTCCGCTTCGGCTTCGGTGTGCACTTCCACCAACGCCGTCATGCCCAGCGACTCGGTGCGCTCCAGCATCGACTCCAGCGCCGGCTGCTCGAGCGCGGCAACGATGAGCAAGAGCATGTCGGCGCCATGCGCGCGCGCCTCGTGAATCTGGTATGGCCGCACCACAAAGTCCTTGCGCAGGACCGGTATCGAGACCGCGGCCCGCACGGCATCCAGGTCATCGAGGCTGCCGTGAAAACGCCGTTCCTCGGTCAAAACGCTGATGATCCGCGCCCCACCGTCTTGGTAGGCACGGGCCAGCTTGGCCGGGTCGGAGATAGGCGCAAGCCGGCCCGCTGACGGACTGGCCCGCTTGACTTCCGCGATGACAGCGATGCCCGGCGCGCGTAACGCCGCCATGACGTCCAGGGGCGCCGGCATCGCCTTGGCTGCCGCCTTGACTTCAGACAGGCTTACAACGGCCTCACGGGCGGCAACATCCGCATGGACTCCCTCGATGATGGAGTCGAGCACAGTTGCCGGAGTCATCCCTGTGTTCCTCCCCACGTTGCCGCCGTTTCTTCGACGTCCCTGAAGGGTAGCCGCCGCAGGGCCGTGGGCCGTCACCGACCCTCCGTGTCGGGCGGCCGATCAGTTGGGTCTTGGCCCTCGTCCAGCGCATCCCACATTGTCCGCTCAGAAACCGTGCCGTCGGCGTCCCGCGCGATCGAGCGGCGGGCACCGGGAGCCGCATATTTCGTGGTGCGGTCACCGTCCGATCGCGCCGACCGCATCAGCAGCACCGCGGCGGCCAGCGCGGCTACCCCGGCCGCGAACGTAATGGCCGCGCCGGCATATCTCCGCTCGCTGCCTACCAGCGACAACACCGGAACGTGGGCGATGTCGGCCGCCCGTACCGCCGCGTCCGGTATCGCCCACAAACTGACGGCCAGGTAGCCGATCGCCAGGCTTGCCACGGCTATCAGCAGCGCGAGCGCCCGTAGCGGCCAACCCCGTATCGCCAGGGCCGCAAGTGCCGCCGCGACCAGCAGGATGGCCAGCGGTAGCAGCCCCGTCGACCACGACGCCCCAGATACCGTCGATGTCCTCGGTGGACTCAGCGTGTCGAAGGACCGCAGCACCACCCACGGCAACCGCGACGCCGCCCACAGCGCGCCGGCGGCCACGACCAGCAACAGTTGGGCGATCCGGATGAAGCGCGGGCCGCGCGCGGGGTCAGTCATCGTGCCCGGTCACCGGAGCCGCCAGCGTCTCCGCGGCGGCAATGGCGTGCAGCACCGCACGGGCCTTATTGGCCGCCTCGGTGTATTCGTAGAGCCCGTTGGAGTCGGCGACCACACCCCCACCCGCTTGGACGTAGGCGGTGCCGTCGCGCATCAGCGCGGTGCGGATCGCGATCGCGAAGTCGGCGTTGCCGGCGAAGTCGAGATACCCGACAACACCCCCGTACAGGCCTCGCCGCGTCTTTTCGACTTCTTCGATCAATTCCATTGCACGTACCTTCGGCGCCCCGGACAACGTCCCGGCCGGAAAGCAGGCCGTCACCGCGTCCAACGCGGTATGCCCTGCGCCGAGCATCCCGGTCACGGTGGACACCAGGTGCATGACGTGGCTGTAACGCTCGATGTGGCTGTAGTCCTCGACTCGCACGCTGCCCGGCACGCAGACCCGGCCAAGGTCGTTGCGGCCCAGATCGACCAGCATCAGGTGCTCGGCAAGTTCCTTCTCGTCGTTCAGCAACTCTTTTTCCAGCAGATGGTCTTCTTCCTCGGTAGTTCCGCGCCACCGGGTGCCGGCGATCGGATGCGTGGTTGCCCATCGGTCCTGGACGGTGACCAACGCCTCCGGACTGGAGCCGACGATCGAGAAGTCAGTTCCGCCTTCGTCATTCGGCACGTGCAGCAGATACATGTAAGGGCTGGGATTGGTCACCCGCAAGATCCGGTACACGTCGATCGGGTCGACGTCGGTGTCCATTTCGAAGCGTTGCGACGGAACCACTTGAAAGGCCTCACCGCGCTCGATCTCTTTCACCAGGCGCTCGACGATGGCTCCGTACTCCTCAACGGTGCGCTGCGCCCGCGGCTGTGGGTCAGGTCTGCTGAAAGTGGCGACCGTCGAGGGCAGTGCCTGACCGAGCGCTGCGGTCATCACGTCGAGTCGGGCTATCGCGTCGTCGTAGGCCTCGTCGACGCGCTCGTCGGTGCCGTTCCAGTTCACCGCGTTCGCGATCAGCGTGATGGTGCCTTCGTGGTGGTCGACCGCCGCCACGTCGGTGGCCAGCACCAGCAGCATGTCGGGCAGGTGAAGGTCGTCAACCGCCAGCTGCGGCAGGCGCTCCAGCCGGCGCACCATATCGTAGGCGAAGAACCCGACCATGCCCCCGGACAGGGGCGGCAGTTCGGGCACTGCTGCCGTGGCCAGCAACCGCAAAGTGGCGTGCAGCGCCTGCAGCGGGTCGCCGCCGGTCGGTGCGTCTTGTGGTGCGGTGCCCAGCCACACCGCTTGACCACTGCGCACCGTCAGCGCCGAGGGTGATCCGGCGCCGATGAAAGACCACCGCGACCAGGACCGCCCGTTCTCCGCTGACTCGAGCAGAAAGGTACCCGGCCGATTTGCCGCCAGTTTGCGGTAAGCCGACAGCGGCGTCTCGGCGTCAGCCAGCACCTTGCGCGTCACAGGGACCACACGGTGGGCGCCGGCCAGCGCGCGGAAATCCTCTCGCGAAGTAGTCGCGGTTACGTTGACGCGCACGCTGCAATCTTCCCAGACACTGATGTTCGTCGGAGCTCAGCACTGGGTTAGCCTTGCGCCATGAAACCCGGGGACACGGTGGCCGAGTTCGAGCTACCCGACCAGACCGGAGCACCGCGGAAGCTGAGCAGCCTGCTGGCCGGCGGCCCGGTTGTATTGTTCTTCTACCCGGCGGCAGGCACGCCGGGGTGCACGCGGGAGGCGTGCCACTTCCGCGACGTAGCCGCCGAGTTCGCTGCGGTCGGCGCGTCACGGGTCGGTATCAGCGTCGACCCGGTGGTCAAACAGGCGCAGTTCGCCGCCAGTCATGGGTTTGACTACCCGCTGCTGGCCGATGAAGACGGTGTGGTGGCGCGCGCATTCGGCGTCAAGCGCGGGCTGCTCGGCAAACTGATGCCCGTCAAGCGCGTCACCTTCGTCGTCGACACCGACCGCACCGTGCTCGATGTCATCGGCAGTGAGTTCAATTTCAACTCGCACGCCGACAAAGCACTGGAGGTACTGCGGGCGCGGTCCTCGGCCTAGCCGCCCCTGGGAGAACGTTCGCACATTGTTGCCGCCGCAAACGAAGGTACTTAATGTGTCGGAATGGCAAACGGCGCGCGAACTACAGCTTTCATGTCACTGGTCGCGCTCGCGGTGTCTGCCGGCTGTTCGTCAACCGATCGGTACTCGGCTCCCGAGTCATTCACGGTCAGCAATGACGCGGTGACCCAAGTTGTGCGCGACGCGGTCGCCGGCGACCGGTTCGCCGCGCAGATGGACGGCGCACCGCAGGTCGAGTGCACAGGCCGGGCGACTTGTGTGATCGGTTACACGGTGCACGAGGCGAATGGAACGGTTTTCCATAAGGAGCGAATCGCCGACGAGCAGTTGGTGCTGCCGACTGCCCAGGTGTGGAAAGCATTGTTCAACGATCCGCAGTTTCAGAGCGGAACCATCACCGTCAAAGGGCCGGTCGCGGATAAGCACGGGTCGGTCACCGCGACCTATTTCGCGCTGACTTGTGACCGTGCCGCCGCAGCGAAGATTGACTGGGGCAAGACTGATGGTCACGGACTACGCAAGCAGTGCGACTACCGGCCGCAGACGCGCGGGCTGCCCGATTATCCCTAGCCCCGCCGCGTCGGCTTTGTAGCATTCACAAATGCCGGCGACGGGGGTTCTCAACGAAGGCGATGTGTTCGCCGGATACACGATCGTGCGGCTTCTCGGGGCCGGCGGCATGGGTGAGGTGTACCTCGCTCAGCATCCGCGGCTGCCCCGACACGACGCCTTGAAAATCCTGCCCGCACAACTCACCACCGACCACGAGTACCGGCAACGGTTCAGCCGGGAAGCCGACGTGGCGGCGGGGCTGTCCCATCCGAACATCGTCGGTATTCATGATCGTGGCGAGTTCGACGGGCAACTGTGGCTTTCGATGGAGTATGTGCACGGTACCGACGTGGCGCACCTGCTGAGAAATCAGTACCGCTCCGGGATACCGCCGCAGCAAGTGCTCGAGATCGTCACGGCGGTGGCCGACGCGCTGGATTACGCGCATTCCCGCGGATTGCTGCACCGCGACGTCAAACCCGCGAACATCTTGGTCGATGACTCCGGAACGCGGCGACGAGTCAAGCTGGCCGACTTCGGGATAGCCCGGCAGCTGGGGGACATCAGTGGTCTTACCGCAACGAACATGATGGTTGGCACTACCGCGTATTGCGCGCCCGAACAACTGCAAGGGCTGGATCTCGACGGCCGTGCCGACGAATACGCATTGGGCTGCACGGCCTTTCATATGCTCACCGGCTCCGCGCCATTCGAGCACTCGAATCCGGCGGTGGTGATCACCCAGCACCTCTCGGCGCCACGACCACAGGTGGCCGACCGCCGGCCCGAGCTGGCAGGGCTCAACGAAGTCCTCGCACGGGCAATCGCCAAGGACCCGGCTGATCGCTATCCGAGTTGCTCGGATTTCGCTGCCGCGCTGGCCGGCGAAGGAGTTCAACCGCGAACCGCAGCAGCGCCCACGGTTGCCGCTCCCCGTGCTGCTGGTGCCGGTGAGCCGTCGACGACAGTGCTGCCGGTGTCGCGTCGTCGAAACCTGCGGACCGCGACAGTGGCGATCAGCGTCGTGACCATCGTGCTGATCGCCGTGGCCGCGGTGATCGCCGCCCAACTGCTGCACCGGCAGTCAAGCCAACCCGGCGATGCCGCGCCAGCGGTGACTATGCCACCGGCAAGCAGCAACACCGGGTCACCGGCCGTGTCGGCGCCGTCACTGCACCTCGAGCAATACATCACCGACCAAGCCGGCGTGCTGACCCCGGCCGGCCGCGCCGCCGTGGAGCGAGCGGTGAACAAGCTCTACGCCGCGCGCAACGTGCACCTGTGGGTGGTGTATCTCAACAACTTCGCCGGGCTCACGCCGCTGAAGTGGGCCGAAGATGCCATGCACGTCAATAGTTTCGACAAGTCGGACGCACTGCTGGCCATCGGTACCGACGAACGGCGCTTCACCTTCCGGGTGCCGGCTGCAGTGACCGACGGCAGGGCGATCGACCTCGCAGCTCTCCGGCGCGACCGCATCGAGCCCGCCGTCAGCCGCGCTGAATGGCCCCGGGCCGCAATAGCCGCGGCCGTCGGGTTGGAGACGGGCGGCTAGCCGCGGTGCACGAGAAAACCGATCAGATGTAGCGCCGAGGCGGTTCTGGTTCCGGCGGTAGCGGGCGTTTGAAGAAGCAGACGGCGGTATACGGTCTCTGCTCGTCCACGGAGAAATTGACCATCTCCCACCCCTGCTTCCCCAACGTGTTCGCTTTGCGCATCAGTTCATTCAGCGCATCGGCCCCTTCTGCGTGGAACCAGGTGTATTCCCACTGCGCCGGTTTCCCCCCGCTGCGGTCATCGCTCATGGGTGCGGATGATTCCACACCGGCCACCACGGCCCTTACCGGGTCGCGCAGTCGCGCGATCTTCGCGTTCGGCTGCACTGCCGGCACGCGCGGTCCGGCAAGCTAAAGGATCACCAAGAAAAGGAGCGCCACTAAAAGCAGCGCCGCGATCACGACCGCCGCCAAGATCAAGGCCATACGGGCCCGGCTCCGACCAGGCCCGACGGGTGCGCCACCGTAGCCGGGTGGAGCACCGTAGTCGGGTGCGCCACCGTAACCGGGTGCGCCACCGTAGTCGGGTTGACCATGGCCACCGTAACCGGGTGCGCCACCGTAACCGGGTGCGCCACCGTAGCCAGGTTGACTACCGCCGCCTTGAGGCCCATCAAAATTTCCCCAGTTGTCCACCATTTCAGCCGCCCTTTTTCAGGATCAGAACCGCCAACAACAGGATGATCTCACTCAAGAGGAGCCCAGCTGCCACCCGGAAGGCGTCTTGTTTGCGTTTGAGTTTGACGGAATTAGCGTTCCCGCCTTCGATCATGGCCGCGATAACGAATTTGCGAATGGCTGTTTCATCTTCGCCACTGTGATACATCTGCATGATCTTCGACGCGGACGGTACGAACGCCCACCCCTTCGCCGGCCATATCACGCTCAGCGCACTCAAGCCGAGCAGGGCCACGACAACGAGCAAGGTCACTGCCGCCCACCGGGAGATGATTGCGCCATGTCCGGAGTTGGCATTGATCAGTCCGATTCCCGCAGCAAATGAGGTGAACAGTGCAGCGGCCGCGAGCAGATTGTTGGCCCGCGTGCGCACGTTTCCCAAGGTTGCATCCTGCACGCTGAGCTTGCGTTGAGCTGCCTCGTACGCCAGTTCCAGTCGCTTATCAGAGGCCGCCTCCTCAGGCACTGGACCTCCTCTGAGAATGAACCGTCGCTACGGGCCGCGCAAAGTACGGGCCGTGCAGGAAATCGTATCGGCTAATTTGCGCTCCGCGGCGGAACCGAGGTCGTCCGGCAGATAGACATGGCCGCCTTCGATTCGAACCCTTGCGGCAGAAGCTGATCCGAGAGCAGCAGCTTCAAGGTGCTGGCGCTCACACTGCAAATCCGTGTTCTGGGCGGGATTCCGTCGTTTCGGTGGGCGGCGCTGTAGCGTCACGTCTATAGGGCGGACAAACAAGGGAACATCGTGAGTAGTGGCTCGCTGGAAACTTACCGTACTAACTGGCCGCGAGTAGGTGCCGTACTCGGCATGGCACTCGGCGGAGCGTCCACCCTAACTGCGGGTAAGAGACTGTCTAACCTACGCGCATTGTCGATGATGAATTCATCGCGCTGCTGGCCCACCAGTATGAGGAGTACGAGGACCCGGGTTACTTTCCCGGGCAGTTCAATCGTGGAATCTTCAAGAGCGACCAGCCGCGCAATTATCCGCTCAACACCAACACCGCGATGTGCATCAACACCGCAGTGGCCTACCCGTTCTACATCGCGCCGATAATCTTCCCGAAAGTCGAGTGGTTGGGTTTACCGCCAGTGTTGTTCGGGATGAGTCAGTCCATCGGCCACGGTGTCATCTTTCCGCGTATCGCGAAGGCCAGATACAGCCCCGGCTTTCTCGCGTCGATCCTCCTGCATGTCCCGATCGGGTTCACCTATATCAGGGCTCTACGCACCCGGGGGCCAATCAGCCGAGGTACGTGGTTCAAGAGCGTCGTCACCACAGTGGTTTTCGCGGCCCTCGGGGTCGCAGGGCCCAACTTTCTCGGTCGCGACAGACAAAGCCCGCATGCCTTTACCGCAAAGCAAATGGGCGCCTACGACGCCGGTAACAAGGCACTCAGCTAGTGCTGTCAACGACTGGCTGAAATACCTTCTAAACAATTAGGTGTTGACCGGCATGGGTGCGTGGTGGAATCACTCATTGGGCCAATAGCAAGAGGCTGCGAGGTGGAAGGTGCGTAGGTGAAGTATCGGTTGTACGAGGACCATGGCTTCGTGGCCCCATGCCCGGCCTTCGCTGAGTCCGATGATTTCGACGCTTTGCGACTCTGGGCGGTGAAACACAATGACTGGAAAGGCACTAAGAAGGTCGCGGTGATTGCGTCCGACTCCGGTCGCTTCTGGCTCATACGTCGGGATGGCTCAGTCCTGCGTGAAGTTAGCAACGTGCGCGGACGGACTGGAGGACGTTCCCAGGCAGAGAAGCTCGCACAAAGGCTAGACGGCACCCGCCCCTTCACGCCGAAGAGCGCCGCGGACCTTGGCTATGAATTGCCTTCTCGCGATAGATACCGACACAAGACATTCCATGTGACACCAAAGGAATGAGAGCAAGCCCACCCTGGGTCTAGCTGGCACCGAATTTGCGAAGTACATTCTAGCCTTCACCCTTGAAGCGCGGATGTGCATCGTGCGTGTCGTCCGTCGATTGCTCTCCAATCTTCAGCGGCCACAATTAGCCTGTGGTTGTGATCCCTTCGTGGGTATGGCGCGGCGGTGTTGTTTTTCGAGCAGTCATCGTCGGGCTCTCGGTCGGCATCTTTTTCGGTGCGCTTGGATGGGCTGAGTCCGGTTCGGTGGCAGCGCTGCTAGCAGTTGCGGTGCTAGGACCCCTGGTCTTCGGGATCCCGATCACTCGCCGGATGGCCCGATTTTGGCCTGGGGCTACGAAGATCATCGGCGCGGATCGCGTAGCGGTAGTTCGAGCGACCCGGCGTGGCCAAATGATCAATGAACCGCATTTAGCACACGCTGTCATCGAGTACGGCAGCGGGCTGCGTCAAGCGCAGGAACAAACGCGCCGGTATCGATGGGTAATTCCGCTCGTCGCCATACTGTCGCTGATCCTGGCGGTCACCGACAGCTTTCTCGGGTCGATCCGATTGGCCCTGGTGTCATGGCTATGGGTAGCGATCGTAGTGGCGGAACTGGTGTGGTGGCCCAGGAAACAGGTCGACCTTTTGTCCAACGCAGAGCGGGCGGAGATGCTGGCTCGGCAGGCCTTGGCGGCTGGTTAGTCAAAATTATGGTGCCGTCGGGCAACTGCCGGTCGGTCGAGGCTCGAAAAGCTTTCACCAAATGGTGGCAACGACTGGCTAAACCGCACTTTTGACCAGTTAGCCGGTCGCGGGCGGTCAGAATGCGAGACGGCACGAAATTCGTCTGCGATACCCCTGCCCCGCAGGTTCGCGAATCCTGCCGGGGCGCGCCATGAATTGATCGTGCGATTGCATCTGAGCCGTGGCCACCGCCAGCTAACGCCTCGTCACCCCATGGTTGCAGGTCTTCTTCATAGTGACCTCCTCGCGGAGCAGGCGGTTTACTAGTCCTTCGATGTTGGGGTGTGGGGGGCGCGGGCGGGTGTCGTCACCGCCGCCCCTTCCATTATCCGTGTGGTTGGTCTGTCAGGCTGACGGTATGGGGTCGAAACGCAGCGGGTCGCAGCGACGGTCGCAACGCCGCCAGTCAAAGCGTCGGTCGCACCCCAGAAAGGTTCCGGCCGAGAATCACCACATGGACGAGTCGGTCCGGCATGAGTTGGAAGACTTCCTTGAACAGGATCAGGCCGAGATTGCGGCTGAGTACGAGCGGATATTCCGACGTAGCACCGAGGACCCGGGTACGGCGGGCGACCAGGGTGAGGAAAATTGGGCCGAGCTTCTCCGGCAATGGCTGCCCCCGAATTACCAGGTGGTGACGAAGAGACGCATCCTCTTCCCGGATGGGACCGCAACGCCGCAAATCGACGTTCTGGTGTTGCGTGGAACGTATCCACCTCGGCTGTTGACTAAGAAGCTCTACCTCTCCAGTGGTGTCGTCGCAGCGTTCGAGTGCAAAAACACCGCGACGGCTAAGCACATAGCGACTGCCGCCGCCACAGCAGCCCTGCTGAAATCGAGTACCTTCCTCCGGCAGCGCACACCCCGGGACGAACTCCAGGCGGCTCCTATATTCGGGCTGCTTGCACACAGTCACTCTTGGAAGGCCGAAGCCTCGACTCCAATTCACAATGTCGCTGAGAAGGTCGATGAGGTGTTGAACGCAGTGGCCCATCCGTCTGAATTGTTCGATGTCATCTGTGTCGCCGATCTTGCGGCGTGGACGTTGGTGCATCTGGTCGAGTGCCCGTGGTTCTACGACGATGACGATTACCGGGAATTTCGTGAAAAGGCAGGTTCACTGCCGGACGGCGACGTCCTCACGGGATTCTTCCGTTACGGCTCCGCCGATTACGAACCCCCGGCAGGAGCGCCCAATCCCATCGCCGTACTGGTGGCTGAACTCCTCAAGCGGCTGCTTGCGATGATCCGGATCTCTTACCACTTGCCGTCTACTTGTGCATTGCTGGGATAACAGAATCTGGGACAATGAAAACGCGCATCTTTGGGTTCGATGTCTTCAGCGAAGAGGTGCAAGAACGCCTGAGGCAGCAACGGCCTATCGCGGGTCCAGAGGCCTTCTGGGATCCGTGGTACGGAATGCTCGGCGGCCCCAACTGAATTATTCTTTATGGCAACCGATTCCGAGTCTGCGAAACTATTCCACCACCCCGTCCACGGGTGCCGCGTTGGCTTTGACCGTGTTGAGGATGTCGACGATGTTGTAGACATCGGCTTCAGAGAAGACGGTGTCCGGTCCGGTGGCGGCCTAGTCGATGTACGGGGATTCGTAGAGGCGAGCGATTCCACAACACCGTTAGCGGTGAGTTCGTTGACGATGAGGTTGATGAATCGGATCTGATCGGCGGTGAACTTCGTACCGTCCAAGTACTCGCCGAACGCCTCGATAGCTGCCTGGCGGTCCAGGCCCACCAGTGAGCGCACGAACAGGCCGAGCCCCTGGACTGCTCCTTGGCGAGAGCAATGTCGGCCACCTCGCCACTGCCACTCTCGATAAGCATCTCCTCCAAGGAGATCAGGTCATCGGGAGTGATCGGCTTGTTATGGCGCAGTCGCTGCAGTGCGATGTATCCTGGTGCTGCTTGAGGTGGCCGTGGCCTTGGCGCGGAAGCGCTCCCAGTTGGTTCCGGGAGTGATGCCGGGCAAGTCGACGAGAGTCGCGTCGCTGAGTTCGTCCTGGAAATCGGTGTATACGACTACCTTCTTGGCCTTCTCCAGAAACCTGAGCAGACCCCGCAGTCGTAATCGAGCGAGTTCGAGCATGGGGAGGGTGACGTCGACTCACCATTCGTCGCTGCAACCTCGTCGAGGAGTGTCACTGGGCTGCCACCGAGGAATCGCCAATTGGTTCAGCAGCCCCGAAGCGATGTTCTGTACCTGTTCGCGGAGTCGCTCGGCGGCCACGGCGTCGTTTTCGAGTTGTGCAAGCTGTCGCCGCAGGATCAGCATGTCGAATCTTTAGCGTCTACGTCGTCGTCCTTAAGAGTCGACGGCAGCCCTGCGAGATGCTCGGCGATGTCGCCTGCAGCTTCTGGGGTGAGCGTCTACCATTCAGTCCATTATGTGTACTGCTCGATCAGTTAGCGGTGCGGTCGACGAGGAAGTTCTCCAGATTCATCCCGACCACCGTTTGTTGTAGCGACCAGGCTATGTCGACTCTGAGGCCGCGTGCGCTCTCGGGCCGTGTCCTTCTGGCGGGTCCGGAAGTGTGTGGGCAGAGCGGCGTCCAG
>CAWFTT010000010.1:0-105000 GCA_963818785.1 uncultured Actinomycetota bacterium | reverse complement strand
AGAATCCAGCTTTCGTAGGCTTCTCCGTCAATAACGTTCAGCTGAAATTAGGCTCTATATGTAATCTTATACTCTATTTTTTTTTATCATATCTTTTATTTTTTTTTTATCTTCTTGGCGAGATTTAGATCTAGCGAGTTAATGTGTAACGATAATAACGCGTCGTTGTAATCTAATTATTTTTTTTTTTTTTTTAGTTCTTTATATTTTATTTCAATTAATGAAGAATTACAATATATATAATGTAAGAAATTTGTCTTTGTAATCATTTTTCTCTTTCTATTTCATCTCTCTCTCCTATATCTATTAGCTTCCCAGATTGGTAGCTGTACATAACGCGCAGCGCTATCCGAGTGTCGTAAGCGCACTTTAAAAAGCTGTAGTCGTCGAAGTATATAATTAGCTTTGCAGTTCCATCTTCTAGCGTGCTCGACTTGTCTCCGCATTGATGTAGTGTGCGATCTTCATTTGGCTTACTTCAGAGTTCGTCCTCGTGTATAATTCTATCAGTGCACTTTACAGTGAAAAATCTGTCTTCAAGCTCTTTCTTATACTAATTTTGTTCATTTACAATATTTTCTAAATCTTAATCTACTCTCTATCTATTCTATTTTTATCCTTTAACATTAATATCCTTCTGTAATTTTGTCGCCTAAATTCTTTTACACGGTTACACCAGTAGCGTTCGCAGTTCAAGAGTATTTGGGTGTAATCACTCTAATCTCTTCGGTTAAATCGGATAAACGTTTTCGGATCGCGATCATCTAGTCTGAGTGCCTAGTATTGACATTGTAACCGTTGTCATCGTCTAGTAATCATATAATAGCAGTCATCTTTTCACCTATTGTTAAATCTTGTGAAAGTAGTCTCATCGTTGATCTATTTCACCTACATCAACATTATCTAAGAAGAGTGTCACAGACTCTTCAGAGTTCACGCGACGGCGACGATCAGCGCATTCATGGCGGCCTAGGCCGAACGGTGGTCGGTGCTCTCCGGTTGGTTCGACTGCTCTCTCTTTCAGCTCTATCTCGTCTTCTTCTTCTTCTACTTCTCTCTCTTTTTCTCTCAATTCCCTCCGATCTCTTGAGTCGGCGCAGCAGTCGATGCTCGCTTGGTACGCGAAGTTCCAGTGATCTAGAGGTACTCCGATGGCTCGCGGCACGGGGCGCGTGACGCACGGCTGGGTGTAAGCGGTGTAACCGCATTGTGGTGCGGTACCCCTAGCTGTGTCTTTCGTTTTCGCCGTCATTCTCATCCTCTACGGGATAGCTCTTCCAGTCTTTCTCTTTCTGTTCTCTCTCATATCTCTTTAACACTTTTTCTTCTCTTTCTCTCTCTCTTAGTGTCTTCTTTTCTATTCGTACTTTCGTAGTTTGCTTTCCATGTAGGTTTTATCTATTTTCTCGCCCTTGCGGATTTTGTTCCACGGGCTGTCGGGAATGCGTGTCAATCCGTTGATGATCTGCTCGGTGTGCAGCTTCTCGACGAGCACCTTGTCGTACTCGGTATGGATGTCATGCAGTATCAGATCTCCGAGGCTGGGTGGCCTGCGCCGGGCATCTGTTACAACGGTTACAGCGGATACACGAGCCATCTCGTCCCATCGATCTCCGGCTAGATCGGCCATGGCCAGCTATGCTTCCAGACATGGCGTCCGGTTCTCCACTCCGTCGGGCATCTGCGTCACCATGTCATCACTTAGTTGCTCTTTCGCTCTCTTCGACCAATTCTCCAATCGACCGCCTAGTTCTAGTCCGTCCAGAAAGTTGATGCGCTTACTCCACATCTCCACTTCTTCGTCGGTGTTCAGTCTTCTCTTCCTTACTACCACGCTGCGTCTCATGAGGGTTTCTTGCAGGTCGTCCAGTCCGTCCAGCTCTATCTCTCATTACGCGTTCAGTTCTTCAGTCTCTATCACCTTGTCTCGCATCACACATCTCTCGGCCTTTGCACCCTTTCTTTTATCTTCGTTGATCATTTCCCGCATCTCTTCGTTCTCCCTGGCTTTCGGCCCGTACACAGTGTCTATCTCGTCATAGAGGATGTTCGGCAATCCGCCGGGGTCCGATATCTGCGGAACAGATAGGCCGGTGTCGTGTTGACGGCGTGGATAGGCCTTTTCACTATCTTTTCTTTTATCTCAGCGCTCAGCTCTTCCCGCTGCTCGGCTCCGTCGACAGTTACTCGATGCTCTTCGTGTATTCCCAGCAGTCCATCAGCCATTTGTGAGCGACCCACAGGGTGTGTGCGCGCTTAGCATGCACGGAGTGGTAGATCACTTAGCAGCCCAGTAACGTTTCCTCGTCATCTAGTAGCTTTTCTGTCCCCTTCGTCCTGATCCCCTTTGCGTGGCGCTGCGCGGCTGCCTTGCCCTTGTCTATCTACTCGGCCTCAGCAGTCATTATCTGTCCCACCCGTCTGTTCGCTCTCGTATCTCAGCGGGCACGCTGGCCGCTATGATTCAACGGCGGCAGCCGCTTAGCCGCTTCGTGTCGACGACGCAGCGATTCCAACAACCACTTCCCTCGTCCTGGCTCGCTGTCGATCAGCTCCTGTCGGGCCGGTGCGCTAATATCCACTCGGTGGTCGTGCTGGGTGGTGCTAGCTGACTTCCGGATGGGCTCGTTGTCAGGGGTGGCGGCTAGCCTTTCCCTTTCGGGTGGCCCCTTGTCGTGGCGGGTCATGACGCAGCCCGTACGGAGACTAAGAGTTCAGCCAGGCTGGTGCGCTGCTCGTCGGTGAGCGGAGGGGCTGCCGCCAGCGTTTTCTCAACGAACGCTTCGATTTTCGCTTCGGCGTGGTTGCGCCGCGCATCCTGGATTTCGGTCGCGTTTTTGCGGCGGTGCGCTACGGCGAGTCGGGAGCGAGTCCGTGCCTCACGGGATCCCTTGAATGTGGACATTTCGGGCATGACGAAACCACTTTCGGTTTCGCCTGCCCAGCGGCTTATGCTTCTGGCGGTCTCCGCCACGGGCCAACACTTTCTTGAAGTCCATGTTAGCCACCTTCAAGGCTGCTGGCTACCGTGCGCGCAGGGAAGGCGCAACGTTCACACTCACAGCGCGTCCTCGCGTCTTAGCCTTCATGGCGGAAGCCCTCAACTCGGCCAGCGGAATTTCGGCCGTCAGAGGTAATTCGCTTTCGCCTTGTTGAGCGAGCACCTCGACAAGGCGGGTCCTTCTGCGCGGCTGCGCGTCCTCCAGCAGCTTCCCGGTACGCAAAAGTTCCAGAGCCGCCGGATTCGGCTTAGACATCAAAGCCCCTCCGGGTACAACGCATTTGAGGCACCGCGAGATTCGCAGCGTAGCCTACCAGTCAGTGAGCATCGCCTCCTATGACCCCAACCGTGTGCCGCACCGCTGGCAGCGCAGTATCACCAACGTCTCCGTCATTTCCATACACGTCTATGCGGTCGGCTGGGTCGTAGCCGTGACAGCCCCGACCCACCGGCAAAATCGTGACCTCCATCAGGGTGTTCAGCACAGCTCGTTACCGGCTGTGCGACAACGCGTGCACCTTATCTACGTCCTCATGCGTACCGATGGGGACGCCATCGAACACCCGCAAGCGTTCTGAATCCTGTTGCAGCGCGATCAGAGCAGCAATCTTGGCGTAGACGATATCGGTCGCCGTCTTAGCCTGCTGCCCTGTCAGCATGCCCTCGCCGACATCGATCCCGTGGACTCCAAACGCTCATATAGGCCGCTAGTTCGGCGCGGATGCGCTCGTCGTCGGCCACGTCTTGCTGCTCGGCCTTGAGCAGGTCAACCGCATCTGCATCGCAAACGTTCACCGACTAGCCTGTAGAGGATGGGCTCGACGTGCTCGGCCCGTATGCTGACGCCGTGGCACTGTCGGCATGTGTATGTAACCCTATGCAAACCATCGGCTTTCTTAGCCGCCCAGGTGCCACCTAACTTTCCTTCGTTCTCCTTTCCGCAGCGCCCTCACCGTAGTACTCCGGTGAGCAGTTAACGGTGCACTTTCTTTCCAGGCTTGCGCCCCGGCGCGTGAGCACGGCTTGCGCTTCGTGCCACAGGTTTTCGCCTACCAGGCCAGGCCAGTCACCTTACACGACGTTCCCGTCCTTATCACTTACCAGCACATCATTGTGCTACCGTAGACCGGCGTTGCGCGCCGCCCGCAGGAACAGCGAGACGGTCGAGGCGGTCCAGAGCCTGCCGTTGAGACCGTAATGGCCGCTTTCGTTGAACATTCCGGCGACATCATTGAGCGAGGCTCCTGCCAGAATCTGCCGATAAGCCTTGCGCACCAGCGGGCTGTGTCCGGATCGACCTCGATGCCATCAACGCTTTGGCGGTATCCGAACGCCTTGGTCCAGCGGCGCACGCCGCGCTCGGCGCGCTGTCGCGCAGCGCGCCGCTGCCGACCGCGCATCATGGCTATTTCATGCTCGGAGACGGCTGTTTTGATTTGCATCGTCTATACGCCTGTTTGGCTGTACAGGTCTAGATCGCCCTGCCCTGTGGTGTCCAGCGTTATCTCCCGTGGCAGTCCGTAGAAAAACCTGCGTATCTCCTCGAACTCCGACATTTTGCGCCATTGCCAGTCTTGGTCCCAGGCAGCTACCGCGTCTATTTTTCCGGCCTCAATATCTCGTAAGAGTCTTTCCCATTCGGGCCGTTGCTTACCGTTGGACGCGGAGCGGTTGTTGTCGACGTACAGTCCCGCGACGGCCCAGACTTTGGCCTCGCACAGGATGGTGGTGTCTTCGCGCTGTCGGTCGATGCCCTCGCGTTTGTCCCTGGGGTCGGAACTGATGCGAGGTAGCAGCGGCGCGGATAGTGCCGTTTTGCGCTGCCTTATGGCGCTGGCGTCTTCACAGCATAAGTGTACTTAAGCAGCAGCTAATGCTTTCGGCAGAGGCACTTCAGGTTCGACGGGTGAGTTGCCCCGGCCGGGTAGGCCAGCGTGTGGTCGATATCGCAAACTCGGCGGGCCTGTCGCAGTTCGGGAATCCGCACGTCAGGTCGCGGCACCGAATGAATCGCTCAAGCGAGGCTGGTCACACCGGTTCACCACCGCATCGATGGCCTGTGCAGTTTTGATGACCAACAGCGGACCGAAGCCGGTGCCTCCTCGGCATGCATCTTGTCCACCAAGCGCAGCGTCTCGACATCTTTGATCAGATCGGTGTGCCAGACTGTGGTCGCCGCCAGCCGGGCACTGATCTTGCCGTCGGCGAATAGTTCACCAGACCGTGGCAGCCGGTCACGCAGCGCTGTGGCACGATACATCTGACTCGTCGCCATGCCATGGCTGATCCCCTGTGCCGCCGCTACTTCGGCGGCCACTACGTGCCAGTTGTCGCACGATCACTGCGCGTAATCAACGGACCCGTCGACGCGACGGCGGACGAGCGCAGCAACAGCGGCTAATCGTCGCGTAGCGGCCGAGTGCCTGTGGATAGCCGCTTTCTGGAGCGGAAGCGACGTAGGGTGCACCTCGTGCACATCCACCCGCAAGTGTTGGACGCCCTGGCCGACGGCCGGCCGGTCGTCGCGCTGGAAAGCACAATCATCAGCCACGGCTTGCCGCGCCCGGACAACCTGCAGATTGCGCGCCGAATCGAAGAGGCGGTGCGGGCGGGCGGGGCGGTGCCGGCCACCATTGCGATCATCGGTGGCAAGCCGCACATCGGCTTGGACGACGCCGCACTGCACCGAATCGCCACGGGCAGTGAGGTGGCCAAGGTCAGCGTGCGTGACCTGGCAGTGCTCGCAGCGCGCGGCGGTGACGGCGCCACGACGGTCGCATCGACCGCGCACCTCGCGGCAGCGGCCGGAATCACGGTTTTCGCCACCGGCGGGCTGGGTGGCGTACACCGCGAGGCCCGCCACAGCTGGGACGAATCCGCTGATCTCACAACGCTTTCGCGAACCGGAGTTCTGGTGGTCTGCGCGGGCGTCAAGTCGATCCTGGACATTGCGGCCACGCTGCAACGCTTGGAAACACTCAACGTCGGGGTCATGGGCTACCGCACCGACCGATTCCCCGCCTTCTATCTTGCCGACTCCGGCCACCCGGTGGGCTGGCGAGTGGAGACGGCGGCGCAGGTGGCCGACGTGTTGCGGGCTCGGCGCCGAATGGGCACCGAGAGTTACGGATTGGTGCTGGCAAATCCCATCGCACCAGGGGATCAGATGGACCCGACCGAACACGACCGGGTGCTTGCCGACGGGCTACTTGCCGCCGAGGAGAACGGTGTCAGCGGCAAGGATGTCACCCCGTTCCTGCTCGACTTCTTCCACCGCCAGACGCGCGGTGCGTCACTGGCCGCCAACGTTGCGCTGGTCTTGGCCAACGCAAGGTTGGCAGCAGAGGTGGCGGCGGCCTACGCGGATTGACGCGCTCAGCGCAGCGCTTCCTCGAGTCGGCCTCGATGCCTTTGCACATATTCTATCTGGCGCACGATGGCATCACCCGCCCCCAGTTGCCACAACCGCTGGTAGCCCGAATGCCCCTGCTCAGCATGGCTTTTGATGTTGCGGTGGGCAGCGCCCTGCCGGTCGATGAGCATCGTGACGACACCGCTGCGGTCCGTTACTCCGTACGCATCGAGGAACAGCCGAGCGCGACGAGCGCGCGGCTCAAAGGTGTTGTGGTCGAACGGGTCAGCGCCGGCATCCCCGTACAGCGGCACAAAACGCCACAGCGCGTGCGTCACATCCCACAACCGCGGACCCGGAGCCGCGAGATCCCAGTCGATGAATGCAACCGGTTTTTCAGATCGGAAAACGGTGTTCCATGGTGCAAGGTCGTTGTGGCAAATGACTTCTCCACCGCCTGGAAAAGCGACATCGGGCCGCCACACCGCTTCGGGGGCAGCGTGAAACGTCGTCGACGCGTCGTGAAAGCAACGGATGAGACGCGCGATCGCAGTCAAGGTGTGGTCGCGCCACAGGTAAGGCGGTGACTCGGCCAAGATAGGCACTACGCCGGGGATGTAGCTGACCAGCTCCGTTTGGCTGACCGGGTCGAATTCGACCGGCTCCGGCGCCATTCTCGTTACTGCACCGCTCAGGTGTCTAAGCCACGCGTGCACGGTCGCAGACCACGGCCCGGCGCCCCTGCGGACGGTGTCCCCGATACGGATGACCGAGGCATTGCCGAAGCCGCCCGCCAGCGGTTCCTCTCGCAGACGATCGACGTCCTTCCTCACGTCGCTGCACGCGCCCGGCCCGGTGACAGCACTTCGCCACCGTACCGGCACAGCTCAGTGTGGCGCCCCCGTACCTTGCGGTTACAGCGGTGCTGGATCGCGCGGCCGGCTCAGAACCGGGTAGTCAGGCTCGTCAGGAAGGGTTCCAGCAAAATATCGGCGCCAAGACATGACACTGCGTCACTCATCGGATTGGTGTAGTTCCCGAGGGGAGTCACCCGCATCGAAGAACTGACCTCGGGTTTTATCGGAGGCGCACCGAGAAGCGGTCAGTCCTGCGGACCGAGCAGCAAATCGGCGTCGAAGCAGCTGTGATCGCCGGTGTGGCAGGCCCCGCCGACCTGGTCGACCTCCAGCAGCACGGCGTCACCATCGCAGTCCAAGCGCACCGAATGGACGTGTTGGGTGTGACCCGACGTCGCGCCTTTGATCCACTGCTCGCCGCGAGACCGGGAAAAATACGTAGCCTCACGGGTTTCCAGGGTGCGGGCCAGCGCCTCGTCGTCCATCCATGCGATCATCAGGACGTCACCGCTGCCCCGTTCCTGCACGATCGCTGAGAACAACCCGTCGGCATTGCGCTTGAGGCGGCCTGCAATTGCCGGGTCAAGTGTCATCGCACACTGATCCCCGCGGCGGCCATCGCCGCCTTGACCTCTTTGATGGTCAACTCCCGGAAGTGGAAGACGCTGGCAGCCAGCACCGCATCAGCTCCCGCCGCAACTGCCGGTGCAAAATGGTCCACCGCACCCGCTCCCCCGCTGGCGATCACCGGCACAGTGACCGCGGCGCGCACCGCGCGCAGCATCGCCAGGTCGAACCCGGCTTTGGTCCCATCGGCGTCCATCGAATTCAGCAGAATTTCACCGACTCCCAGCTCTGCACCGCGCGCCGCCCATTCAACGGCGTCGATGCCCGTGCCGCGGCGACCGCCGTGTGTGGTCACCTCCCAGCCCGACGCTGTGGGCACCGAATCGGCGGGCACGGTGCGTGCGTCGACGGACAAGACGATGCATTGCGACCCGAACTGCTGGGCCATATCGGCCAACAACTCCGGCCGGGCGAGCGCCGCGGTATTGATCGAGACCTTGTCCGCACCGGCGCGCAACAGCGCGTCGACGTCGGCTATAGCGCGGACACCTCCGCCCACGGTGAGCGGGATGAAGACTTGTTCGGCGGTGCGGCGTACCACGTCGAGCATCGTGGTGCGCCCCGCCGACGACGCGGTGACGTCGAGGAATGTCAGCTCGTCGGCACCCTCGGTGTCATAGGCGGCGGCCAGTTCGACGGGATCACCGGCATCTCGCAGATTTTCGAAGTTGACACCTTTGACCACCCGTCCGGCGTCTACATCGAGGCACGGAATGACCCGCACCGCAACATCATTCGTCAAGCACATCTCAGTACCGCTCCGGACCGCCGGTGATGCGCAAGACATCGAGCATCTGCTCGTGCACCCCTGGGGCCGCGGCCAACGCGGATCCCGCGTCGGGTGTCCACGGTTCGCCGGCCAGGTTTGTCACGATGCCGCCGGCTGCGCGAACCAGCGCCACCCCCGCTGCGTGATCCCACGCGTGGTCGCCAAAACTGATTGCGGCGCCCAGGATTCCGTCGGCGACGTAAGCGAGATCGATTCCGGTGGCGCCGTGCATGCGCAGCCGCGAAGAGACCCGACTCAAGTTCTCCAACACCGCAATCCGATAGCGCCCCGGGAACCGGCCCCGTGAATCGACGTTGAAGGTCCCGACACCGACGATCGAGTCGGCCAGCTCACGGGCTGTCAGCGGCGACTGCGGCACATCATTTTTGAGCAGCGGACCGCCCAGCACCGCGGTGTAGCGCTGACCGGTGAATGGCAGCCAGGTCAGCCCGGCCACCGGTTCACCATGGTGCAGCAGGCCCAACAGGATCGCGGCCATCGGCGAACCGGCGGCATAGTTGAACGTTCCGTCCACCGGGTCAAGAACCCACACCCACGGTGAGTCGAAGTCTGGGCCGCCGAATTCCTCACCGTGCACCTCGATTCCGGTGTTCTGCATCAGCGCATCGACAACCTGGCGCTCGATCGCGAGGTCAACCTTGGTGGCGAAGTCGTTGCCCCGCTTGCTGACCGCAGAATCGGCGCGATGACCGGCGACGAACTGGTCGGCGGCCGCGTCCAGGATCGCCGACGCCTGACGCACCAACGCTTGCAGATCCTTCGATTCCAGCACCGCCACTGCGCTACTCCGCCACCGCGGCCAACGCCTCGGGCAGGTCGAACCGCCCTGCGTACAAAGCTTTCCCGACGATGGCGCCCTCGACTCCGCGGTCGATCAGGGTAGCGATCGCGCGCAGGTCGTCCAGACTCGACACCCCGCCGGATGCGATCACAGGCGCATCGGTGCGCGCCGCAACCGCACCGAGCAGCTCGAGATTGGGGCCGGCCAGTGTTCCGTCTTTGGTCACGTCGGTGACAACGAACCGTGAACAGCCCTCGCGGTTGAGGCGATTCAGCACCTCCCACAGATCACCGCCGTCGGTTTCCCAGCCGCGCCCACGCAACCGGTGCTGCCCGTGGTCGATCTCAACGTCCAGCCCGACCGCCACCTTGTCTCCGTGTTCGGCCACCACCTGCGCGCACCACTGCGGATTCTCCAGCGCCGCGGTGCCGAGGTTGACCCGTGCGCAGCCGGTGGCCAGCGCGGCGGCCAGCGACTCGTCGTCGCGGATGCCGCCGGACAGCTCGACATGCACGTCCAGCTTGCCGATGACTTCGGCGAGCAGTGCCCGGTTGGAGCCGCGGCCGAACGCGGCGTCCAGGTCCACCAGATGAATCCACTCGGCGCCGTCGCGTTGCCAGCCCAGCGCGGCGTCGACCGCTGAGCCGTACTCGGATTCGCTGCCGGCTTTGCCCCGTACCAGCCGCACAGCGCGTCCGTCGATGACGTCGACGGCGGGCAGCAGAATCAGCGCCACGCTTTACAGCCCCTCCACCCAGTTGCTCAGCAGCGCCGCCCCGGCGTCGCCGCTCTTCTCCGGGTGAAACTGGGTGGCCGACAACGGACCGTCCTCGACAGCGGCGAGAAACGGCGCGTGGTGGGCGGCCCAGGTGAGCAGCGCGCCGGGGCTGCCGGTCCACCGCTGGGCGGCGTAGGAGTGCACGAAGTAGAACCGGGTCGCGGGGTCGAGTCCCTGAAACAGGGTGCTGCCTGCTGCGGCCTCAACCACGTTCCAGCCCATGTGCGGGATCACCGGTGCGTCCAAGCGGGTGACCGCACCGGGCCACTGCCCACAGCCGGCGGACTCGACGCCGAATTCGATGCCCCGTTCGAACAAGATCTGCATGCCGACGCAGATGCCCAGCACCGGGCGTCCGGCCTGCAACCGCTCGTTGATCAGCTTGTCGCCGTGTACGTTTCGCAAGCCGGTCATGCAAGCGTCGAACGCGCCGACACCGGGCACCACCAGCCCGTCAGCCGCCGCGGCGACGTCGTGGTCGGTGGTCACCTCGACCGTAGCTCCGACCCGTTGCAGCGCACGCTGCGCAGACCGCAGATTACCCGAGCCGTAGTCGAGCACTACGACGGATTTCGCAGTCACAGCGTCCCTTTGGTGGACGGAACACCGGACACCCGCGGGTCGGACTCCACGGCCTGACGCAGCGCACGCGCGACGGCTTTGTACTGGGCCTCGGTGACATGGTGCGGGTCGCGCCCGTAAAGCACCCGCACGTGTAACGCGATGCGGGCGTTGGCGGCCAACGACTCGAACACGTGCCGGTTGATGACGGTGTGATAGGGCACCGAGCTCCCCGCGATCGTGGTGTGCCGCAGATAGTCTGGCTCACCGGTGTGCACGAAGTACGGTCGGCCGGAGACATCGACGACGGCCTGGGCCAGCGTCTCGTCCATCGGAATGAAGGCATCCCCGAACCGTCGGATGCCTTTCTTGTCGCCGAGGGCCCGGTCGAGCGCCTGGCCCAACACGATTGCCGTGTCTTCGATGGTGTGGTGACCCTCGATCTCCACGTCGCCCTTAGCGCGCACCGTCAAGTCGAAGCTGGCGTGACTACCCAGGGCGGTCAGCATGTGGTCATAGAACGGCACACCGGTATCCACGTGCACCCGGCCGGTGCCGTCGAGATCGAGTTCGACGACGATGTCGCTTTCCTTGGTTGTGCGCTCGACGCGCGCCACACGTCCGGCGGTCATGACGCCCCCAGTGGTTGAGCCAGTTCGGTCGCTGCGAGCCCGGCACTGACGCGCAGGAATTCGTCGTTCTCCTCGGCCACACCGATGGTCGTGCGCAGAAAACCGGTGATACCGACATCACGGATCAGCACGCCAGCGTCGAGGTAGCGCTGCCAGGTGGCGGCCGCGTCGGCGAACCGCCCGAACAGGATGAAGTTGGCGTCGCTGGGAACGACCTCGAACCCGGCAGTGGTCAACGCCGCGCTCACCCGCTCCCGCTCACCGATCAGCTTGGCGACACTGCCCAAGGTGTCATCAGCGTGGCGCAGGGCGGCGCGGGCGGCGGCCTGGGTGACCGAGGACAAGTGGTAGGGCAGCCGCACCAGCAGCATCGCGTCGATGACCGCCGGGGTGGCGATCAGGTATCCGAGCCGGCCGCCGGCGAACGCAAAGGCCTTGCTCATGGTGCGAGTGACGACGAGTTTGGTCGGATAGTCCTCGACCAGGGCCACCGCACTGGGTTGCGAAGAGAACTCGCCATAGGCTTCGTCGACGATCACGATCCCCGAAACCGCGTCCAGCAGCCGCCGCAACTCGGCCAACGAAACGCTCTGGCCCGTGGGATTGTTCGGACTGGCGATGAATACGACGTCCGGCCGGCGCTCGGTCACGGCGGCGATGGCGGCGTCGACGTCCAGGCTGAAGTCGTCGGCCCGAAGAGTTTGGATCCATTCGGTGTGGGTGCCGTTCGAGATGATCGGATGCATCGAATACGACGGCACGAACCCGACGGCGCTGCGCCCCGGCCCGCCGAACGCCTGCAACAGTTGCTGCAGGATTTCGTTCGAGCCATTTGCCGGCCAGAGGTTTTCCTTACCGAGCGGTACACCGGTCTGAGAACTGAGGTAGGTGGCGAGGTCGGCGCGCAGGGCGACCGCGTCGCGATCGGGATAGCGGTGCAGATCAGCGGCCGCATCGCGCACCGACGCGACGACGTCGTCGACGAGCGCCCCGCTCGGCGGGTGCGGGTTCTCGTTCGTATTCAGCCGCACCGGAACTGCCAACTGGGGTGCACCGTAGGGGCTTTTGCCGCGCAGGTCGTCGCGCAGTGGCAACTCGTCGAGAGTGACCCGCGGTCCGGATCGGGTCATCGCTCGAACCTCCGTCGGATCGCTTCGCCGTGCGAAGGCAGATCTTCGGCGTTGGCCAGCGCGACGACGTGTCCGGCAACGTCTTTCAGCGCGGCTTCGGTGTAGTCGACGACGTGGATGCCGCGCAAGAAGGTCTGCACCGACAGTCCGCTGGAGTGCCGCGCGCTACCGGCTGTCGGCAACACGTGGTTGGAGCCGGCGCAGTAATCGCCCAGGCTGACCGGCGCGTACGCGCCGACGAAAATTGCTCCCGCGGAGCGGATTCGGGCTGCGACGGCGGCCGCGTCGGCGGTCTGAATCTCCAGGTGCTCGGCGGCGTAGGCGTTGACCACGCGAATACCGGCGTCCAGGTCGTCGACCAGGATGATCGCCGACTGGCTGCCGCTCAGCGCGGCCGTCACCCGCTGCCGGTGCACGGTGGTCTCCAGTTGGTGGCCGAGTGCCGCCTCGGTGGCCGCAGCCAATTCAGCGCTCGGGGTGACCAGAACGCTGGCGGCCAGCTCGTCATGTTCGGCCTGGCTGATCAGGTCGGCGGCCAGGTGCGCAGGGTCGGCGGTGTGGTCGGCCAGGACGGCGATCTCGGTGGGCCCGGCTTCGGCGTCGATGCCGACCCGCGACCGGCACAGTCGTTTGGCGGCCGTCACGTAGATGTTGCCCGGCCCGGTGATCATGTCGACCGGTGCCAGTTCGGTGCCATCGGTATCGACGCCGCCGTAGGCCAGCAGCGCCACCGCCTGGGCTCCGCCGACCGCCCACACCTCGTCGACGCCGAGCAGCTCGGCCGCGGCCAGGATCGTGGGATGCGGCAGCCCTCTGAACCGACTCTGCGGCGGGCTGACCAGCACCAACGATTCGACGCCCGCAGCCTGCGCCGGCACCACGTTCATCACGACGCTCGACGGGTAAACCGCATTGCCGCCCGGCACGTACAGTCCGACCCGTTCGACGGGCACCCAGCGCTCGGTGACCGACGCGCCCGGGCCCAGCACGGTCGTAGAGTCGGTGCGACGCTGAGCGGCGTGCACGGTGCGGGCCCGCTCGATCGCCACTTGCAAGGCGAAGAGCACGTCGCTGTGCAGACCGGCCAGCGCGGCGGCCAGTTCGGCGGCCGGCACCCGAACCGCCGCCGGGCGCACGCCGTCGAACGACTGCCCGTAATCCAGCGCGGCCGTCACGCCCCGCTGAGCCACGTCGTCGACGATCGGGCGCACCCGGGGCAACACCGCGTCGACGTCGGAGCCGCCGCGGGGCAACACCGCCCGCAGTTGGGCAGCGGACAGCACTGCACCACGCAGATCGATGCGGGCCATCAGGTTCACGCTGTCCATTGTCCCAGGCATTTCAACCGAATATGCGGCCGGTACAGTGACCGCACATCGCCGTTATGCCGAAGGCAGCTACTTGGGAGGGCACTTGTCCGCCGGAGACCGTCCCGACAGCGCACCCGACTTTCCCAGGATCTTCCCGCCGTGGTTCGACCGTTTCCAGGTCAAGTACTTGAATCCAGCGCTGAAACCGCTGGCGCGCTACCTGCCGGGCACCGCGATGATCAAGCACCGCGGCCGCAAGTCCGGCAAACCTTACGAGACGATCATCACTGCGTACCGCAAGGGCGACGTCGTCGCGATCGCCCTCGGTCACGGCAAAACCGACTGGGTGAAAAACGTGCTGGCCGCCGGAGAGGCCGACCTGCGGTTCATTCGCCGCACAGTGCATCTGACCAATCCGCGCATCCTGCCGGCCGGCTCGGCGGGCCCGGAAGTTGCGGGGCTGCCGCGGCTGGCCCGGCTGCAGCTCAACCGAGTCGCCGTCTTGGTCGCCGACATTTCCTAAGCCCGGGTGAACACGGTCTTGCCGGTCATCGTCGGCCAGACCGCCGGGGCGTCCTCCCACTCCGCAACGCGGCCGACGACCGGCAAGAGATCGCAGTTTTGAGCGAGCAGTCCCAGGATGTCCGGGATGACGGCGCGCGCATTGACCCGCCCGGTCACGAACCGGACGCCGCGCGTGTACATCGACAGCAATGGCAGGTCCACCGCGCGTTGGACATAGACGCCGGTGTCAGTGCAGACACCGTCCGGCCAAGTCGCACGCAGGGTGGCGAGGAGAGCTGACGGCTCGCCGGACGTATGCACGGTGACGGGATAGGGATCCCAGGACTTGGCCGGCTTCTCCAGATCGTGTACGACGGCGTTCAACTTCTGCGCGGCGGCGAGCCGGTTGGCGTCGGTGTCGACATAGTCGACATGGAAACCGAGCGCAGCGGCGAACGCAGCGGCATACAACCCGATCGACAGCCGCCCGACCACCAGGACCCGACGATCGGCCGGATCAAGGTCGGCCAGCTCTGCTCGATACGGCCCCACGGCGCGCCAGCCGTCCGGGATGTTGTCTGACAGCGAGGCGATTGCGGTCACATCGAGGGCCTGCGGCACTTTGATCAACATGGCGTCGGCGTAGGGCACGAGCACCAGGTCGGACATGAATCCCCCACCGTCGAGACCGGCCAGCGGGGCCATTCCGTACATCGCCATCAGCGGCAGCGACCCACATGAACCGGTCGTACCGCGGCGGCAGTGACGGCATTCGCCGCAGCTGATCTGGAACGGCACGACTACCCGGTCGCCGGCTCGCACGGTGCAGACTTCATCGCCGACCGCGACCACTTCGGCCAGCCCCTCATGCCCAACCGCATGGCCGGGCGGCATCGGTAGCCGGCCGTGCACCACCGCGACGTCGAGATCGCAGCACGCGACGGCCACCGGTCGCACCAGAGCCTGCCCAGGTGCCGTAACCGTGGGTTCAGCAACCTCTTGCCAGGCGTAACGCCCGGCTTCCTCGAACATCAGCTGCCGCATCTGACCATGTCCGCTCGCTGTTGCGTTGACCCCTGAGCCCTAAAAATCCAGCCCGATGTCCAGCACCCGCACCGAGTGGGTGAGCGCACCGACGGCCAGGTATTCCACCCCGGTTCCGGCATAGGCCGCCGCGTTGTCCAACGCCAGCCCACCCGACGATTCCAGCTGAGTTGCGGATGCCCGAGCGTCGCGGCGCTGCACCGCGATCTGGGTCTGCCACACCGGGAAGTTGTCCAGCAGCACCAGTTCCGGTTCCTCGACCAGGACCTCGTCGAGCTGTTCCAGGGAATCGACTTCCACCTCGCACGGCAGTCCGGGTGCGGCCGCACGCACAGCGCGTAACGCAGCCACCACCGAACCCGCCGCCGCGACGTGGTTGTCCTTGATCAGCGCGGCGTCGCCTAGCCCCATCCGGTGGTTGACGCCGCCGCCGACGCGGACGGCGTACTTCTGCAGCGCGCGCAGGCCGGGAACCGTCTTGCGGGTGTCCCGGATTTTGGCCGTGGTGCCGGACACCTCGTCGACCCAGGCCGCGGTGGCGGTCGCGACCCCGGACAGGTGACAAAGCAGGTTCAGCATCGTGCGCTCGGCGGTCAACAGCCCCCGGGTTTCGGTGTCGATGGTCAGCACCGCGGCACCGGCCGGCAACCGGACGCCGTCCATGACGCGATCGAGCACCCGGTATCCGTCGGTGCCGAGTACCTCGTCGAGCACCAGCAACGCGACGTCGACGCCCGCGATCACCCCGGGCTCGCGCGTCACCAGCGCCGCGGTGACCGTCGCGTGCGCCGGCACGGTCGCCGTGGTGGTGACGTCCGGGCCGTAGCGAAGGTCTTCGTCCAGTCCTCGTCGGATGATGAGCCGCGCGTCAGCCAGTTCGCTTCTCGTGAGCCCGAGCACTGACGTCATCAGCCCACCGCCGCCAACTCGTCGATTCCGACGATTCCGCCGGCGGCGCTGAGCCGCACCGTCGTGCTGCGGGCCTGCGCCGCGGCGTCCGGGCAGTCGGCGCGGTGATGACATCCGCGGCTCTCTTCGCGGGCCAGCGCCGCGGCGGCCACCGTCCGGGCGGTGAGGGTCAAGGCCGCATCTTCCAGATCAGCGCGGTGCGAGGGTCGGCGAACCGTCCCGCCGGACAACGCATCGGTCAACCGGCGCAACCCGTCGGCATCACGCACCACCGAGGCATCGCGCGTCATCGCCTCTTGCAGCACAACACGATTCAGCGCCACATCACCGACCAGGCCGGGGAACCGGGCGCGCGAGCGGCCGGCGAGCAATGCGTGCGCCGCCGCGGCTCTGCCGGCCCGGCCGCCGACAACCAGCCCTTCCAGCAGGCTGTTGGAGGCCAGCCGGTTGGCGCCGTGCATGCCGGTGCGGGCCACCTCGCCGGCGGCAAACAGACCAGGCAGTTCGGTCTGCCCGAAGACGTCGGTCACCACGCCGCCGCAGCTGTAGTGCGCACCGGGCACCACCGGGATGGGGTGACGCGCCGGGTCGATGCCGGCCGCCCGGCAGGCGGTGGTCACAGTCGGGAACCGGGTCGCCACTTCCCGGACATTGCGGGCGTCGAGGAAGACGTGGTCGTCGCCGGTGGCCTTCAGCCGTGCGTCGATGGCGGCCGCAACGACATCGCGGGGCGCCAGATCACCCATCGGGTGCACCCCGGCGGTCACCGAGTCACCGCGCGCGTCGACGAGCACCGCGCCCTCGCCGCGCAGCGCCTCGGTGATCAGCGGGCGCCGATTGCCGACCGCTCGACCCGCGCCGGCACAGTGCAGCATCGTCGGATGAAACTGAATGAACTCGACGTCGGTGACGGCCACGCCGGCCCGCAGCGCCAGCGCGATACCGTCTCCGGTCGATCCGTCGGGGTTGGTGGTGGCGCGGTACAAGTGCCCTAAGCCGCCGGTGGCCAAGATCACCGACGGCGCATGCACGATGCCGAGCCCGTCCGGGCCGAGCGCCAGCACTCCGGTCACCGCACCGCCGTCGTGCAGCACCTGCACTGCTGAGTGGTTGGTCCGGATGTCCAGCGCGGCG
The DNA here is from genome assembly GCA_963818785.1 of uncultured Actinomycetota bacterium. Taxonomy (GTDB): domain Bacteria; phylum Actinomycetota; class Actinomycetes; order Mycobacteriales; family Mycobacteriaceae; genus Mycobacterium. Next base: position 87,590 of record CAWFTT010000010.1, on the reverse strand, counting down.
GCCGCGCCGTCCAGCGCGCGCTGCACCTCGGCGCCGGTGGCGTCGCCGCCGGCATGCACGATCCGTCGCCGGCTATGCCCGCCTTCCCGGGTCAGTGCCCACCGGCCCGGCGCTGTTTCGTCGAAACGCGCCCCGTCGCTGACTAATTCGCTCACCGCACGGTAACCGTCGGCGACGATCGAATACACCGCTTCCGGGTCACACAAGCCGCCGCCGGCGGCCAGCGTGTCCGCGACGTGGGCCTCCACCGAGTCGTCCTGAGTCACTGTGCGGCAGTACTACCGCGATACCGCCCTGTGCGTAGTGGGTCGCGGTCATCCCAGGCCGGCGGTCAGCCTTGCTGAGCACCACGACGCGGCGGCCGGCCCGATGCGCGGCCAGCGCCGCGGCCAGCCCGGCCACACCGGTGCCGACGACGACCACGTCGGCGCGCTGCTGCCAGGCGCACAGAGCGGTCATTCCCCGCCGCCGGGCTGGCCGATGCCGATCATCCGCTGCACGCTGCGCCGGGCCAGCGCGGCGGTCTCGGCGCCGACGTGCACCTCGTCGGCGCCATCGAGCAGGCAGCGCAACAACGCGGCCGGGGTGATCATCTTCATGTACCGGCACGACGCCCGGTCGTTGACCGCGCGGAAATCTACGCTCGGTGCCGCCCGGCGCAGTTGGTAAAGCATGCCGACCTCGGTGGCGACCAGCACCTGCCGGGCGCGGGTGTGGTGCGCCGCCGTCAGCATTCCGCCGGTGGACAGGATCTTGACCCGGTCGGCCGGGAATGCGCCCTCGCCGGCCAGGTACAGCGCCGACGTGGCGCAACCGCATTCGGGGTGCACGAACAGTTCGGCGTCGGGGTGGCTGCGGGCCTGCTCGGTGAGCTCGTCGCCGTTGATGCCGGCGTGCACGTGGCATTCGCCGGCCCAGATGTGCATGTTCGCCCGTCCGGTGACGCGACGGACGTGGGCGCCGAGGAATTGGTCCGGGCAGAACAGGATTTCGCGGTCGGGGTCGATGGAGGCGACGACGTCCACGGCGTTCGAGGATGTGCAGCAGATATCGGTGAGAGCCTTGACCGCGGCGGTGGTGTTGACGTAGGAGACGACGACGGCGCCGGGGTACTCAGCTTTCCATGCCCGCAGCTCGTCGGCGGTGATCGAGTCGGCCAGTGAGCAGCCGGCCCGCTGATCAGGGATCAGCACAGTCTTGCGCGGGCTGAGGATCTTGGCGGTCTCGGCCATGAAATGCACGCCGCAGAACACGATGGTGTCTTCCGGCGCGTCGGCGGCCACCCGGGACAGCGCCAGGGAGTCACCGACATGGTCGGCGACATCCTGAATGGCCGGCAGCTGGTAGTTGTGCGCGAGGATCGTGGCGTTGCGCGCCTTGGCCAGCCGGCGAACTTCGGCGGCCCACAGTTCGTCGCCGTCGACACCGCTGTATCCGGACGGTGAGTTGGTAATCCCGGCCGCCAGGGCGGTCTGCGAGTCGTCTGCCACCGTGTGCGTGTAATTGAGGACCGTCATGGCCGCTCCTTCCGCGCCAGCAGGTTTTCGACTTACAATCGAAAACATGGCTCATGGTAGCACCGCGCACGAAGTGCTCGCTGTCGTGTTCCAGGTGCGCCCACCTGAAACGGGACCGGCCGCAGCTTCGAAGAGGTCGAAGGCCCAGCTCAATGTCCTGCTGTGGGAGCGGGCGCGAGATCCGCAGCGCGGCATGTGGTCATTGCCGGGCGGCCGGTTGCGCGACGACGAAGACATGACCCGTTCGGTTCGTCGGCAACTCGCCGAGAAGGTCGATCTGCGTGAGCTTGCCCACCTCGAGCAGCTTGCCGTGTTCTCCGATCCGGACCGGGTGCCCGGGATCCGGATGATCGCCTCGACGTTCCTGGGCCTGGTGCCCTCCCCCGCCACTCCCGAGCTCCCGCCGGACACCCGGTGGCATCCGGTGAACGCGCTGCCCCCGACGGCCTTCGACCACGGCCTCATGATCAGCTACGCCCGGACCCGACTGGTGGCCAAAATGTCCTACACCAACATCGGATTCGCGTTGGCGCCTAAGGAGTTTGCGCTGTCGACGCTGCGGGACATCTACGGCGCGGCGCTGGGCTACCAGGTTGACCCGACTAATTTGCAGCGTGTGCTGGCGCGCCGCCGGGTGATCACCCAGACCGGAACCATCGCGCAGTCCGGTCGCAGCGGCGGCCGCCCGGCAGCGCTGTACCGATTCACCGACTCTCAATTGCGGGTTACCGACGAATTCGCCGCGCTGCGCCCGCCCGGGACTGGCTGAAATCGCCGTCCGGCCCGCGCGCCGATTGGCTTCTTAACGGCTCCTTAAGTAAGAATGCACCGGTGGTTGAATCTGGTGGCCTAGCGAGCGTGACCGGAGCCGAGTGGATCGGCCGGGCCCCGCATCAGGAGTTGCAGCGCAAGGTGCGACCCGTATTGCCGTCGGACGACCCGTTCCACGAACCGCCACCCGGTTTTCAGCACGCCCAGCCAGGCACGGTGCTGCGCTCGCGGGACGTCGAGCTGGCGTTCCTCGGTCTGATTCCCCAGCGCACGAAAGCCGTTCAGCTGCTCTACCGGACGGCTGACATGAACGGCCAGCCCGAGGCGACGGTGACGACGGTGATCGTCCCGAAAGGCCTCAAACTCGACCGGCCCCGCCCGGTGTTGTCCTACCAGTGCGCAATCGACGCGGTGACTGCGCGCTGCTTTCCGTCCTACGCGCTGCGCCGAGGGGCCAAGGCGATCGGCTCATTGGCGCAGCTGGAGTTTCTGCTGATCAACGCCGCCCTCGCGGAGGGCTGGGTGGTGTCGGTGCCCGACCACGAGGGGCCGCGCGGAATGTGGGGGGCGCCGTACCAACCGGGCTACTGCGTGCTGGACGGCGTGCGCGCCGCCCTGAACTACGAACACCTCGGATTGCCCCCGTCGTCGCCGGTGGCGATGTGGGGGTATTCCGGCGGCGGGCTGGCCACCGCCTGGGCGGCGGAGATCTGCGCGGATTACGCGCCTGAGCTCGACATCGTCGGCGCGGTGCTGGGGTCACCGGTGGGTGATCTCGCCCACACTTTCCGACGGCTCAACGGCCATCTGCTGGCCGGCCTGCCGGCCATGGTGGTCGCCGCGCTGTCCCAGACCTACCCCGACCTGAACCGCATCATCGAGGAGCACTCCAACGACAAGGGCCGCCTGATGCTCAAGCGGCTGGAGGCGATGACCACCGTCGGCGCGGTGTTGCACATGGCGCGCAAGGACTTCGGGGACTACCTGGTGACGCCGCTCGAAGAGGTGCTGGCGATGCCTGAGGTGCAGTACGTTTTCCACAACATTCAACTCGGCACGACCGTGCCGACCCCGCCGGTGCTGATCATCCAGGCAGTGCACGACTACCTCATCTCGGTCGATGACATCGACGACCTCGCCGACGCTTACTCAGGTGGCGGAGCCGACGTCACCTATCACCGGGACGCCTTCAACGAGCACCTGCTGCTGCACCCGCTGTCCGCGCCGATGACACTGCGGTGGTTGCAGGACCGCTTCGCCCGCCGGCCGTTGACCGACCACCTGATCCGGACGACCTGGCCGACGATGTTCAACCCGGCCACCTATATCGGGATGGCGCGGCTGGCCAGGATCGCCGCGAAGGTCATCACCGGTAGACCGATTCGGCGGCGCCCGCTCTGACCCGATCCGAGTCGACGGGAAAGTAGCTGCCCAGGTCGTCGCGCGGTGACGCCGCGGCCAACAGCGCATACGCCAGTGCGGCGAGCGCAGCCGGCAACAGCACAGTGCACGCGACCTGCAGCGCGCTGTGACCGAACAGCGCCGGCGGCGCCTCGATGAAGTAATGGAACGCATTCTCGTGCGTCAGCGGCACCCGGCTGATGTCCACGACGCCGTAGCGCAGCCGCACCAGCAGCGCGGCCACCGCCGCGGCGGCGGCGTCGGCGCCGATCACACCGACCGTCAGCCCGACGACCATTCCCGGCCCGCGGTGCGCCCGCCACTGCCAGACCAGCACAGCAGCCACCACCGCGAGCAGAGACAGCAGACCGAACATCATCGCGGCGGCAACGAAGAAGTTGTCTGCCTCGTCGCCCAGGTAATCGCGCAGCCGCTGGCCGCTATGAGTCAGCGCCACCACCGCGTGGATCGGCGGGGCAACGACCGACCATAATCCGCCGATCAGCACACCGGCCACCCACAGACCCGCGACCACGGCCGCCAGCGCTCCACGGCCAACCGGGCGCGCCGTGCCGACGGGAGCCGCCGGCTCAGTCAACACCGCTCCTCGAGATCGGTTGAATCCACCACTCCGTGCCGCGAGCACTTCGCCCGCCAGCCGTCGGGCCGGACCTGGACGACCATCCGGCGTCCGCAGGCTGCGCAGTACCGAGGCGGCTCCAAGCCGAGCTGCGCCGAGACCGGAACACACGCATCAGCGCCACCGGTGTAGACGTTGTAATCACCCGCACCGACTGGGACGGGCAGCTCTCGAACCATCGGCCGCCGGTACTTTCTTACAGGCTTGCGTTGAGCGCTTTGAGCGGCATCTGCAGCTCGTCGAGCAGCTGCAAGTCGGCTTCAGCGGGCCGGCCCAGGGTGGTCAGGTAATTGCCGACGATCACCGCGTTTATGCCACCCAGGATGCCCTGCTTGGCGCCCAGGTCGCCCAGCGTGATCTCCCGGCCACCGGCGAACCGCAGCATGGTCCGGGGTAACGCCAGCCGGAACGCCGCCACGGCCCTCAGCGCCTCACCGGCCGGCATGACCTCGAGCTTCCCGAACGGGGTGCCCGGCCGGGGGTTCAGGAAGTTCAGCGGCACCTCGTCGGGCCCCAATTCGGCCAGTTCAGCGGCGAACTCCGCACGTTGCTCGATCGACTCGCCCATCCCGAGGATGCCACCGCAACACACCTCCATGCCGGCGTCGCGCACCATCGACAACGTGTCCCAGCGCTCCGCCCAGGTGTGCGTGGTGACCACGTTGGGGAAAAACGACTTGGCCGTCTCGAGATTGTGGTTGTAGCGGTGCACGCCCATCGATGACAGGTCCTGCACCTGCTCGGCGGTCAGCATGCCCAGCGAACAGGCGATGTTGATGTCGACCTCGTTGCGGATCGCCTCGATACCCGCCGCAACCTGGGCCAGCAGCCGGTCGTCGGGCCCCCGGACCGCAGCCACGATGCAGAATTCGGTGGCACCAGTCTTCGCAGTCTGCTTGGCCGCCTCCACCAGGCTGGGAATGTCCAGCCAGGCGCTGCGCACGGGCGAGGCGAACAATCCGGACTGCGAACAGAAATGACAGTCCTCCGGGCAACCACCGGTCTTCAGGCTGATGATGCCTTCCACCTCGACGTCGGGACCGCACCAGGCCATCCGCACCTCATGCGCGAGCGCCAACAGCTCTTCGGTCCGGTCGTCGGGCAGCTGCAGCACCTGCAGAACCTGGTCCTGGGTCAAACCCTGGCCGCCGTGCAACGCCCGTTCGCGGGCCACTGCCAGGATGTCAGGGCCCGTCGACCCGCCGATGCTGATGCCGCTGTCGGTGGCCGGCCGAGTCGCCGCGTGAGTCACCAGCACTCCCCCCTGTCGTCTTTGCGATGGCGCGTCTGAGCGGCTGATCGCCGCTGCAAGAACCTAGTTGTCGAGGTTAGGCATGTCAGGCTAAGCCATGTCCGGCGCACCGGACCCAACGAGGTGCAGTTGGAGCGGTTGAAAGGCCTGAATTTTGGTTATCCTGCGCGCACCGGTCGATCCCCGCCGGAACCAGCACTCGCCCGGAGCACAGAAAACATGCCCGAACCGCACGTGCAATACCTGGCTCACCACTGGATCATTCTGGCCGGCCCCGCCTTCCTGCCAGCGTTCGTCGTCGTCGGCGTCGTGTTGTACATCGCGATGAAAGACCGGCGCAGCGCCGACTCGACTGAACAGTCACCTGCGGACGAGAAGCAGGACCGAAGTGTCGGCAAATAGGGCATATTCAGTCCCGGATGTCAGCGGATGGCTATCCTACTTTGCAGTAAGTTGGCTTTGAGTGAACGACTGTTTATCATCGGTTTGAGTCATTAGAGAGGAGTCAGCGGTGATGTTGACGGTTGTGGCGGAGTCGCCGCCGGCGAAGGGCGCCGCCCTCGGCCAGGTGATCGGTCTCTCCATCGCGGCGATGATCATCGGTGCCGTGATGCTCGGTGTGGGGTGGGCGCACCGCACGCGCCGATTCACGTTGCTGGACACGCTCGGGCGCAAACTCGGCGACAAGTTCGACCGGCCGGCGTGGGTGGCCCTGCCGGTGCCTGTGTTCACCACGTCGATCATCTGCGCGCTGTTCGGCTTCATTTGGGACGTCAGCTGGCACATCGGAAACGGCCGCGACCCCGGTCCGCTGGCCAACCCGGCGCACTACTTCATCATCATCGGCCTCTTCGGCATCTTCCTCGCCGGGATGATTTCGGTGGTGCTGCCGTACGACAAGCCCGGTCCGGCAGCGGTGCGGATCACGCGCAACTGGTATGCGCCGGTGGGCGGGGTGCTGATGGCCGGTTGCGGGCTCTACGCGCTGATCGGGTTTCCCCTCGACGACATCTGGCACCGCATCTTCGGTCAGGACGTCACACTGTGGGGGCCGACCCACCTGATGATGATCGGTGGCGCCAACTTCTCGCTGTTCGCAACGCTGCTGCTGGAATACGAGGGCAGGCGTGCCCGCCCAGATGCAGCCCCGGATCGTCCCTTCGTCAAAGCGATGCGCTACCTGTCACTCGGCGGCCTGTTCATCGGGATGTCGGTTTATCAGATCGAGTTCGACTTCGGTGTGCCACAGTTCCGGCTGGTATTCCAACCCATGTTGATCGCAGCGGCGGCAGCGATTGCCGCGGTCGTCGCCCGGATGACGATGGGCAGAGGCGCGGCGGTCATCGCGGCCCTGTTCGCAATCGGCCTGCGTGGAATTGTGGCGCTGATCGTTGGACCGATCCTGGGCGCCCCGATCAACTGGTTCCCGCTGTATCTGGGTCCGGCGCTGGTCGTCGAACTGGTGGCCCTCACCCCGTTGTTCCGCCGTCCGCTTTTCTTCGGCGCGGTGGCCGGCCTGGGCATCGGCACCGTTGGGCTGTGGCTGGAGTCGCTGTGGATCGGCGCGGTCTACCACTACCCGTGGCCAGGAGCGCTGTGGCGCGAAGCGCTGCCGACGGCGGTGCCGGTCGCCATCTTGATGGGAGTGTGCGCCGCGCTGTTCGGGATGGTGCTGACCACCCGGAAGCTGCCCAGCAAGGCCGTCGGCATCACCGCGGTGGCGTTGACTGTGCTGGTGATCGGCGCCACGGTGGCCAACGGGTTGCACATCGACGTGCCGTCGAAGGACACCGCCACCGTCAAGCTGGCCGACCTGCCCAGCAAGCCGGGACAGCGGATGGTGTCCGCCGATGTGCAGATCACCCCGCCCACCCTGCTCAGAGCCCACCCGGACTGGCTGACCATCCTGTCCTGGCAGGGCAAGATGAACAACGACCGCGGCCTGCAGATCGACCCGCTGAAGAAGGTCGGGCCCGGACATTACGTGTCCACCCAGCCAATCCCGGTGTGGGGCGAATGGAAGACCCTGCTGCGCGTGCAGGACGGTCGCACCCTGACGGCCGTGCCGATCTGGGCGCCGGCCGATCCGGCGATCCCGGTGCCCGAGATCCCGGCCCAGGCGGTCAGCACCAAACCGTTCGTCCTCGAGGTCTCGATCCTGCAGCGGGAACGCGACCCGGGCGTTCCGGCATGGCTGTTCACCGCGGGCGGGGTAGTGGTGCTGTTCTTCACGTTGACCGTCATCAGCCTGCTGACCTGGGGCGCCGGGCGCGTCAATTCGCGCGAAACCGCGCCGACGCAGCCGGAGGAGCACGCCTTGGACCGCTCGCCCCCGCGGGCGGCATGACAGCGGCGGTACTGACGCTTCGGGCAAAGCTCGTCTCGGCCGCGGCGGTGATGCTGGTCAACGGTCTGGTCGGCTGCGGTGGTTCGGCGGACAAGACTGCGCCGGGCAACCTTTCGGTCGATGTCACCATCGCCAAAGGCCAGGTGACCCCGGTCAACGCCACGCTGCAGGCCAGGGTCAACCAGCCGATCACGTTCCGGATCACCAGCGACGCCGCAGACGAACTGCACGTCCACTCGGTACCTGATCACGAGTTCAAGATCGCCGCCGCACCGAACCAGACCTTCCAGTTCAGTGTCGACGTGCCGGGCAATGTAGAGGTCGAGCTGCACCATCTGGACCGGACGGTAGCCACCATCCAAGTGCGTCCGTGACCTCCCGCGGCGCCACTGTCATCCTGGCGCACGGTCTGGGCGGGTCCGGCGACCTGCCCGTGCCCTACCTGTACAGCATGGTCGGTGCCGCGTGGGCGTTGACCTTCACCTTCGCGCTGGTGGCGTTCGCGTGGCGGCGGCCCCGCTTCGACCCACTCAAGCCGGGCCGGCCGCTGCCACAACTGACCCGGTTCGTAGACGCGCGCGTCACCCGGTGGGTGATCGCCGCGCTGGCGCTGGTGTTCGCACTGTGGGTGCTGACCGCCGGGCTGTGGGGTCCGCAGACGCAGAACAATGCGCTGCTCGGTGCCTTCTACGTGCTGCTGTGGGTCGGTTTGGTGCCGGTGTCGCTGCTCTTCGGGCCGGTGTGGCGTGTCGTCTCGCCGGTGCGCACGGTGTACCTGCTGCTGCGGCGGATCACGCCGCAACGGCTGCACCGGCCGCGGTTGTCCTACCCGGACAGCTGGGGATACCGCCCGGCGGCGGTGGGCTTGTTCGCCTTCGTCTGGATGGAACTGGCCAGCCCGAACTCGGCGTCGCTGCCGGTAGTCAAGACGTGGCTGCTGATCTACGTCGTGGTGCTGCTCGGCGGGGCCTGGCTGTGCGGGCAGCGCTGGCTGGCCCGAGTCGATCCGTTCGGGGTGTACAGCGTGGCGGTTTCGCGGTTGTCGGTGTTTCGCCGGAGCCCGGACAGCGGTCAGGTGGTGTTCGGCAACCCGTTCGACCACCTGCCGTCGCTGCCGGTGCGTCCCGGAGTGGTGGCGGTGCTGTCGGTGCTGCTGGGCTCGACGGCGTTCGACAGCTACTCGTCGTCGCCGACCTGGCGCAGCTTCGCTGACGGGGTGGGCCGCGCTGCGCACGGGGTGCCTGCGACGGTGTCGTCGTCGGCTCTGCGGACCGTCGGGCTGCTGGTGTTCATTTCCGTTGTCGCGCTGACGTTCTCGCTTGCCGCGCGAGCCACCGGGGGCGTCGACCGCGATGAGCGCCGCGCGCTGCCCGGCGAGATGGCTCACTCACTGATCCCGATCGTGGTGGGTTACATATTCGCCCATTACCTGAGCTATCTGGTGGAGCGGGGCCAGCAGGCCTTCATCGCTCTCGGCGACCCGCTCGGTCGGGGCTGGAACCTGCTGGGGCTGGGGCACGCGCACGTTGCCTACATTCTGTCGATGCATCCGCCGGTGCTCGCGGTCATCAAAGTGGCGAGCGTGGTCACCGGGCACATCGTGGCGGTGATCGCCGCGCACGACAAAGCGCTGCGGGTGCTGCCGAAAGGCCATCAGCTCACCGGCCAGCTCACCATGATGCTGGTGATGGTCGGCTACACCTTCACCGGGTTGTATCTGTTGTTCGGCGGCTAGGGCGCGGCGACACGGTCGGCGCGGGTGTAGATGTTCATCGAATCACTCCGCAGGAACGCGACCAGCGTGACACCGGACTGGCCGGCCAGGTCAACCGCCAGCGACGACGGCGCCGACACCGCCGCCAGCACCGGTACCCCTGCCATGACCGCTTTCTGCGTCAGCTCGAACGACGCCCGGCCGCTGACCATGAGCACCGCGGTGCTCAACGGGATCCGGTCGGATTCCAGCGCCCAGCCGATCACCTTGTCCACCGCGTTGTGCCGGCCGATGTCCTCACGCGCGATCAGCATCGTCCCGTCGACGGCGAACAGCGCCGCGGCGTGCAGTCCTCCGGTGCTGGCGAAGACTTTCTGCGCGGCGCGCAGTTGAGCGGGCATCGCCGTCAAGGTGGCAGCGGCGACCCGGGCGGGAGCATCGCCGGGTGCGTGGCGGCTGATCAGTCGCACCGCGTCAAGCGAGGCCTTGCCGCAGACACCGCACGATGAGGTGGTGTAGAAGTTGCGGGTCACGTCCACGTCGGGCGGGGGCACCGTCGGTGCCAGCGTGATGTCCAGGACGTTGTAGGTGTTGGCCCCGCCGACGGCACCCGACGCCGAGGCGCCGCGGCAATACCGCACGGTGTGCACGTCGTCGCGCCGCGCGATGACACCTTCGGTGAGCAAGAATCCTTGGGCCAGTTCAAAATCCGAGCCCGGAGTGCGCATGGTCACCGTGATCGGGTTGCCGTTGACCCGGATCTCCAGCGGCTCTTCCACGGCCAACGTCTCCGGCCGGGACGTCGCGGCCCCGTTGCTGAGGTGTCGTGCCGGCCGGCGCGCCGTGACCCGGCCCATGGCTGGTCAGCCTAGCCTGCTGGTCCGGTCGTCGCCGCGCGCCGGGTGACCCGCATCGAGTCGGGCGCGCTGCGGCACCACGACATACTTCGGGTCGCGGGTGGACTCGACCCCCGCTTCGAACACGCCGAACCGCTGCAGCGCGCTGCCGGTGAGCAAAGCCGCCCCGGACACTGCCGCCGCAACCCGGTTCCGACCGGCCGCCACGGTGCCCAGCGCCCCGCCGACCGTCAAGTACTCGGCCCATCTCCGCAGCCGGTGTGCCTTGCCGGTGGTGTAAGCCTGCGCGGACAGGCCGAGCCGCCGCTCGAGCAGCCGCGACGCGGCGATCTCCAGCCCCGCCCCGGCCAACGCCAGCCGGCGCGCCGGACCGGCTTCTCTGACCGGAGTCAGCGCCATGGCCAGCCCGCCGCCACTGGCTGCCGCCGACCCAGTGAACACGAACGGCAAATACGGGTGCGCCTCGCGCCAGGCCGGCACCGACGTCTGCGACAGCAGCACCGCCGTATACGACGCCACCCCCGGAGCCGTCACCGCCGCCCAGAGCCCCGCCGGCCGTGCCGTCCACCGCAGCAGCCGGCCGATCCAGTGGCGGTGCAGCGCAGCCGGCAGCAGTTCCGCAACGGCGGCCGCAGCCGAACCCGGCCCGTAGGCCACCAGGATCCAGGTGCCCACACTCATCGGGGAGCTGGGCTTGGCGACCCGCAGCATGTGATGGAACCGCTCCGGCCGGCCCAGATCAGCGACCAGCAGATACATGCTGGCCAGCAGCGCGGACAGCGACCCGACCCGGCCGACCCGGCGCAGCGCGGGCCGACCGGTCAGATCGGCGCCGGCGGCGAGCAGCGCCGAGGCCGCCGACAGCCCACCGGTGAACAGGTAGGCGGCGATCTTCCACTCCCAGACGGGTGTTTTCAGCACTGCGCGGCCGTAGTAGGACCGGAAATCCGCCGGCGGCACCGGGAGCTGCTCGCGGTTGCCGCCGCGCCGGACCGGCGCGTCTTGACGTCCCCGACGTGCCGCTCGGTCACCGCCGGTCCCGCCTCAAAAACGCCGAGCACGCGGCGCCGACCAGGGCCGAGGCCGCCAGCCCGGCGTAGCGCCACATCGCCGGCGCATCGCGGGTCGGCACCACCGGGTCCGGCGGCAACCCGTAGACCTCCGGCTCGTCGAGCAGCAGGAAGAACGCGCCGTCACCGCCGACCCCGTCGTTCGGGTCATGCCCGTAAAGCCGGGCCTCGGTGGTGCCACGCTCGTGGAGTTCCTCGACCCGGCGGGCGGCCCGCTCGCGCAGCTCGTCCAGCGGGCCGAACTGGATCGACTTGGTGGGGCACGCTTTGGCGCACGCCGGCTCCAGATCGTCGCGCAGCCGGTCGTAACACAGCGTGCACTTCCAGGCGCGCCCGTCGCCCTCGCGCCGGTCGATCACCCCGTAGGGGCACCCCGACACGCAATATCCACACCCGTTGCAGATGTCCTGTTGCACCACGACGGTGCCGAACTCGGTGCGGAACAAGGCACCCGTCGGGCACACATCCAGACAGCCCGCGTGGGTGCAGTGCTTGCACACATCCGAGCTCATCAGCCAGCGGAAAGCGGTGCGGGTCTCGGCACCGAGGAGGTCGCCGGGACGCTCGAAGCGTGGGACGCCCAGGTCGACCGGCGTGGTGCCCAGCTCGCCGCCGCCGCGGGGGGTGGCTTCGACCGCCGCGGCGACCTCCTCGGCGGTCTGCTCGCTGACCGACGCGCCGGTCGGCAGCCCGGCCAGACCGGGGTCCTGCGTGCCCAGCGGGCGGTTCTGCTCGATGAAGGCGACGTGGCGCCAGCTGTCGGCGCCCAGCATGCCGGTGTTGTCGAAGGACATGCCGAGCAGGTTGTACCCGTCGACCGGCACCATGTTCCATTCCTTGCAGGCCACTTCGCAGGCCTTGCAGCCGATGCAGATCGAGGTGTCGGTGAAGAACCCGACCCGGGCCGGATGGTCGGCATGGCCGGCCTCGCCGGCGGGATCGTTTAACGGCCCGTACCAGCTGTTGGAGCTGTCTTCGGTCACTAGTTGTCCTCCGGCTCGCCGCGCGCAACTTCTCCGGACGCGGTGGTGTTCAGGTGGGTACCGGTTTCCGGGGTGATGCCGGCGCGGCGCCGGTATCCCTCGACATAGGCCAGCACCGCGGGCCCACGCGGTCGCCGTCCGGGCTGGATGTCGCAGGTGGCCACCTTGCTCTCCTGAATGAAGACGTTCGGATCGGCGACCACCCCGAGCAGGTCGTTGACGACGTCGCCGTCGACCAGTCCGGTGTGCCCCCAGTGATAGGGCAGCCACACCTGGTGCACCACCTGACTTTCCACGCGCAGCGGCGTCATCCGATCGGTCACCAGCACCCGGGCATCCACCGCCGCGCGGCTGGTGATCACGTGCGCCCAGTCCAGGTGCGCCAGGCCGCGCTCGGCGGCCAGCTCCGGGGACACCTCCACGGTCAGCGCCGGCTGCAGCTCCGCCAGATACGGCAGCTGCCGGCTCATTCCGCCCGCGGTGTGGTGCTCGGTCAGCCGCGCCGCGGTCAGCACGAACGGGAACACGTCGCTGTGCGCCTCCGGCGGCGACGGGTTGGACGGGTTGTCCGGGCGGCCGTACACCTTCCGCACCGGGTTGCCCTGCTGTGCGTACAGCGCGTTGCGGACCGGTGATTCGTGCGGCTCGTAGTGGGTGGGCAGCGGACCGTCGACCACGCCGTTGGGCGCGAACAACCAGGCCTTGCCGTCCGCTTGCATGACGAACGGATCGTCTCCGCGCAGCGCTTCGACACCCACCGCGTCCGGCGGCGGGCGGTAGTCCGGCGGCTTGGTCTTCTCGAAGTCGGGAATGTCGTATCCGGTCCACTCCCCTGACTCACCCTTGTCCGGGTCCCACCAGAGCAGCTTCTTGCGTTCACTCCACGGCCGGCCCTGCGGGTCGGCCGACGCCCGGTTGTAGAGCACCCGCCGGTTCATCGGCCACGTCCAACCCCACTCCGACTCGTAGGGACCCTGCTGGTCGTGCGGTTTGCGCCGGGCTGCCTGGTTGACTTCGTCGGCGTACACGCCGCTGTAGATCCAGCAGCCGCAGGCCGTGGTGCCGTCGGCTTTCAGGCTGGTGTAGCCGTCGACTGTGCGACCGGTGGTCAAGTCGATGCCGTTGATGTGCCGCAGCACGTCGGCAGCCGACGGCTCGTCACCATCGGGGCCCTCGGTTGCATAGTCCCACGCCAGTTCGAGCAGCGGCCGATCCCGTTCGTCCGTCGACCCGGCCAGTTTCTCCCGCAGTCGCCGGCCCAGGTGGAAGAAGAACCACAGCTCCGAGCGGGCGTCACCGGGCGGCTCGACCGCCTTGTCTCGCCACTGCAGCATCCGCTGGGTCTGGGTGAACGAGCCGGATTTCTCGACGTGCGACGCCGCCGGGAAGAAGAACACTTCCGTCCGGCAGGTCTGCGAGCTGATTTCACCGGTCTCGATTTCCGGGGAGTCCTTCCAGAACGTGGCACTTTCGATCATCACCAGATCACGCACCACCAGCCAGTCCAGGTTGGCCATGCCGAGCCGCTGCAGCCGCCCGTGAGCGGACCCGACGGCCGGGTTCTGGCCGAGCAGGAAGTAACCGGAGACCTTCCCGTCGACCATGTCCATCACCGTGCGGTAGGTGCCGTGGTCGCCGTCGACGCGGGGCAGGTAGTCGAAGCAATAGTCGTTCTCCGCGGTGGCCGCCGCACCCCAGTACTCCTTGAGCAGGGAGACCATGTAGCTGTCGGCGTTGCGCCAGAACCCTTTCTGGTTGTGGGCGGTGATCGTGTCGAGGTAGTCCGCCAGCGTTTCCTGGCCCGCCCGCGGCATGGCGAGATAGCCGGGCAGCAGGTCGAACAGCGTCGGCACATCGGTGGAGCCCTGGATGCTGGCGTGCCCGCGCAGGGCGAACACTCCGCCGCCGGGCCGGCCGATGTTGCCCAGCAGCAGTTGAATGATCGCGCCGGCACGGATGAACTGCGCCCCCATCGAGTGCTGGGTCCATCCGACGCTGTAGACCAGTGCGGCGGTGCGCTCCCGCCCGGAGTTCCGAGTCCAGGCCTGCGCGACTTGGCGGAACGTGTCGGCCGGCACCCCGCACACCCGCTCCACCATCTCCGGTGTGTAGCGCGCGTAGTGCCGTTTGAGGACCTGGTAGACGCAGCGCGGATGTTGCAGCGTCGGATCCGAGGGGATGTCCCCGGCGCCGCCCTCGACCGGCGCCCCCCCGGAGCCCTGCTGCTGAGGAGCGCTGCGCTCCTTGGCGCCGCCCCCGGCATAGCCGCCGGACTCGGTGGCCTCGTAATGCCAGGTCGATGAATCGTAGGACGCGGACGCGTCGTCGTAGCCGCTGAACAGCCCGTCGAGATCTTCGGTGTCCCGGAATTCTTCGCCGACCAGGAAGCTGGCGTTGGTGTAGGCCGTGACGTAGTCGCGGAAGTCCAGCTCGTTGCTCAGGATGTAGTTGATCACCCCACCCAGGAAGGCGATGTCGCTGCCCGCCCGTAGCGCCACGTGCCGGTCGGCCACCGCGCTGGTGCGGGTGAATCGCGGGTCGATATGCACCACTTCGGCGCCGTGGGATTTCGCCTCCACCACCCACTGGAATCCGACCGGATGCGCCTCGGCCATGTTCGAGCCCATGATGACGATGAAGTCGGAATTAGCGAGATCCTGCTGATAGTCCGTCGCCCCGCCGCGACCGAAGGAGGTTCCCAGACCGGGAACCGTGGAAGAGTGTCAAATACGCGCCTGGTTCTCGATCTGCAGCGCGCCCAACGCCGTGAAAAGCTTCTTGATCAGGTAGTTCTCTTCGTTGTCCAGGGTCGCACCGCCCAGGCTGGCGATGCTCATGGTCCGGCGCAGCGTGTTGCGGTCGGCGTCGAAGTCCTGCCAGCCTCTGCGGCGGGCGTCGAGCACCCGGTCGACGACCATGTCCAGCGCGGTGTCCAAGTCCAGGTCCTGCCACTCGGTGGCATAAGGCGCCCGGTAGCGCACCTCGGTCTGCCGCTGCGGGCCGGTGACCAATTGCTTGCTCGCCGACCCCTTCGGGCACAGCCGGCCGCGGGAGATCGGGCTGTCCGGGTTGCCCTCGATCTGGACGACTTGGGAGTCCTTGACGTACACCTTCTGCGCGCACCCGACCGCGCAGAATGGGCAGACGGAATGCACGACGCTGTCCGCGGACGCGGTGCGGGGTTCCAGGGCCGCCGATCGGGCGGATTGAGCGGCTTTGCCTCGGCCCAGCGCGTCGGCGCCGGTCACCTGCCGGTAAACCGGCCAGGACTGAATCAACTTCCGGAAGTACATCCTCACGATCAAACCACTGTTCGGGTGCCGTCGCTGCTGCGCCGGGTGACCCGCCGCGCGTCGAGCTGTTCGAGCAGTGGCACGGCGACGCGGCGGGTGGTGCCCAGAGCGCGCCGGGCGTCGCTGACGGTGAAGGGCTGCGGCAGAGCCGCCAGGATCGCGGTGGCCCGTTCCAGCGCATCCGGGCCCAGCACGACGCCGTCGGTCAACCGGGTGAGCCGGCGCGCCCGCACCGCCGCGGCGAGCTCACGGGCGCCCAGCTGCAGGCCGGTCAGTTCACCGGCCTCCGGAGCGCGGAACGGTTCGGCGGCCAGCCACTCCTCCAGCGCGCGGACGGCCTGGTCGACGCGGGCGGGCAGCGCCGCGCCGGGTGGGCGCACCACGCCGTCGGCGACCGCCAAGTCGGTGCCGCGCAGCAATTCGGCCACCAGGTCGGCGGCAGGCAGACCCAGCTGCTGCCGCAGCGTCTCCAACGGCATTCCCGCCGCCACGTCGTGCTGGTCGGCCCACCGCCGTACTGTCGCAGCGGCCTGGTCGCGGCGCACACCCCACCACTGCGGGTCCACCACCCAGTCACCGATCTGCCGCCCGGCGATCGGCATCCCCATCGCCCGCAGGTCGGCGGCCCGTGCGTAGTCCGGCGGGCGCAGGTGGCCGGCGGCCAGCTCCCCGGCGCGGATGCGCGCCGCGCCGCGACGCCGCAGCGGCGGCGGCCGCACGTCGAGCACGTCGATCCCGGCGGCGATGCGGTGCTCCCCCGGGTCGCGCAGCAACGCGACATCGCCCACCCGCAGCGGCAGCGGCCGGCTCAGCCGCAGCCGGGCCGCGGTATCTCCCAGTGCACGCACCTGAACCGGCACCGCCGCCGACCCGACATGCAGCACCAGCCGGCGGTGCAGCGTCTGCTGTGAACGCAGCGCAACGTCGATTTCTTCGGTGTCGCGCCAGGCGCCGGGAGTGCAGACCGTGTCACCGCGACGGATGCCCTGCCGGTCGACGCCGCGCAGATTCAACGCGACGCGCGCCACCGGGCCGGCCGCGGACCGGTCTCGGCCCAGAGACTGCAGTCCCCGGACCGTGACGCGACGCCCGGCGTGTTCCAGCTCGTCACCGACCCGGATCGTGCCGGCGGCCAAGGTGCCGGTGACGACGGTGCCGGCGCCGCGCACGCTGAAGCTGCGGTCCACCCACAGCCGCACGTCGGCGTCCGGGTCCGCTGGCGGCAGCCGGTCGGTCAGCCGCAGCAGTTCGGCGCGGACATGGTCGAGATCCGTGCCGAGCGCTACCGGGCAATCAGCGAGGGAGGTGGCGGCGAACCGGTCGTGTGCCTGCCGGACGGCGGGGCCGGGATCGGCCAGGTCGGCTTTGCTGATCACCAGCAGCCCGTGCCGGACACGCAACGCGTCCAGCGCGGCCAGGTGCTCATCGGACTGCGGCATCCAGCCTTCGGTGGCGGCGACGACGAACAACACCGCGGGAACCGGCCCCGCCCCGGCCAGCATGTTGGTGACGAACCGGCGGTGGCCGGGCACGTCGACGAACGCAACCTGGCGCCCGTCCAGTTCGGTCCAGGCGAAACCGAGGTCGATGGTCAGGCCGCGGCGCTGCTCTTCAGCCAACTGGTCGGGCCACATGCCGGTGAGCCGGTGCACCAGAGTGGATTTGCCGTGGTCGACGTGTCCGGCGGTGGCTACGACGAACACGCCCGCACCGCCGCGGCCAGCAGCTTGTCCTGCTCCGGGGGCACCGTGCGTAAGTCGAGCAGGCACCGCCCGGCTTCCAAGCGCCCGACCACCGGCGGGCTGGCGGCGCGCAGTGCGGCGGCGTAAGACTCCGGCAGGCTCACCGCGGCGCTGGGCAGCTGCACGTCCGGTGCGCCGCCGCCGCCCACCGCCGCGACGCACTCCGTCGCCCTGGCATCGGGCAGCTGCGCGGCGAGCCGTTCCGCTCGCTGCCGGAGCTGCCCGACGTCGGCGGTCAACGCCTGCGCCACCGGCGAGGCCGGACCGGTCAGCGTCGCCTCCAACGCGGCGAGGGTCAGCTTGTCCACCCGCAGGGCGCGTGCCGCAGGGTGGCGGCGCAGCCGCTCGACCAGGCCGGCGTCGCCGAGTAGCAGGCCGGCCTGCGGCCCGCCCAGCAGCTTGTCGCCGCTGGCGGTGACCAGATCGGCGCCGGCGCGCAGCGTCGACGTCGCGTCGGGCTCGTCGGGCAGCACCGGATGCGGCGCCAGCAGCCCCGAGCCGATGTCGACGACCAGCGGCACCTTCCGCTCGGTGGTGAGCGGCGCCAACTCCGGCACCGCGACTGCGGAGGTGAAGCCGGTGATGTGGAAGTTCGACGGATGGACTTTGAGCACGAAACCGGTGTCCGGGCCGATCGCGTCGGCGTAGTCGCGCAGGCTGGTGCGGTTGGTGGTACCGACTTCGCGCAGCCGCGCCCCGGTGGCGGCTAACAGCTCCGGAATGCGGAAGCCGTCACCGATCTCGACCAGTTCACCCCGGCTGAGCACGATCTCCTGGTCCGGCGCCAACGCCAGGGCGGTCAGCAGCAGTGCCGCGGCGTTGTTGTTCACCACGTGCACACCGCCCGCCACCGGCACCGACCGGGCCAGCGCGGCCAGCGCGCCGCGGCCGCGGCGGGCGCGATGACCGGTCGCGAGGTCGAATTCGACGTCGGTGGCACCGCCGGCGGCCGCCACCGCGGCCACGGCGGCCGCCGACAGCGGTGCCCGGCCGAGGTTGGTGTGCACGACCACCCCGGTGGCGTTGACGACGGGCCGCAGGCTCGAGGCGGTGGCGGGCAAGGCGGCGACCGCGTGCTCGGCCACTCGCTCGGGGGCGATGTGCCCGGCGCGGGCCAGCTCCTGAGCCTGCCCGATGACGGTTTTCACCAGTTCCCGGCCCAGTCTGAGCTCGGCTTCGGCCAGCCGCGGATCGGCGAGCAGCACGTCGGTGCGCGGCACTTGGCGGCGACGGTCCTGGTCGGCGGTCACATCAGGCCCCGGGAGCATGGCGGAGGCGGACGGGAATCGAACCCGCCAACGACAGCGTCTGCCGCTCGACGGTTTTGAAGACCGCGCCGGTCACCAGACCGGACACACCTCCCGGGGCCATGAAAGACAATTATGGACGCCGTGACCTACCGACTGACTCAGTACGCCCACGGCGGCGGCTGCGCCTGCAAAATTCCCCCCGGTGAGCTCGAGGACGTGGTGTCCGGGCTGACGGCGGCGCGGCCACATGATCCGGCCGGTGAGCTGCTGGTCGGTCTGGACAGCGGTGACGACGCGGCCGCGGTGCGGATCGCGCACGGCATTGCGCTGATTGCGACGACAGACTTCTTCACCCCGGTTGTCGACGACGCCTACGACTGGGGCCGGATCGCGGCGACCAACGCATTGTCCGATGTGTACGCGATGGGCGGCCGGCCCGTGGTCGCAGTGAATCTGCTGGGCTGGCCCCGCGATGTGCTGCCGTTCGAGCTGGCGACCGAGACGCTGCGCGGCGGGCTGGACGTGTGCTGCCTCGCCGGCTGCCATCTGGCGGGTGGGCACAGCGTCGACGACCCGGAGCCGAAGTACGGGCTGGCGGTCACCGGCATCGCCGACCCGGATCGATTGCTGCGCAACAGCGCCGGCAAGCCGGGCACGCCGCTGTCGCTGACCAAACCGCTGGGCGTCGGCGTGCTCAACAGCCGGCACAAAGCCACCGGCGAGCGTTTCGAGCAGGCGATCGATGCGATGACCACTCTGAACGCCGAGGCATCCCGCGCGGCGCTGTCCGCCGGCGTCCTATGCGCTACGGACGTCACCGGTTTCGGGCTGCTCGGCCACCTGCATAAGTTGGCCCGGGCCAGCGGGGTCACGGCGGTGCTCGACGCTGCCGCGGTGCCCTACCTCGACGGGGCCCGCCAGGCGCTGGCCGACGGCTACGTCAGCGGCGGAACCCGGCGCAACCTCGACTGGGTCGCCCCGCACGTCGACCTCAGCTCAATCGGCGAGGACGAGGCGCTGCTGTTGGCGGATGCGCAGACCTCCGGCGGGTTGCTGCTGGCAGGTGAGATCCCCGGTGCGCCGGTGATCGGGGAGCTGGTGGCGCGCAGCTGAGCACACGATCGTGGTGCGCTGAGCACGGGTTATCCGGCCCCGGCGGTGGGACGCGGTTCTTCGATCTGGGTGAACCACAGCAGGTAGCCGAGCGCCGGCAGCACCACGACGCCGGCCAGGGCGACGACGACCAGCAGGGCCGCCAGCGTCGGTGTCGCACCGGCGGCGTCGGCGATGCGGGACTGGTCGACCAGCAGCCACGGGTACTGGCCCACCCCCCAACCGGCGACCACGGCGGTCACTGCGACCACAGCACATATCCGAACCAGCCACAAGGAGCGCGGCATCGGCCGGAAACCCCAGACCAGCAGCACCAAGGTGCCAAGCCCGGCGACCGCGGCGACGACGAGCAGCGGCAGTGCTTGGTGAGTCAGGCCGCGGATGAGGGTGGGCGCATCGTGCCGCACCGGATACAGCCCGGCGAAAACCACCAGCCCGGCGACCACTCCCACGCCGATGGTGCGGACGCGCAGCCGCGCGGACAGCTCGGCGTCTCCCCCGCGGACCGCGTCGACGGTTAGGAACACCCCCGCCAGGAAGATGCAGGTGGTGACGGCCAGGCAACCGCCGACCAGCGACGTCGGATTGACCCACGAGCTGACCGGGTCACCGTAGCCGGCCGCCGGTACCCGGCCGGACGCCATAGCACCAGCCACCGTGCCGAAGAAGAACGGCGTGATCAGCGAGGACCCGGCGAACACCGCACCGAACAGCCGCGCCTGACCGAGTGTGGCGGCGTACTTGCGGAAGGCGAAACCCGCGCCGCGCAGCACGATTCCGGCCAGGGCCAGCATCAGTGGGGTGAACAGCGTCGTCGTCGCCGCCGCGAAGGCTTTCGGGAAGCCGGTCCACCACATCACCAGCACGTAGATCAGCCACACGTGGTTGGCCTCCCACACCGGCCCGATGCTGTGGTCGATCAGGGTGCGCAACTGCGCCCCGCGCCTGCCTGCGCCGGCGGTGAGGTCGTAGAAGCCGGAACCGAAGTCGGCGCCGCCCAACAGCGCATAGGCGATCACGCCGACGAACAGGGCCGCGGCTACCACGGCGGGCAGGTTCACCGGTCGGCCTCCGCGGCGGGCCCGTAGGGGCTGGGCAGTTCTTCGTCGCCGGCCCGCCATCGGTTGGCCATCGACCGCAGCACCACAGAGGCCGCGACGGTCATGCCGAGGTAGACGACCAGCACTGCGCTGTAGCTCCACCAGATCGCGCGGTTCATCGTCGCCGCCTCGGCGGTGCGCAGCACCTGCCACACCGTCCACGGCTGACGGCCCACTTCGGTGGCCACCCAACCTAATTCCAACGCGATGAGCGCCAGCGGCCCGGCGATCACGGAGAAGCGCAGAAACCAGCGGTTGTCCAGCAGGTCGTGGCCGCGCCGGCGCGTCACCCAGAACACCACGACCGCCAGCGCCAGCAGCAGGCCGATGCTGACCATCAGCTGAAACGACCAGTGGGTGACGTTGACCGGCGGCCACTCCGACTTCGGGACGTCGGCCAGACCCGGAACGGTCCCGTCGAGGGTGCCGCGCGCGATGATCGAGCCGACACGGGGAATCGGCACCGCCCAGCGCACCCTGTCGTCGATGAGGAAACCTCCCAAGCGCAGCGGCGCCGGCCCGGGCTCGCGGCGCAGGGCCAGTTCGAAGGCCGCCAGTTTGGCCGCCTGCTTGCCGCCGACCTGCAGCCCGAGCACGTGCCCGATCAACGGCTGCAGCACGGCGGCCACCGAGGCGAACCGGAACGGCACGATGAATCCGAGCCGGTGATGATCGTCGACGCGGCCGCGCAGCAGTCCCGCAGCGTAGACCCCCGACACCAACAGTCCGACCAGCAGAAACGCCGCCAACCACATGTGCAGAAATTGCAGCCACGCCAGCGGATTGAACATCGCCGTCCACGGCCGGATGTCGGTGACGGTGCCGTCGGGACCGCCGCGGATAGTAAACCCGGTCGGGTAATTCATCCACGAGTTGACCGCGACCACGCAGAACGTCCCGACGACGCCGGAAAGCGCCATCGGGATCAGCATCAGCAGATGCAACCGGGGGCGCATACGACCCCACCCGTAGAGGTAAAGACCAAGAAAAATCGCCTCGACGAAAAACGACAACCCCTCCAGCGCGAACGGCAGGCCGAGCACGTCGCCGAACCGGCCCATCAAGCCGGGCCACAGCAAGCCCATCTCGAAGCTCAACACGGTTCCCGACACCGCTCCGATGGCGAACAGCACCGCCGCAGTCTTCGACCAGCGCCGGGCTAGGCGCAGCGCATCCGGGTCGTCGCGCACCAGCCCGCGCCGGTGTGCCACGAAGATCATCGCGGGAAACGCCACGCCGAAACCGGCGAGCACGATGTGGAAGCCCAGCGACACCGCCATCTGTTGACGCGCCGGAAGCAGTCCGGGCGGCGCGTCGGACGCAAGCGTCGCGACTGCGTCGATCACCGGCATCACATCATGATCGCGCGGCCGGTGCCGTCGATCCAGGCCGGCACGTCAGCGGATCGGATACTCGATCCGGGTGGTCCCGTTCCACCGCCGCAAACCCGCCAAGCTGCCGTCGATGGGCGCCGGTCCGCCCGCGATGCGTAGCGCGGGGGCCAGAGCCGGCCCCGCGACGCGGCGGGCCAGCGTGACGTGCGGCGTCCACTGGTCGGGCACGCTGTGCGGTCCGGGTCCGGGCTGTAGGTGGTCGCGGCTGAGACGGTAGACCTGGGCCTGCAGGGCCAGCAGCGCCGCGGTCGGCACGATCAGCCGCGCCAGGATCGCATTCGTGGGCCCGAGGCACAGCGCGGCGCCGACGGTGCAGGGCAGCGGCAGCTGCTCGGCTACCGGACCCAGCAGCGCGTCGACGTCGGCGGCGATGCCGTCGGCGACCACCAGGGTCAGGTGCGGCCGGCCGGCGGGTGTGTGAGCGCCGATGTCGGCGGCGGCCAGATCATCCCAGATCCGCCGCAGCGTGGCTTCGGTGTCGCGGTCGAAGAGCAGTTCGATGGAGTGAACCATCAACCGACCAGCGATTCGAGCCAGGCCCGGTCGAAAGCCTGGGCGCTCATCGCGGCGAACGCGTCGGGGCCCAGGGATCCGGCTCCGGCCGGCAACACCGCCCGCAGTGGTGCCATCCGGGCCAGCGTCGAGCGGTTGGAGGTTTCCACGGCATCCGGCCGGGCAGGCCAACTGCCGATGACCACGCCCGGGCAGCGAATGTGTCGGGCGCTCAAGGCTTCCAGCGTCAGGGCGGTGTGATTGAGGGTGCCCAGCCCGGCGGTGGCCACCACCAGCACCGCGGCGCCCAGGTCGGCGGCGAGGTCGCGCAGCGTGACGCCGGCTTCGGCCAGCTCGACCAGCAGCCCGCCGGCGCCTTCGACCAGAGTCAGCCGGTGCGGGCGCTCGATGTCACTGATCAGCTCGAGCACTTCGCCGCGGGTCGGCAAGCGCAGGCCGGCCTCTTCGGCGGCGGCCGCCGGCGCCATCGGCTGTGGATACCGCGCCAATCCGGCCAGCTCGGTCACTCCAGCCAGCCGACCGATCTCGGCCAGGTCGTCGTCGCCGGCAGCCACCCCGGTCTGCACCGGCTTGCACACCGTCACGTCCAGGCCGGCCTGCCGAGCCTGGGACGCCAGTGCGGCGGTGACGATCGTCTTCCCAACGCCGGTGCCCGTGCCGGTGACCACCAGGACTGTCAAGGCCGCGCTGGGCGCTTTCCGGCCAGCTCACCGAGCACGCGGGTCAGAACCTGGCGGGCCGATTCGAGGTCGTCGGCGTCCAGCGATGCGCGTGCGGTCAGCCGCAGCCGCGACGTGCCGGCCGGGACGGTCGGGGGCCGGAAGCAGCCGACTCGGACGCCGGCGTCCAGGCAGGACGTCGCCGCCGTCAGCGCCACCTCCGGGTCTCCGAGGATCACCGACACCACGGCCGACTCCGGGCGGGTCGCCACACCGCAGATTTCGGCCAGGATTGCGGCATGCCGCAGCACCGCGCCCGGCCGCCAGGGCTCGGCCGCCAACAGGCGCAGCGCCGCCAGCGCCGCACCCACCGCCGCCGGGGCCAGCCCGGTGTCGAAGATGAACGGCCGGGCGGCGTCGATCAGGTGGGCCCGCACCGCCGCGGAACCCAGCACCACACCGCCCTGGCTGCCCAGCGACTTGGACAGGGTGGTAGTCATCACGACGTCCGGCGCACCGGCCAGCCCACACTCGTGCAGCAGCCCACGTCCACCGGTGCCGCGCACCCCCAGGCCGTGCGCTTCGTCGACGACCAGCAGCGCGCGGTGACGACGGCACGCCTCGTGCAACTGCGGCAACGGCGCCAGCGTGCCGTCGGCGGAGAACACCGCGTCGGTGACGACCACGGCGCGGTCCTCGTCGCGGCCGGCCAGCGCCGCCTCGACGGCGTCGACGTCACAATGCGGGGTGACGACCACCCGGGCCCGGGACAACCGGCAGGCGTCGACCAGCGATGCGTGCGAGTAGGCGTCGGACACCACCAGGGCGGACGGACCGGACAACCCGACCACCGCGCCGAGGTTGGCGGTGTATCCCGAGGAGAACACCAGACCTGCCTCGGCGCCGACGAACTCGGCCAGCGCCGACTCGAGTTCCTGGTGCAGCTCGGTGTCGCCGGTGACCAGTCGTGAGCCCGTCGCCCCGGCCCCCCAGGTGCGCAACGCCTGCATCCCGCCGGCGACGACGTCGGGGTGCCGCGACAGACCCAGATAGTCGTTGGACGCCAGGTCGAGTTCGGTCGTGACCGGCGGACGGGGCCGCAGCGCGCGACGCAGCCCGGCCTGTTGCCGTTGCCGCTCGACTTCGTCCAGCCAGGCCAGCGGCGAGACGGCGGTAGCTTCTGCCGAGACGTCCATCGCTTCTAGAGCCTACGAGAGCCGCTGACCCGCGCGACGTCGACCATTGCCGAGGTGATCTGCGCTGTTTCGGCGGGCGAGCAGATATAGGGCGGCATGGCGTAGATGAGGTTGCGGAACGGCCGCAACCACACGCCCCGGTCGAGTGCCACGGGAGTCGCCACGGCCAGGTCGACCGGCGCGTCGCACTCGATGACGCCGATCCCCCCGCACACCCGGACGTCGGTCACTCCCGGCAGCGCACGCGCCGGTGCAAGTCCGTCGCCCAGTCCGGTGCTGAGCCGGGCGACCGCCGACCGCCAGTCACCGGCGAGCAGCAGCTCCACGCTGGCGACCGAAACCGCGCATGCCAGCGGGTTGGCCATGAAGGTGGGGCCGTGCATGAGCGCACCGGCCGGACCCGAGCTGATGGTGCGGGCGACAGCGCTGGTGCACAAGGTGGCGGCCAGGCTCAGGTAGCCGCCGGTAAGCGCCTTGCCGACGCACATGATGTCGGGGCTCACCCCCGCATGGTCGGCGGCGAACAACTCACCCGTCCGGCCGAAGCCGGTCGCGATCTCGTCGAACACCAGCAGCACCTCATGGCGCCGGCAGCAATCGCGCAAATCGGTCAGGTAGCGCGGATCGTGGAAGCGCATGCCTCCGGCGCCCTGCACGACGGGCTCGACAACGACGGCCGCCAGCTCGGCGGCGTGTCCGGCCAGTTGCGCCTCGAAGGCGGCGCTGTACTCGGGGTCATAGTTTCGCGGCACCTGCGGGGCGAAGATCTGGCGGGCCAGGACGTCCGTCCACAGCGAATGCATCCCGCCGTCGGGGTCGCACACGCTCATCGGGGTGAAGGTGTCCCCGTGGTAGCCCCCGCGCCAGGTCATCAACCGCCGTTTTTCCGGTCGGCCAAGGCTGCGCCAGTACTGCAGCGCCATCTTCACCGCGACCTCCACCGACACTGACCCCGAATCGCTGAAGAAGACGGTGTCCAGACTCGCCGGAGTGAGATCGACCAGCAGCTGCGCCAGGCGGGCGGCCGGTTCATGCGTGAGGCCGCCGAACATCACATGGCTCATGGTGTTCAGCTGCGCGGTCACCGCCGCGTCGAGCACCGGATGGCCGTGCCCATGGATTGCCGTCCACCAGGAGCTCATGGCGTCGAGCACGTCAACCGGCGAACCGTGGCGCAGCACGGTCAGATACGCGCCGTGCGCGCCGGTGACCACCACCGGCGGGACGGCTTCAGCGCCGATCGTGCTGTAGGGATGCCACAGGTGGGCGGCGTCGATCGCGCTGATCTGTTCGGGCGTCAGCCTCGGGCTCACCGCAGGCATAACGATCGAGGGTAAAGGAGTCGGCGTCCGTTGCCCGCCGCGCGCCGCCCGGTCGCAGAATCGTCCACCATCGGGGACCATGAGAAACCGTGACGCGCAAGCATCAGGCCGACGAGGTTCCGTTCCGGGGCGATCCGGCTGACTCCCCGCCGTCCGGGCCGATGCTGGCGGACGCCGAGCGGTCCGACAGCGGGCAACTACGCGTGCTGCGGCTGCGGCTGGCTCCCTGGGATGTGGTCTGCACCATCGTCCTGACAACCTTGTTGGTGGTCCTGGCGACGACGACCGATTGGCCGTCGCGACTCTTCGGCTTTCTTGCCGACGTGTGCACCGATGACACCTGCGCCCCGGCGCCGTTCGGTATCGACTTCTACATCTTTCCGGTGGTGTGGGGCGGTGTCGGGGCGGCGTTCGCCGCGGCCTTCATCGGCCCGCTCGTCTCGCTGGTGAAGGGTTGGTACATGTCTTTCTGGCCGGTGCTGGCCCTGGCTCTGGTGATCGGCGCTGCGGTGACGGGCTCAGCGATCACCGCTTTCAGCAACAACTACTGGCACCAGCACCCCACAGCAGCGGTGGACGCGCAACCGCCTGGCTGAGACTGAGATCACAACCGCTACCTCGGATTTGACGCTTTAGGCAGTCAACCGGTCACCGTCCGGTCACGGTCCGACAAAGAAGTTTCCAGCAACCCCCTGGGCAGTGGCCGTCGCCCACGTTTGTTGCCAAAGTGTCAGTAGTGACTGCTGTGATTCAGTGGTCGGTCCGAATCGCGAGCGCGCTGTGGCATCGCGCTGAGACCGCAGAAAGGAACAAATGATGAACATCGGAAAGCGAACCTTCGGCGCGGTGGCGCTGGCTGTGACCCTGTTAGCGGCGCCCACACCGGCCTTGCCGGGTGTCGCGGCCGCCGACTCGAACTCCGGGCAGGTGACCCGCCAGCAGGCGCTCAACACCGCGATCGCCCGTGGGCTCTCGCAGCGTGGCGTGCCGTACCTCTACGGCGGGGGTAACGCCGCCGGGCCGACCCGTGGCACGGGCCTGAATGCCAACACGGTGGGTTTCGACGCGTCGGGTCTGATGGTGTACTCGTTCGCCGGGGCCGGCATCAAGCTGCCCCGCACCTCCGCCGAGCAGTACAACGCGGGCCGCAAGATCGCACCGGCGCAGGCGCGTCCCGGCGATCTGATTTTCTTCGGCCCTGGCGGCAGCCAGAGCGTCGCGATGTACCTGGGCAACGGACAGATGCTGGAGGCCACCGATCCCGTCGTCACAGTGTCATCGGTACGCACCGCCAGCATGACCCCGTACCTGACCCGCATCATCGACTACTGACCGGCTCTTGACCGAGCTTGCGGCGCGGCGGCATCCGTCGTCGCGCTGCAGCACGGCGCGGTGGCTTAGGTAGATTGTTCCTCGATCATGATGACCGTCTCCGCGCCCAGATCGGCTGCCGCTGCGGTGGCGCAGAACCGCGCGACGGCACCGTCGAAGTCCGTCTTTTACCGACACGACCTGGACGGATTGCGCGGCATTGCGATCGCGCTGGTCGCCATGTTCCACGTCTGGTTCGGTCGGGTGTCCGGCGGTGTGGACGTGTTTCTGGCGCTGTCCGGTTTCTTCTTCGGCGGCAAAGTGCTGCGGGCGGGTCTGAACCCGTCCGCACCGCTGTCGCCGTTACCGGAGATCAACCGGCTGGTTCGCCGGCTGCTGCCGGCGCTGGTCGTCGTGCTGGCCGGCTGTGCGGTGCTGACGATTCTCATCCAGCCCCAGACCCGCTGGGAGACCTTCGCCAACCAGAGCCTGGCCAGCCTGGGCTACTACCAGAATTGGCTGCTGGCGCACACGGCCGCCGACTACCTGCGGGCCGGTGAAGCGGTCAGCCCGCTGCAGCACATCTGGTCGATGTCGGTGCAGGGCCAGTTCTACGTGACGTTCCTGGGCCTGGTGTTCGGGCTGGCGTATCTGCTGCGGCGCAGGCTGGGTGTGCGGCTACGCGCGGTGTTCATCGTCGTGCTCAGCGTGCTGGCGGTGGCGTCGTTCTGCTATGCGATCGTCGTGCACCGCGACAACCAGGCCGCCGCTTACTACGACAGCTTCGCGCGGGCCTGGGAGCTGCTGCTGGGAACGCTTGCCGGTGCGCTCGTCCCCTACATCCGCTGGCCGATGTGGCTGCGGACGGTGCTGGCCAGCGCTGCGCTCGCCGCGGTGTTGTCTTGCGGGGCCCTGATCGACGGCGTCCGGCAGTTCCCCGGGCCGTGGGCGCTGGTACCCGTCCTGGCGACGGTGCTGTTCATACTTGCCGGCGCCAACCGGCAGCTGCCGCTGCCCAACCGCCTGCTGGCGGCCGGACCGCTGGTGACGCTCGGGGCGATGGCCTACTCGCTGTATCTGTGGCACTGGCCGTTGCTGATCTTCTGGCTGTCCTACACCGGCCACGCGCACGCCGATTTCGTGCAGGGCACCCTGGTGTTGCTGCTGGCCGGTGGGCTGGCCTATCTGACCAACCGGCACGTCGAAGGCCCGCTGCGGTACCGCGCTCCGGCCGCCGCTGACGACTCCGCATCCGCGGCGTCCCGGCCGCCGGTGCCGGCCGTCCCGTGGATGGTGCGGCTGCGCCGCCCGACGATGGCGCTGGGCTCGGTGGTGGCCCTGCTGGGCGTGACGTTGACCGTCACGTCGTTCACCTGGCGCGAGGAGGTGACGCTGCAACGCGCGTCCGGCAAGGAACTGACCGGCCTGAACCCGCACGATTACCCCGGCGGCCGGGCCCTGGTCACCCAAGCCCGGGTGCCGCAGCTGAAAATGCGTCCCACCGTCCTGGAGTCCAAAGACGACTTGCCGCCGTCCACCCGTGACGGCTGCATCAGCGACTTCACCAACCCGGCGGTGCTCAACTGCACGTACGGGGATCGGGCCGCGGCCCGCACCATTGCGCTGGCCGGCGGATCGCACGCCGAGCACTGGCTCACTGCGTTAGATGCACTCGGGAGCATCCACCACTTCAAAGTGGTGACCTACCTCAAGATGGGCTGCCCGCTGTCGACGGATGAGAATCCGTTGATCATGGGCAACAACCTTGCCTACCCGCAGTGCCGTGACTGGGTGCAGAAAGCGATGGCCAAACTGGTCGCCGATCATCCCGACTATGTGTTCACCACGTCCACCCGGCCGTGGAACGTCAAGTCCGGCGATGTGATGCCCGCGGGGTATGCCGGGATATGGCAGACGTTCGCGGACAACAACATTCCAGTCCTCGCTATGCGCGACACGCCCTGGCTGGTCAAGGACGGCAAGCCGTTCGAACCCGCGGATTGCCTCGCCAAGGGCGGTAACGCGGTGTCCTGCGGTATTCAGCGCTCAGAAGTGCTCTCCGATCACAACCCGACGCTGGACTTCCTCGAGCAGTTCCCGTTGCTCAAGCCGCTGGACATGTCGGATGTCATCTGCCGCGCCGACATCTGCCGTGCGGTGGAGGGCAACGTGCTGATCTACCACGACGCTCACCATCTTTCCGCCACCTATGTGCGGACGTTGAGTCCGGAGCTCGGCCGCCAGATCGCTGCGGCCACGAGCTGGTGGTGACGCATGGCCGCCCGGTTCTGGTGAGGCGCGCCACGGCTCCGTGAGGTGAGCACGTCGATTTCGGGCTGCGGCGATTACAGTCAAGTGATGCTGCCGAGACAATCGAATACCGCTGCTGGCGACGCGCCGCCGGCACGGCCCACCGTATGGCCCGGCACCAACTATCCACTCGGCGCCGCCTATGACGGGGCCGGCACCAACTTCGCGCTGTTCTCGGAAATCGCTGAGCGGGTCGAGCTGTGTTTGATCAACAACGGCGGCAACGAAACTCGGGTGGCCCTAGAAGAAGTCGACGGCTACGTCTGGCATGCTTACCTGCCCGGCATCAGCCCCGGGCAGCGGTACGGGTACCGGGTGCACGGGCCGTTCGAACCCGCGGCCGGTCACCGGTGCGATGCCAGCAAGCTGCTGCTCGATCCGTATGGGAAGTCGTTCCACGGTGACTTCGACTTCGGTCAGGCGTTGTACTCCTACGATTTGGCCGCCGTGAACCGCGACGGCGCCCGGCCCGGCGACACGGGTACTCCGCCGATGGTCGACTCGCTGGGCCACACCATGACCAGCGTGGTGATCAACCCGTTCTTCGACTGGGCGTTCGACCGGGCGCCGCGCACCCCTTACCACGGCACCGTCATCTACGAGGCGCACGTCAAAGGCATGACGCAAACCCACCCCGGTGTCCCGCCGGACCTGCGCGGCACCTACGCCGGTCTGGCACACCCGGTGATCATCGACCACCTCAAGTCTTTGAACGTCACAGCTATCGAGCTGATGCCGGTCCACCAGTTCATGCACGACAGCCGACTGCTGGAGTTGGGCTTGCGAAACTACTGGGGCTACAACACCTTCGGCTTCTTCGCTCCGAATCAGCAGTATTCGTCCAACCGCGAAGCCGGCGCCTCGGTCGCCGAGTTCAAGGCGATGGTCCGCAGCTTCCACGAAGAAGACATCGAAGTCATCCTCGACGTCGTCTACAACCACACCGCCGAAGGCAACCACTTGGGCCCGACGGTCAATTTCCGCGGCATCGACAACGCCGCCTACTACCGGCTCGACGACAAAGATCTGAGGTTTTACAAGGATTTCACCGGCACCGGCAACAGTCTCAACGCCCGCCACCCGCACACCTTGCAGCTGATCATGGATTCGCTGCGCTACTGGGTGACCGAGATGCACGTCGACGGGTTCCGCTTCGATCTGGCGTCCACGCTGGCGCGGGAATTCTATGACGTCGACCGGCTGTCGGCGTTTTTCGACCTGGTACAGCAAGATCCGGTGGTCAGCCAGGTCAAGCTGATCGCCGAGCCTTGGGACGTCGGTGAAGGCGGCTATCAGGTCGGCAACTTCCCCGGTTTATGGACGGAATGGAATGGGAAGTATCGGGACACTGTGCGCGACTACTGGCGGGGCGAGCCCGCAACACTTGGTGAGTTCGCTTCCCGGCTGACCGGGTCGTCGGACTTGTACGAGGCGACCGGTCGCCGGCCCAGCGCCAGCATCAATTTCGTGACCGCCCACGACGGCTTCACGCTGCACGACTTGGTGTCCTACAACGAGAAACACAACCAAGCCAACGGCGAGGACAACCGCGACGGAGAGAGCTACAACCGCTCCTGGAACTGCGGGGTGGAAGGTCCCACCGACGATCCCGATATCACCGAGCTGCGCTGCCGGCAGATGCGCAACATGATCGCCACTTTGATGGTCAGCCAGGGCACGCCGATGATCGCGCACGGCGACGAGATCGGGCGCACTCAGCAGGGCAACAACAACGTGTACTGCCAGGACTCCGAATTATCCTGGATGGACTGGACGTTGGCCGACGAGAACGCCGACCTGCTGGCTTTCACCCGTAAGGCGACCAAGCTCCGCAGAGACCATCCGGTGTTCCGCCGGCGCAGGTTCTTCGACGGCGAGCCGCTCGGCAGCGGTGAAGAGGATCGCGACATCGCCTGGTTGACGACGACCGGGCGGGAGATGACCCACGAGGACTGGGGCAGCGACTTCGGGAACTGCGTCAGCGTCTTCCTCAACGGTGAAGCCATTCCTGAACCCGACGCGCGCGGCCGCCGGGTGACCGACGACTCGTTCCTGCTGTGTTTCAACGCTCACGACGAGGCCATGGACTTCGTCACACCGCACGACGACTACGCATTGGAGTGGACAGTGGAACTGGACAGCGCCGAACCTGTCACCGGCGCCGACGCCGTGGTGAACGCCGGTGAAAAGGTCAGCTTGCCGGGCCGGTCGGTGCTCGTACTGCGTAAGACCCGCTGACGGATGGCCTTTCCCGTCGTCTCTACGTACCGGTTCCAACTTCGAGGTGAAGAAAGCGGCTTCGCGTTCACTTTCGCCGATGCAGAAAACCTGCTGGATTACCTTGCCGACCTCGGCATCTCGCATGTCTACCTGTCCCCCGTGCTGACCGCCGTCCGCGGTTCGACGCACGGTTACGACGTCACCGACCCGACGACGGTCTCAGCCGAACTCGGCGGCGCCGAAGGTCTGGCACGGCTGTCGGCCGCAGCCCGCGAACGCGGGCTGGGCTTGGTGATCGACGTCGTGCCCAACCACGTCGGCATCGACAAACCCGAACAGAATCCGTGGTGGTGGGATGTGCTGCGCAACGGTCGGGAGTCGCCGTACGCCACTTACTTCGACATCGACTGGGATCTGGCCGACGGCCGAATCGTGTTGCCGGTGCTGGGATCCGACGACGATGTCGCCGACCTGACCGTAGACGGCGACCTGTTGCGGCTCGGTGATCTGGCATTCCCGATCGCGCCCGGCACCGGTGAGGGCGCCGGTCCGGAGGTACACGACCGCCAGCACTACCGGCTGATCGGGTGGCGGCGCGGAGTGTGCGGCTACCGGCGCTTCTTCTCGATTACGTCGCTGGCCGGGCTTCGCCAGGAAGACCGGGCGGTATTCGACGCGAGCCACGCCGAAGTCAAACGCTGGTTCACCGAAGGTCTCGTGGACGGTGTGCGCATCGATCACCCGGACGGATTGTCCGACCCCGCAGGCTATTTGCAGTGGTTGCGCGATCTCGTCGGCCCACAGGCGTACATCGTCATCGAGAAAATACTGGGCCTCGAGGAGGCCTTGGAGCCCACGCTGCCGGTGCAAGGCACCACCGGCTACAACGTGCTGCGCGAGGTGGGCGGAGTGTTCATCGACCCGACCGGGGAGCCCGCGCTCACAGCGCTTTACGAGTCGACCGGCGTCGACTACCAGGCCACCCCTTCGCTGCTGGGTGCGCTGAAAGCTCAGGTGGCCACCGACACCTTGGGCAGCGAACTGGCCCGGCTGCGGCGCACCGTCGCCGCGGCCACCGGCGCAGACCACCCGCAACTGCCCGACGCGGTGGCTGCCCTGTTGGGACACATCGACGTCTACCGCTCCGACTATCAGGGGCTGGCAGCATTGCTACCCACCTCGGTAGCCGAAACCGAGACGGCGGCAGCGGATTTACGTCAGCCCCTGCAAATACTGGCCGCCGCTGTCGCCGCCGGTGGCGAACCGGACACCCGGCTGCAACAGTTGTGCGGCGCGGTGACCGCGAAGTCGGTGGAAGACTGCCTGTTCTACCGGGACGCCCGACTGGTGTCGCTCAACGAGGTGGGCGGCGAGCCGCAGCGGTTCGGCGTCGGCGCCGCGGAGTTCCATCTCAACGCTGCCGGTCGCGCCCGGCTCTGGCCGCAGGCGATGACCACGTTGACCACCCACGACACCAAGCGTGGCGAAGACGTGCGGGCCCGCATCGGGGTGCTTTCGCAAGTGCCGTCACTGTGGGTCGAGTTCGTGAGCCGGTGGGAGGGTGTCAACCCGTCCCCCGACGCCGCGACCGGACTTTTTCTGTGGCAGAACGTCTTCGGCGTGTGGCCGGTGAACGGCGAAGTGACCGGCGAGCTTCGGGAACGGTTGCACGCCTACACCGAGAAGGCGATCCGCGAAGCGGCACTGCACACCACGTGGAACGACCCGGACACCGAGTTCGAGAATGCGGTGCACCGTTGGCTGGACTCGGTGTTGGACGGGCCGGTGGCCGCGCAACTCACCGAGCTGGTCGGCCAGTTGCACACGCACGCCGAAAGCGATGCGTTGGGTCAAAAACTGCTTGCGTTGACGGTTCCCGGTGTCCCCGACGTGTATCAGGGCACCGAGCTCTGGGACGACAGCCTGGTTGACCCGGACAACCGCCGCGCAGTGGACTACGACGTGCGACGGACGGAGCTGCACAGCCTGCGACACAGCAAGATGCGTGTTGTCGCGACAGCGCTGCGCCTCCGGCGCAAGCGTCCGGAGACATTCCTGCGCGGCGGCTACCGTGCCGTGCTCGCCACCGGTAGCGCTGCCGAGCACGTCGTCGCCTTCAGCCGCTGCGAGGAGGTGGTGGTGGCCGTCACCCGGTGGACGGTGCGCCTGCAGGACACCGGGTGGGGTGACACCGCCGTGCCGGTGCCCGCCGGATCGTGGGTCGACGTGTTGACCGGCCGGCGGGTCAGCGGAGCGGCGCCGGCTGCTGACCTGTTCGCCGAATTGCCCGTCGTTTTGCTGGAGCGCGTCGATGACTGAATTCGCCGTCTGGGCGCCCGAGCCCAGCGTGGTACGTCTGGACATCGATGGAACCGCGCACGCGCTGCAGCGGTCGCCGGACGGCTGGTGGCGGGCGGACGTCGAAGCGGCACCGGACGCCCGGTACGGCTTCATCCTCGACGACGACGCGCAGGTGCTGCCCGATCCGCGGTCGGCGCGCCAGCCCGAGGGGGTGCACGCCCGCTCCCAACTGTGGCAGCCCTCGCCGGACGCGTGGACCGACCAGGATTGGCAGGGTCGCGCTACCGACGGCGGGGTGGTCTACGAACTGCACGTCGGAACCTTCACCCCGGCCGGGACGTTTGATTCGGCAATCGAAAAACTGGATTACCTGGTCGATCTCGGGGTGGACTTCGTCGAGCTGATGCCGGTGAACGCATTCTCGGGCACGCACGGCTGGGGATATGACGGCGTGCTGTGGTACTGCGTGCACGAGCCCTACGGCGGCCCCGACGGACTGGTCCGGTTGGTTGACGCGTGCCACCGCCGCGGACTGGGCGTGCTGATAGACGCGGTGTTCAATCACCTTGGTCCGTCGGGCAATTACCTGCCGAGGTACGGCCCGTACCTGTCGTCGGGCAGCAACCCGTGGGGTGAGGGCATCAACGTCGCCGACGCCGGCTCGGACGCGGTGCGGCGCTACATCTTTGACTGCGCGTTGCGCTGGATGCGCGACTTTCACGCCGACGGTCTGCGGCTGGACGCGGTGCATGCGCTGGTGGACACCACCGCGATTCACATTCTCGAGGAGCTGGCCGCAGAGACCGATGCGCTCGCCGAACAGTTGGGCCGGCCGCTATCGCTGGTCGCCGAGAGCGACCTCAACGACCCGCGGCTGATCACCCCGCGCGGCGCGGGTCGGGCGGTCGGCGGCTATGGGCTGACCGCCCAATGGTCCGACGACATTCACCACGCCATCCACACCGCGGTGTCCGGTGAGCGGCAGGGCTATTACGCCGACTTCGGTTCGCTGGCCACGTTGGCGAAGACGTTGAGCGGTGGCTATTTCCACGCTGCCACCTATTCGTCGTTCCGGGGCCGCCGGCACGGCCGGCCGCTGGACACCGCGAACATCCCGGCGAGCCGGCTCTTGGCCTACACCACCACCCACGACCAAGTGGGTAACCGCGCGGTCGGGGATCGCCCATCGCAGAACCTGACTTTCGGCCAGCAAGCGATCAAAGCCGCGTTGGTGCTGTTGTCGCCCTACACCGCAATGCTTTTCATGGGTGAAGAATGGGGCGCGTCCACCCCGTTCCAGTTCTTCAGCTCACACCCCGAACCCGAACTGGCCAAAGCGACTGCCGAAGGACGCAAAGCGGAGTTCGCCGAGCACGGTTGGGACGCCGACGAGATCCCCGACCCGCAGGACCCGGAGACGTTTTTGCGCTCCAAGCTCGACTGGGATGAGCTGCAAGCCGGCGAGCACGCTCGCCTACTCGACTTCTACCGGGCCCTGATTACTCTGCGGCGCAACGAGTCCGACATCGCCGATCCGTGGCTGGATCACCTGGGTGTGGATTTCGACGAAGATCAGCGCTGGTTTGTGCTTCGGCGCGGCCGCTTCACCGCCGCGTTCAATCTGGGCGAGCAGACGGTGACCGTGCCGGTGCACGGTGAGGTGGTGCTGGCGTGGGGTTCGCCCAGCGTGGGCGACTCGACCGAACTGCCGGGGCATTCACTTGTGCTGCTGCGCGCCGACTAGTGCGCCGAGTGTCGAGTAGTTGTGATGGATAAGCAGTTGCGGCAGGACAATCCGACGTTCGACCCAGGTGGCTATCCGCCGCCGGCAGCCGACCGCGGCCGGGTGGAGGCCTCGCCGCGCCGGGTGCGCGGCTACCTGGGCCACCAGCTCATCTTCGATACCACCGCCGCCCGCTACGTGTGGGAAGTGCCGTACTACCCGCAGTACTACATTCCGCTCTCCGACGTCCGCGCCGAATTCCTGCGCGACGAAGACCACCCGCAGCAGGTGCAATTCGGGCCGTCGCGGCTGTGCTCGCTGATCAGCGACGAACAGACCCACCGATCGGCCGCGCGGGTCTTCGACGCCGACGCCGACAGCCCGGTGGCCGGCACCGTGCGGTTCGACTGTGCTGCGCTGCGCTGGTTCGAGGAAGACGAACCGATCTACGGCCATCCGCGCAATCCGTATTCCCGGGTCGACGCGCTGCGTTCGCACCGGCACGTCCGCGTCGAGCTCGACGGCGTCGTGCTCGCCGACAGCACCGCACCGGTGCTGCTGTTCGAAACCGGCCTGCCCACGCGGTATTACATCGACCCGACGGACGTGGCGTTCGAGCATCTCGAACCCAGCGCCACTCAGACGCTGTGCCCGTACAAGGGGGTCACCTCCGGGTATTGGTCGGTGCGCGCCGGCGGCGAACTGCACAACGACCTGGCGTGGACGTACCACTATCCGCTCCCGGCGGTGGCCCCGATCGCCGGGTTGGTGGCGTTCTACAACGAAAAAGTCGACATCGTCGTCGACGGCGCAGCCCTGGCCCGGCCGCAAACCCACTTCAGCTGACCGCTCACAGCAGGTAGCGATACGCCGGGGAACCCGGCTCGATCGCCTCGACCTGCATGTCGGTGGACCGCATCCGCGTCAACAGACCGTCCAGGTCGGCGGCCGACCCCAGCTCGATGCCCACCAGCGCCTCACCGAAGTCCCGGTTGTTGCGCTTGACGTACTCGAAGAGGGTGATGTCGTCGGTGGGTCCCAGCACCTCGTCGAGAAACCGGCGCAGCGCGCCGGGCTCCTGCGGAAAATCCACCAGGAAGTAGTGCTTCAGTCCGAGATGGACCAGGGAGCGCTCGAGCACCTCCCCGTAGCGGGACACGTCGTTGTTCCCGCCGGAGATGAGGCATACCACCGCAGATCCCGGTGCGACGTCGGCTTCCAGCAGCGCGGCAACCGACAGCGCGCCCGCGGGTTCGGCGATGATGCCTTCGTTCTGGTAGAGGTCGATCATCGCGGTGCACACCGCGCCCTCGTCGACGGTGGTGATGGACACCATGTCCCCGGCCGCCGCCAGCGCCGCGTAGGTCAACGTCCCGGCCCGGTTCACCGCCGCGCCGTCGACGAACTGGTCGACCTGGTCCAGGGTCACCGGTCCGCCGGCGGCCAGCGCGGCCATCATCGCCGCGGCTCCGGCGGGTTCGACACCCAGCACCGACGTGTTGGCGGTGCGTTCGGCCAGGTAGGTGGTGATGCCGGCGATGCAGCCGCCGCCGCCGACCGGCACGACCACCAGGTCGGGTTCCCCGATCCGCTCGTCGAGCTGGTCGAGTATCTCGACGGCGACAGTGCCCTGACCGGCCATCGTGCGCAGATCGTCGTAGGGCGGCACCAGCGTGGCCCCGGTCCGCGCGACGTCGTCGAGTGCAGCCGCCGCCGCCATGTCGTACGTCGAACCACCCACGATCAGCTCCACGAATTCGCCGCCGTGGTAGCGGATGCGGTCGCGCTTCTGGCGCGGAGTCTTGGCCGGCACGTACACCCTGCCCCGGATTCCCAGTGACCGACAGGCATAGGCGAAGCCCTGCGCGTGGTTACCCGCCGACGAGCACACCACGCCGGCGGCGATCTCCTCCTCGGTCAGTTGCACCAGCAGGTTGTAGGCACCGCGCAGCTTATAAGACCGCACCGCCTGCAGATCCTCACGCTTGAGGTAGACCGTGGCACCGGTCGCCGCCGACAGCCGATCGCTGAGCTGCAGGGGTGTCGGTGCCACCACCGGCGCGATGCGCTTGGCCGCGCCGTCGACATCAGCCGCCGACAGTGGCCCGACGCTGGGCGTCGGGCTTCGGCTCAAGTCAGCGGACACCGCTCAATGGTGACACGCCGGGCCGGGTGCCGGCGGCTCAGCTCACCGGCGTCAGCACGAACACCGGGATCTGCCGGTCGGTCTTTTTCTGGTAGTCGGCGTAGTCTGGCCACGCCTGCACTGCGCGCTCCCACCAGACGGCCTTCTCATCGCCGAAAACCTCGCGGGCGTCATAGTCGCGAGTGACGCTGCCATCCTGCAATTCCACTCGCGGGTTCTTGGCGATGTTGTAGTACCAAACCGGGTTTTTCGGCGCCCCGCCCAGCGAGGCGACGACCGCGTACTGGCCGTCGTGCTCCACCCGCATCAGCGGCGTCTTGCGCAGCTTTCCCGTCTTGGCTCCGATTGTCGTCAACACGATGATCGGCTTGCCCTTCATGTCGGCGGCGTCAGCACCGCCGGATTCCGCGTACTTGTCGGCTTGTTCGCGGGACCAATCCCAAGGGCTGGGAGCGTATTCACCGGAGAGAGGCATACGACTACTCTAGAGCGGCGTGCCGCTAATCTGGCGGCTCCTCGCGCGGTCCGCCGAAAACGGTGTTTTCCCGCTCGCTGGGCTTGCCCGGCACGCCATCGGCTTCACGTTCTTCGGCAACCTTATCGCCGAGATCGTCGACGATGTTCTCCAGCTTCTTGGAACGACCCAGCGGATCGTCTTCCGATTGCGTCATATCGTCCTACGACCCGGCCGGCACGTCGCCGCGCCACCCGCCTGTTTCCTGACCACGCGACTCGATGAACTTCTTGAACCGCTTCAGGTCCGCTTTCACCTGGTGATCATCGACCCCGAGTACTGCGCCCGCCTTCTCGACCAAACCTTCCGGTTGCCAGTCGATTTGAGCGGTCACCCGGGTGCTCTGCTCGCTGAGGCGGTGGAATGTGATCACGCCGGCATGCGTGGTGCCGTCGGTGCTCTTCCAGGCGACGCGTTCTTCGGGGTGCTGCTCGGTGATTTCGGTGTCGAACTCCCGATCGGCACCACCGATCTTGGTCACCCAATGCGAGTGCCGGTCATCTGTCTGGATGATGCGCTCGACGCCGTTCATGAATTCGGGGAAGGACTCGAACTGGGTCCATTGGTTGTACACCACCGAGATTGGCACCTCGACGTCAACCGACTCAGTCACCGATGTCATTACTACCTCCTGACTTTTCAACACTCCTAACGGGTCGCCCCTACCCGACTTGTCCAGCACCCCGGCGCGTGACAGCTGAAGAAGAATTCCGTCGCCTCTGACGGTGCGCGCGGGACGCCCAACGATGCTCGCCTTGCTCCAAGCACCGGTCTGTGTGCCATACCCCGGGGAATTCAGGGGCAAACGGCGCAGTCACCACCTGGCCTACGCCGGTTGGGCGGTCGCGGTGGCCGACGGTTCGTGCACGCCTCGTCCGGGCTCGTCGGCATACAATTCCTCGATTTCGGCGGCGTACTTCGCGGCGATCGGTCGCCGCTTGAGCTTCATTGTCAGCGTCATCTCGTCGCCGCCGGGTTCCCACAGCGCAGGCAGGACGCGGAAGCGTTTGATCTGCTCGACCCGGGACAATCTGGTGTTGCCTGCGGCCACACCAGCCGCGATCTGCGCGATCACTTCCGGGTCCGACGCCAGCGCGGCCGGTGAGGGGTCGGCAAGTCCGCGTTGCGCGGCGTAGGGGGTCACCGAATCGGCGTCGAAGACCATCAAGGCGGTGTTGTACGGTCTCCCTTCACCGATCGTGACCATCGCACCGATCATCGGACACGCCGCCAAGATCGCGCGCTCGATGTTGGCCGGCGACATGTTCTTGCCCGCCGCGTTGATGATCAATTCCTTTTTGCGGTCGATCACCCGCAGATAGCCCTCAGGATCCACGTCCAGGATGTCGCCGGTATGCAGCCAACCGTCGGGATCGATGGCTTGGGCGGTCTTTTCGGGTTCTTTGCGGTAGCCCCGCATGACCAGTGGCCCGCGCACCAAATACTCACCGTCTGCAGCGATCGTGCCTTCCAGCCCGGGCAGCAGCCTGCCCACGGTGCCGAGCCGGGCGTCCCGCGGATGACTCACGCTGGCCACGCAACTCAACTCGGACATTCCCCACACTTCGGAGATGGGAATTCCGATGCCGGCGTAGAACCCGAGAGTCTCCCTGGGGATCGGTGCCGCACCGGACACCGCCCATCTGAGCTGATCCAGTCCCAGCTTTGCCCGCAGCTTCGAGAGCACCAGTTCGTCGGCTGTTGCCCATTCCGCAGCCACGTCGTCGGGCACCGATTCGCCGGCCATCAGCGCGGCGGCGCGCTTGGCAGCGACCCCCAGCGCCCACTGCAGAGCTTGACGGCGTTGCCCGTCGGGTTCGTTAGCTGCCGTGAATTCGATTGCAGCCTTGAGTTTTTCCCACACCCGAGGAACAGCGCCCCAGGTGGTCGGCCGCACGTCGGGCAGCGCCGCCGCAATCGCACGAGCGTCCGAGATCACGGTGACCTGGACGCCGAACAGCTCTTGGTTGTACAACGCTCCTGCGCGGTCGGCGATGTGGGCCGACGGCAGGAAGGACGTGACGCGGTCACCGAACCGCACCCCCAGCACGGCATCGACCGCATAGCCCTCGAAAAGCAGGTTGGTGTGGGTCATCTCCACACCTTTCGGGTTGCCGGTGGTGCCGGACGTATAGATGAGGGTGATCACGTCGTCGGGCCGCACTGCGCGCCAGGTGGAATCGAAATCGAAGTATTTCGGCGCCGCGGCGTAGAGGTCGTCGAGTGTCAGGGTCCCCGGCACCTGCCCGTCGATGCAGATGATGTGCTCGACGGCCGCGCCGCTGGCCTTGATCCGGTCCACGTACTGCGCTTCGCAGATCACCACCTTGGGGCCGGCGTTGCTGAAGATGTAACCCAACTGTTCGGCCGGAAGCGTGTTGTAAACCGAGAACGAGCAAGCGCCGAGGTGTTGCGCTCCGACGTCAAGCGGGTAGAACTCGATCCGGTTGGCCATCATCAGCGAAATGGTGTCGCCGCGCCCAACCCCCAGCCCCGCCAGACCCGCCGCTACAGCACGGACCTGCGCCGCGTAATCCCGCCACGTCAACGTCTGCGTGCTGCGGGGCGTGCGAACGGCGACGGCGTCCGGATCGATAGCGGCCGTGCGCTGAAACGCTTCGCACAAAGTGCCGGGCCGCTCGGCGGTCATGACCACGGTGACCTCAGGCCGGCAGGGCGATGTGGATGCTGCAGCTGCACGCGTCGATCGACGGGCACCTGCACCGCGGTATCAGCCCGATCTGCTCGTAGTAACGCAACGCCGTCGAGGCGACGCCGCTTCTGCATGCCACCTCGCCGATCGTTAGATGTGTGCCCACCAAATCTCCCTGTACCGGTGCTTGACTTAGAGTCGACTCGAAGTCGTTGACTGCAAGTATGCACACAAATATGGCTGATCCTGTTCGCTCCCCCACCATCGCCGAATGCTGCTCTGCGGCCGCCGGAACGGTGCGCGGTCTGCTGCGGCCCAGACGCCCGGATGAACGGTTCATGGCCAGCATCGCCGACGCGGGACTGCCCGACTCGCGCGCCACCGTGACAGTGGCGGCCTTGCCTCAGGTGCCGCGTCGCGTCCCGACCGCCGCCATCGTCGAGGGCACCTTCAGACCCGCCCAGATCGAGAATTCGTTGACGTCGTTCATCGTTCGGCATCCGAGGGCGACGTTCATCGTCGACCCGGCGGTCTGCGTGGACGCCGACCACCGCGCAATCGCCGAACTTCCCGCGGTGTTGCGGATCGCGGTGCGGCCCCCTGCCAACACCATCGCCACCATCACGGCGCTGTCCCGGCTGCCGGAAACTCCCACCTTGGACTTCGCCTTGCCGACGCACGCGCACTGGGATCACGTGTCAGGACTGCTGGACCTGCCCGACCTGCCCGTGCACCTGCACCGAACCGAGCATCGCTGGATAAGTTCCGGGCCGGTCGCGCCGGTCGGCGGTGTGCGCAGTTCGCTGCGCGACCGACCAGTCGAAACTTACGACCTGGACGGGCCGCCGGTCCTGACCTTCACCGCCAGCCACGACCTGTTCGGCGACAACTCCGTGGTGCTGGTCGACCTCGCCGGCCACACCCCGGGCAGCGTGGGTGTCCTGGCGCGCACGCGGAAAGGGTGGTTGCTGATCGCCGGCGACGCGGCATGGCATCGGCTGCAGATCGACACCGTCCGGCAGAAGGCCGGTTACCCCGGCAACCTGGTCGACACCAACCGCGAAGAAGCCTTCCGGACACTGCACCGACTGCACCTGGCCCGGCACGCGGTGCGCATCATCCCGACCCACGACCACCAGGCGGCCGGTCAGTTGCCGGCCTGACGTGAGCGGGATCGACTGTCGATTGTGCGGCCAGCCGCACGTTCGCACGCGAGTGTCCGGTAGGCCGCACCTTCGGCGCGCGGGGCACCGCCCTCCCCCTAGCCGCCCAGGCAACCCGGACCGAGCAACGCCTTGAGGTCACCCATCAGCGCCGGCGACGGCGTCACCCGCAGCGCGGCGTCGAGTTCCAGCGTGGTCACCCGCTCTCCGCTGATCAGCCGCAGGTGCACCTGGGCGGTGCCGGGATGGCGAGCCAGCACCTGTTTGAGCGCGCTGACTTTGTCGATGGTGCACTGCCGGGTGGGCAGGCTGACGGCCAGCGGCCGGTTCGCCTGCGCGTTAGAGAAGTCCGGCACCACCAGCTCGTTGGCGATCAGGCAGATGCGGTCGTCGGAGGCCTTGACCCTGCCGTTGACCAGCACCACGGCGTCGTCCAAGATGTCGGCACCATACGCGGAAAAGGCGTGCGGGAAGAACATCACCTCGATACCACCGGTCAGGTCTTCCAATTGTGCTGATGCCCAGGGCATTCCGTTCTTGTTGACCCGCCGGTTGACCGATGCCAGAATGCCGCCGACCCGCACTGCGCTGTCGTTGGGCACGTCGCCGTCGAGGATCGCCGGAATGGCGGTGTCGGTTTGGGCCGACAACAGGTGCGCCACCCCGTTGAGCGGGTGCCCGGACACGTACAGGCCGAGCATTTCCCGCTCCAGGGCCAGTTTGTGCTTGTCGTCCCATTCCTCGTCGGGAATCTTGATGGTGAACACCGCGCCGACGTGCGCGTCTTCCCCGCCGAACAGGTCGAATTGACCCATCGCCTCGGCCTTTTTGGTGCCCAGCACCGAGTCGACGGCATCGGTGTGCACCAGGAACAGTCCCTTGCGGGGGTGGCCCAGCGAGTCGAACGCGCCGGCCTTGATCAGCGATTCGGTGACTTTCTTGTTGCAGGCCGCGATGTCTATCTTGTTGAGATAGTCCGAGAAGTCGGTGAACTTGCCTTTCTCCGTACGGGTATTGAGCAGCGAGGCAACGACATTGGCGCCAACATTGCGCACCGCGCCCAGGCCGTAGCGAATGTCGGTGCCCACCGAAGCGAAGTTCAGGCCTGATTCGTTGACGTCGGGCGGCAGCACGGTGATTCCGAGTTTGCGGCAGTCGGCCAGGTAGACCGCGGCTTTGTCTTTGTCGTCGCCCACCGACGTCAGCAGACCGGCCATGTATTCGCACGCGTAGTTGGCTTTGAGGTAGGCCGTCCAGTAGGACACCAGACCGTAGCCGGCGGCGTGCGACTTGTTGAACGCGTAGTCGGCGAACGGCAGGATGGTATCCCACAACGCTTTGATGGCTTTCGCCGAAAAGCCGTTGGCCTGCATGCCGTCCGAGAAGCCTTCGAACTCCTTCTCGAGCACCTCACGCTTCTTCTTGCCCATCGCCTTGCGCAGAATGTCGGCTCGGGCCAGCGAATAGCCGGCTACCTTCTGCGCGATGCGCATGATCTGCTCTTGGTAGACGATCAGGCCGTATGTCTCGGCGAGGATCTCGCGCAGCGGTTCCTCGAGCTCAGGGTGGATCGGTTTGATCGCCTGCCGGTTGTTCTTGCGGTCGGCGTAGTCGTTGTGGGCGTTCATGCCCATCGGGCCGGGCCGGTACAGCGCAAGAACCGCAACGATGTCTTCGAATTCGGTCGGCTGCATGCGCCGCAGCAGGTCGCGCATCGGGCCGCCGTCAAGCTGGAACACACCCAGGGTCTCGCCGCGGCCCAGCAACTCGAAGGTGGCCGGGTCATCCAGCGACACGGATTCCAGGTCCAGGTCGATGCCGC
Source organism: uncultured Actinomycetota bacterium (assembly GCA_963818785.1). Taxonomy (GTDB): domain Bacteria; phylum Actinomycetota; class Actinomycetes; order Mycobacteriales; family Mycobacteriaceae; genus Mycobacterium. Next base: position 43,293 of record CAWFTT010000010.1, on the reverse strand, counting down.
GGTTGGCTTTGATGTTCTCGATCGCGTCGCCGATGATTGTCAGGTTGCGCAGGCCGAGGAAATCCATTTTCAGCAGGCCGATCGCCTCACACGACGGGTAGTCCCAGCCGGTGATGATGGCGCCGTCCTGTGGCCGCTTCCACAGCGGGATCGCGTCGGTGAGCGGCTCACTGCTCATGATGACCGCGCAGGCGTGCACACCCGCGTTGCGGATCAGACCCTCCAGGCCGCGGGCGGTCTGATAGATGGTGCGCACGTCGGGATCGGTGTCGATCAGGCCGCGGACCTCGGCGGCTTCTTTGTAGCGATCGTGCGCCGGGTCGGTGATCCCGGACAGCGGGATGTCTTTGGCCATGATCGCCGGCGGCAGCGCCTTGGTGATCCGATCAGCGATCGCGAAGCCCGGTTGCCCATAGTGGATCCGCGCTGAATCCTTCAACGCCGCTTTGGTTTTGATGGTGCCGAAGGTGATCACCTGCGCGACCCGGTCGTGGCCCCACTTGTCGGCGGCGTATCGGACCATCTCACCGCGACGGCGGTCGTCGAAGTCGATGTCGATGTCGGGCATCGAGGTGCGTTCGGGGTTGAGGAACCGCTCGAACAGCAGACCGTGCGGGATCGGGTCGATGTCGGTGATGCCCAGCGCGTAGGCAACCAGCGAGCCGGCCGCCGATCCACGCCCGGGCCCCACCCGGATGGCGACGGAGCGCGCGTAGTTGATCAAGTCGGCGACTATCAGGAAGTACGACGGAAAGCCCTTGTCGCAGATCACTTCGATCTCATAGCCGGCGCGCTGCGCGTACCCGTCGGGCAGCCGGTCGCCGAATCGGCGGCGCAGACCGGCGTCGACTTCGTGCCGAAGCCACGATGCCGGGTCGTGGCCTTCGGGCACCGGGAAGACCGGCATCCGGTCCCGCACTGCCCACACGTCGGCATACGAGCTCACCCGCTCGGCGATCAGCAAGGTGGAATCGCAGGCCCCGGCCACCTGGCCGTCCCATATCTCCCGCATTTCGGCTGCTGACTTCAGGTAGTAGCCGTCGCCGTCGAACCGGAACCGATTCGGGTCCGACAGGGTCTTGCCGGTTTGCACACACAGCAGCGCCTCGTGGTTGTGGGCGGCGTCGCGCGTGACGTAGTGACAATCGTTGGTGGCCAGCGGCGGGATGTTCAGGGTGCGGCCGATCTCCAGCAGGCCGTCACGTACCCGGCGTTCGATGGACAGCCCGTGGTCCATCAGCTCAAGGAAGTAGCTGTCCGCCCCGAAGATCTCCCGCCACTTGGCCGCCGATTCCAGCGCCTCGCGGCGCTGACCGAGGCGCAGCCGGGTCTGCACCTCACCCGAAGGGCAGCCGGTGGTGGCGATGATGCCGTCGGCGTGCTCGGCGATCAGCTCGGCGTCCATCCGGGACCACTTGCCCAGCTGACCTTCGAACGAGGCCAGCGACGACAGCTTGAACAGGTTGCGCAGGCCGGTGGCGTTCTCGGCGACCATGGTCAGGTGGGTGTAGGACCCGCTGCCGGATACGTCGTCGCTCTTCTGTGCCGGGTCGCCCCACAGGATGCGGCGGGTGTCGAAACGAGAAGCGGGTGCCACGTACGCCTCGACGCCGATGATCGGCTTGATCCCGGCCAAAGTGGCGGCGTTGTAGAACTCGCTGGCGCCGAACATGTTTCCGTGGTCGGTCATCCCGATCGCGGGCATCTCCAGCCGCTGCGCCTCGGCCAGCATCGGCGTGATCTTCGCGGCACCGTCCAGCATCGAATACTCGGTGTGGTTGTGCAGGTGCACGAAGGACCGCGAAGAAGGACTGCTCATAGGGACGCCAGTCTATGACCGGGCACCGACCAGTTTCGGCGTGTCGGATCAGTGTGTCTTCGCCTCAATTGCCCTACTCCTCCTCAGGCCATTCCGGCCCGCATCGTCGTAGGGCGAGCCTCAATTGCCCTACTCCTCCTCAGGCCATTCCGGCCCGCATCGTCGTAGGGCGAGCCTCAATTGCCCTACTCCTCCTCAGGCCATTCCGGCCCGCATCGTAGGGCTAGCGGCGAAGTTCCCGAACGATTCGCAGGGCGGGCAGCAGCACGCTGCGCGGTACGAACCGACCGCCCACGCTGGCGACTTTCGGCACCAACCCGGGCACGACGCTGCGCTTACCATCGACCATCCCCGCGACTGCGGCTGCAGCGACGTCGCTCGGCGAGACTTGCGCCAGAGGGATGTTGACGTGTTCGGCGTCGGCGATCTCGGCCCACTCGGTCGGCACTGGTCCCGGACACAAGACGGTGCACGAGACTCCTGTGCCGTGCAGCCCCTCATGCACTGCTTCGGAGAAGGTCTGAACGAAGGCTTTGGTGGCCGAGTAGACCGCCATGCCGGGCAACGGCTGGAACGCCGCGATCGAGGCGATATTGAGCACTGCTCCGGCGCCGCGCTCGACCATGCCGGGCAGCGCGGCATGGGTGAGTTCCATCAACGTCAGCGCGTTGAGCGTGACTTGTTGGGTCTCGCGCTCAATCGGCAGGGTATGAAACGGTCCGCTAGTACCGAAGCCGGCGCTGTTGCACAAGCCGGCGATCGGTTCCTTCTGCAGCCGCTCGGCCAGTTGCCGCCGGGAGTCGGTGTCACCGAGGTCGAGCGGCAGCACCTCAACGGCCACCGAGAATTCGTCACGCAAGCCGCCGGCGAGTTCCTCCAGGCGGTCGCGACGGCGCGCGACGAGCAGTAGCGGGTAGCCGCGGCGGGCCAGGCCGCGCGCCAGTTCAGTGCCGATACCCGAGGACGCCCCGGTGATGACGACGGTTGCCTGGTTATTGGGTTTGGGCAAACTCATTGGCGCCGTCCTCCTCATCGCTACGCTCTGCATCGTCGCCGGCGCGCTCACGCCGTCTCACCAGTGAATTCCGCGGGTGAGCCGCACGAAGGCCTCACTTCGCTTGTCGAATTTCGAATCGTCCTTGGTTTTCTCGCCCTTGTCGCCCTTGTTACCCTTGTCGCCCTCCCCGCCCCGGGCTGCGTCGGAGTCGTCGAACATGCTGAACGCGCGGTTGCGGACCTGATCCATCACCAACGGATTCAAGGCGTCGGCGACCGCGGCGAACTGCCCGAATGGTGAGCTGACCCGCCGCGGCCGGTGCACGATCGCGTCGGCGACCACGCCGGCGGCCTGCTCGGGTGTCAGCGTCGGGAACCGGTCATACATCGTGGTGGGGCTGATCATCGGCGTCTTCACCAGCGCCATGTGCACAGTGGTGAACCGGACGCCGTCCTGGACCGTTTCCGCTTGCAGCGCGTCACACAGCGTGTCCAGCGCGGCTTTGCTGGCGATGTACGCGCCGAAACGGGGCGCGCGGGTCTGCACGCCGGCCGACGAGACGTTGATGATGTGCCCGAAGCCGCGTTCCCGCATGCCGGGGACGAACTTGAGGATGAGTTGTACCGCACCGAAGTAGTTGAGCTGCATCGTTCGCTGATAGTCGTGGATCCGGTCATAGGACAGTTTCAGCGAACGCCGAATCGACTTGCCGGCGTTGTTGATCAAGATGTCCACCCCGCCGAGGTCGGAGAGCACCTGATCGGCCATCTTCGCGATGGCGTCCATGTCCGACAGGTCGCACGTGTAGACATGTGCGGTTCCGCCGTCACCGCGAATCTCGTCAGCCACCTTCTCCAGCTTCTCCCTGGTGCGGGCCACCAGCACCACCTCACCGCCCGCCTCGGCGATCTTCTTGGCAACCGCGGCACCGATACCCGACGAGCCGCCGGTGATGACGACGGTTTTCCCCTCGACGGCCTCAGAAAGCGTGTGACCCTGCACCGCCTCCAGCAGGTTCCGCCAATAGAACGGCCGGTACCGGCCGGCCGAGTTGGGTGTGTTGATGATGCTGGACACCGCCGCGATCGGCTTCTCCACCAGGCTTGTCAGGTCACCGAGGTTCATGAGAGCCAACCTAGACGACGGCTCACGCCCCGCAGGCCTGGTTGGTGAATCGACCGCAATTGCCTTTCCTGGCGGGTGCTGGCGCGGGATCAGCCCTCAGCGCGCAGCACATCCAGCGCGTGCTGCAGGTCGGGCGGATACGGACTGACGATCTCTATCTGCCGGCCGTCGGCCGGGTGCGTGAACGTCAACGCCCGCGCGTGCAGCCATTGCCGTTGCAGTCCGAGTTTTTCGGCGAGCTTGGGGTTGGCGCCGTACGTCAGGTCCCCGCAGCAGGGGTGGTGCAGCGCGGCGAAGTGCACCCGGATCTGGTGAGTGCGGCCGGTCTCGAGATGCACGTCGAGCAGGCTGGCGGCGACGAACGCCTCCAAGGTGTCGTAGTGGGTGACGCTGTGCCGGCCGTTGGCCGTGACCGCAAATTTCCAGTCATGGCCGTGGTGGCGGCCGATCGGCGCGTCGATGGTGCCGCTGGACGGGTCCGGGTGGCCCTGCACCAGTGCGTGGTAGCGCTTGTCGACGGTGCGCTGCTTGAACGCCCGCTTGAGCAGCGTGTAGGCCCGCTCGGAGATCGCCACCACCATCACCCCGGAGGTGCCGACGTCGAGACGGTGCACGATGCCCTGACGCTCGTGCACCCCGGAGGTGGTGATCCGGTAGCCGGCGGCCGCCAGGCCGCCCAGCACAGTCGGCCCGGTCCAGCCCACCGAGGCGTGCGCGGCGACGCCCGCGGGTTTGTCGACAGCGACGATGTCGTCGTCCGAGTACAGGATGCTCATGCCCTCGATGTCGACCGGTGTGTTCTCCGGCGGCTTCGCCGGTTCGGGCACCCGCACCTGCAACCAGGCACCCGGCGTCAGCCGATCCGACTTCCCGGCGTGCACGCCGTCGAGTTCGACGCCGCCGTCTTCAGCCAGCGCCGCCGCGGCGGTGCGGGACAGCCCGAGCAGCCGGGCCACCCCGGCGTCCACGCGCATGCCGGCCAACCCCTCGGGCACGGGCATCGAGCGGTTGCTCAAGGCTGGTCGGCCTTGCGCCGCCCCACGGTGTCGAAGTCGAATCCGAACACCGACAAGGTGACCAGCAGGATGGCACCGCCCACCACCGACGGATCGGCGACGTTGAACACCGGCCACCAGCCGACCGCAAGGAAGTCCACCACGTGCCCGCGCAGCGGCCCCGGTGACCGGAAGAACCGGTCCACCAGGTTGCCCGCCGCGCCACCCAAAATCATGCCCAGCCCGATGGCCCACCCCGGCGACACCAGTCGACGTCCCATCCAGAAGATGCCGAACACCACACCGGTAGCCACCACCGTCAGCATCCAGGTGTAGCCCGTGGCCATCGAGAACGCCGCACCGGAATTGCGCACCAGGTTCCACGTCACGACGTCACCGATGATCGACACCGGTTGCCCGGGCTTCAGCAGCTGGACGGCGAGCACCTTGGTGATGATGTCGAGAGCCAGCACCACCGCCGCTACCGAGAGCAGCAGACGCAGCTGCCGGGGCGGGGCGGGGTCCGCGGCAGCGTCCGTGTCGCCGTCGGCCGTCCCCGGCTGAGCCGGTCCGGTGGGATCCTCAGTCACTCACCTATCATCCCTTGTCTTCGGAGAACGTGCGTCTAGCATCCCCGTACATGAGCCGCCCGACCGTCGTCACCACCGGCGGCACGATCGCCACCAGCGCCGATCTCGACGGCGTGCTGCGCCCGACCCGCAGCGGCGCTGCACTGACCGCCGGCCTGAACGTCGACGTGGTGGACCTGATGGCGCTGGACAGCTCCGAACTGACGCCGGCCGACTGGGACCGCATCGGGGCTGCGGTGCGGGCCGCCGCGCGTGACGGCGCGGGCGGCATAGTCGTCACCCACGGCACCGACACGCTGGAGGAGACGGCGCTGTGGCTGGAACTCACCTATGACGGCACCGCGCCGGTAGTGCTCACCGGCGCCATGCGCAGCGCCGATGCTCCGGACGCCGACGGCCCGGCCAACCTGCGCGACGCGCTGACGATCGCCACGGCGCCCACGTTTCACGACGCCGGTGTGCTGGTGTGTCTGGGGGGCCGAGTTTGGCAGCCGTTGGGTCTGCACAAGGTGGGCGGCGCCGACGGCTTCGCCGGTGAAGTGCTGGGCACCGTCGACGGCGGGGTCATGCGGACGAAAACCCGTGCCCAGATCGGTGCCGTGCGCGCGGCGGCCGCTCCGCGGGTCGACATCATTGCGGCTTACCCGGGCTGCGATGCGGCCGCGCTGGACGCGTGCGTGGCCGCCGGGGCCCGCGGCATCGTGCTGGAGGCGCTGGGCTCGGGCAACGCCCCGACGGCGCTGGTCGACGGGGTGCGCACGCACTGCCGCGACGGTATTGCGGTCGCGGTGAGCACCCGAGTGCCCTACGGCCGGGTGCGGCCGGGATACGGCCCGGGCCGCGACCTCGCTGAGGCGGGCGCGTTGATGGTTCCGCGTCTGCGGCCAAGCCAGACCCGGATACTGCTGATGGCGGCGCTGGCCGCGCAGCTATCCGTCACTGACGTCTTCACCCGCTGGGCCTGAGCCGGCTTCGGGACCCGCATCCTGCAACGCCGCAACGTAATCCGGCCAGTCCAGACTGTCCAAGGGATTGGCCCGCATCAGCTCGCCGCTGCCGGCGGGGAACGTGCGCGCCAAACCCGGGCCCGAGGCGCGCGTCTCGAACCGCACGGTGACCACGCCATGGCCGGCGCCCTGCACCCAGCCGTGGCCGAGGTCGGGGTGCGTCAGATCGTCACCCACCCGCCACGGCGACGGTTGAGCGCCCGCGGTGAACATGGCAGCGGTGGCTGACTCGACGGCCTGCTCCGACTGCTCCGCCGGAGGTGCTGCCGACAGCTCAAGGCCGGGAAACAGCGATTCCTGGCGTACATCGGTTAACCCGGAAAAGCCAACGCCGACAAGACGAATGGGGCCGACGTCCTGTGGATCGAGCAGCAGTCGCCGAGCAGTCGAGGTGAGGGTGTCGGCGTCGATGGTCGCGTAGGGCAAGGTAGCCGAACGGGTCAGCGTGCTCATGTCGGACTTCTTGAGCTTGACGGTCACGGTGCGCGCCCCCCGGCCGTCGCGCACCAGCCGCTGATGCGCGTGCTCGGTGATCGGGTCGATCGCCTCCCGCAGCTGCTCGAGGCTGGTCAGATCGACGGCGAAAGTGGACTCGGAGCTGATCTGCTTGGCTTCGGCCCGCTCGGCCACCGGGCGGTCATCGATCCCGCAGGCCAGCCGGTGCAGCGCCGGACCCACGGTGGCCCCCAGAATGCTGGACACCTCGGCGTCGCTCAACGCGGCCAGCTGACCGATCGTTTCCACCCCGAGCCTGTGCAGCTTCTCCTCGGCGACCGGGCCGATTCCCCACAGCCGGCGCACCGGCAGGCCGGACAGCAGCGGTAGTTCCTCACCGCGTGAGACCACCCGCACGCCATCGGGTTTCGCCAGCCCGGAGGCGATCTTGGCAATCTGCTTGCCTGAACCGGCGCCGACCGACGCCACCAGACCCGTCTCCTGGCGCACCCGTTGCCGCAACCGTTCACAGAAGCGCTCCGCCTCACACGCTGATGCGCCGGTGAGTTCGGTCGGTTCACCGAAACCCTCGTCGAATGAGAGTTGTTCGACGATCGGCACCACGGCGCGGATGGTGTCGAAGACTCGACGGCTGGCGACTCCGTACACCAAGCCGCGGGGCGGCAACACCACGGCGGCGGAGCCGACCAGCCGTCGGGCCTGGTGCATCGGCATCGCCGAGCGTGCGCCGAAGACGCGTGCTTCGTAGCTGGCGCCGGCCACCACACCGCGACCGCCCAGACCGCCGACCAGCACCGGCCGGCCTCGCAGAGTGGGCCGGGTGAGCTGTTCGACGGAGGCGAAGAACGCGTCCATGTCCAGATGCAACACCCAGCGCGACGTCACAACCGCTAGCGTTCCAGATTGTGGCGATGAACTTGGCGCACCGACTGATCTGCAGGTCTGACAAGTGGGCGACAACGGTCGAGAGGGAACTGCTCCCCTGGGTGCTTAACGGCGTGGAGCTGGGCGACGATGTGCTCGAGATCGGCCCGGGTTACGGCGCCAACATCCGGGTGCTGATCGGTCGGGCGCCGCACTACACCGCGGTGGAACTCGACACCGCGATGGCTGAGCGGCTGCACAAGCTATACGGCGACCGGGCGAGGATCATCAACGGTGACGGCACCGACACCGGTCTGCACGCCGGCGAATTCAGTGCGGTCGTGTGTTTTACCATGCTGCACCACATACCCACCGCCGAACTGCAGGACCGGTTGTTCGCCGAAGCGTTTCGGGTGCTGCGACCCGGCGGCGTCTTCGCCGGCAGCGACAGCCTGTCCTCACTGTCCTTTCGGGCTCTGCATTTCCGCGACATCTGCAATCCGCTGACGGCCGACGCGTTGCCGGGTCGCTTGAGCTCCGCCGGATTCGTCGACGTGGCGACCGGCAGCAACGGCGGCCGACTACGCTGGCGTGCGGTGAAGGCCGCCTGATGAACCGACCGGAGCGCGCACGATTGGCGCGGCTGCGTCAGGAATGGCTGCAACGACTCAAATCCGACGAGCGGTCCGCTGTGCTGGCTTGGGGCGCGTTCACCGTCACCTTCGCGGCACTGAGAACGCTCACCCATTGGATACATGCCGGACACGGCCCTGAGGGCGGCGGGATCAGTTTGGGCGACAGGCATTTCCACCACTACAACATCGGAATCGCCCTGCTGGTGACAGTCGGCGCGGTGGGCCTCCGGGGGTCGGAAGAACAACGGCGCCACCCGGTAGCCGCCGTCGCTTTCGGAGCGGCGAACGCGATGATCGTCGATGAGTTGGCCCTGCTGCTCGATCTGGAAGACGTCTACTGGGACGCCCAGGGCCGCGAGAGTGTCGATGTCGCGGTCGGCCTCATCGCCGCCGGAGGCACGGTCCTGGCCGGCATGCCGTTCTGGCCGTACGCGCGCCGCGTGTTGCGCTCTTCTTCCTAGCCGCGAAAGTGCAGATGCCGACGCTCTTACTCGAGAAACGCTTGGTCAGTTGCACTTTCGCGGCCTAAAGGCGGCAGCCCGCGTCGGTGAGCGCTTCGCGGACTCGCGCCAAGACGACGTCTGGTCGGTTCCGAAGCAGCTCCGCACTGACCCGGATCAACCGCCAGCCCCGGCGCTGTAACTCGGCGGTTCGGTCGATGTCGTGCGTACGGATGCCGGGATTCGTCCAGTGCTGCGCGCCGTCATATTCGACTCCGACACACCACTCCTCCCAACCCATGTCGATACGGGCGATGATTGCACCCCAATCGTTGCGTACCACGATCTGGGTTTGCGGTCTGGGCAATCTGCCTGTGCTGAGCAGCAGCCTCGTGCGAGTCTCTTGCGGCGATTCCGCACCGGTGTCGACGAGCGGCAACACCCTCCGCAGCTGCTTCATGCCGCGGGCACCGGAGTGGGCATTGATCAACGGCGCGACATCGTCAACCCGCAGACCGGTGGCCCGCCCCAATGCGTCGATGCCGATGAGAGCGGTCTGTAAGCCAGGCCGCCGTCCGATGTCGAATGCGGTACGTGCAGGTGAAGTCACCGGCACGCCGTTCACTGTGGTGACTTCGCCCGACAGCAGCGTCTCGTTGCGAGTGATGATCAACGGCGGTGGACGTTTCCTGACGGTGATGAGCTCGGCGGGTGCCCGCGGGTCAACCCACTCCGCGCCGAGCAGCGCCGCGGCTGAACTGCCGGCGACGACCGCATTTCTGCCCGACCACAACCACGCCGCGACGGCGCGGTCGCGCGCGGTCAGGCCGCTGCCCCGCCGCTGATAGACGTTGCGATAGATGCGTGTGCAGGACCGCCGCAGCTCGCGTTCGGTGACGACGCCGGCGTTCACCGCGTCGGTGCCGACGAATGGTTTGCTCATTCCCATGGCCGCCGACCATGCCAGGGTCCTCCGACACGTCGTCGAGAGTGCAGCTACCGACGGGTCTACTCGACAAATGCGTCGTGGAATGCCATTTCGCGGCAAGCAGGGTCAGGCCTTCGCGATCGCCACCCGCACACCGTCACCGATCTCGGCGCCATCGGCCGGCTCGCCGAACTCGAAGCTGGTGGCCAGGATCTCGCCGGCGATCAGATCACGATGCGCGCGAGCCCATTCGTCGCGCTCAGCGGGCACCGACATCACTACGTTGATGCGGTCGGAGACGTCCAGCCCGGTCGACTTGCGCAGCTCCTGAAGTTCGCGAATGCGGTCCTTGGCCCAGCCTTCGGCTTCCAGCTCGGGGGTCACCGTGCCGTCCAGCACCACCAGCCCGGTGCCGCCGGGCAGCGCGGCGGTGAACTCCGGGTCGGCCGCCACCAACCGGGAGCTGTATTCATCCGGTTGCAGCACAGCAGGTCCCGCGCTGAGCGTGCCGTCCGCATTGACCACACCCTCGCCCGCCTTGACCGCTTTGATGGCGGCCTGCACATCTTTGCCGAGCCGGGGCCCGGCAACCCGGGCGTTGACGGTCAGTTCGAAACGGCCGTAGGCGTCGACGGCGTCGGTGAATTCGACCCGCTTCACGTTGAGCTCGTCGGCGATCAGATCGGCGAACGGCTCCAGCCGTTGCGAATCTTCAACTGCCACGGTGAGTTTGGGCAGCGGCAGCCGCACCCGTAGCTTCTTGGCCTTGCGCAGCGACGAGGCTGCCGAGCATACTTCGCGGACCTGGTCCATAGCGGCCACCAGTGCGGTGTCGGCGGGCAATTCGTCGACGTCCGGCCAGTCCGTCAGGTGCACCGAACGCCCACCGGTCACGCCGCGCCAGATGATCTCGGTGGTCAGCGGCAGCAGCGGCGCCGCCAGCCGCGCCGTCACCTCCAGCACGGTGTGCAGAGTGTCGATGGCGTCGCCGTCCTCTTCCCAGAACCGCGACCGTGACCGCCGCACGTACCAATTGGTGAGCGCCTCGGTGAACTGGCGCAGCTGTTCGCAGGCGCCCGAGAGGTCGTAGACGTCCATCGACGCGGTCAGCTCACCGCGCAGCTCCGACAGTTTGGCCAGGATGTAGCGGTCCAGCACATGCGCCGAATTCGCGCGCCAGGTTCCGGCTTTCGGCGCGTAAAGGGCAAGGAAGCTGTAGGCGTTCCACAGTGGGAGCAGCACCTGGCGGACACCGTCACGGATGCCCTGCTCGGTCACGATCAGATTGCCGCCGCGCAGGATCGGCGAAGCCATCAGAAACCAGCGCATTGCGTCGGAGCCGTCGCGGTCGAACACCTCGGACACGTCGGGATAGTTGCGCAGCGACTTGCTCATCTTTTGGCCGTCGGAGCCCAGCACAATCCCGTGCGCCACACAGCTTCTGAAAGCCGGCCGGTCGAACAGCGCGGTCGCCAGTACATGCAGGGTGTAGAACCAGCCGCGGGTCTGTCCGATGTACTCGACGATGAAGTCACCGGGATAGTGCCCGTCGACCTGTCCGGCAGGGTCGGCGGATCCGACTCCGTCGAACCAATCGGCATTCTCGAACGGATAGTGCACCTGCGCATAGGGCATCGAGCCGCTGTCGAACCACACGTCGAAGACGTCCGAGATGCGTCGCATCGTGGATTTGCCGGACGGATCGTCGGGATTGGGCCGGGTCAGCTCGTCGATGTACGGCCGATGCAGGTTGTCCGGACGCACACCGAAGTCGCGTTCCAACTCGTCGAGGCTGCCGTAGACGTCGATGCGCGGATGGGTCGGGTCGTCGGAAACCCACACCGGAATCGGCGTGCCCCAGTAGCGGTTTCGTGAGATCGACCAGTCCCGGGCGCCCTGCAGCCACTTGCCGAACTGGCCGTCTTTGACGTGTTCGGGATACCAGGTGATCTGCTGGTTCAATTCCACCATCCGGTCGCGGAAATCGGTCACTTTGACGAACCACGACGACACCGCGCGGTAGATCAGCGGGTTACGGCAACGCCAGCAGTGCGGGTAGGGGTGCTCGTAGGTTTCATGCCGAAGCAGCACGGCGCCGTTCGCCGCCGCCGGACCGCTGTGGTTTTTCAAGTCACGGATGATATGCGGGTTGGCGTCGAAGACGTGCTGCCCCTTATAGTCCGGGACGGTCGCATCAAAGCGGCCGTTGGAATCGACCGGGGTCACCGGCACGATGCCGACCTTGTCGGCGGTTTCCTTGTCGTCTTCGCCGTAGGCCGGCGCCATGTGCACAATGCCGGTGCCGTCTTCGGTGGTGACGAAGTCGCCGGGCAGTACCTGAAAGGCGTTGACGCTGTCCATGAAATACGGAAACGGCGGTAGATAGCGGATGCCGAGCAAATCGGCCCCGCGGTAGCTGCCCAGCACTTCGGGTTCGTCGCCGAGCTCGCGGGCATACGCGGCCAGCCGGGCGTGGGCCAGCAGGTAGCGCCGGTCCCCCACCCGCACCTGCACGTAGTCGACGTCCGGGTTGACGGCGACGGCCTGGTTCGACGGCAGCGTCCACGGCGTCGTCGTCCACACCAGCAGGTGGGCACCGGCCAGTTCCCCGTCGGGCACCGCGAACCCGACGGTGACCGCGGGGTCCTGGCGGCTCTGGTAGACGTCGTCGTCCATCCGCAGCTCGTGGTTGGACAGCGGCGTCTCGTCGCGCCAGCAGTACGGCAACACCCGGTAGCCCTCGTAGGCCAGCCCCTTGTCCCACAGCTGCTTGAACGCCCAGATCACCGACTCCATGTAGGACAGATCCAGCGTCTTGTAGTCGTTGTCGAAGTCCACCCAGCGGGCCTGGCGGGTCACGTAGGCCTGCCATTCGGCGGTGTAGCGCAGCACCGATTCCCGGCAGGCCGCGTTGAACGCCGCGATGCCCATCGCGTCGATCTGCGATTTGTCGGTCAGGCCGAGCTGTCGTTCCACTTCGAGTTCGGCGGGCAGACCGTGGGTGTCCCAGCCGAATCGGCGCTCCACTTTGCGGCCGCGCATGGTCTGGTACCGGGGGACGATGTCTTTGACGTAGCCGGTCAGCAGATGCCCGTAGTGCGGTAACCCGTTGGCGAATGGCGGCCCGTCGTAGAAGACGAATTCGGGGGCTTCGGCACGGCGGGCAATGCTGGCACGGAAGGTGTCGTCGGCCGACCAGTAGTCGAGCACCTCGACCTCGAAGGCCGGAAAGTCGGGTGCGCCGCCGGTCGGCTTCGGATAGGTGTGCTCGGTCATCGCGTCGTCTCCATGTGCCCCAGTGCCGGTTCGGCACGTCATGCCGGTGCAGCTCTCGGGGACGACGACGCGCCGGTGCGCGAGCGCCGCGGTACCACCCCGCTTGTCACGCGCACGCGTGACCGCTCATCTTCACTGCTGTGACGGGCTTACCCGTTCGGTTCTACTGAGCCGGACCGGCTGTTCTTCCGAAGGCTCCCCGGTGATGGCCGGATCGGCGCCGTTGGCACAGATTCTACGGACCCTCGCGCCTAGACTTACGCGCTGTGGCATTCGACGCCGTCTTCGCTCGTGACGTGGCGCTGCCGCTAGCCGCGGCCGCCTACAACGTGATGAACGGCCTGCCGGCCGCATTGCCGGCCGGATACGTGCAAACCGCCTTGATCGAGGCCGACCCGGTACTGCTGGCGGCCACGACGAACCAGTACCCCTCCGTCGCGGCGATGGCCAAGAACACCGAAATCTTCGGGCTGATGGGTCACAACCTTAAGACCCGCACGGCGTTCGTCTCGTTTCGCGGCAGCGCGGACCTCTCGGACTGGTTGGCGGACTTCGACGCCGTCCCGACGGCGTATCTGCCGCTCACCGGGTTCGGCGAGGTCGCCACCGGGTTTCAGGCCGTCTACGAGACGGTCCGCGACAGTGTCGCCGCCAATTTGGCAACCGCCGCCGCCGGCTGCGACGACATCCTGATCACCGGCCACAGTCTGGGAGCAGCCGTAGCGGTGTTGGCAGCGCCCGACGTTTTCCGCAACATGCCGCCAAATGTCATCGAACCCCGGTTGATCACGTTCGCTGGGCCACGCGTCGGGCTGACCGCCTTCGCCTCTGCGTTCGACACCCTCATCGAAAGTTGTTTTCGAGTGGTGAATTACCTCGACATCGTGCCGCAGGTTCCGCCGGCGCCGTACGTGCACGTCGGCGCCGAAGTCGACATCGACAGTGGTGGATCAATCGATTGGGGGCATCGGCACAGCCTTGGCGCCTATCGAGACGGGCTGACCGCCCTGATCAACTCAGACAAACAGAAAGTTGCCAGGCCGTCGGACTAGCTTCAGCGGCCTGGCAACCAGCAATTGTGGTATCGAATTGGCTTGTGGCAGTACAGAAGTGGTGATTCGCCGGTCATTCGACGAGCACCCGCCTACGCACCGACTTCGAGCACCCCGGCACGCCATAAGGCGGCGTAGAGGTGACGCAGCGGGACGCTGAGCAGACGAGCGGCGCCGTCGACCAGCGGGTCGCCGCCGGCTTGGACAGGCTGGGTGCTGCGCTTCTTCGAAACCTTGGCCGGCGCGGGCTGGGGCGCCAGCGTGAGCCGCGGCGCGGGCACCGGGGTTACCACTTCGTCGTACAGAACTGCGGTCATGATTGCCTCCTAGACGGAAATCAAGCGGTCTTTGCGGACTCTTGACGTCCCGTCCCGGGCGGTTCCGAGCTGACCCCTCGGGGCCGTGCTCTGGAGGCGACGCTCGCCTGGCTAGCGCGTACAGCGCATCCGAGGGTCGGCGTGCCGGGAACCGGAGCGGGACGAAACAGAACCCGGATCTCGATCCGGACTTTCCGTGGAACTCATTTGTCCCTCACCTCCTCGGTCACGCCAGATGCGGATAGCCGCATGATTCACGTGCAGGCGGGAGCGCAGGGCCCTACTGAGTAGGCAACCGCACCCCTCTCGCTAGAGCTTCGGCACTGCACGACGTGTCCGGATTCCGGAAGCCACTTGGGCTCAACCCTTAAGCCGGGAGGAGCTGTCCTGACCCGGGGCGTCTCTCGACGTTCGGGGTCAGTGGCCTGTATTCGTGCAGCCGCCTCACCTAACGAGGTGCTTGCATGTCCGATGATGCATGAACGTTCGGGTCAGGTCAAATCATTCCGCACAGGCGTGTCGCCTTCTTTACAGTATCGATACGCACGGACCTGACCAGCGAAGACAACCCCTGTATTCAGGGTTCGACCAGCCGGCTCAACTGCCCAACAGAGTCGATGAACTCCGACACCATTTCCAGGACCACCGACCGCGTCGGGCGCACCTTGTCCAGCGACCCGACGACCTGACCGACGAAATAGGTGGCCAGCTCGCGGGCCCTGGAGTCCGGCTGGTTGGCGGCCTGGTTGATCCGGTACTGCGGCTCGTTTACCAGCGCACTCTGCAGCGGCATGCCAAGCGGGTCGGGACTGTCCGAACTCTCCCAGGCGTCGGTCCAAGCGGTGCGCAGCATGCGGGCGGGCTTGCCAGTCAGCGACCGGGACCGCACGGTGTCCGAGGACGTAGCGGCGAGAAATTTGTTCTTAACCGCCGGCGCGGTCTCGGCCTCTTCGGTGGTGAGCCAGACGGAGCCGCACCACACGCCCTCGGCGCCCAACGCCAACGCCGCGGCGACTTGACGGCCGCGGGCGATCCCGCCGGCGGCCAGCACCGGCACGGGGTCGACGGCATCTACGACTTCGGGCACCAGCACCATCGTCGACACCTCACCGGTGTGCCCGCCGGCCTCGGTGCCCTGGGCGACGATGAGGTCGACCCCGGCGGCGGCATGTCGCTGCGCGTGGCGCGTCGTGCCGGCCAGAGCCGCGACCAGCACGTCGGCCTGGTGCGCTCGCTCGACCAGATCCGGCGGCGGCGGCCCCAGTGCGCTTGCGATCAACCGGATGTCATGGCCGAATGCGACATCGAGCAGCGGTTGGTAGGTCTTCGGCGAGATATTCAGCCCGCCGGAGCGCCGACGCCGGTCGTCGGCGGCCGCCGTGACGCCGTACCGGGTCAGCAGTTCGTCGACGAACGCACGATGTTCTGCCGGCAGCAGCGAAGAGGCCTGCTGATTGTCGATACCTCCTTGCTCGGCACCCACATATTTGGGCGGCAACAGCAGATCCACCCCGTAGGGCTTGCCGCCGGTCTGCTCTTCGATCCAGCTCAGCTCTTTCTCCAGCCGTGCCGGGCTATGCGCGACGGCGCCGAGGATGCCGAAGCCGCCGGCGTTGGACACCGCGGCGACCACGTCGCGACAGTGGCTGAAAGCGCAGATCGGATACTCCACGCCGAGCAACTCGGCGACCCTGGTTCGCATCTGCAGGACGCTAGAGATTGCTGGTCGGCGGGTCAATCGACATGCGACGCGGCACGGCCCGGCCCTGCCCTCGGCCGTGCCGAGGCCGGCCCTGCCGAAGCGCGGCAAGCCTGCGGCACGTGAAATTCGAAATAAATTTACCAATTTCCTTAAAACATTTAAAGAAGAATTTATTTTGTCGTAATCACAAATCTGATAACTTCCGTTACCTGAAATTGGTCTGAGAATTGTCGCCGAAATGCGTGAGAAGAGCGGCGCCGCGGTTGCAGTGATGTAACGATATGGCCACCGGGCGCGAGCGACACTCCGGTGCCGCCTATCGTCACCCGTGCACCAGGCCTGATGGCTTGCTGGAAGGGGCTGCCTAGCAGCCAGACTCGGCAGGCATCGGGTTCTGAGAACCCTCGTTCGCCGGACGAGGGCGGGGCCGGAGTGAGGCGACGGGCATGCCTCTCTCCGCGGTTGCTTTTAGGAGGGGGAAATGGTGAATTTCGACCAGGTCGGTGGCCAGTTACGCGATCCGGAAATGGAAGCAGTCTCGCTCGCCTTGGGCACAACCCGGTTACTCCTATTGCCGTCATCGGCATGGCTTGCCGGCTTCCTGGCGGCATCGAATCACCCGAACAGCTCTGGGAAGCGTTGCTGCGCGGCGACGACTTCGTGACCGAGATTCCGCCGGACCGATGGGACGCCGACGAGTACTACGACCCCGAGCCGGGCGTGCCTGGTCGGTCGGTCTCGAAGTGGGGCGCCTTCCTGGAAGACGTCGCAGGCTTCGATTCCGAGTTCTTCGGCATGGCCGAGCGGGAAGCGACCGCAATGGACCCGCAGCACCGCTTGCTGCTGGAAACCTCCTGGGAGGCCGTGGAACATGCGGGTCTGACGCCGAAGACGATCGCCGGTTCCCAGACCGGCGTGTTCGTGGGTTTAACCAACAGCGACTACCAGTTGGTGACCGCCGACTCCGATGCGCTGGAGGGGCCATACGGGAACATCGGAGCCAATTTCAGTCAAGCATCCGGGCGGATCGCTTACGCGCTGGGCGTCCATGGACCCGCGCTAACGATGGACACGGCATGTTCTTCTGGCCTGCTGGCCGTGCACATGGCCTGTCGCAGCCTGCACGAGAATGAAAGCGACCTCGCCCTGGCGGGCGGGGTTAATGTGATGCTGGAACCGCGCAGGTTCGTCTCGGCATCGGCGCAGGGCATGATGTCTCCCACTGGACGTTGCCATTCATTCGACGTCTCGGCCGATGGGTTCGTGTCCGCCGAGGGTTGCGTCGTGGTGTTGCTCAAGCGGCTGCCGGATGCACTACGCGATGGTGATCGAGTCCTTGCTGTGGTGCGTGGTACGGCCGCCAACCAGGATGGTCGCTCCGCGACGATCACGACCCCGTCGTTGGAGGCACAGGTCGCGGTGTACCGGGCGGCGTTGGCTGCCGCGGGCGTGGACGCCCACAGCGTCGGGATGGTCGAGGCGCATGGTCCCGGCACACCGGTGGGTGATCCGATCGAATATGGCAGCCTCGCCAGGGTTTACGGAGTCGACGCCCCCTGCGCGCTGGCGTCGGCTAAGACCAATTTCGGGCATGCTCAGTCGGCCGCAGGAACACTGGGCTTGATGAAGGCGGTGCTCGCCGTGCAACACGGTGTCATTCCACCGAACCTGCACTTCACTCGCCTACCGGATGACCTCGCCGGAATTCACACGAAACTATCGGTGCCGCAGACGATCACACCATGGCCGACAAACGGCCCGAAGCCACGACTGGCGGCGGTCTCGTCATACGGATGGTCCGGAACCAACGTGCACGCGATCCTCGAACAAGCACCAGAGATCGCAACGGCTGAGGCGACACCTGAACCCGCGACGGCGGGCCCATTGCTGTTTCCGCTGTCATCCACCTCGGACGACGAACTGCGCCGCACCGCAAGTCGACTGGCCGATTGGGTGCACAACCATAACGATGACATCGCGTTGCCGGACCTCGCCTACACGTTGGCGCGTCGGCGTGCCCACCGGCCGGTGCGAGCCGCCGTCATCGCGAGCAGCCTGCCAGAGCTGAGCGCCGCCTTGCACGAGGTCGCCGATGGTGACACCCCGCATCACGCCGCGGTCGGTCAAGACGACCGGGGACCAGTGTGGGTGTTCTCCGGGCAGGGTTCGCAGTGGGCCGCGATGGGCGCCGATCTGCTGTCAACGGAACCGACGTTCGCCGAGGCCGTCGCAGAAGCCGAGCCGCTGATCGCGCGGGAATCCGGTTTTTCGGTGACCGAGGCCATCTCGGCCCCCGAGACAGTCACTGGTATCGAGCGGGTACAGCCCGCCATCTTCACAATGCAGGTCGCGCTGGCCGCCACCATGAAGTCCTACGGGGTGAGCCCGGGCGCTGTGATCGGGCATTCACTGGGCGAGGCGGCAGCGGCCGTCGTCGCCGGCGCCCTCTCGCTGGAAGACGGTGTGCGGGTGATCTGTCGGCGCTCCCGGCTGATGTCCCGTATCGCTGGTGCCGGCGCGATGGCGTCGGTGGAACTGCCCGCTCAGCAGGTGCTTTCGGAGCTGATGGCCCGCGGCGTCGATGACGACGTCGTGGTAGCAGTAGTGGCCTCCCCGCAGTCGACGGTGATCGGCGGCGCCACCGAGACCGTGCGCGATGTCGTTGCGGCATGGGACCAGCGCGACATCATGGCCCGCGAGGTGGCCGTCGACGTCGCATCACACTCCCCCCAGGTCGACCCGATCCTCGACGAACTGACCGATGTGCTCGCAGAACTCAACCCCATGACACCGGACGTCCCCTTCTACTCTGCGACTTTGTTCGATCCGCGCGAGCAACCGGTGTGCGATGCGTGGTACTGGGCGGACAACCTGCGTCACACGGTTCGGTTCGCCGCGGCGGTGCAGGCGGCCCTAGAGGACGGCTACCGGATCTTCGCCGAAATGTCACCACATCCGCTGCTCACCCACGCCGTCGAGCAGACCGCCCGGAGCCTCGAATTACCACTGGCCGCGTTAGCCGCCATGCGCCGCGAGCAAGCCTTGCCCCATGGGGTGCGCGACTTGGTCGCGGATCTACATTGCGCGGGCGCCGAGGTGGACTACTCGGTGCTATATCCGGTCGGGCGGCTGGTGGATACGCCGCTGCCGACATGGACCCACCGTCCGCTGCTGCTGAGTCGTGGCGGTCATGAATTGTCGACACACGGCGGTTGCACGCTTGCTGTGCACCCGCTGCTGGGCGCTCATGTCCGCTTGCGGGAGGAGCCCGAGCGCCACGCGTGGGAGGCGGAGGTGGGCACCGAGGCACTGCCGTGGCTCGGCGACCACCAGGTACATAATGTGGCCGCCCTTCCCGGGGCTGCCTACTGCGAGATGGCGGTGGCCGCCGCGCGCGCCGTGCTCGGCGAGGCGTCCGAGATCCGCGACATCCGGTTCGAGCAGATGTTGTTGCTCGACAAAGTGACCCCGTTAGCCGCCACCGCGTTGGTCAGGTCGCCCGGCGTCATTGACTTCGTCGTGGAGACCGACCAGGACGGCGATTGTGTCCGGCGAGCCAGCGCAGTGCTGCATGCGGTCGAAAGCGCCGACCAGCCACCTACGAGAGACATGAATACGCTGCTGGCGGCGCATTCGTGCCGGATGGAAGGAAACCAGCTTCGGCAGTGGTTCGACGAGCGCGGTATTCAGTACGGTCCGGCGTTCAGCGGGCTGACCGCGGCGTTTACCAGGGAACAGGCAGCCCGCACCGTGCTGGCCGAAGTGAACCTGCCGCGGCTCCATCCGGTCACAGCATGATGCCTACGGCGCGCACCCCGCCCTGTTGGATGCTTGCATCCAGTCCCTCGCAGTACATCCCGAGGTCGAGGCTGCAGCCGCCGGCGGTTTGCTCCTGCCGCTGGGCGCAAGTCGGCTGCGGGCATATGGTCCCACCCGCAATGCGCGTTACTGCTATGCGCGGCTTAACAGAGCCGACGCCGCACTCATCGAAGCGGATCTCGATGTCTTGGACGAGCATGGGACAGTCCTGCTAACCGTATTCGGGCTGAAGCTGGGCACCGGGATGCCCGAGGCCGGCAACCGCGATCGGGTGTTGGGAGAGCGGCTGCTGACCATCGAATGGCAGCAGCGAGAATTGATGGAGGCCGACCATGTCGGCCCTGGCAGGTGGCTTCTGGTCAGCACTTCCACGACGGCGGATGTCGTGGCCGCCAAGTTGACCGACGCCATGAAACTTGGTGGTGCGGAATGCACGACGATGACTTGGCCACAGCAAGCCGACCATTCGGGGAACAAGCAACGGCTGGAAAGCCATATTTGTGCCGGCGGATTCGACGGAGTGGTGGTCCTGACGGGTCCGAAGAACGGCAACCCGGACGAGGAGTGCGCGGTCCGGGGCGGGGACTATGTGCGTCATCTGGTGCGCATCGCCCGCGAATTACCCGACATTGCGGGTGAACCGCCTCGCCTGTACCTCGTGACACGGAGTGCCCAGGCGGTGGTGCCTGGTGACGTGGCCAACTTGGAGCAAGCCGGGTTGCGCGGCTTGATGCGGGTGATCGGCACGGAGCATCCGCACTTGCGCGCCACTCAAATCGACATTGACGAAGCCACCGACGCCGAGCACCTGGCCCGACAGCTGCTGGTGCGGTCTGAGGAGGACGAGACCGCCTGGCGTAATGGCCAGTGGTACACCGCACGGTTGTGCCCGGCGCCGTTGCGGCCCGAGGAGCGGCGAACCGCCGTCCTCAACCATGAGCGCGACGCGATGCGGCTGCAGATCCGCACACCCGGTGATCTGGAGTCGATGGAACTCGCTGCCTTCGATCGAGTTCCGCCGGGGCCGGGACAGATCGAGGTCGCGGTCACGGCGTCCAGCATCAACTTCGCCGATGTCCTGGTCGCGTTCGGCCGCTACCCCGGCTTCGAGGGACACCTGCCTCAGCTCGGTACCGACTTCGCCGGTGTGGTGACAGCGGTCGGCCCGGATGCCACCGACCACCAGGTCGGTGACCATGTCGGGGGCTTGTCGGCAAACGGCTGCTGGGCCACGGTGGTCACCTGCGATGCCAACAACGCGGTCAGGCTGCCGGCCGGGCTGACCGACGACCAGGCGGCGGCGGTGACCACCGCGCACGCCACCGCCTGGTACGGCCTGCACGACTTGGCCAGGATCAGCAGTGGTGAGCGGGTGTTGATCCACTCGGCGACTGGTGGTGTGGGACAAGCGGCGATTGCGATAGCCCGTGCCGCGGGAGCCGAGATCTTCGCGACCGCCGGCAGCGAGCAGCGTCGACAGTTATTGCGCGAGATGGGCATTGAGCATGTCTACGACTCGCGCAGCGTCGATTTCGCCGAGCTGATCCGCCGCGATACCGACGGCTATGGCGTTGACATCGTGCTCAACTCGGTGACCGGCGCAGCCCAGCGCGCGGGCATCGACCTGCTGGCATTCGGTGGACGCTTCATCGAGATCGGCAAACGGGACATCTATGGCGATACTCGGCTGGGGCTGTTCCCTTTCCGGCGCAACCTTTCGTTCTACGGCGTCGACCTGGGGTTGATGTCGGTCAGCCACCCGCACAAGATTCGCGAGCTGCTGAAGACGGTGTACCAACTGACCGCTGAAGGGTCGCTGCCGATGCCGCAGAGCACGCGTTACCCGCTTGCCGAGGCTGCCACCGCGATTCGGGTGATCGGCGCGGCCCAGCACACCGGCAAGATTGTGCTCGATGTCCCGCGCACCGGGCACAGCCGGGTGGTGGTGCCACCGGACCAGGCGCGGGTCTTCCGCGGTGACGGTGCCTACATCATCACCGGCGGGCTGGGTGGCCTCGGGCTGTTTCTGGCTGAGAAGATGGCTGCGGCCGGTTGCGGCCGGATCGTACTGTCGTCGCGCTCGCAACCAACGCTCAAGGTGCTGGAAACCGTCGAGCTCATCCGGGCGATCGGTGCCGACGTCGTGGTGCATCGCGGGGACATCGCCGAACCGGGCACCGCGGAGCGGCTGGTAGCGACGGCGACTGCTACCGGGCTTCCGCTGCGCGGCGTCTTACATGCGGCCGCGGTGGTCGAGGACGCCGCCTTGACCAACATCACCGATGCGCTCATAGACCGCGACTGGGCACCGAAGGTCTATGGAGCATGGAATTTGCACACCGCCACGGCCAACCAGCAACTGGACTGGTTCTGCATGTTCTCCTCGGCGGCCGCGATGGTGGGCTCACCCGGCCAGGGCGGATACGCTGCGGCCAACAGCTGGCTGGATGCGTTCGCCGACTGGCGCCGCGCTCAGGGTCTGCCGGCTACGGCAATTGCGTGGGGAGCGTGGGCGGAGATCGGGCGCGCCACTGCGCTGGCCGAAAGCACCGACGCCGCAATCGCTCCCGATGAGGGTGCGTATGCATTTGAGGCGCTGCTCCGTCACGGGCGTTGCTACAGCGGGTACACCCCGTTCACGGGCACATCGTGGCTGACCGCTTTCGCCGAACGCAGTCCCTTCGCCGAAGCGTTCCGGTCTGCGGGGCCAAGCTCGACGAGCACAAACAAATTACGTGCCGAACTCAACGACCTGCCGCACGACGAGTGGCCCACCCGCCTGCGCCGGCTGGTCGCCGAGCAGGCCAAGCTGATCCTGCGTCGCAGCGTCGACCCAGATCGTCAGCTCTCCGAATACGGCCTCGACTCGCTAGGCAACCTCGAAATGCGCACGCGCATCGAGACCGAAACAGGTATCCGTGTGGGCTCCACCCACATCACCACCGTGCGTGGTTTGGTCGACCACCTCTGTGAAGTGTTGACGGATCTCGAAGTCGCACCCACATAACCGTCATTAGTGCGTGCGATTAACTCGGGGGAATTGGAGGAAAAGTGGTAGCAGTAGGGAATGTGGCGGTAGGACCAATCCATGATTGGGTGCCCGAATCCGGCTCAGTCGTGTCTTGGCAGCCGTCCCCTGCGACGCTTGCAAAGGCTCGGGAAGCGCCGCTAAGTGCCGTACCGAGCAGTTATATGCAGGCCCAACACATTCGTGGCTATCGCGAACAGGCCGCGCAGGGTCGGGATATGTCCCGGCTGCTTATCGCCGCCTGGGATATGCCCGGTCAATGCGATATTCGCGCCATGACATACGTGCTCAATGCGCATCTGCGGCGCCACGACACCTTCCACAGTTGGTTCGAATTCACCGACGGCGATCACATCGTTCGTCGCACAATCCGCGAACCCGCCTCCATTGCCTTAGTTCCGGCGAAACACGGCGAGATGGCGCCTGCCGAGTTACGAAGCCTCATTTTGGCTACTCCGGATCCCCTACAATGGGATTGCTTCCGCTTTTTGATCATTCAGCAGGCGGACCACTTCCGGTTCTGCCTCTGTATTGACCATCTCAATATCGACGCGATGTTCGTTGGCGTGGCATTCACCGAGATTCATATGATGTATACCACCTTGGTAGGGGGCCGAGCACCCATCCGGCTGCCAGAGGCGGGTAGCTATCACGATTACTGTGTGAGGCAGAACGAGTACACATCCGCACTCACCGTGCATTCCCCGGAGGTACGTGCCTGGATCGATTTCTTCGAAATAAATGGCGGCACACTTCCTCGCTCCTCACTCTCGCTCGGTGATGGACCGCTGTCACTCGGTGATGGATCGGCGCCCTGTGACCTAATGGCAGTACGGCTGCTGGACGAGCGACAGACGGCCAAATTCGAATCCGCGTGCATGGCGGCGGGCGCGCGGTTCTGCGGTGGGGTATTCGCCTGTGCCGCCCTCACAGAGTACGAATTGATGGGCGCTGAAACATATTACGGTATTGCTCCTATTGACATCCGGCGCGCTCCAGCGGATTTTATGACGACAGGTTGGTTCATCGGCTATGTTCCAATCAGCGTCCCCGTCGCATCGTCTTTCTCTGACACCGCACGGGCGGCGCAGGCATCTTTCGACTCGGGAAGAGATCTGGCGAATGTGCCGCTCGATCGGGTGCTCGAATTGGCGCCTTGGCTGAATAGGCCACACCGCGGAGCTCCCTTGCTTTTTTATCTAGACGCCGGCATACCTCCGCTTTCCGCTATGGTCAACTCTCACTTGGACAGGTTCAAAGCAAGCCTCTACTACGACGGCGGTAGTCAGGCTCAGATAGACATACGGGTGAATCGCCTCGAGAAGGAGACCCAAATTCTTGTGCTGTTCCCGGACAATCCTGTAATCCGGGAATCAGTCACGCGCTATATTACGGCGCTGAAGTCCGTGTACGTCCGAGTCGCCGAAGGACGCGACGCGGTGGCACCTCTGCGCAACGTGGTTCACGCATGACTGCTTTTAACCAAAAGGAGTCGCGGCGCTTCTCTTAGAGTTTGGGGTATTTATGAAGCTTGCGGCATATGGGCACACCTGACATATCCGCAGCCGGCGGCATATTCCGACGGCTAGGCAATCTCGTCGTCCGGTGGCCACTAGTGGTCATCGGGTTTTGGATCGCGCTCGCGGCCGTCCTGTCGCTGGCGTTGCCGCCGCTGGCAGTGATCGCTGGACAACGTCAATCAGCCGCCTTGCCGGACGACGCCCCGGTGATGGTCACAAGTAAAGAGATGTCCGAGGCATTTCACGAAAAAGGGTCCGTCAGCCTGCTGTTAGTCGTTTTGACCGACGAGAAAGGGCTGGGACCCGCCGACGAAGCGACCTACCACACACTCGTCGATACGTTGCGTCAGGACAAGACAGACGTTCATGACTTGCAGGACTTCCTCAGCACCCCCGCGCTACGGGAGGTTCTGCAGAGTAAGGACAACAGGGCCTGGAATCTACCAATCAGCCTCAATGGTGATACGGGTACACCAGCGGCGCGGTCGGCCTACAAGCACGTCGCAGATCTCGTCAAGCGCACCGTCGCCGGCTCCACGCTTACTGCCAACCTGACCGGCCCCGCGGCAACTGTCACAGACATGGCCGAAACCGGTGAGCGAGATGTGCAGCTCATCGAGACCGGGACCGCAGTTTTGGTGCTGCTGATCCTGCTGATCGTCTATCGAAACCCGATCACCATGCTGGTGCCCTTGCTCACGATCGGAATAACTCTCGCGACTGCACAGGGCCTGCTAGCTGCCCTTGCAAAACTCGGCTTGGGCGTTATGAGCGAGACAATCGTCTTGATGAGCGCCGTTATGATCGGCGCCGGCACGGATTACGCCGTCTTCCTGATCAGCCGGTACCACGACTACGTGCGGCTCGGTGCAGATTCTGACCAAGCGGTAAAAAGAGCTTTAGCATCCATCGGCAAAGTGATCGCCGCGTCGGCGGCAACCGTGGCCGTGACGTTTCTCGCGATGATGTTCTCGCGATTGCCCGTATTCACCACGGTCGGTCCGGCGATTTCGATTTCGATCGCGGTGGCGTTGCTCGCGGCGGTGAGTCTGCTTCCCGCCATACTCGTGCTCGTCGGACGACGTGGTTGGATCCGGCCACGACGCGACCTCACGAATCGCTTCTGGAAACGTTCGGGCATACGCATCGTACGGTGGCCAAGGGCCCATCTGGTCGCCAGTTTGACAATGCTCATTACCCTGGCCGGCTGCGCGAGTCTGGCCCGCTACAACTACGACGACCGCAAAAGCCTGCCCAGTTCCGCCGAGAGCGCCGTCGGATATGCAGCGCTGGATCGCCATTTCGCGTCGAACACGCTTCTTCCTCAGTTTCTGTTTATTCAGTCACCACACGACTTGCGCAACCCCCAAGCCCTTGCCGACCTCGAGCAGATGGCGCAGCGGGTAAGCCAGGTGCCCGGCGTTGAACTGGTGCGCGGCATCACCCGCCCCACGGGAGAATCACTGGAGCAAGCACGAGCGACGTATCAGGCCGGCGAAGTCGGCAGCAAGCTAAGCGACGCTTCCCAAATGATCAATAACCACAACGCCGATCTCGACTTGCTCACCCACGGTGAAAATGAGATGGCCGACAGCCTCGCCGGCGTACGGGACCAAGTTGCGCAGGCGATTGGCACGGTCAACGTCTTAGTCGACGGCCTTTCTTCGATGCTGCACCAAGTCGACGGGAAGAAGACGCTGAAGGACATCGACAACGCGGCCCAACTCATTACTGGCATGCACGACCTTGGCAATGCCATCGGCGTCAACTTCGCCAACTTCGCGAAAAGCTTCGACTGGGTCGACCCAGTGTTGGCGGGACTTGAGGCCAGCCCGGTCTGCGATGCGGATCCCTCCTGCACGAACGCGCGGGTGCAGTTGCGTCGCCTGGTCACCGCCCGCAACGACGGAACCTTCGACAAGGTAGCCAATCTGGGTCGTCAGCTGCAGTCGGCTCAGTCCGCCCAGAGCCTCGACTCGTTGGTGACCGGTCTGAGAAGTGCCGTCACCACCGCGACCAACGCATTGCAATCGTTGGGTGGCGGCTTGCGGAACCGTCTGGCCACCTTGCAGCAAGGCGCTGACGCTCTCGCCGACGGTAGCCGCAAGTTGGCCGACGGTGTGCAACTGCTTGTCGACCAGGTCAGGCAGATGGGCGGAGGGCTGGGCGAGGCGTCAGCATTCTTGTTGGCAATGAGGTCTGGCGCCAACAGGCCGTCGATGGCAGGGTTCTACGTCCCGCCGCAGGTGTTGACGAGGGACGATTTCAAGCAGGCAGCTGGTGCCTTCATATCGCCGGACGGGCACGCGACTCGGTATCTTGTCCAGACCAAATTAAACCCTTTCAGCACCGCTGCAATGGATCAGGTTAACGCGATTACCGCGGCTGCTCAGGGAGCTCAACCGAATACCGCGCTGTCGGACGCCAAAATATCGATGGCCGGATTCTCTGTGGGGCTTCGGGATACGCGTGAGTACTACAATCACGACGTCCGATTCTTCATCTTAGCGACGATCATCATCGTGCTCCTTATTTTGATGATCCTTCTCAGAGCAATCGTCGCAGCGCTATACCTGATCTGTTCGGTAGTGATTTCGTACTTGTCGGCACTTGGTATCGGCGTCATCGTTTTTCAATTTATTCTCAAACAGGAATTACATTGGAGTGTTCCCGGACTGACATTCATCCTGCTCGTCGCGATGGGCGCTGATTACAACCTGTTGCTCATCTCGCGGATTCGTGACGAGTCGCGGCATGGCGTGCGGTTGGGCGTGATCCGCACCGTCGCCTCCACCGGCGGGGTCATCACGTCGGCAGGCCTAATTTTTGCGGCTTCAATGTTCGGCCTCCTGCTCGCCGGCATCACGACGATGGTTCAAGTGGGCTTCGTGATCGGCATGGGAATCTTGCTGGATACCTTCCTGGTGCGCACCATCACGGTGCCGGCACTTGCGGTAATGATTGGCCAAGCAAACTGGTGGCCCCATCAGTGGTGGCCTCGGCTGCTAACTCCGCTCCGGCGCAGACGACGGAAGCCGACGCCCCATCAGTTGGTGATGGATGTCGCTATCCGCGGTGAGCAGACACGCGTCACCGTGCCGCCGACGGTGACCGAGCATCACCGTCATCGCAGTCTTCGAAGCTGCAGCCGTCCACAACTGCTACCTGTACCGCCGGTCGGAAGAAACGGTGCCCCGAAGCCGCACGTCGCCAGAGGGGTTGAAACGGCGCCCGCTGACGACGTGACTGTGAACGGCAAGCAACCGGCCGAACTCACCAGGGAACAACCAGCAGAAACCAACGGCCGATACGTAGCCGAAACCAACGGACATCAGCCAGACAAGTCACCCGCTATGCACCCGTCATTCGAAGATGACCGGGTGTCCCGATCGATAGGGCGCTGGTCCGGCAGCGATGCGACCGTCGAAACCAACGGCAAACACATCAACGGCAAACACCCAATCGAATCGAACGGCCAACGACCAGGTACAACCAACGGAAACCGTCCGATCGAATTCGGCGGCCAACACTTGGCCGAAACCAACGGACATCAGCCAGACAAGTTACCCGCTATGCACCCGTCATCCGAAGATGACCGGGCGTCCCGATGGATTGGGCGCTGGCCGGGCAGCGATGCAACCGTCGAAACCAACGGCCAAGATGCACTCGGAACCAACGGCGAACGAACGGGTGCAACCAACGGCCACCCTCCGGTCGAACTCAGCGGCCAGCACGTACCGGAAACGAACGGACATCAGCCAGGCAACACGTTCCCTGTGGACGCCACGTCCGAAGACCATCGAGTCGATGAGGCGCAATGGATTGGGTGTTGGCCCGCCACCGCTTGCACCTTCCCCGTGGGCCTCGAAAACGGCCAGCAGCTCATCGCCAACGAGCTGCGTACCCCAGGGCATCGCCAGATGACCGCCAATGCCGAACAGCCTGTCGAACGTCGGCAGACAACCAACTGCTAGCAAAGGAGCGAGCATGACGACGCGCAAGGTTTGGTTCCGTCCGTGAAATCCCGGCCGGCAACTTCCACAGCCAGAGTGGACAACAGGCTTGCGTTCCTAGACCAGGCGTCTTTTCTTCGGTTGCGAGCGACCGGCGTCGACACGGTAGGTCAAGTTACATGGGTTTACGATCGGCCTGTCGATTTGAACGGTTTGCGCCGATTCAACCAAAACCTTGGTCGCGGATTGCTTGGGCGCCGAATTGAACGTTCTCCGTTGCCTTTTGGCCGTCATCGTTGGATCGCCTCGCATCGAGCACCGGATATCGATATAACTGCGTCTCCCCGGCCTCGCGCTGAGATCAGCACCTGGATGGACGAACGCGGGCAAATTCCGGTAGACCCCGAGCACGGACCTTGCTGGCATCTCGGAGTCCTACCCCTCGACGATGGCGGGACCGCGGTCAGCTTGGTGACTTCACACACCGTGGCGGATGGCGTGGCGGTTAGCATCGCGATCGGCGAGGCCGTCAAGGGGGAAGTGCGGGATTTCGGCTATCCATCCCCGCGGTCGCGGAGTCGCTTACGCGGGTTCGTTGTTGACGCGCTGGATACGCTTCACGGGCTGCCGGAGGCTTTTCGGGCGTTTATCGCCTGCATCATGATTTTGTTGAAGCGTGACTCTGATACTGCAAACCAACCAAAATCGCCGAGCCCACCCAAATCGCCACCTCTTTCTACATCGCGTGAGAGTGATAAGCCCTTTATCGTGCCTTCCACCACACTTCTAGTCGATTTGGCCTCGTGGGATGCTCGTGCGCTCGACCTTGGCGGCAGCAGTAATTCGCTTCTAATCGCGTTGGCGACACAACTCGCTGTACTGATGGGGCGGGTTAGCCCTGCCGATAGCACCGTTACGATATCGGTGCCTGTCAGTGAACGTTCTGCCGACGACACGCGAGGGAATGCGCTGACAGCGATTACTTTGCGGGTCGACTCGACCCGCGCGACGACGGATCTGCAAGTCATCCGTAACGAGATGAAGCAAGGCCTCGCCGCCCTCGAGCAAAACCCGAACGAACTCCTGAAACCTCTCCCCTTAATTCCGTTCGTGCCCAAGTGGCTGGCCAGGAAGATGGAGGCTTTAGCTCTGGGTACTTCGGATTTGCCAGTTTGTTGCTCTAATCTGAGGGACCTAGATCAGTCCTTAGCGCGTATCGACGGCACCGATTCCAGAGATGTATCAGCGCGACTATTCACTCGAGGCGCCACCCGGGAAGGCGCCGAGCAGTCACATGGTGACCTCTACCTCTTCTCCGGGCGTATAAACGGCAAGATATACATCAGTATCAGCGGATATGGGTCCGGCGCAGAAAGCACGAAGAATCATCTCTGTGAATTGATAAAAGAAGCGCTTGCAGACTATCAGCTGACCGCTGAGATGTACGAATAGCTCTGATCTCTCAGGTTACCTATCTGCACGACAAGCGAAAGGTTAGGTTCGCCGATGAAATTTGCGCTGGCCGTCAACGGTACTCGCGGCGATGTCGAGCCGTGCGCCGCAGTCGGTCTGGAGCTGCTGCGCCGAGGCCACGACGTTCGCATCGCCGTTCCACCTAACCTGATTGGCTTCGTCGAATCGGCCGGGCTTGCGGCGGTCGCCTACGGGCCAGACACTCAGGCGTTGCTTGACGAGGATTCCTACCGCAAGTTTTGGAAGATCCAGAATTCAATTAGGTTGCTGCGCTCGGGCGTGGATTATCTCTATGAGGCCTGGGCGGAAATGGGCGCGACGCTGAGGTCGCTGGCAGACGGGGCTGATCTGCTAGTGACCGGAATGATTCAGCAGGGGCTTGCCGCCAATGTCGCGGAGCATTACAACATTCCGCTCGCCTCACTGCACTACTTCCCGGCGCGGGTCAACGGACAGCTCATTCCTATCCTGCCGTCGCCCTTGGTCCGCTCCACTATTTCGGCGCTCTGGTGGCTGCATTGGCGCGTGACAAAGAAGGCTGAAGATGCCCAGCGCCGAGAACTGGGCCTACCGAAGGCAATCCGGAATTCGACGAGACGGATCCTGAAACGCGGATCGCTTGAGATTCAGGCCTACGACGAGCTTTGCTTTCCCGGGCTCGCAGATGAATGGGCGAAATGGGATGGCCGACGGCCCTTCATCGGTGCGTTGACGCTCGAGATGCCGACCGATACCGACGATGAGGTCTTATCGTTTATTGCCGCTGGAACGCCGCCGATCTATTTCGGCTTCGGAAGCATGCCGGTTCAGTCGCCCGCCGACACCGTCGCCATGATCAGCGAGGCGTGCATGCAGTTAGGCGAGCGGGCGTTGATATGCACCGGCGCAAATAACTTCACCGACATCCCGCGTTTTGACCACGTGAAAGTCGTGGACACGGTGAACCACGCGGCCATTTTTCCCGCCTGCCGCGCGGTCGTCCATCACGGTGGCGCCGGCACCACGGCTGCGGGCATGCGAGCCGGAATACCTACGCTGATCCTCTGGATCTGGATCGAACAGCCGATCTGGGCTGCGGTGGTCAAACGGCTCAAAATCGGTTCTGCACGCCGGTTTTCGGCCACTTCCCGAGAATCACTGGTTGCAGACCTGCGCTCCATTCTCACCCCACAGCACGTCAGCCGAGCCCGCGAAATCGCAACTCAAATGACCAAATCCGCAGAAAGCGTCACCACCGCCGCGGATGCTTTGGAGGACGCCGCGAGCCTGAGGGCGGTCGGCTGATGTGGGCCACAGTGCTGGTGCTGGCGCTTATGACCGCGACCGAGCCGGTGCGTCTCGCTATGGCCATGTTTTTGATTTCCGGCCCTCGGCCCATGCTGAATTTGCTGGCGTTCTGGCTCGGCGGCATAACAACGGGTATCAGCGTCGCCCTTGCCGTGCTAGTACTGCTGCGCGACTTCGCGTCGATGCTTATGCAAGGCGCGGCATCCGTGGTCGGAAGCATGGTCGCAAGCTCCGCTGTTCGGCACATCCAAATCGGCGCAGGTTTGCTCGCGCTGCTTATTGCCGCGCTGATCACAGCGGGAATCACGGTGCGACGGCGGGTGCCGATGCCAGCCGCCGATAATTCAGGCCTGTTGCTCGCAGGCACACCAACCGCATTCTCGCGTCTGCGCGGCCGCGCCCGCAATGCCTTGGAGGGTGGGTTTCCTTGGTTGCCGTTTGTGATCGGCCTTAGTTCGGCGGGACCGCCGCCCGTCGAATACCTGGCGGCGCTCACCGCAATTCGGGCCTCTCGAACCGCCATCGGCACCCAGTTCAGCGCAGCGGTCGCGTTTATCGTCGTGATGCTCGTCATCCTCGAGATCCCGCTCCTCAGCTACTTGGCGACGCCTGCGAAAACGGAATCCGTCATGCTTCGACTGTGTGACTCGCTACGAAAGCTGCTCGGCTGGCAGCGAACTCATAGTCGCCGCATCCTCGCCGTCTTCGTCGCCGTGGCGGGGATCGCTCTTTTGGCCAACGGCATGGGCAGCGCTTGAAATGGCCCGCTGCGGGATACAGCCCCTGCTCGACCGCCTCACGAATCGAGGCATTTGTGAGTGTGCGGCCGGCACCACAATGCCGCTCTCAGCGGCCCTGTCGAAAGGCTGGCCACGAATTTCGAGGAGTTGTTCATGATTGAAGAAGGTTACTTACTGCACCCTGAATTGTTTGAGTCAAGCCCAATCGGCAAATCGCTAATGGCAAGACTCCTCCGCCAACGCATTAGTGAGACTTTGGTAGATGATTCAGTTCCTGACCCAGGCGTTAGCGTGGTCATTCGCGCCTTCAATGAAGCTGTCAAATTAGAGCTGTTACTGGAAGATATACAAAGCCAAACCTTCAACAGTGCAGTCGAGATAGTAGTCGTTGATAACGGGTCGAGCGATAGAACCCGTCAAGTAGCAAAATCTCACGGTGCAGAGGTGGTAACGCTGTCACAAGACAAATTCAGCTACCCCAGGTCTTTGAATGTAGGGGTGGCGGCTGCTAGTAACGATGTAATCTTCGTCACTGTCGCTCATGCAAGGCTGTCGAACGTTCACAATCTTCACGCCGGCGCTCGACACTTCAATAAGAACCACTATACAGCGGGTGCATTCGGTACAGTTCTACCTAATCAAGGCGCTTCGTACTCGGAGAGATGGGGCGCGACAGGCGCCAATGGCTTTCTTGCAAGGCCGGCCCGACGGATAAAAAGAGCGGGTCCAGGCGTCTTGGGAGCGACTGCTGCTATGATCGCCAAACCCGCGTGGGAGGAACTGGGGCGTTTCGATGAACGTTACCAGGCGGGCGGCGAAGATACGGCCCTGGCGAGATCGATGCTAAAAAATGGCTATGCAGTCGTACAAGAACCCGCCATGACCGTTCATCATTCACATGGATTAGGCCTGCGTGACTCTGTTAAACAATATTTACATTGGCTGCGGGTACTAGGAAAGCCTAAACAACTCGATCGACAAGAGTTGCTGAGACGTAGGCCCGACTTGAGGGCCAACGCGTCTGTGTTAGACCCCTAAGAGTTATATCCATCGATCTCGGATATGCGCGTCCGTCATCCCCCAGCCGCAATCCCGCCCGCCTTTCAGCTGGGCACAGCTAGGCGCCCCCCACGCGTGCGTGAATGCGCCGTACCACATACAAGGAGATCGACCCGTGGTGTCGCTAAGAACGCTTCCACTTGCTGCTTCCATTTATGTCGAGGCTCGCGAGCGGCACCGCCGACTAACGAAAGTTTCGGAATTGGAAGACCTCAGAAAGTGAAGGACCTTAGGCGTCCAAGCGGACGAACTGATCCTGCCGGTACTGCTCGACACACGCCGCTCGCCTGACCTTGCCACTGGTGGTGATGGGAATCGAACCAGGCGCTACCACGACGAAATCCGCGACGGCGAGACCGTGGGAGTTTGAAATTGCCGAGGTTACTTCGCGTTTGACCATCTCATGCTTGTCCATCACATCTTCGTCGGCATCACACCGGTTCTTGTCTTCGATGATGACGACGAGTTGCTCCGTACCCTCGTCGGGAACCGCGATGGCCGCGCAGCGGCCCGGTGCAATCTCCTGGATCGTCGCCTCGATGTCGTCGGGAGAGTGGTTACGGCCGTACACAATCAAGAGATCCTTGATGCGACCGACAATGAACAGCTCGCCTTCGGAGAAAAAGCCCAAATCCCCGGTTCTCAGCCACGGCCCCTCTGGGGTGTCGGCCGACGGCGCAACAAGACGGCCACCGAACGTGTGCTGGGTCTGGTCAGGCTTTTGCCAATAGCCTGCCGCCACGTTGTCTCCGTGCAACCAGATCTCACCGACAGTTCCGTCTGGGCACTGGATCCTTGTCTCGGGATCGACTACGCGGATTGTCGGTGACTTCGGCTCGCCATAACTGACCAGAGGCGTACCGCTTTCGCAGCGCTCCGCGCGGCCAGCAGACAACTTCTCGGGTTCGAAGTCCACGATTCTTGGCGGTTCCGCCGGTGTGCGCGTTGCCGCGTACACCGTAGCTTCTGCCATGCCATATGAAGGCCGTAGCGCCGCGTCACTAAAATTGAAGCGCGCAAACTTCTCTGAGAAACGTCGCAGTGTCGCAGGTTGTACCCGTTCGCTGCCGTTGATGATGACTAGCACATCCCCCAGATCGAGTCCGGCCATGTCGTCGTCCGAGGTTTTTCGCGCCGCCAGTTCGAATGCGAAGTTTGGGGCAGCTGAGAACACGTGAGAATTATTCGCCAACAACTGCATCCACCGAGCCGGCCGTTGCAGAAACGACGTTGGACTCATGAGCACAGCATGAAGCCCACCCAGAATCGGTATGCAGATCCCTACTATCAAACCCATGTCGTGATAAAACGGCAGCCACGACACCACCGTGGTGTCTGGTCGGGCAACCCCGCCGTAGTCCGTAAAGTAGTCGGACATCAGTTGTTGAAAATTAACCAGCACATTGCGGTTCGACACCATGGCCCCCGCCGGTTGCCGGGTCGACCCGGACGTGTATTGCAAATACACCGTTTCGCTGTAGTGTTCACGCCTGACGCTTGACCCTCTCGGGGCGTCGAGGTCGAGCAAGTCAACCTCGATGACAATGGGCTCGGGTTCCGCGGACTGCGACTTCACATATTCGGCGACAGTTCCTACGACAGCCGAGGTCGTGAGAATGACCGACGGCGAGGCGTCGCGCAACACAGAAATAACGCGCTCATCGCTGGCACCACCGAGCGGAACAGACAGCGGAACTGGAATGAGCCCGGCCTGCAATGACCCCAAAAAAGCATCGATGTAGTGCAGTCCCTGCGGTGCCAGTATCACGGCGCGGTCACCGGCGACTCCTTGAACCTTGAGCTCCGCTGCAACATTCAGCGCTCGCCGATAGACCTGCGACCACGTCAGCTCTTCGGCAACTCCGTCCCAGTGCTGCTCGTAATCGATGAATGTGAACGCCGCATCATTGGGTTGCAGACTGGCACGCTCGCGCAGTACAGCCGGAATGGAAGACGCTCTCACCGGCGTCACCTTACCGGGGCCAGCACCGCAGCACCTTGCGTAGGCGGCGCGTTGGCGCGACGGCACCGGGGAGCAATGCCTAACCGCGTCGTCAGTCAACATTCAGCCGTATTCAGCGGTGCGTTGACGTGCTCGGCCAGTTTCTACACACGATGCATCCTCGGGACATTACTGCGGGTCGAGATGACTACCAGGGCAGGTTGGTCAACGCGTGATGGGCCAGACCTTGTCATCAGGTGGATCTCGCCGAAAAGCCCCAGAGCAAGGAGTTCCTGCGGGTTCGGCCAAACAAATGCCGTCGCCGACGGACCTCGTCCGGGCAATCTCACAGGCCAGCGGCTCTCAGCGGAGCCTGGTAACCTTTCAAAAAGTTTGACGATCTATTAGTCGGAAGGTGTCCATACATGGCCAAGCTGTCGTTGACCAGGCTGGCTGTCGCAATCGGCGGTCTGGCACTGTCGTTGTCCGCGGGGGCCGGGGTCGCCTCGGCAGATCCGATTACCGACACCACCTGCAGTTACCCGCAGGTCGTGTCGGCGCTCAACGCGCAAGATCCGGCCGCTGCCGCGCAATTCAACTCGTCGCCGGTGGCACAGTCCTATCTGCGTAGATTCCTCGCTGCGCCGCCGGATAAGCGCCAGCAGATGGAGCAGCAGCTACAGGGCATCCCGGAGGCTCAGGCGTACCTGGGAACGATCCAGCAGGTCGCCGTCAGCTGCAACAACTACTGAGCGGGCTGGGCGGCAGCTCTGCTGTCTCCCCCATTCCGATTTCAGGCTTCAGCACACGGCATTTCCTGCCGAAGCAGCACCATGACGAAAGGTCTCGTCGGCAATAACGCTGCAGTTCAGGTCAAGCATCCAGCCGGGCGAACCGATCCTGCCGGTACTGCTCAACACATGCCGCCCGTCGCACCTTCCCGCTGGTCGTGGTGGGAATCGAGCCGGGCGCCACGTACACCAGGTCTGCGATCCTCAACCCGTGCGACGTCGATATGGCCGAGGTCACGTCCTTGGTTACCCCGGCCAGCTTGTCCCTGATGTCGTCGTGCGACCTGCCCGGGTTTCTCACCTCGACGATCACCACTAGCTTCTCGGTCTGATCGTCAGGAACCGATATCGCCGCGCAGCGGCCCGGTGTGAATCTTTGAATTGTCGCTTCGATGTCGTCGGGGAAGTGATTGCGGCCATAGACGATCAAGACGTCTTTGATGCGACCGACGATGAACAGCTCGCCACCGGAAAGAAACCCGAGATCACCGGTCTTCAGCCAGGGCCCCAGCGGTGTGTCCGGCGCCGAGGGTGCCAGCGTGCCCTGGAAGGTGGCCGCGGTTTCTTCAGGCTTGTTCCAATAGCCGTCGGCGACGTTGCCACCGTGCACCCAAATCTCGCCGACCGTTCCCTCCGGGCACTCGATGCTGGTGTCGTGGTCGACAATCCGCACGAGCGGTGAGTGCGGCGTGCCGTAACTGACCAGTGGCGTGCCGGTTCCGCTGGGGCTCGATTTGGCCCGCCCAGCCGACAGTTCTTCCGTATCGAAGTGCGCGACCACCGGCGACTCGCGCAATCGCCGAGTCGCTATATATACCGTCGCCTCTGCCATTCCGTACGACGGTCGGATCGCGCTGTCCCGAAAACCGCAGCGGGCGAACCGTTCCGAGAATCGGCGCAGTGTTGCTGGTTGTACTCGCTCACTGCCGTTGAGGATGCCGACGACGTCCGACAGGTCATAGCCGGCCATGTCGTCATCTGAGACCTTTCGCGCCGCCACCTCGAACGCGAAGTTGGGGGCCGCGCTGAACGCACTGGGATAGTCGGCCAATAAGTGCATCCACCGCGCCGGTCGGATCAGGAAGGAGATTGGGCTCGTGACGACGGAGTGCAGCCCGGCCAGCAACGGGAAGCAGATGCCCATGACCAGACCCATGTCGTGGTAAAAGGGCAGCCACGAGACGAAGGTGACGCCCGCCGGAGGGACTCCGCCGTATTCCGGAAAGTAGTCGGACATCAGTTGCTCGAAATTGGCCATCAGGTTCCGGTGTGAGATGACTACTCCGGCCGGCGCACGGGTTGACCCCGAGGTGTACTGCAAGTAGGCGGTGTCCGCGAAAACGTTCAGGCCTCCCCTAGGTCCGCCGCGGGCGTCCCGGTCCAGTGAGTCCACGGCGACGACAGCCGGGGTGATTCCGTCCGTCCGTTGCTTGACGGCATGGTTCACATCGGCGAGCGCTGATGTCGTCGTGAGGACAACGGCGGGCGAGGCGTCGTCCAGCACCGACGCCACGCGCTCGTCACTGGCACCGCCCGTCGGCGCGGATAACGGCACCGCGACGAACCCGGCCTGCATCGCCCCCAGGAAGGCCGCAACGTAGTCCAAATTCTGCGACGCCAGGATGACGGCACGGTCCCCGGTCTGACCGAGCGGCCTGATCTCGCATGCCACATTCAGTGACCGCCGATACAGCTGAGACCAGGTCAGACTCGTCGCGACACCGTTCCAGTCCTCGTCGTAGTCGACGTAGGTCACCGCCAAGTCATTAGGCGCCGACTTGGCGCGTTCACCCACCACGGAAGGAATGGAAGGGCCAATCACAGGCGTCACCCTACCTTCGGCGTCAGAGCGGCGCCGCAAAGTTGAGCCCAACCTGTGAGTGGACGAGGGCCGGATCAGCCGGAGACCCCGACGGCATGTTCGGCCGCGCAGTACCGCAGTCAGCCGGCAGCGGCCGCCGCGGGGTACGGCGAGCCCAACTCGGTGACCCGCTCGAAACCACGACTGCGAGCCAGCGCGGCGCCCCGTCGCAGCATGGTGGCGGTCGCGACGAAGCCGGCCTGATCGATGACGACGAACGGCGACAACAGCCGGTTGTGGACGAATGCAAACGCCAGACCGCTCGCCGGATCGGCCCAGCCGAGGGAACCACCCAGCCCGACGTGGCCGAAGCCCGGCATTGCACCGAATGGGAGTTGGTGATAGCCCATGTGGAAACCCAGAGGTATGAGAAGGTTTCGATCGGGCCGAAGGTTCTTGCGCCCCGTCAAGCCGGCCACCAACCCAGGCGACAGGAATTGCGTGCCGTCGACCTGCCCGCCGTTAGCGATCGCGCCGTACATTTTGGCCAGCGCACGCGCCGTCACCACCCCGTTTGCGGACGGGATCTCCGCATCCAGGAACGGCGTTTCGCCTTGCATCATCGCTTTAGCGCCTGGGAAGTACAGCGCGCCGAAGCCGGCGGAGAGCCGCAGGGCGGCGATC
Organism: uncultured Actinomycetota bacterium; assembly: GCA_963818785.1. Taxonomy (GTDB): domain Bacteria; phylum Actinomycetota; class Actinomycetes; order Mycobacteriales; family Mycobacteriaceae; genus Mycobacterium. The sequence goes on along the minus strand of CAWFTT010000010.1, from coordinate 4,993 downwards.
TTGGGCGCCACCAGATTGAACACCGGGTTGGCGATCGTGCTCTGCGGCATGATGATCTGCGCGGCCCGCGTCGGCGACCCCAGCGGCGGTCTGCCCAGATGCAAGCCGTCGGTGCCCAGCGGCGCGGCCAACTCCTCGCGAATCAAGTCGCGCATTCCGCGGCCGGTGACTGCGCGCGCCAGCCCCGACATCAGCCAGCCGTAGGTAAGCGCGTGATAGGCGGGTTTGCCGAGGTAGGGCCCGGGGGGTGCGGCGGCCAGCCGCTGTTCCATCCGCAGGTGGTCCAGCAGGTCGTCCTTGCTGGCACCGCCCAGGTGAGACAAGCCCGCGCGGTGCCGCAACACTTGGCGCACGGTGATCGCCGACTTACCGTTCGCCGCGAACTCTGGCCAGTACTCGGCAACTGGGGCTGCGTAGTCGATCAGCCCCCGGTCGACGAGCCGGTGAATGACCGTGGAGGCCATGCCTTTGGATGCGGAGAACACCATTGCACCGGTATCCGCCATCCACGGCGCCCGACCACGTCGGTCTGCCCAGCCCGTCCACACGTCGACCACGGGCTCGCCGTCGAGAAACACTGCCAGGGCCCCGCCGCCGTATCGGCGCGTCGGGAATAAGCTGGCGAAGCTGCGGATTGCGCAGCCGAAATGCCGATCGGCGGCGCCGTAGACGCCGGACGGCAAGACCGTGCGACGATCGCCACGGGTCTTCTGACTCACGACGCCAAAATTACCCCTCTAGGTCGTCAAACAAACCAAAAGTTATAAATTCGTTAGCTAACACGACCGCAGGTATCTGCGGAGCGAGGGCTTAGCCCAGGCCGGCCACACCGGTGCGCAACCAGCCACGCCAGAGTCGGCGTCAAGCTATCGCATAATCCGACAACGGAAAACGATCCTGTTCCTTGACGGCATTACGCACCGAAGTGGGCCGGAAAAGCGGTGCTTCCCCGCTGTGATTGAACCAATAAGACCGTGACGTGGCACAGCTGCCGAGATGAAACACCGAATCGTCGAGCATATCGGTCATCCGATTCAGAAAACGGGCGTTGGCCTGTTCGGTGACCTCGAAGGTGCGGGCACCGCGCCGCTGTAATTCGCCGAATAGCCGGTTCATGTGCCGCATCTGGTATTCCACTGTGTTGAACCACGACAGACCAAGCCACGCGTACGGGCTGGCCATCGTCAAGAAGTTCGGGAAGTAGGGCACCGTGATACCTTGATAGGCCTGAAAGCTGGTCTCGCGCCACCACTTTCCGAGGTCGCGGCCTTCCCGGCCGATCACCTCAATCGCCGGCAAGTTGGCGTCCCACACGTCGAACCCGGTGGCCAAGACCAGCGCGTCGATGAACCGTTTGGTGCCGTCGCGGGCGACGATGCCATCAGGCTCGATGCGCTCGATACCTGTGGTTTCCAGATGCACGTGCGGCTTGGTGAACGTGGGGTAATAAGAGTTCGACATTGTCGGCCGCTTGCACCCGAAGTCGTAATCGGGATTCATCTTGCGCCAGAGTTCCTTATTGCGGACCAGCAGCAACCGATGAAGTTTGGATAGGTCCGCGGCGGCGTAGTTGACGCGCTTCATGGACCGGAACTTCCACATCGCAATCACCATCATGAATTCCATAGCGATGTCGGTGAACCACCGCACGACGCGCTGGGCAAGCGGCACGCGGGCAAACAATCGCTGCACTGCAGGCGTAAACCCGACGTCCAACTTGGGCATGACCCAAATCGGCGTGCGCTGATACACCGTCAGTTCGGAGACCTCCTTGGCCAGCTCGGGAATGACCTGGACACCGGTGGAACCGGTTCCGATGACCGCGGCCCGGCGTCCCTTGAACGAGTAACTGTCGTCCCAGTCCGCGGTGTGCACGATGCGCCCGCCGAACGTGTCGATACCGGGAATGTCCGGTGTGCGCGGTTGGCAGAGAAAACCGGTTGCCGCGATCAGAAACTGCGCGCTCAAGGTCTCGCCACCGCCGAGCGCGACGCGCCACACCTGGGCGTCGTCGTCCCAACGGGCGCCTTCAACCGTGGTGTTGAACCGCATGTAGCGACGCACGTCGTACTTGTCGGCGACATGCCCGGCATAGCGCTTCAGTTCCACCCCCGGGGCGTACAACCGCGACCAGTACGGATTCGGCTCGAACCAGTAGGAATAGGTGGTGGACGGCACGTCGACGGTGAGGCCCGGATAGCGGTTGACGTGCCACGTTCCGCCCAGATCGTTCTCGCGTTCGACGATCACGATGTTGTCGTAGCCCAGCCGGTTCAGTTGAATCGCGGCGCCAATCCCCCCGAAACCTGCCCCCACGATCACTGCCTGGTAGTGCTGCGCGCCCATAAGCAGTAGACGCTACCGCACGGTTCAGCGCCGGGAACGGCTCCGTCAGCTCATCAAGCGCGAGGTCAAACGGCTATTCGCGTGGCAGCGCCAGGGCGGGCGCCGAACCGCAGGTGATCGTGTATCGCTCCGGCGTCCGGGAAGTAACGAGACCGCTCGCGAAGCCCTGAACGCTATCTTCTTCGCCGTCACCCAGGTAGGCTGCCGTACCGTCTGCCTCGAGCCCGTATGCAGACCACTCAGGGGAGGAGTCGGATGCCGGTCGTTCTGGTGGCCATCTTCTGCGTGCTGGGCGGCATGCTGCTCTTTGCCGGTCTGATGTTGCTGGCTTGGATTCGCATGGTCAAGCGGTGGAAACGCAGTCTCGAGATCACCGATGACACCGAGTACGTCAAGACCCTCACGACCCTCTCCGAGGGGTCGGTGCGCCGCAACTTCAACCCCTACACCGACATCGACTGGGAAGCGCCGGAGTTCGCTGTCACGCCCAACGACCCACGCTGGGTGTTGTCGGCGACCGATCCGCTCGGACGTCATCCGTGGTACCAGGCGCAACCGCTGGAGAAGCAGATCGCGATCGGAATGTGGCGTCATGCCAACACCGCGAAGGTCTCTGTTCACTTAGAGAACCTCTTAATCCGCGGTCTGATGCAGTACACGTTCTGGGTGCCCAATGGATCACCGGAATACCGCTACTGCATGCACGAAACCGTCGAGGAGTGCAACCACTCCATAATGTTTCAGGAGATGGTAAACCGCATCGGGGTCGACGTTCCGGGCGGGCCGCGGTGGCTGCGCTGGCTGTCGGTGCAGTTCCCGATATGGGCCGGCCCACTGCCGAACACATTCTTCTTCGGGGTGCTGGCGGGTGAAGTGGTGATCGACCATCTGCAGCGGAGCATGCTGCGCGAGGACCGGTCATTGCATCCCATCTTGGCGAATGTGATGGCGATCCACGTCGCCGAGGAAGCCCGACACATGTCGTTTGCGCACGAATACCTGTGCAAACGTGTTCCGCATCTGCTACGGCCCAGCCGGTTTGTGCTCTCGCTGTACGTGCCGATCATTATGCGGGCGCTGTGCCAGGCGATCGTGGTGCCGAAGCGCAGCTTCTTCAAGGATTTCGGCATCCCGCGGTCGGTGCGCAAGGAGTTGTTCTTCGACGCGCCCGACTCGCGCCAGACGCTGCGGGACATCTTCGGCGACGTCCGGATGCTGTGCCACGACGTGGGGTTGATGAATCCTGTCGCGCGGTCCATGTGGCGCATCTGCAAGATCGATGGTCGCCCGTCGCGGTATCGCGGCGAGCCGCAACGCGCACAGCTGCCGAGCCGGGTCGAGGCCGCCTAGCTTTTTGCGGCACCGCCGCCCAGATATGCCTGACCTGGCCGGCTGCTCCGGTTCGGTAAGTCTCGACTTACCGCCCGCTCAGTCGAACCGCCTCGATTTGACGCCCGTGGCTACCGACTTGCCCGGTAAGTGGTCGCCGACAGCCAATTCCCAGGATTTGCTGATTTCCGTCATGACGCAGGCCAGGGGCCTGGTTAGCACCGTGAACGGTTTGCTGCGGGATGGCCTGAGCACGGAAATTGCATCCTTATCGAGATTTGGTCGCAACTTAGAGATTCTTAGGGTAGGTTCATTGCGACCGGTAACGCGCGACGCTACGAGGGGGATACGAACATGCAGGCTGGCGTGCGTCCATATGTCATGGCGGGTGTGGCACCCGCCGGGGCCGGCCTGATCGCCGTCACGCCGATCGTGTCGCCACCCGTTGTCCCTCACGTCTCCACTGCGGCTGTGCGCCTTGCTACCAGCGACACCGACTTGCTTGGTGGCCTCCTTAGCTCCGACCCGCTCGGTGGCCTCGGTAACCTCGGTGGCCTGGCTGATCTCGGCAACCTCGGTGGTCTCTTCGGCTCTGGCAGCCTGTTGAACATTCCGTACAACTTGTTCGCTGACCTCGTCAACATTCCGTACAACGAGTCGCTGGCTTTGCAGGAGTATGCGTCCGCCCTCGGGCCGGCCGGCAACGCCTTGGGGGTGCCGGGGTGGATTCCGCCGGGAACCCCGGCGGTGGCATCGATACCGACCACCGGGGCCGGGTCTATGCCCTGGGGGGCACCGGGAGTTACTGGATGGAATCCATGGGCAACACCTGGGGTTGGGACGACGGCAACTTCCCGCAGTACGACGGGCTCGCCAGCTTCGTCCTGCCGTTCCCGTCGTTCACCCAACCCCTCGTCGATCAAATCCAGGGCCTCGCGCAGGGTCAGATCATCGATGGCGCCGCCGTCAATTGCGAGTTCGAATGCGCCAGCCCACTGGGTTATATCGGGGGCTGGTTCCACACCCCGCTTTCCGAGATGCTTTCCGGCGGATACCATTTCCCCACGACCCTGACAGACACCGTTCCCGGAGATGGTGTCCTCGGTGATAGTGGGGGGACCGTCGTCAATCTTGGCCCGACTTGTTGCAGACGCACGGGGCGACAGACGCGATCTGGTCCGGCCAGCCATTCCAACTGAATCCACTGGCGCCCTTTGAATCTTGCGGACAGTTTGACAGCAAACCCACTGGGATCCTGCTGCCCGACCCCACGAATGTCCTCAACAGCTCCGAGCTGCTCTTCCACGACCTCACCTAT
>CAWFTT010000009.1:0-231492 GCA_963818785.1 uncultured Actinomycetota bacterium | reverse complement strand
ACCAGGCCCCAAGCCAGTGCGGTGTCAGCGTCGATGAATCTACCGGACAACACCAGATAGGCTGTGCGCCAACGACCTATCCGCCTGGTGATGCTGACGGTGCCGCCTGCGCCGGGAATGAGTCCCAGACTCAACTCCGGCAATCCGAGCACCGCGTCAGGCCGGCAGACCACTCGCCCGCAGAACGCGGCCATCTCCGCGCCACTGCCCAGCACCTGCCCGTGGACTTCGGCGCGGCAGGACGCTCCGATCCGGGCGGTAATCCCGTCGAGGACCAGGGCCGGGCTGTGCCGGGTGCGGGCCAGGTGCGCACTCGCTGGATCAGCGAACGTGCCGAACTCGGCGAGGTCACCACCACTGCAGAATGACGGGCCGTTACCGCTCAACACGACCTCGTCGACCGACGGGTCCAGCCATGCGACGCTCAACGCCTCGAGCAAGGCTGCACGCGCATCGGTAGAGAAGGCGTTGTGCCGCTGCGGCCTGTTTAATGCCACGCGTAAAGTGTTGCCATCTCGTTGCGCGAGAACCGGATCAGTGATCACAGGTAAGTCGGCAGGTCCGCGCTCGGCGAGCCAGCGAGCGAACTCCGGACCGGCCTGCAAGGTGGAGTAGGCCAGCGACTCAATCACTAAGCCCGCGTTTGTCGGACCGTGCGGGTCGAGTGATCGCAGCACGTCGTCGCAGACGGCGCTGGCGTGCGGCCAACGGTTGCATCGTTCATAAAGTTCAGCGAGCGCGTCGGGCACCGAGTCGACGGTGATCACCCGCCGGTCCTCGCTAGGGTCCTCGGTGAGGGTGAAAGTAGCCTGTTGTAGCCAGTATTCGGAGGCGCCCGAAATCGGTCCGACGGCTACCAGCACACCGGGCAGCGGCGCATCGTCTACCTGCGGCAGGTCCGTCAGTTCAACGACGCGCAGCATCACACCGAATAGGCCTTGATCAGTTCAGCTTTGACCATCTTGCCAGCTTCGCTGCGGGGCAGGCGCTCCTGGAAGGAGATCGAGCGCGGACACTTGTAGTGCGACAATCGATCCCGCAGCCAGGCCAGCAGCTGTCCGGCGAACTCCTCGGTGGCGTCGGTGGGGTCGACGGTCTGCACCACCGCCTTGACACTTTGACCCATCTCGTCGTCGGGGATGCCGAACACCGCGGCGTCAGCCACTTTCGGATGGGTGACGAGCAGATTCTCGGCTTCCTGCGGATAGATGTTCACCCCGCCGGAGATGATCATGTGGTGCAGGCGGTCGGTGAGGAAAAGGTAGCCGTCCTCGTCGAGGTAACCGACATCGCCGACGGTGATCCAGCCGCGGCTGTTGCGGGAAGCGGCGGTCTTTTCTGCGTCGTTGAGGTATTCGAAGTCAATTCCACCGCTGAAGTAAACTTCGCCGGCCTGCCCGGGCGGCAACTCGTTTCCGGTCTCGTCAAGTATGTGGAGCTCACAGTTCATCGGTTTGCCCACCGAGCCGGGACGGGCCAGCCACTCCTCGGCGCTGATCAGGGTCGAACCGATGGCTTCTGACGATGCGTAGTACTCGTCGACGATCGGGCCCCACCAGTCGATCATCTGCTTCTTGATCTCAACGGGGCACGGTGCTGCTGCGTGTATCACTCGTTGCAGGCTTGACACGTCATACGAATGACGTATTTGCGCAGGAAGTTTCAGCATTCGGGTGAACATCGCCGGCACGAATTGACCGTGGGTGACTCGGTAGCGCTGGATGGCGTCCAGACAGCTTTCCGGCTCGAACTTTTCCAGGACGACCGTGGTGATCCCGGCGGCTTGGACGGTCATCGACCACACTGACGGCGCAGTGTGGTACAGCGGTGCAGGACTCAGGTAGACCGAGTCCGGGTTCATCCAGTAGCCGACCAACGCTGACATCATGCCGGGCGCCTCGGCCGGCGACACCTGCTGCAATGCGCGCTTGATGCCCTTGGGCCGGCCAGTGGTGCCGGACGAGTACTGCAGCAAGTCGCCTTCGCGTTCGTCTGCGATAGGCGTATCAGGCTGCGATGCAACACATTCGGGGTATGGGTGCCAGCCTGCCACGTCGTCATCGGCTATCAGTAACAGGCCGGGCACCCCGGCGGCCAGGTGTTCCTGAAGATTCTCGCAGGTTTTCCGCAACGCGGCCGAGCCGATGATGGCCTTGGCCGCGCTGTTGTCGACGATGTAGGCGGCCTCAGCCGCGGTCAGGTGGGTGCTTGATTGGCACGTAGTACAGACCGCTGCGGCGCGCCGCCCACATCACCGCGTGGATGTGCTCGTTGTTCTCCATCAGAATCGCGATGACGTCACCCTCGGCCAAGCCGGCGCCGCGGAAATAATGCGCCAGCCGGTTGGCGCGGGCCTCCAGTTCGTCGAAGGTGACAACAGTGCCGCGCGGATGCAGGATCACAGCCGGCTTGCCGCTGCCCACGTGCTCGCGAATCTGCATGCGCAGACTGTACCGCCGAGATACTTGACGGGTGTCAAGCGGTCGAGAGCTTCGGCAGCAACAGGGCGCTGTCTCCGAACTCATGCCAGAGGTAGTCGTGGGTCACCGCTTCGACGTAGGCCCTGGTCACCAAGTCGTCACCGGCGACGGCCTCCAACAGCAACAGATGTGACGCACCGGCGTCGTGCCACCCGGTGATCAGGCCACTCGACCGCCCGCGCCGGCCGGTCCGGGCCGAGCACAAGGTTCGTCCAACCGCTCGACGGGCGTACCACGTCGTGGGCTGATCCGATGGCTGATTCGATGCGCGCGGGTTACGGTGGTACCGACTGCCATCACCCGACCGCCGCGGGAACGCGTCAGGTTCACCAGACGCCGCAGTCGACGGCCGGAACATCGAATGGTTCAGCGGTGCCGGCAGGTTCGCCCGGCTGAGCCGACGACACTCCAGCGTGCAAAGTGACCGGTGCGATCAGTATCCCCTTCGCCACCAGTGAAGTCATCAACTCGGCACTGAATGGCCTTGCTGCACTGGCCATCTCAGCACTGCCCGGCCGATGGGCGAACACCGTTTGGTAGAAGCCTGAGCGGCCACTGCCGAGGCACATAGGAATACCGGATCGGCCTGCCGTGCCGCATCAGGTAAGCCGTCGTACCGCCCGGAGAGTCGACCAGAGCGCGGGCGATCCACAACCGTGCGCCTTCGACGCCGGATTGCGGATAGGACGCCTCGATGGTCAGTACACCGCCTGCCGGCAATTGAATCTGCTCGCCCGGGTGCACATCGGGCAGATGACCCGTCGCATTCGTGGCCGGCCGAAGTTCTACCACCCAGGTGCGCTTCGAGCATGCGGTAGAGAAATGCACGGTGATCGGCTCTCCGGCGCGCAGGCCGTCGAGCGCCGCGGGCAAGGTCAGCGAATTGTTGACCACCAGCAGGTCACCGGCCTGCAGATAGTCACCGAGATCGGCGAAGCGTACATGCCTGACCCCGCTTCGGCTGCGCCACCAGCAGCTTGACGGCATCACGTGCCACGCCGTGCGCTTCTGGCGGCTCGGTCGCGTCGGAATGGGCGGCTCGGCGAAACTTGGTGTGCGGGATTGCGCAGTGTCATCACGATGCTCCGTTGACCATCAGGTCGGCGGCGCGGTAACGACCGCCGACGGGGCGGGTGTCGATCAGATGCAAAGAGTGCCGGCACTACCGACTCCGGCTCGGGGCGATCAGAGATGTTCTCACCAGGGAAAGCTGCCTGGTGCATCTCGGTGCGCATGTCACCGGGGTCAAAAGCATAAACCGGAATGCCGGGACTTCGGCGGCCAGGACCATCGACAGCTGATCCAGAGCCGCTTTCGACGAGCCATAGCCACCCCAGCCTGCGTACGGCTCGACTGCAGCATCCGACGTCACGTTGACGATGACTCCACGTCGAGCAGTCAACGCCGGCAGCGCCAGCTGAATCAGGGCGAGCGGGGCGAATACGTTTGCGATGTACACCGCCTGCAGATCGGGCAACGGATACTCGGCCAGCATGGGTTGCGGACTGGGGCCGAGCCGGCTTGCGTTGTTGACGAATAAGCAGAGCGAGCCGGCTTTCACCGCCGCGTCGACCAGTGCAGAGCGATGTGACGAATCGGTGACGTCGCCGACTATCGGCATCAGCCGCGGCGGATTCGACTTCTCTGGTAACTGCTTTCAAGTCATCGGCACGGCGGGCGTCGCCGGCGACGGTCCAGCCGCGGCTGAGCAGAGCCGCAGCCACCGCTCGGCCCAAGCCGCGCGAGATGCCGGTAACGATGGCGACGGGCCGGTCGGTGCCGCCGGGAACACTATCGTGTGATTCGGTCATACCGGCATACTGGTAGTTGAAGTAAAGTTTAAGTCAATGAGCAGTGAGGTAAGTCACATGCGGGGTGCTGACCTGCTCACAGTGGGAGAGATCGCCCTGCGAAGCGGGTTTGCGGCGTCGGCGATCCGTTTTTACGAGAACGCCGGTCTGATCAGGGCGTCGCGGACGTCGGGCGGACAACGCCGCTTCGAACGAAGCACGTTGCGTCGCTTGGCGTTCATCCGAGCCGCCCGCAATGTCGGCTTGACTCTCGACGAGGTGGCGACCGCGCTGGCCAAGCTGCCCGAGGGCCGGACCCCGACCCGCACGGATTGGAACAGATTGTCGAAGGACTGGCGGGCGCGCCTCGACGATCAGATCGCCGGGCTGACGGCGCTTCGGGACAACTTGGACTCATGCATAGGCTGCGGCTGCCTGTCACTCAAGCGGTGCGCGATCTACAACCCGTCCGACGCGGCGGCCGACTCCGGTCCGGGCGCGGTCTATCTGCCCCGATCGTTGCGGCGTAGTTTGGCCGCCCGCCCCGATGCTGGCAACGACTAGTCGGCGTCAGCCAGGCGCTGCTTGAGCGCCTCGAACTCGTCCTTGACGCCAGTGGGCAACTTGTCGCCGACGAACTCAAACCACTCCTCGATCATCGGCAATTCCTGCCGCCATTCGCCCGCGTCGACGACCAACGCCCTGGCGACGTCTTGCGCCTCGACGTCGAGTCCGTTCAGGTCCAGATCCTCCGCGTTCGGCACAACACCGATCGGCGTGTCCTGACCCCCGGCGGTGTGCTCTATGCGGTCGACGATCCACTTCAGCACACGGCTGTTCTCGCCGAAGCCCGGCCACAAGAACTTGCCGCCCTCGCCGCGGCGGAACCAGTTGACGAAGAACACCTTCGGCAGCTTGGACTCGTCCGAGTGCTTGCCCAGATCCAGCCAGTGCTGGAAGTAGTCACCGACGTGATACCCCAGGAACGGAATCATCGCCATCGGGTCGCGGCGCACGGTGCCGACCTTGCCTTCGGCGGCCGCGGTCTGCTCGCTACCCATGGTGGCTCCCATGAAGACCCCGTGCTGCCAGTCCCGGGCCTCGGTCACTAACGGCACCGTGGTCTTGCGGCGGGCGCCGAACAGGATGCCCGAGATCGGCACGCCCTGCGGATCGTCCCACTCTGGCGCCAGAATCGGGCACTGCGACATCGGCGTGCAATACCGTGAGTTCGGGTGCGCCGCATTGGCGTCCGTCTCACCGGAATACCAGTCGTTGCCCTTCCAGTCGATCAGATGCTTGGGGTCGCCCTCCAGGCCCTCCCACCACACGTCGTTGTCGTCGGTCAATGCGACGTTGGTGAAGACGGTGTTGCCCCCTTCGATGGTGCGCATCGCATTGGGGTTCGACTTCCAGTTGGTGCCGGGAGCGACGCCGAAGAAACCGAATTCCGGGTTCACCGCGTAGAGCCGGCCGTCCTTGCCGAACCGCATCCAGGCGATGTCGTCACCGAGGGTTTCGGCGCGCCAGCCCGGGATGGTCGGCTGCAACATCGCGAGGTTGGTCTTACCGCAGGCCGACGGGAACGCCGCGGCGAAGTAGTAGGCCTTGTTCTCCGGCGAGATCAATTTGAGGATCAGCATGTGCTCGGCCAGCCAGCCCTCGTCACGGGCCATCGCCGACGCGATGCGAAGCGAATAGCATTTCTTGCCCAGCAACGCGTTGCCGCCGTAGCCAGAGCCGTAGCTCCAGATCTCCCGGGTCTCCGGGAAGTGCGTGATGTATTTGGTGTCGTTGCACGGCCACGGCACATCTTCTTTTCGGGTGCCGGACCCGTCCTCCAGCGGCGCGCCGACCGAGTGCAGCGCCTTGACGAAGAACCCGTCGCTGCCCATCTTCTCCAGCGCAGCCTTGCCCATCCGGGTCATCACCTTCATTGAGGCGACGACGTACTCGGAATCGGTGATCTCCACCCCGAGCTTGGGGTCTTCGGCGCCCAGCGGGCCCATGCAGAACGGCACCACCCACATGGTCCGCCCGCGCATGCTGCCGCGGTAAAGCTCGGTCATGGTGGCCCGCATCTCGGCCGGGTCCATCCAGTTGTTGGTCGGTCCGGCGTCGACTTCACGCTCGGAGCAGATAAACGTCCGCGATTCGACGCGCGCCACATCAGACGGGTCGGACAAGGCCAGGTAGGAGTTGTGGTGCTTCTCCTCGTTGAGCTTCCTGAAGGTGCCTGCTTCGACGAGCCGGTCAGCAAGGCGCTGCCACTCCTCCTCGGAGCCGTCAGCGAAGACCACCCGCTCCGGCTGGGTGAGTTCGGCAACCTCCGCTACCCACGAAAGCAAGCCTTGATGCTCGGTCGGCGCGGTATCCAAACCGGGAATGGTCGCTGCGGTCATCGAACTCTCCCTGCGTTACATGTTCATGAGCAAGAGACGAATTCCGTCCCTGCACCTTTTCGGTAGCCCTTAGAACAGGTTATCGCTTGCCGTATACCCAAAACGGGTCGGGTTTGTATCGGCTCACTCACAGGAACGATTCAGAAGCCTTTTATTTGTGACATTCAACGCCCTGATAGTCGTCCTCAGCTGACTCAGTTTCGCGGCCAGCCGGCGCGACCGACGCGAAGGTTTCCAGACCATCGGTCGACTGCGTGCTTCCGTCATCAGCCAGTTCGTCCCGCACCCGGTTCAGCGCCGTCTGCAGCGCCGGCATCTCCCGATCGCGGGATGCTGCGGCGCGGGCGTCGGCAACGGCGTGTTCGCGCAGTTCGCGGTCCAGTCCGCGGACCTCTTCAGCCACCTGGGCCGCGTCCGCCTCATCTGCCTGGCTGAGCGCTGAAGTCAGCGTTGACTCCGCGGCCAGCACTCGGGTGGCGACCAGTTGCTCGACCGCCGCGCGCAGCGACGAAGTCGCCTCACCGACCCAGCGGTCGAGCACCGCACGGTCGTGGAGGAGCCCACGGGTGCTGACCACCCACACCGCGAGCCCCAGGCCGATCGCCACACACGCGATCACGCCCGCGACGGTCAGCCCCGGCGTCAGGTCGGCGAGCAGTCGGGCCAGCGTCAGCGCGACACCCAGGCCGAAGCCGGCGCCCAGCAGCATCATCAGCCGGGTCTCCAGCCGCCGGGACCGCAGCGACGGACCGGGAACCTCGAGCCGCGGCAACGGCGCGGACGTCGGCTGAGCGCAGGCGGTCAGCCGAGAAACCTGCGCCACGTCAGCCAGGTGCTTGTTGCAACCCTCGTCCACTTCGGTGATGACTTCCTCGGTACGACGCCGGGCGTAGGGTTCGAAACCCGGCACGGCACGCCGGGTCAACGCTGTCGCGTCCTCCTGCAATTCGTTGCGCACCGAGGCACAGCGGTTCCGGGCGAAGTAGGAGAGCTGCACCCGGGCCTGCTGGATCTGACTGCGCAGACCTATCGTGCGCTCCGATCTCGACAACCGTCGCTCTCGCAGCATGGTGCTGCGCTGCTCCCGCAACGTCGCCACCCGCGCCCGCCGCCCGGCGCCGTCCGCGTCACGCTCGTGTCCGCTCACCGCCGACTGCAGTCGCGTTTCCCATGCCCTGAGCCGGTTCCGACGCGCGACGTCAGGGGCGGCGAGCGCCTTCCGCACCGCGGCAACCAGCTCGGCGACCTGAGGTTCGCCACCCTGGGCTGCTGCGGCCACACCGATCCACGGCACCCGGCGGTAACGCGAGGCGTGCGTGGAGAGGACGTCGCGATCCACCGACATCACCTCACGCCACTGCCGATGCAGATCGATCTTGGCCAGCGCGGCGACGACCACATCGGTGCCGGCGGCCGCGGCGTCGATCAACGCACAATCTGAGTCGGTCAGGACCGCGGCTGCCGAAACAACGAACACCACCGCAACAGGCACCTCACCCGCCCGCAGATCCTCCGCCTCGACGAACGTGTGCTCGGGCACCTCTTGGGCGAGCACGGCGGCCACCGAGCTGACGCCTGCCAACCACGGGCCAGTGACCAGCACCGCGTCTACGCGCTGCACGGCCGGCGCGGTCAGCTGCGGCGCGAGCTCATTGACCAGCGCATCCACCTCAGCGACCGGATCGTCGAGCGGCGCGTCGGTCACAGCAGAGCTCCGGCGCGACTCATCAGCCGAAGCGATCCGCGAGCGATGTCAGCACCGCAGCTGCGGTGTATTGCAGACGCCACCCCGCGGCCGTAGCCGTGCCAGTGCACCGCCCGCTGCAGGTGCGCGGCCGCGTCGTCGTGATCGCCGACGCACAGGCCGGTCCCCTCGACGGCGTCAATGGCGGCCGTCATCCGGGCGATGACCATCTCGTCGCTGCAGAGCAACTCGCTGAGCCGCTCGTCTGTGACGGCCAGGGTCTCCAATTCCGCAGCGGCGTCCAGCACTCGCCGGTAGCGCGCCTCAACACCGAGCTTGTCCAATTCGTTGATGACTTCGTCGATACCGCTGGCGCGGCGCAGCAGCGCCCCCAGGGCCGCTTCGGACGCACCTTGCCGCAGGGCGGCGACGGCGAGCGCGACACCGAACAGGTCGAGCGTTTCCAGCAGGCGCCGCCGCATTGCGGTGGGCACTGGGTGGATCTGCGCGAGAAAGCGCTCCGGGGATCGCAGATCGGCCGGCCGATCTGCGAGCTGCCGCAGCGCAGCCCACAGCGCGCCATCGAGCGCGGCGACGGCGAGCAGCGCGACCGTCGGCGTCGTCGGCGCGCCGGTGAGCTCGGCGAACTCCATGCAGTGGCGTCCGGCCAGATCGGCCTTGTTCAGCACCACCAGCACCGGACGGCCGGCGGTGGCGATGGCACCCTGATCCTCGGGCTTCACCACTTCGGCGACGACAAGCACCACCACCTCAGCCGACTCCGCCGGCGCGACGATCGAAAGACCCGCCGTTTTGATGGCTTGCGTGACCGTGCTCACGCCGACGCCCCTACGCCCCGACAGCGCCACCCGCAGCGGTGTGACGATGCGCTGCGCGATCACCGTCAGCCGCGGTTCGGAAGCTGCGGCGGCGAATGAAGCCAGTTCATCGGCGAAGAGCCGGTAGCCCGGTGTGGTCATCTGCGGCCTTGGGGTCCGATCGCTGGACCTCTTCTCCTGCTGGCCCGCCCCGTCGGCGGGCGCCTACCAGATGGTGACATCCGGGCTGCGGAGACGCGAGCCACCATGCCCAAGTGCGGCCAAGCAAGCACACGTGATTACCAGTAAAAGGCAACTGTTGGGTATCAATCTGCCACACAGGGCGGCTACATCGGCGGTTCATGAGCCACGATGGACTGATGCGTGCGCAGTGCGAGGCAGCGGCTACCGGGTCAGCCCTGCCGGACCTGACCGCCGGGGATGCGCCCGCGCAGCACGACACGGCGGGATTGCCGCGAGTCACCAGTTTCCGGTCTCGGCGCTCCGCGCTCTCAACCGCCCAGCAGCAGACCTGGCAGCGGCTCTGGCACGAATACGGGTTGGACGCTTTCCGCCGAGATTTCACAACTGCGGCCCAACCGCTTGACACCACCGCCTGGTTCGGGCGCACAGCTCCGGTGGTGCTGGAAATCGGCTGTGGCGCGGGCACCTCGACCGTCGCGATGGCGCACGCCGAGCCGAACATCGACGTGATCGCCGTGGAGGTGTATCGCCGCGGGCTGGCGCAGTTGCTCTGCGCTGTCCAGCGAGAGGACCTGCGCAACATTCGGCTGGTCCGCGGCGACGCCGTCGGTGTGCTGGCTGCGCTGATCGCGCCCGCTTCGCTCACCGGAGTTCGGGTTTTCTTTCCCGACCCGTGGCCGAAAGCTCGCCACCACAAGCGGCGGCTGCTGCAACCTGCGACCGTCGCGCTGATCGCAGACCGGCTGCGCCCGGGCGGTCTCCTGCACGCCGCCACCGACCACGCCGGTTACGCCGCGCACATAGCCGAAACGGGAGACGCCGAGCCGCGGCTTCGCCGGGTAGAGCACAACGCGGGACTGGCGATCTCAGTCACCCGGCCGACGACCAAATACGAGACAAAGGCCCGCCACGCCGGCAGCGCCGTCACCGAGTTGCTCTGGGAGAGATGCGAACCATGAGCATGACGCAAGAAGCGACTACTGAAACAGCTGACTCGGTGGAGGCGTTGCCGCCGTCTGTGCAGGACACTTCAGCACACTCTTCGACCGTCGGTAGCAGCGCTTATCCGGCACCGGCCCACCGGGTCCTGCTGGTGTGGGACGCGCCCAACCTCGACATGGGACTCGGCTCGATTTTGGGGCGGCGCCCGACGGCGCTCGAACGTCCCCGATTCGACGCGCTGGGCCGCTGGCTGCTGGCCCGCACCGCCGAAGTCGTCACCGGCCGACAGAACGTGTCGGCCGAGCCGGAGGCCACCGTCTTCACCAACATTGCACCCGGCAACGCCGAAGTGGTTCGCCCGTGGGTGGATGCGCTGCGCAATGTGGGTTTCGCTGTCTTCGCCAAGCCGAAGGTCGACGACAGCAGCGATGTCGACGCCGACATGCTGCACCACATCAACCTGCGGCGCAGCGAAGGACTTGCCGCCCTGGTGGTGGCTTCGGCTGATGGCCAGGCTTTCCGGCAGCCGCTGGAAGAAATATCCCGCGCCGGAGTACCTGTGCACGTCCTTGGATTTCGTGAACATGCGAGTTGGGCACTAGCGTCGGATACCTTGGAGTTTGTCGACCTGGAGGACATCGACGGTGTGTTCCGGGAACCGTTGCCGCGAATCGGGCTGGACTCGCTGCCTGAGCAGGGCGCCTGGCTCCAGCCGTTCCGGCCGCTGTCGTCGCTATTGACCTCGCGTGTGTGAGACTGGAAAACCGACGCGGGTCGCTACAGATCCAGTAAGGAGATTGCGTGTTCGCCTGGTGGGGTCGAATCGTGTACCGCTACCGGTTCATCGTAATCGGCGTCATGGTGGCGTTGAGCCTGGGCGGTGGCGTATTCGGGATCAGTCTCGGCAAACACGTCACCCAGAGCGGCTTCTACGACGACAGCTCCCAGTCCGTCAAGGCATCGGTCCTGGGTGACGACACCTACGGCAGGGACCGGACCAGCCACGTCGTGGCGACGTTCGCCGCGCCGAAAGGCAAGACGATCGATGATCCGGCCTGGTCCAAGCAGACCATCGACGCGCTGAACAGTGTCCAGAAGAATCACCCGGACCAGGTGCTCGGTTGGGTGAGTTACCTCCGGGCACCGGAATCCGCCGACCCGCGCGTCCACGGCATGGCGACCGAGGACAAGAAGCACGTTTTCGTGTCGATCGCGCTCAAGGGTGACGACGACGACACCATCTTGAACAACTACAAGGCGGTCGCGCCTGACCTGCAGAAGCTCGACGGCGGCAAGGTCCAACTCGCCGGTCTGGAGCCCGTGGCCAGCGGTTTGACCGGAACCATCGAAACCGACCAGCGACGCATGGAGGTCTTGGCCCTTCCGCTGGTAGCGGTTGTGCTCTTTCTGGTATTCGGCGGCGTGATTGCCGCCTGTCTGCCGGCAATCGTCGGCGGTCTGGCCATCGCCGGAGCCTTGGGCATCATGCGATTCATCGCGATCTTCGGCCCCGTGCACTTCTTCGCCCAACCCGTGGTGACGATGATCGGCCTCGGTATCGCCGTCGACTACGGGTTGTTTGTAGTCAGCCGGTTCCGCGAAGAGATCGCCGAGGGCTACGACAGCGAGGTGGCGGTCCGTCGCACCGTGATGACCGCGGGGCGCACCGTGACGTTCTCCGCTGTGCTGATCGCCGTCTCAGCGGCCAGCATGCTGGTCTTCCCGCAGGGCTTTCTTAAGTCGTTGACCTACGCCACCATCGCGGCGGTCATGCTCTCGGCGATCCTGTCCATCACCATCTTGCCGGCGGTGCTCGGCATTTTGGGCCGTCACGTCGACGCGCTGGGCGTACGCACGCTGTTCAGAGTGCCGTTCCTGCAGCGATGGAAGGTTTCGCGGGTCTATTTGGAATGGCTGGCGAACCTGCTGCAGAAGACCAAGACGCGCGAAGAGGTCGAGCACGAGTTTTGGGGCAAGCTGGTCAACCGGGTGATGAAGCGGCCGCTGCTGTTCGCCATCCCGATCGTGGTCGCGATGATCCTGCTGATCATTCCGTTGGGCCGGCTTTCTCTCGGCGGCTTCAGCGAGAAGTATCTGCCACCGAGCAACCCGGTGCGCCAAGCGCAGGAACATTTCGACAAGCTCTTCCCCGGCTACCGCACCGAGCAGGTGACGCTGGTCATTCAGAGCAAGAACCACACGAAGGTCACCGACCAGCAGGTCGCCGAGATCCGCAACGAAATATCGGGCATCACCGGCTTCACCGACAAGAAGTGGGAGGAACGTCCCTGCCCGAATGTTGCGGACAACCCGTGCGTCCCGGGCCCCGACGGAACGACGCGACCCAAAGACGACACTTCCCGCGTCATCCAGGACGGCTTGGTCAACACCGGTGACGCCGCGAAGAAGATCGTCGAGCTGCGCTCCGTCACGCCGCCCAAGGGCCTCAACGTCATGGTCGGCGGCACCCAAGCATTGGTGCAGGACAGCATCCACGGCATCTTTGGCAAGCTGCCGTTGATGCTGGTGATCTTGTTGACCACTACGACGCTGCTGATGTTCCTGGCGTTCGGGTCCCTGGTGCTGCCGGTCAAAGCGACGGTGATGAGTGCACTGACGCTGGGTGCGACCATGGGCATCTTGACGTGGATCTTCGTCGACGGCCATTTCGCCAAGTGGCTGAATTTCACCCCGACACCGCTCACCGCGCCGGTGATTGGCCTGATCATCGCCGTCGTCTTCGGTCTGTCGACCGACTACGAGGTGTTTCTGGTGTCCCGGATGGTGGAGGCACGAGAACGCGGGATGTCGACCACAGAAGCGATCCGGATCGGTACGGCCACCACCGGTCGCATCATTACTGCTGCGGCGACCGTCCTGGCGGTGGTTGCCGGCTCGTTCGTCTTCTCCGATTTGGTGATGATGAAATATCTGGCCTTCGGTTTGATGGCGGCGCTGCTGCTGGACGCGACGGTCGTGCGGATGTTCCTGGTCCCATCGGTGATGAAGCTGCTCGGCGACGACTGCTGGTGGGCACCGCGGTGGATGAAACGGGTCCAAATCCGGCTGGGACTGGGCGAGATCCACCTGCCTGACGAACGCAAGCAGCCCATCACTCGTACCCGCACCGCAACCGCCGCCGTCGGGCCGCGCAGTGTGCCGGCCGGCAAACCATTGCCGCAGCACGACCCCACCCACCCGGCGACGCCGTCACCCGCGCGTGCGCGCGTGACCAACCGCCCGGAGGCGCGGCCGCCGGTCCAAGACCGGTCGTCGCAGATCAGCGCCACGCGCATACCGGTGGCTGACGCTCGGGAAGCCGAGCCGGAAACCACTCGGTTAGCCGCTCCCCGCAAAGCCCCCGGCGACACCACGCCGGCCGAGCAACGCGGCACCACGCCACCGCCCGACCAGCCGGCCGACCGCGAGATCGAATCCTGGTTGAGCGACCTGCGCGCCGCGCCCGGCCCAGGCGCAGGGCTCAACGACTCCGGGCGCCCACCGGCCGCTCGACCCAAGCCCTCCGCTGAGGAGACCAGGGCGATGCCGACCGGCAACAACCATCCCGCAAGTCACGAGCGGTCCGACGACGGCGACACCACCGCCCTCCCGACTCCGCCGCGCGACGGCGACGACGCTGCTACGGCCACCGAGAAGCTGAACACTGCGGGCGGTGATGGCGGCGCGGAGAAGCCACGTCAGCGGCGCGGCGGTGGATTGAGCGCACAGGACCTGTTGCGCCGGGAAGGCCGCTTCTAGGCGCGGCCGGCGGGCCTAAATTTTGGCGGCCTTCTCTTTGACGCGGTCATCGCTGCTTTCCTCGGCTTCGACGCTGTCGGGCTCCGCTTCGATGATCGCTGTTGCGTCGCTGTCTTGCGCGGCCACCTCCGCCTTGGGATCCCGCGCCATTAACACCTGGAACGCATTGTTGAGGAACGCGACGGTCGGCACGGCGAGCAATGCGCCCACGATGCCGGCCAGGACACCGCCGGACGAAATAGCCAGCACGACGGCCAGCGGATGAATCGACACCGCTCGTCCCATCACCAGCGGCTGCAGGATGTGCGCCTCGAGCTGGTTGACGGCGACCAGCACACCCAGGGTGATCAGCGCATACACCCAACCCTTTGCGAGTAACGCGACGATGACTGCCAGAAAGCCGCTCAACACCGCGCCGACCAGCGGTATGAACGCGCCCAGGAACACCAGAGAGGCCAGCGGGAGCGCCAGGGGTACCGCCATGATCGCCAAGCCGGTGCCCACGCCCATCGCGTCGACCAACGCGACCAGGAAAGTGGCGCGCACGTAGCCGATCAGCGACTTGTATCCGGCGACGCCGGCAGCACGCACCCGCTCCCGCCCGGCGACCGGGACGATTTTGGTGACGTAGTGCCAGATGTTGCGGCCGCCGTAGAGGAAGAAGATCAAGGTGAACAGGGCGAGTAGCGCGGCAGTGACGATCTCGGTGATGGTGGCCGCGGTGGACAGCGCGCCGCTGGTCAGCTTGTCCTGATTGTTGCGCAGGGCCTGGATGGCGGCGTTACCTGCGTAGTCGATCTGCTGGCGGCTCAAGTGCGCCGGGCCCTCGATCAGCCATTTGCGGGTGGAGTCGATGCTGTGGGCCACTTGGTCGACCAGGCTGGGCAAGCCGACCACGAACTGGCTGACTACGAACGCCAGAATTCCGCCGAGAATCGAGAAGCCGGTCAACAGAACCAGCGCCACCGCGCCGCCGCGCGGGGCTCCGCGCCGGTCCAGCATGTCCACCGCGGGTACCAGCAACGCCGACAACATCAAGGCCAGCAGCACCGGAACGACGATGATTTCCAGTTGTGTGATCGTCCACACCAGTGCGACGACAGCGGCCAGAATGACCAGCAGCCGCCACGCCCACTCCGCGGTCTTCCGGACGATCGGCTCGACCGAGTCGGCGTCTGCGGTCGCTGCCATCGGTCAAGCCTAGCCGTGTGCTGCGCCTCCGCAGGCCATCCTGGGTGCCGACGCGTCGGCGGCTTTCCTGTAGGACGGCGACACCCCGACGGAGCAGAGCGGCGCTGATGGTGTGACCTGCACAGCTACCCTGAAACACGTGTCGCATGACGCGCCGGCCCGCAGTGCTCTTCGTCAACACGCAGATTCTGTCCGCGGCAGATACTGGTGGCTGCGTTGGGTGGTCCTGGCCATCGTCGCGATCGTGCTCGCCGCCGAGGTGACGCTGGTCTGGGACCAGCTGCTCAAGGCGTGGGAAAGCCTGTACGGAGCCAAGTGGTGGTGGCTGCTGGCCTCGGCCGTCGCGGCGGGCGCATCGATGCACAGCTTCGCCCAGATTCAGCGCACTCTGCTCCGGTCAGCCGGCGTCGACGTCAAGCAGTGGCGGTCAGAAGCCGCCTACTACGCCGCCAACTCGTTGAGCACGACGCTTCCTGGTGGTCCGGTCATTTCGGCGACGTTTCTGCTACGGCAGCAACGGCTTTGGGGCGCCTCCACGGTTGTGGCGTCTTGGCAGCTGGTGATGTCGGGCGTACTGCAGGCGGTCGGTCTGGCGTTGCTCGGTCTGGGCGGTGCCTTCTTGCTCGGCGCGAAGAACAACCCGTTTTCGCTCCTGTTCACCCTCGGCGGCTTTGTCGCGCTGCTGCTGCTGGCCCAGGCGGTGGCATCGCGGCCGGAACTGATCGACGGTATTGGCGTCCGCGTGCTGTCGTGGTTCAACTCGGTTCGCGGCCGGCCGGTCGACACCGGGCTGGACAAGTGGCGCGAGATGCTCAATCAATTGGAGTCGGTGAGCCTGGGCCGTCGCGACCTGTCGGTAGCGTTCAGTTGGTCACTGTTCAACTGGATCGCCGACGTTGCGTGTCTGGGTTTCGCTGCGTACGCCGCCGGTGACAACGTGTCGGTGGCCGGGCTGACCGTCGCCTACGCGGCGGCTCGGGCGGTCGGCACCATTCCCTTGATGCCGGGCGGCTTGCTGGTCGTCGAGGCGGTGCTCGTTCCCGGTCTCGTGTCCAGCGGCATGTCGCTACCCAACGCCATCTCCGCGATGCTGATCTACCGGCTGATCAGCTGGCTGCTGCTCGCCGCCATCGGCTGGGTGATCTTCTTCTTCCTGTTCCGCACAGAAAAAGGCGGCGACGCGCTGGCGGCCGAAGAACCGGACGATGAGCGCAGACCCGAATCAGCCGTGACCGCCGCCGAGCCCCCCGCAGCGGACTCCGACACCAATGCCCTGCAGGGTCCGTTGCCGCCGGAGGATGCGGCTCCTACCTGAGCGGTGAATGCGCTGACTTAAGCTGACCGACTCGTTCCCCGGAAGCGAGTGTGCGTCCTGGGCGGTCAAAATGCGGCCTCGCGAGCGCCCTGCCTGCACGCTCGAATCCCTGAATGCACACTCGGTTCTGCTGAAGTTCTAGACGCGGCCGACAACCGACGGGCGAGCTATCGGATCGCGCTGAGCGGCGGTGTCGAGTTCGGTGCCGGTGCGGTCGGCACAGGGACCGCAGCGGGCCTATCCTGGGCGTTCTGCATGAAACCGAATATCTGCGGTAATGAGATTGGCAGCTTGCATTTGGTGGACAGGGCCGTCAGCGGTTCCCCGATTTTCTGGAAATCGCTGGTCACTTTCGGGTTCGCGTCGAAATAGCCCTTCAGCGTGTTCACCGAAGCTGGACCGGCCGGCTGTTGAATAGCGCTGGTCATCGCATGGTTGGTTTCCGGGTGCGAGTCCAGGTAGTCGCCGGCCGATTTGGCGACAGAGCCGACCGTGCGCGCCATCTCGCTGGCGGCGCACGGGTCGTTGGAACCGGTGGCCGCGGGAGCGGACCCGTTCAGCGTGGCGGCTCCTCCCAATGCGAAGGCAGTCATCAAGCCGAGCGACCCGTAACGCAAGGCGCCGGTGAGCACAGACATCGAAGCCATCAAATACTCCTCCTGGTTTGCGGCATCCCATACGCCTCGCAGACGGCTGCTCCCGACGGCGGCTTCGCCGGCTGGGCGGAAAGCCACCGAAGCATCGTGCCATCCTCCGCAGCGCAACCGCCATTCGCAGCGCTGTGAATCTGCTCCCAGCGGTCGGAAGCGGAACCGGCGTGCTGACCGGCCCTGCAGCGGCGTAACCACAGCTCAGTGCGGTTAAGTCGGCTTTTCTAAGTCGGCATGGTTCACAGTTCGCTGCGGTACGCTCACCTGCACGCAACGCGGCACATTGCGGGGGAGATCAAAATCCAGCAATTCATGATGCGCTTCAGCGGCTACCTGCGCAGATTCCGCTGGCTGGTCTTCTCAGGCTGGTTGCTGGCATTGGTACCGGCGATCTACCTCGCCATGCAATCGGGGCACCTGACCGGAGGCGGTTTCGAGGTGGCCGGCTCGCAGTCGCTGTACGTGCATGACCAGCTCGAAGACCACTACCCCGACCAGGGTGCTTCCGGGCTGGCGCTGGTCGCGGCGCCCCGGGCCGACGCCACCTTCGAGGACATGAACGCCGCAGTGGCGCTGCTCAAGCGGGTCGCCGGCGAGGTGCCTGCGGTGTCCATGGTGGCCGACCCACGACAACCCGCACCGCAACCAGACCGGCCGTACGTCGTGACACTGCGGGTCGACTTCAACAACACCGGCTCCAGCGACGTCGCCAAGCAGCTGCGGCAGAAGGTTGGTATCAAAGGCGAGAAGGCCGGACAGATCGAAAACGGTCACGTCCGCCTCTACGTCATCGGGCAAGGCGCGCTCAGTACTGCCGCGGCAGCGAACACCAAGCACGACATCGCACTCGCGGAGCGGTGGAACCTCCCAATCATTCTGATTGTGTTGCTGGCCGTTTTCGGTTCGCTGGCCGCCGCCGCCATCCCGCTGGCGCTGGGCATCTGCACGGTCGCGATCACCATGGGGCTGGTTTACCTGTTGTCGGCGTTCACGACGATGTCGGTGTTCGTCACCCCGACGGTCTCGATGTTCGGCATCGCGCTGGCCGTCGACTATTCGTTGTTCATCCTGATGCGCTATCGGGAGGAGTTACGGATCGGCCGCCAACCGCAGGACGCGGTCGATGCCGCGATGGCCAGTTCCGGCCTTGCGGTGGTCCTGTCCGGAATGACCGTCGTGGCCTCGCTGACCGCCATCTACCTGATCGGCACCCCGGCGTTGGCTTCCATGGCCACCGGCGCGATTCTGGCCGTAGCGGTGGCGATGCTCACCTCGGCCACCTTGACCCCTGCGGTGCTGGCGACCTTCGGGCGGGCCGCGGCAAAGAGGTCGGCGGCTCTGCACTGGTCGCGGCGACCGGAGGCCACCCAATCGCGGTTCTGGACCAGCTGGGTCGGCGGCGTGATGCGCCGACCGTGGGCGTCGGCGCTGGCAGCGTCGGCGGTGCTGATCGTCATGGCGATACCGGCGCTGTCGCTGGTGCTGGGCAACAGTTTGCTGCGCCAGTTCGATTCGACGCACGAGATTCGCGGTGGGGTGGGTGCCGCGGCGCAGGCACTCGGGCCAGGGGCACTGGGCCCGATTCAACTGCTGGTCACCTTCCCCGACGACGATGCGTCCGCGCCCGCCAACCATCAGACGCTCAGCGCGATCGGCCGCCAATTGAGCACCGTTCCGCACATCATCTCGGTGTCGTCGCCGACCTTCGCCAACGACAACAGCAGCGCCTTGATCAACGCGGTGCTGTCGGTGGACCCCGAGGACATGGCCGCGCGTGAAACCGTCGCCTGGATCCGCACGCACGTAACGGCAAACCAGGATGCGGAGTCGGTGCGCGTCGACGTCGGCGGCCCCACGGCCCTGATCAAGGACTTCGACGACCGGGTTGCAAGAACCGAGCCGCTGGTGTTGGTGGTGGTGGCGCTGATCGCCTTCGGGATGCTGCTGGTCGCAGTGCATTCCGTGTTCCTGGCGTTCAAGGGCGTGCTGATGACGATGCTGTCGGTGGCCGCCGCCTACGGCAGTTTGGTCATGGTCTTCCAGTGGGGCTGGCTGGAGCAGCTTGGTTTCCATCCGATCACTTCGATCGACAGCACCGTGCCGCCGCTGGTGTTGGCCATGACCTTCGGGCTGTCGATGGACTACGAGATCTTCCTGCTGACCCGGATACGGGAGCGGTTCCTGCACTCGGCGGACACTCACGACGCCGTCGCTTACGGGGTGAGCACCAGCGCCCGCACGATCACCAGCGCGGCACTGATCATGATCGCGGTCTTCATCGGCTTCGCGTTCGCCGGTATGCCGCTGGTCGCCGAGATCGGCGTCGCCTGCGCTGTTGCGATCGCCGTCGACGCCACCATCGTGCGACTGGTGTTGGTGCCGGCCCTGATGGCGATGTTCGATCAGTGGAACTGGTGGCTGCCCGCTTGGCTCGCGCGGATCCTGCCGTCGGTCGACTTCGAGAAGCCGTTGCCCCGGGTCGATCTCGGCGACGTCGTAATGATTCCGGACGACGTCTCGGCGCCGGTGGTGCCCAGCGCCGACCTGCGGATGGTGATCAAGTCGGCGGCCAAGCTCAAACACCTTGTGCCAGACGCGATCTGCGTGACCGATCCACTGGCTTTCACCGGTTGTGAGCGCAGTCGGGGCCAGCGGGTGAACGTCGGTGTCAGCGGCGGCTCGGCCCGACAGCGCACAGCGCTGGCCGAGGTCGCCG
The DNA here is from genome assembly GCA_963818785.1 of uncultured Actinomycetota bacterium. Classification (GTDB taxonomy): domain Bacteria; phylum Actinomycetota; class Actinomycetes; order Mycobacteriales; family Mycobacteriaceae; genus Mycobacterium. The sequence goes on along the minus strand of CAWFTT010000009.1, from coordinate 211,541 downwards.
GCGCCGCGAACGGCCACCCGGAGTCGCGGAGATTCGGCCCCGGCCTGCCCTACCGCAACGGCCGGAGCCGTCAATCCTCGCGACCGACGCGGCCGATACATCCGGTCACGGTGTGGCGCGGGCGGCTCTCTGTCGCCTTGGACGCCCTCGACGCGGCGGCGGCGGCACGCGAAGCAGACCAGGCGGCCTTCGAACGGCGCAGCCCGGTGGAAACCACCCACGTGCAGCTTCCCACCGGCGACCGGCTGCAGATCCCGACTGGCGCAGAAACCCTGCGGCTCAAGGGATATCTGCTCATCAGCCGCAACACTCGACGCGACTATGCCGAATTCGCCGAAATGGTCGAGGCGATGGACGCCGAAACCGCCGCGGTGGTGCTCTCCGGTATCGACAAGTACTACCGCGGTCAGCCGCCGGGCCGGCACTGGATCGCCTCCCAATTGGTCCGCCGGCTCGCCGATCCACGTCCCTCTGACACCGGCGATGATCGTTGGTCGGAACCGGAGGCCGAGGCAGAATGGGAGAACACTACAAAGCGCTGCCTGTCGGTAGCGGTAGCCATGCTGGAGGAGGCGAGGTGACGTTGGCAGCCGACCAGCGCCCCGGGCCGAATCCGCAGCGGTCCGACACCGACCGCCGCTCCGCAGCCCCGCCCGAGCGCTCGGGCGCGCGTCCCCGCAGCACCGACCAGCCGGTTGAGTTCTGGCCCACGTCTGCCATCCGGTCGGCGCTGGACAGCGGCGATATCGCTGTCTGGAAGCGGATCGCCGTCGCGCTCAAGCGTGACCCGTTCGGGCGTACCGCGCGCCAGGTCGAGGAGGTCCTGCAAGGCAACCATCCCTACGGCATCTCCAAGGCGCTGTGGGAAGTGCTGGAGCGGGCCCGCGACCATCTGGAAGCCAACGAACGCACCGAAGTGGCGCGGCATGTCCGGCTGCTGATCGAGCGCTCCGGGCTGGGTCACCCGGAATTCGCGTCCCGGATCGGGGTGCCGGTCGAGGAGCTGACCGCCTTCCTCGACGCCAGAGTCAGCCCGTCAGCCGCGCTGATGATCCGGATGCGCCGGTTGTCCGACCGGTTCGTCAAGGTCAGAGCCCAGCGACCGCCGGCCACGAACTGAAGCGGCGGCCCGATGACTGAATTCTGGCCGCACGACGCCGTCTTGCAACGCATCCTGCGGGAGACTCGCACCATCGCTGTGGTGGGCGCCTCGAACAAGCCGGCCCGACCGAGTTACGGCGTCTACCGCTACCTGGTAGCAACCGGCGATTATCAGGTGTATCCGGTGAATCCGACAATCAACGAGATCGACGGCGCCCCGGTCTATGCCAACCTGGCGGATCTACCCGTCGTGCCCGACATCGTCGACGTATTCCGCCGGCTCGACGAGGTGCCATCAGTGCTGACCGAAACCCTTGCGCTGGCACCGGTGCCGAGGACGCTGTGGCTGCAGCAGGGGCTGTGGGACGAGCAGGTGGCTCGCGACGCCAGCGCCGCCGGGCTACAGGTCGTCATGGACCGCTGCCTGAAAGTGGACCACGCGCGGCTGTTCTGAATGCGTGCCGGGCGCCTATCTCGGGTCAGCTCAGCGGGCGTTGATCGGCGCGACATCGAACACCAGCCAGTGACCGCTGTTCTTGGTCAAAGTGACCCGCAAGGACAACACAGTGCGACTGGGTTGCTCACCGGCAACATTCTGGGTGCCGCGCAGGATGACCGCCACACTGGCCGCCGACGGGCCGAGCGCCTCGACACCGGCCGCAAGCGTCTGACCCTGGGCCGTGACGTTGCGACGGGCCAGATCAGCGGTCGACTTCAGGAACTGGTCTTTGAATGGGCCTGCCTGCTCGGGCACCATCATCGCCGAAGCTCGGTCGACGGACGCAGAGGGGTCCTGCGGAGTGAACGTTGCCGTCGCTTCGGCCATCCCGATGGCGATCCGTACCACCTCGGTCGAGTCGCGCTTGAGTTGGCGGTCGGGCAACGTCCAGTGGTAGTAGGCGGTGGTAACCGCCGCCACGATCGCCACGGTGCATAGCCCGACGACGGCGAGCCGCAGGCCGGGCGCGTCGTCGTCGGTGCCGACTGTCACCGAGTCGCGCCGCAGCAACATGAAGTTGATGAAAACGCCTTCGATGATCAGCAGCACGAGCACCGAGCACAGCGACACCCACCACATCCGCCAGCCCAGGACGATCCCGATCGTCACCAACGCGGTGATCGCACCCGCCGGAGCGGCCACGTCGAAGGCCAGCACCCGCCAGGAATTCCTCATCGGGTCCGCCATTTCATCGGATCGACTCCAGCCGGGAGATCAGCATCTCTGCCCTCGACGTCGGCGACGTCGAGCCGCAGATTCCAGTGCACGGTTGTGGGTTTGCCGCCGGCGGCCTCGGCCACCGAGGTGGCGATCACCATGACAGGGTCGGTGCGGGTGCCGGCCGGCAGGGACGCCTCCGGCGCCGGCGTAGGACGTGGCGCGCCCGTTTCGGCACTCAGATCGTGATGCACCGACTCGGCTGCCACCGCCTCGATCCGGCCGGCGCTGCGCGACTTCAGCTGCTGCACCACTTGACGGTAGGGCTGGACGGCCGAGTCGAAGTCGACGTTGAGCTCACCGACGGTCCCGTCGTGCAGCCGGCGCAGGCTGGCGTCGACGTTGTCGGCGGTCATGTTGATCAACACACCAGTCCAGTCGACTGCGGTTTGCATGACGCGGCTCAGGTAGCGCCGTTCGGTGACGTCGCTGCGGTGCGACGACCAGATCACCACGAGTAGTACGACGGCTGCCACCGACAGCAGCCCAAGCACCGTGGAGGCAACACCGTAGCTGGAGACCACCCGGTCGCCGGTCGCTTCGGTTTCATCATCAGCGGCCTCGTCGTCGGCCGTTACTACGGTCTGTTCACCGTCAGGCATGGCCGTGAGGGTACTAGGCGGCAGACGCCGGCTCGGCCGGGCCGGCGCCGCCGAGTGTCGTGGAAGTATGGGCAAGGTGACTTTCGAAGCGACTTCTGCGGCGACGCGTTCGGGTCTTGACCTCGCCCATATCGACACCGCCACCCGCCCGCAAGACGACTTGTTCGGCTACGTCAACGGTCGTTGGTTGGTGGAGTACGAGATTCCCGCCGACCGCGCCACTGACGGAGCGTTTCGTTCGCTCTACGACCGCGCCGAGGAGCAGGTCCGCGACCTGATCATGGCAGCCAGCGAATCCGGTGCGGCGGCCGGCACTGATGAGCAGCGGATCGGCGACCTGTACGCCAGCTTCCTGGACGAACAAACCGTGCAGAGCCGGGGCGTGCAGCCGTTGCTCGACGAGCTGGCGTTGATCGACCGGGCCGCCGACCCGGACGCGCTGGCCGCCGTCGTCGGCGCCCTGCAACGCACCGGCGTCGGCGGTGGCACCGGTGCTTACGTGGACACCGACTCGAAGGACTCCGCCCGCTACCTGGTGCACCTCACGCAGTCCGGGCTGGGGCTGCCCGACGAGTCCTACTACCGCGACCCGCAGCACGCCGACGTGCTCGCCGATTACCCGGGCCACATCGCCCGGATGTTCGCCTTGGTCTACGGCAGCGGGGACGACCACGCCGACACGGCGGCACGGATCGTGGCGCTGGAAACCAAGCTGGCCGCCGCGCACTGGGACGTGGTGAAGCGCCGCGACGCCGAGCTGACCTACAACCTGCGACCCTTCAGCGAGCTGACCGATGAGGCGCCCGGTTTCGACTGGGCCGGCTGGTTGACAGCGCTCGGCAGTTCGCCCGACGCAGCCGCTGAGGTGGTGGTCCGGCAACCGGATTACCTGACCGCGTTTGCCGCCCTGTGGAGCGGTGAGGACTTCGAGGACTGGAAACGTTGGGCGCGCTGGCGGTTGATCGGCGCGCGGGCGGACCTTCTCACCGAGGTGCTGGTGGCCGAGGACTTCGCCTTCTACGGCCGCCGGCTGACCGGCGCTGAACAGATCCGGGACCGGTGGAAGCGCGGGGTGTCGCTGGTCGAGAGCCTGATTGGCGACGTCGTGGGCAAGCTGTATGTGCAACGGCATTTCCCGCCAGACGCCAAATCTCGCATCGACACCCTGGTGAACAACCTGCGGGAGGCGTATCGGGTCAGCATCACCGACCTGGGCTGGATGACCCCGGAGACCCGGGAGCGTGCGCTGCTCAAGCTGGACAAGTTCATCGCCAAGGTGGGCTATCCGGACAAGTGGCGCGACTACTCCGGCCTGGTCATCGACCGCGACGACCTCTACGGCAATTACCGGCGCGGAGTCGCGGTGAACTATGACCGCGAACTGGCCAAGCTCGGCGGCCCGGTCGACCGGGACGAGTGGTTCATGACGCCGCAAACCGTCAACGCCTACTACAACCCGGGGATGAACGAGATCGTCTTCCCGGCAGCCATCCTGCAGCCGCCGTTCTTCGATCCCGACGCCGACGATGCCGCCAACTACGGCGGCATCGGCGCGGTGATCGGCCACGAAATCGGGCACGGCTTCGACGACCAGGGCTCCAAGTACGACGGGGACGGCAACCTGGTCGACTGGTGGACCGACGACGACCGCGCCGAATTCGCCTCGCGAACCAAGGCGTTGATCGAGCAGTACGACGCCTACACACCTCGTGCTCTGGCCGACGGGCACCACGTTAATGGCGCGTTCACCGTCGGCGAGAACATCGGCGATCTGGGTGGGCTGTCCATCGCGTTGCTGGCCTACCAGCTGTCCCTGGCTGGCGAGCCGGCGCCGGTCATCGACGGGCTCACCGGTGTGCAGCGGGTGTTCTTCGGCTGGGCGCAGGTGTGGCGCACCAAGTCACGCGAGGCCGAGTCGATCCGGCGGCTGGCGATCGATCCGCATTCGCCCCCGGAGTTCCGCTGCAACGGCGTTATCCGCAACATCGACGGCTTCTACGACGCCTTCGACGTCGCCGAACGCGACGGGCTCTACCTGGACCCGCAGCACCGGGTCCGCATCTGGAACTGACGGCCCGCGACGCAGTTGTCAGAGCTGCCAGTCGTTGGAACCGTCGTTCTTCGAGTAGGTGCCGGTGGAGTTTTTCACCACGATCGGATCGCCGGTGCCGAAGTTGTCGATGAACCACTTGGCACTGGACGGGCTGATGTTGATGCAGCCGTGGCTGACGTCGCGCTTGCCTTGATCGTCCACCGACCACGGCGCGCTGTGCACGTAGTCGCCGCTGTTGTCGAACCGGACGGCGTCCTGCACTGTCACCTTGTAGCCGTACGTCGAGTTGACCGGCACGCCATATGTGGACGAATCCATCACCACCGAGGGCTTCTTGTCGAGCACGTAGTAGGTGCCGTTCGCGGTCTGGTGGCCACCCGCCGCCATGCCCATCGACATCGGGAACGTCTTCTCCACGACGCCGTTGCGGGTGACCGTCAGCTGGTGGGTCGCGTCGTCGGCGGTGGCCAGCAGCGTGTCGCCGGTCCTGAAGTCTGACGTGGTGCCGGCGGCGTCGATGTGGACCGCGGTGTGGGCCGGCCAGAAGCTGAGCGGACGCCACCGCAGCTGGGTCGGGGTCATCCAGTAGAACTTGCCGGGCACGGCCGGTGTCGACGAGATGTGGATCGCCTGCTCGGCCATTCCGGCGTCGGCGATCGGCCGCTGGAAGTTGATGAGGATCGGCTGCGCCACACCCACCGTCGATCCGTTGACCGGGTTGAACGACGGCGGCACGAACGGCGGGTCGCCGACGAACGGGTTCGGGTTCTCCCCGGCCGGCACCCCTTCAGAGGCGGCCGGCTGAGCGCCCGGCGGCGGCGCCGACGCACCCCCCGGCGGTCCGGCCAGCGGATCGGCGGGAGCCGGCGGCGCGGGCGGAGCCCCCGGCGGTCCGGCCAGCGGATCGGCGGGAGGCGGCGGCGCGGGCGGAGCCTCGGGCGCCGCCGGAGGACCAGCGTCAACGGCCGCCGGATCACCGGGAGGTGGCGGTTGGTCGGGATCGGCCAGCGCCGAACCGGTGCCCAGCGGCAGCAGCACCGCCAGCGCCATCGTGGCAAGAGAGCCGACAAATGTGCCCCTCGTGCAGCGCGACATTCACATACCTCCAGTCACAGTCTCCGCCCAGTGTGGCACAACGGCGGGACACCCCTGTCCCGGTGCAACCCGCCTCAGCCCAAGACGCGGCCGGCGCTGAGTGACTGAGCTGCTAAGTCATTCGGCTGCGCGAGGGGGAACGTTACCTCCGATTAGCTACGGCGGGCACATCGAACATGTGCCTGCGCACGGTCATACCGACCAGCGCGACGCCCATCAACACCGCCGAGGTCGCCAACATCGCCCGCTCACTGCGTTCGCAGAGCAGCCCGCCGGCCAGCGACCCCACCATGATCCCGACCTGGAAGACGGCCATGTAAAGCCCCGAGGCCCCGTCGGGGTCGTCCCCGCCGGCGCGCATCGCCGCGGCCTGCAGCATCGGTGCGGCCCCGTTGGCCGCGCCGCCCCACAGCGCGATCGCCGCGGTGCCGATCAGCGCGGTCGCCGTGCTCGGCCCGCTGCCGAACGCCAGTGCGGTGAGCAGCACGAAGGTCACCCATAACAGGGCGGCGCAGGTGATCACCGCACTCCTGGGCCGACGGTCCAGGGGCCGGGCCACCAGGGGCATTGCGCTCAACCCGGCGATGCCGTAGGCGGCGAGTACCCAGACCAGGTTGGGCCCACGAACCCCGACGACGTCGCGGATGACCACGGCGATGTAGCTGTAGGACAGGTACTGGCCGATGACGGCGACGAGCGTGAGCAGGCTTACGGTGACGAGTTGGCGATTGCGATGGTGACGCGCACCGCGTCCGACGGTGGCGAGTTGCCGGCCGGTGAGCACCATCTCGGGCAGGGTGGCCCAGGCCGCCACGGTGATCAGAGCCGCTGCCGCGGTGACGACCACGATCGCCGCCCGCCAGCCCCACAGCAGGCTCATCGCGGCCGTCATTGGGCTACCGACCACGAGGGCCAGGCCGATCCCGACGTACACCAGTGTCGTCGCGCGTCCGGAGTGACTGGCCGGCACCAGCCGGGTGGCGATCGGGGCGAGGATCGACAGCAGCAGACCATGGGTCAGCGCGGAGAGCACTCGACCGCCCACGAGCACCAGGAAGTTGGGCGCCATCGCCGAGATCAGTTGTGAGACGGTCAGGCACACCAGCGCGAGCAACAACGTTCGTCGGCGGGGCCAGTATGCCGTCCACCGCACCAGCGGGATCGTCGTCGCAGCGGCGACCAGGGCGTACGACGCCAGCAGGGTGCCGACGGCGAGCACGCTGACGTGCAGGTCGCGCGATATGGCCGGTAAGGCACCCACCGGCAGGATCTCTGCCGTGACATAGATGAATGCGGCGCTTGCCAACACCGCTAACTGCGTGACGGTTTGGGGTGTCCAGGGGCCCTTACGGCCGGGCCGGTTCATCACACCGACTGCATGCAACGCGGCATCGGGCGGCTGACTGCGCGGCCGCGCAGCTCCGTCGGTACGCAGTGCCCCCACGGCGTCTACTCAACCATGATCGACCGCAAAAGTGAGTGATCAGGAGCGGACGAGTCGCGCGATGGCCGCCGAAGCTTCGGCCAGTTTGGCGTCGCCGTCGTCGCCACCCCGGGCCACCGCGTGGCTGACGCAGTGACCGAGGTGCTCGTCGAGCAAGTTGAGTGCGACCGCCTTCAAGGCGCTGTTGACCGCGCTGATCTGGGTGAGCACATCGATGCAGTACTGGTCCTCGTCGATCATCCGCGCGATACCGCGCACTTGGCCCTCGATGCGTCGCAACCGCTTCGCGTAGTTGTCCTTCTGCGACGAGTAGCCGCGCGTTGATGCCATCTAGCCTCCCAGCATCTTCATCATCTGAGCGATCTCCCCCTGCTGCGCACTCGCCATCTTCTTCGCCATCGCGATCGCGTCCGGGTTATTGCCCTTGCTTGACTCGGTGTTGGCCATGTCGACCGCCCCTTGATGGTGACTGATCATCGATCGCAGCCACAACTTGTCGAAGTCGGCACCGTTCAGCGTTCCCAGTTTGGTCAAGGTCCCCGGGTCGACCATGCCGGTCATGGCCGTGTCGGCGAGGCCGCGGGTGTCGGCGTCCGGCTGGGCGCTCCACTGCGCCACCATGCTCGCGAGCATCTTGATCTCCGATAGCTGCGTGGACGTGATGCCCGAGGCGAGCTTGAGCAAATCCGGATTGTCGGTGTGTGCGGGCACCATGGCCGCCAGGTCGGCGCCTTGCTGGTGATGGGGGATCATGTGCGTCGCGAAGACGACGTCGGCGAGATTATGGGTGGGCGGCTTGGGACCGCCGGCGTTGTTCGACGACTTGCCGCAGGCGGACACGACTAACAACGCTGCGAACGCGGCGACAGCGACCAAAGCGCGGGCGAATCGAGTGGGTTCGGGACGGGCGTGCCCCCGCGCGGTACCTGAGCGATTTTGGGCAGTCATAACGCCGCGAGCATACTTGGACGGTGACCGAAACCGCTGACTTTGCCTCGACGGTGGCTCAATCGCCGGCCGTCGACCTCAAACCCCGCAGCCGGGATGTCACCGACGGTCTGGAGAAGGCCGCCGCCCGGGGGATGTTGCGGGCGGTCGGTATGGACGACGACGACTTCGCCAAGCCGCAGATCGGCGTGGCGTCATCGTGGAATGAGATCACTCCCTGCAACCTGTCGCTGGACCGGTTGGCCAAAGCGGTCAAGGAAGGTGTGTTCGCCGCGGGCGGTTATCCGCTCGAGTTCGGCACGATCTCGGTGTCCGACGGTATTTCGATGGGCCACGAGGGCATGCACTTCTCGCTGGTGTCGCGCGAGGTGATCGCCGACAGCGTGGAAACCGTGATGCAGGCCGAGCGGCTCGACGGCTCCGTGCTGTTGGCCGGCTGCGACAAGTCGTTGCCGGGGATGCTGATGGCCGCGGCGCGGTTGGATCTCGCCGCGGTGTTCCTTTACGCGGGTTCGATTCTGCCGGGGCGCGCGAAACTGTCCGACGGCACCGAACGCGATGTCACGATCATCGACGCGTTCGAGGCGGTGGGTGCTTGTGCCCGCGGCCTGATGTCGAGAGCGGACGTCGACGCCATCGAACGGGCCATCTGTCCCGGCGAAGGCGCGTGCGGCGGTATGTACACCGCGAACACCATGGCCAGCGCTGCAGAGGCGCTGGGGATGTCGCTGCCCGGCAGTGCGGCACCGCCGGCCACCGACCGCCGGCGCGACGGTTTCGCCCGGCGCAGCGGCCAGGCCGTCGTCGAGCTGCTGCGCCGCGGCATCACCGCGCGAGACATCTTGACCAAGGAGGCCTTCGAGAACGCGATCGCCGTGGTGATGGCCTTCGGCGGGTCGACCAATGCGGTGCTGCACCTGCTGGCCATCGCCTACGAAGCCAACGTCAAGCTGTCGTTGGACGATTTCCGTCGCGTGGGTTCGCAAGTGCCGCATCTGGCCAACGTCAAGCCGTTCGGGCAGCACGTGATGTTCGATGTCGACCGCATCGGCGGGGTGCCGGTAGTAATGAAAGCACTGTTAGGCGCTGGCCTCTTACACGGCGACTGCCTGACCGTGACCGGCCGCACGATGGCGGAGAACCTTACGCACATCGCCCCACCGGACCCCGACGGCAAGGTGTTGCGCGCGTTGAGCAACCCCATCCACCCGACCGGCGGCATCACCATTCTCGGCGGCTCGCTGGCGCCGGACGGCGCGGTCGTCAAATCAGCCGGCTTCGATTCCGACGTATTCGAGGGCACCGCCCGGGTCTTCGATCGGGAACGGGCGGCACTCGATGCACTCGAAGACGGCACCATCACCGCAGGTGATGCTGTCGTGATCCGTTACGAGGGGCCGAAGGGCGGGCCCGGGATGCGGGAGATGCTGGCCATCACCGGCGCCATCAAAGGCGCCGGCTTGGGCAAGGATGTGCTGTTGTTGACCGACGGCCGGTTCTCCGGCGGCACGACTGGATTGTGCGTCGGGCACATCGCGCCCGAAGCGGTGGACGGCGGACCAATCGCCTTCCTGCGCGACGGCGACCGGATCCGGCTCGACGTCGCCAAGGCGACTCTTGACGTGATGCTGGACGAGGACGAATTGGCAGCACGGCAGGAAGGCTTCGCTCCCCTCCCGCCCCGCTACACCACAGGAGTGCTGGGCAAGTACGTCAAGCTGGTCGGTTCGGCGGCGGTCGGCGCAGTCTGCGGTTAACGCCGGTACGCACCGAACGGTTTGTACGCGACACGCCGCTTACCGGTGGCAGAGCGTGCGTGGCCGCGCGCAGGTTCGCGCTACCTGACCACCGCGATGGCCAGGCCGTCCCAGCGTTTGGCGCCGACCGTCTGAATCACGGCCGTGTCCAGCCGCGGATGCTGACCCATCGCCTCGATCGTCTGACGGACCGCCCGGGCCGCGTGGTCGTCGGGCTCAGGCGAGAGAATGCGCCCCTCGCGAACCACGTTGTCGGCGACGATCACCGAGCCTGGATGGGTCAATTTGATCGCCCACTCCAAGTAGGCGACGTAGTTTTCCTTGTCCGCGTCGATAAAGACCAGATCGAACGAGCCGCCGGTCAGTGTCGGCAGCGTGTCCAGTGCGGCACCGACGATCACCTCGACCCGCTCGCCGACACCGGCCCGCTCTACATTGGCTTTCGCCACCTCGGCGTGCCTGGGCTCGTATTCCAGCGTCACGACACGCCCCTGAGGGCCGGCGCCACGCGCCAACCAGATTGTGCTGAAGCCGCCGAGCGTGCCGATCTCGAGAATGCGACGGGCCCCGGACAGGGCGGCCAGCAGCGACAGCAACTTGCCTTGCTGCGCGGACACGGCGATATGCGGCAACCCGGCCGAGTCGCTGGCCTGCAGCGCCGCCGACAGCTCCGGGTCATCACCGATCACGGCGCCGTCAAGGAACGTATCGACCTGCTGCGGGGTGGGTTCCTGGCTCATGGCTTCCACGCTAGCCCTTCGCCGGAAGCAAGATTGCGGCCCGACTAGGAAGCGGGCGGACAGACCCGCGCCGGAGGACATGTTCGTGGGTCGCCGACGATTTGCTCGCGACATATACCCAAGGGGGGTATGCTGACGAGGCGGACACGAACCCGCACTGACAGTTCGTAACACCGGAAAGGGCTTCACTCATGACCGATTACGCAAAGGGAACGGTGCTGACCTGCGGCCACGGCGGCTGCGGATGCCGAGTGCTTGTCGAACAGGAATGCCACTGCGCCGAATCCAGCCAGGCCTACCGCTGCACCTGCGGGGCTGAGTTGTTGGCGGTCGAATAACACCGTCCGGGGATCAGCGGCCGAAGGTACGGGGCATCACTTCCACGTCCGCAGTGAGCATCGGCTCTACCGCTGACGTGCTGAGCGCCACCTGGTAGATGCCGCCGCTGATACACCAACTGCCGATTCGGCCGTCGTAGCGGGCCAGCAGGCGCGGATCGGCCACGAGGCTCACGCGGCAAGATTCGGCGGCCGCGAGCTCGACACGCCGATAGCCCAGCAACCGCAGTCGCTGCCCGTCGGGAGCGCCGGTCATGTATACCTGCGGAACGTCGGCGCCCGCGCGATCGCCGGTGTTGACCACCGTAAAGTCTGCACTGATGGTTTCTCCACCGTGAACCGTCAAGTCGCGATAACCGAAGCTGGTGTAGGACAAGCCGTGCCCGAATGCGAACATCGGGGTGGAGCCCGTCTTCGCGAACCACCGGTAGCCGACGTCGGATCCCTCCGAGTAATGGATCGTCGTCGGCATTGCCCACGCAGCACCCAGGCCCGGCAGCTCAGGGCGCGGCGTCTGGGCCAGATCGACCGGGAAGGTCACCGGCAACCGCGCCGACGGATTGGTCTCGCCGACAATGATTTCGGCGATCGCCTGACCGCCGGCCTGGCCTGGGTACCAGGCTTGCAGGATTGCGTTGACCGAGTCTCGCCAGGGCATGCCGACCGGGTTGCCGGTCTCGAGGACGACCACGGTATTCGAATTGGCCTCGGCGACAGCCGAGATCATCGCGTCCTGCCCCCACGGCAGCGACAAGTCGGCGCCGTCCAAGCCCTCCCCTTCGACGCGTATCCCGAACACGATGACGACGTCGGCTCGCCGCGCCGCCAGCGCCGCCTCCGCTGGGCTGATGCCGGGGTCAAATTCGACGTGCGGCAGACGTTTTCGCAGTTCCTCGAGCGGGCTCGATGGCAGCAGATACAGGTTGCGGCCAGTCGCGGCCGAGCCGCCGAGGCCAGGCGCACCGATCGGTATGACGCTCGCGTATCCCCCGGGCGGGACAACAGCGCTCGATCCAAAACCTGTCGGCACACCGATCTGCGCGTAGCCGCCAATGACAGCTACCCGCCTTCCCGACTCGGGCGCCAGCGGCAGCACGCCGCGATTTTGCAGTAGCACCGTTCCCTGGCGAGCCACGTCCAGCGCAATGCCGTTGTGTCCGGCCATATCCGGCGGAGGCGCGGATTCCCAGCGGTCGACCCCCACCGCGAATAACGAACGCAGAATGCGACGAACCATCTCGGACAGCCGCGACCCGGGTAGCCTGCCGTCCGCGTAGGCGGCGCGCAGCGGCTCTGTGAATGCCTCGGCCTGCCACAAGATGGCATCGATCTGCGCGCCGCATTCCTGGTCCAAACCGTTGAGCGCGCATTCCCAGCTCGGGGTACCGCCCCAGTCGGACATGACCCAACCGGGGTAACCCCAACGGCCTTTCAAGACGTCGCCTAACAGCACCGAGTTGCTGCTGGCGTATTCACCGTTGACCTTGTTGTAGGCCGTCATCACGGCACCGGGTTGTGAAGTCTCAATGGCGATTTCGAACGCCAGCAGATCGGCTTCCCGATGTGCGTCCGGGTCGATCACTGCGTCGAGCCAATGTCGGTTGGTTTCGTTGCAGTTCAGCGAGTAGTGCTTGACCGTTGCGATCACGCCCTGCTCCTGGATCCCAGCGATCGACTGCGCGGCGATGGTGGCGCTCAGTAGCGGGTCTTCAGAGAGGTACTCGAAGTTGCGACCATTGCGTGGATCGCGCGCGAGGTTGATGCCGGGGCCCAGCAGCACGTTGAAGCCGCGGGCGCGGGCTTCGCTACCGATGGCCGCACCTGCCGAGCGTGCCAACGCCGGATGGAAAGCCGCGGCCAGCGCAAGGCCCGCCGGAAACGCGGTAGCGGTGTCATCCGGGCGATAACCGGGATTGGTCACCCCTAAGCTGGCATCGGTCATCCGCAGCGCCGGTACACCCAGTCGTGGAATGCCGGGCACATAACCCGCGCTTTTGGGAACGTTCGACGGAAAACGCTCATCATGGAACGGGAAGAGTTCGCTACCGCCCATCACACTGGCCAGCAGAGAAAACCGCTCGTCGTCGGTTAGTTGCGCCTCGATACGGCCGGCAAGGAAATCAGGTTCATGCGCCCGCATCGTCACCGACGACTCCAATGGTTCGCTTCCTCCTCGGGCCGCTGCGCTGCCCGCATCGTCACCGACACTCCAATGGTTCGCTTCCTCCTCGGGCCGCTGCGCTGCCCGCATCGTCACCGACGACTCCAATGGTTCGCTTCCTCCTCGGGCCGCTGCGCTGCCCGCATCGTCACCGAACGCCTTCTTTCGCATAGACCACCCGCAGCACATGCCCGAGTTCCGGGCCCATCACCAGTTCGGTCAGTGCGCACATGGTCGTTACGAAAGCCGGGCCGTGTGCAGGTCCGGTGCTGTTGAGGTGGTGAGCCACTTCGTGTAGCACGACCAGCTCTCGCATCGCCCAGTCAGCGGTGTCAAGGCCGGGCACAGCGATCACTCCAGCACCGTCACGTTGCTCATAGTGTGCCGCAGTGGCCGCCCGCCGCGGCCGCACTGTCAGCGGCAAAACCCCCGGCCATTGCCGGCGTACTGCGGGCAGCGAAAGAACGTCGTCGACGTAGCGCTGCACGGAGGGAACCGAGGCGAAGCGCGCTTCCGGAGGCAGCGTCAACTGGGTACCGAAAAAGTCGATGGCCGGCGATCCGTGCTCGGCCGCGCGGTCGAACAAGGTGCGGACAAAGTGCTCGGCCGCATAGACCTTGGAGCGCTGGGCGTCGCGCGCGGCAGGGCGGGTCGCCGTCACCGGTTCAACGCAGCACGAGCCGAGGACAGCTCCGGGTTGTTGCCCAGCCGGGCCCGCTTACCGGCGCGGTCTCCGGCGCGTCGAGCGGCCGAGGAGTATCCCGCCGACGCCCGACTGGCTTGCCAGGTGCCGCGCGCCGAGGACGCGATGCGGTAGTGGTCGCGAAGCTCGAGGTCTTTGTCGCGCAACGCGATTGCCGTGCCCGGTGCCCGATGACGATCATTTTGGGCTTCGCGACGGGCCTCTTCGCGAGCCTCTGCCAGCCGCTGACCGATCCGCGCTCCGAACGCGAGCTGGAAGTTCAACCGGGCGGTGATCGTCGGCGTCGGCCGGTGCGCCCCGGAGGTGATGTAGCAGTCCGACGCCCGCACCATCTGGACGACCAGGCTGGCGTACAACGCGTGGCTGGCGTCGATGTCTTCAGCGAACCCGTAGGCGTAGACGAACGTCGAGTTCGACGCCACGTCGCATCGCACATCGTTGGCCAGTGCGATCACCACGAACAACTGCACATAGGTCCGTAGTCCCCTGGTGCCCGCAGTCCCAATTGTGATAGTGCGCTGCACGGGGGCCTGCGCTTGACTGCGGGTCGCCGAATGCGCCCGCGCCACAGCCAAGTCGATGGACGTCGCCGTGGCAAGCCGTTGCGCCGCAGCCATGAACGCCTCGGCTTCGTGGGCGTTGTCGGTGCCCTCGGCCTGGCGCAGCAGGGCGGCGATGCGGGCCAGCATCTTGTCGTCACTCATATTCGCCAAACTACGGGACCGTTAGGACATTCCAGGACAGCGCGACCGGTGGCCGTCTGCTACCAAAGTCGTTTGTTCACAGTCGTGCATCGATCCACGACACAACATCGTCGAGCACTTGGTCGCGCTCGGGTTCATTGAAGACTTCGTGGTACAACCCCGGGTACTCCTTGAGCTCAACATCGGCAGATCCGACCACTTCGACCAGCTTGCGGCTCCCGCTGATGTCGACCAGCCGGTCGTCCACACCATGCACCACCAGCAGCGGGGCGGTCAGCGCTGCGGCCCGCTGCGGCATAGTTTCTCCAACCAGCAGCAGGGCGCGCGCGATGCCGGCCGGCACCTTGCCGTGGTGCACCAGCGGGTCGCTGTCGTATGCGGCCACTACGGCCGGGTCCCTGGAAACGGCTTTGGAGTCGAGCTCTTGCACCGGCAGACCCGGTGCCACCACCCCGACGATTTTTGCCACCAGCACCAACAGCGGCGACACCGCGTGCTGTGCGGCAATAGCGGGCCCCGATAGCACCATCAGGTCGTAGTTATCCGGACGCTCCACGCCGTAGGCGAATACGATGCCGCCACCCATGCTGTGCCCGAGTACGACGCGCTTATAGCCGGGATGTTCCTTGCCTGCGATGCCGACCAGCGTGTCGAAGTCACCGGTGTATTCGGAGATGTCGTTGAGCAGCACCCGCTTGCCACCCGAACGGCCATGTCCGCGATGGTCCAGCGCGTAGGTGACCAGTCCCGCCTGGCCGAAACGCTGCGCGACGTGGTCGTAACGGCGGGCATGCTCACCCAGCCCGTGCGAGAGCACCACCACCCCTCGCGGCGGCGTGGTGGCCGGTGTCCAGACGTCGTAGACGATGCGGACTCCACCGACCCCGTCGAAGCTCCGGTCGGTACGGGTGGTCACCAAGGCAGCGTAGACGGGAACCGTTCCGACTGGCCGGGTGGCCGGTCCACGCCCCTGTCGGAGGAGTTCGACGCGGCGCTGCGACGCGCGCAGCGACTGCTGGCAGCGGAAGTGGCCTGATCCGGTTGCCGCCGAGGGCTCGCTACGGTGAAGTATGCCTGTGCGAGTGGAAGTTCGGCGCGCTGCCGAGCGTGCGGTCACCCGAACGCCTTGGCTGACGTCGAGGCATTCGTTTTCGTTCGGCGACCACTACGACCCCGCCAACACCCACCATGGCCTGCTCATGGTCAACAACGACGACGTCGTCGAACCGCGCAGCGGATTTCACCGCCATCCGCACCGCGACATGGAGATCGTGACGTGGGTGCTGCGGGGATCACTGACACACCAGGATTCCATCGGCAATCGCGGTGTCATCTATCCTGGCCTGGCTCAACGCATGTCAGCGGGTACCGGCATCATGCACTCCGAGAAGAACGACTCAGCAGACGAACCCGTGCACTTCGTTCAGATGTGGGTGGTTCCCGACCAGGCGGGCATAGCACCGACGTACCAGCAGCATGAGATCAACGACGAGCAACTACAGGGGAACCTCGTCACCGTCGCCTCCGGCATCCCTGGCCGCGACGCCGCTATTGCGCTGCACAACCGTCGTGCCGCGCTGCACGGCGCCCGATTGGCCGCCGGCGAGACAGTTGCCTTGCCGCCAGCGCCTTATCTGCACCTGTTCATCGCGCGCGGACGGGTGACGGTCGAGGGTGGCGGCGCACTCGAGGTGGGTGACGCCGTTCGGTTCAGCGATTTCGACGGCGCGTGGGTGACTGCCACGGAGAACGCTGAACTGCTGGCCTGGGAAATGCACGCCGCGCTGGGCGGCTGAAGCCACTTCCGCTTCGGATCAGTGGCGTAACTGGCTACGCCGCCCCGTCACGCCGAGATAGACGGCGATGAGAATCACGGCCACGATGATGCCGACCAGAAACGGAATGACTGCCCACCCGCCGTTGGAGTTCTTGTAACCGAGGCTGTAGGTCAACCACGAGCCGAGGAACGCTCCGACGGCGCCCAGCACGATGGTCATGATGATGCCAATATTTTGCTTACCTGGCATGATCAGGCGCGCCGCAGCTCCCACGAGCAAACCGACGATGAGGGCGCTGAAAATCGTTCCTATCATTGCTGCTCCTCTGTGTTGAGGCACCAGATGGCGCCGTCTCCGGTCGGGATGCCCACTTACCCCGTACTCCTAACTTTTCGCCGGGACCGCGACCACAACGCCTGAGAGCCACATAAGGTAGGCCAGACGAAAAGGAGCCTTGCATGTCGCAAGCTAGAACCAAGCGCAGCGCACCCAGGCGAAGGACCGGCGTGCAGCGGAGCCGGAAGACCGCTGCAAAGCCCAGCCGGAGGACCGGCGTACAGCCCACCCGATCAGTGCGGTTCTGGGCTGCGCCGATCCTGGTCAGCCTGGCCGTGTTGTCCGGACTGGCTGCTTTGTATCTGGGCGGGATATTGAATCCGACGACCAACTTGCGGCACCTTCCGATCGCGATCGTCAACGAAGATTCCGGCCCGACCGGAAAACAGGTGGTCAACGGCATGGTCGCCGGGATCGACAAAGACAAGTTCGACGTTCGGATACTGACGCCGCAGTCCGCCAAACAGCAGTTGGACACCGCGGGCATCTACGGTGCGGTCGGGATAGCACCGACTTTCTCAGCCAAGCTGCAGAGCGTGGCGAGGGCAGCGGTCAAGCCCGGACCGGTGAGCCGCCCGGTCATGTCGGTGCTGTCCAACCCACGCGCCGGCACGATGGGCTCGAACATCGCCAGCCAGGCGCTCAACCGGGCCGCCGCCGCTCTCGATCGTAAGATCGGCGAGCGGCTCATCGCGGATTTAGCGGAGCAGGCGCCGGGTGGTCAGCTGCCCGCTTCGGCGGCGGCGTTGTTGTCGCATCCGGTTGCCATCGAAAGTCAGACCTATAAACCGCTACCCGAAGGCACCGGCAGCGGGCTTTCCGCCTTCTACTACGCCCTGTTGCTGCTGCTGGCCGGGTTCACCGGCAGCATTGTGATCAGCACGCTGGTGGACTCCATGCTCGGTTACGTGCCGGCGGAGTTCGGTCCGGTGTACCGGTTCGCCGAGAAGGTAAAGATCTCGCGGTTCCGCACGTTGCTGATCAAGTGGGGTGTCACGGTAGTGGTGGCGCTGCTGACGTCGGCCGCGTATCTGGGCATCGCGAAAAGCTTTGGCATGCCTTCCCATAACACCTGGATGCTGTGGCTTTTCGGCGTTTTCGCCATCGCTGCGGTCGGGATCACCTCAGCGTCACTGTTGGCGGTGCTGGGCACCGTGGGGTTGCTGGTCAGCTTGTTCATCTTCGTTATCCTTGGCTTGCCATCGGCGGGCGCCACTATTCCGCTTGAGGCGACGCCGCCGTTCTACAGCTGGCTGGCCAAGTTCGAACCGATGCATCAGGTCTTTTTGGGCACGCGGTCATTGCTGTACTTCGATGGCCGGGCCGACGCCGGGCTGTCGCAATCGGTGATAGTGACAGCCGTCGGTCTGGTGGTCGGACTGGCTCTGGGCGCGATCGTCACGCGGTTGTACGACCGCCGCGGATATCACCGCATTCCGGCCGGCGCTGAGCCGGCGGACACCGATGCTCCACCTGTCACCAGCGAAGCGGCGGATAGTGCCGAGTCGGCAGAGGACCCGGAATTCACGGTCGACGACGCGACGACGACGGCTCCCGCGGTGACCGCGCGCGCCGAGACCGAACGCACCCGAACCGCATACATCGGGGAGACGACGGCCGATAAGGCGAGCGTCGACGCGCCGAAGTTGGATTACCGATCAGAGTTGCCCTGACCGGTCGGTCCGAACCGAAACACTGATGGGCTCACCGAGACCACGCCGGAGGCCGATCACCGGCGCCACGGTGACTCGAGATGCGCTGGCGAAAGTCAGCCGCAGGAGCGCAACGATCGTCGCGCATTTCGAGATCGTCGAGGCAAGCTCATGTCCCGCAGCGGTTCTCACCCGGTGGATACCGCTAAAGGCGGGGCGTCAAATCCAGCGAGGTGATGGTGTTCATCCTGGTGACCAGCCACTTGGCATGATCGCGCTTCATGAACAGCCGATAGGACAGGTACTTCAGTGCAGGAATGTTCTTGGTCATCGGACTGGTCGAAGTGCTGTTGGTGTACACAATGGCGACGGCGTTCGGCCCGTCGAGTGATTCCACCCCTGCGCCGGTCACCACCGTGCTATTCGTGATTTGAGCTTGCTTGTTAGGCGCTACCAGCGCGTCGACGAAACTGCGGTACTGGGCTTCAAAATCACCGGTGAGGTAAAGCGACGCTCGGTCGGCAAGCTTGTCGAGATTATCCGGAGTGTAGGTCCACAGGGTGGTGATGGCGTTGGCCGCGGTCCGGGCGACCTTGAGTTTGGTCGCCACAACCGCGCGATCCGCCAGGTACGGCTGCACCATGGCACCCGCGAACGCTGCTGACCCGACGAACAGTGCGGCAGCCACCGACACCGCGGCAACCAGCCACTTGCCCACCGGTTTACGGGCGCGCGGCACAGTCTCGGTATCACCGGAAGTTTCGCTCACCGCTGCTTCGCTGTTGGTGACCGCGTCGGTCGTCAAGTCGTCGGCGGCACCGACGGATTCGCCTTCGGCAGCATCATCGGCGAGCTTTTGACCGCGACGACGTCGACGAATCTGTCGCCGGGCCGTTCGCTTCCCATACTTTGAAAACTTGGGCAGCCCGGACGCCTCTTGTCCGGCAGCGGGCTCCGGTTCGTGTTCCGCCTCGACAGCTTCGGCGTCGACGGCCGACTCGGCCGGCGCGTCTTGGTCGTCGGTTTCGGTCAAAGCACCTGCGACAGGTTGCTGATCTTCCACCCGCTTCCTTCCTGCCTGGCCGTTGCCACCCATCGATCGGTGTTGCTGAAGGTTTGCTTGCCGTCCGGCGACTTCAACGTGACTTCGGTGGCCACCAGCACATTGGCGCTGCCGTCGTCGTTCCACCGATCGACGCCGGCGCCGAGGACGGTACCCCTCGTCCGGTCACCTTGAGCGATATGAAACAGGATCTCGTTCGCACTGCCCTCATACTGCTTCTGGAAGTCGCCGGTTGCCTGGGCCAATACGCGATCGACATAGTCATTCGCGTGATACGGGTCGACGGAAGTGAAGTCCGTCATGAACGACGACACGTAGCTCAGCACCGCACGATTCTTTTCCGCCGCGTCGTCACTGCGGATCTGCGAGACAAGCATCCAGGCGCAGCCGGCGAGGGCGCCTGCTGTCAATAGCGCAGCCAACGTAACGAGCAGCGGGAATCGCTGTGGCCGTGAGGGTTTACCCAGCCGAGACAGCCACCTCCGCGACCGCGGCAACAGCACGGTCGGTGCGGTGAGCAGCGGTTGCTCGTCGGCGTCGATCCTGCGACGAGGACTCATTTCCCTCCCGCCGCCGGCCTGGGTTTCGTCAGCACCGTCAGATCGTCAACCTGCCACCGGCCACCGGCGCCTTTGGTGAAGACCACCCGAACGGTAGCGGTGATCAAGCGTTGCTCCGACGGCAGGCCCCGCGTACCACGGAGGAACAGCAACATCGCCGCGCGATCCGGCGTCGCGGATTCGATCGAGCTGTTGGTCACCCAATACTGGTTGAGGACCGGGTGCTTTTGTACTGCTTCCTGCTCCTTGATCAACTGTTGCCGATACTTATCAGTGGTCAGCGACTGAGCACGCGCGAAATCCTTTCGCATGGTCTTCGGGTCGTAGGACAGCATTTGCTCGACCATCTTCGGTCCCTGCGCCCTGAGTTGGACGCCCGTGTGGTCAACGGCCCGCTGATGGCGGTAGGCGACCGCATAGGACGTCGCCGCACCAACCAATGACAGCGACATCGCGGCCAGCACGACGATGGCATTCGCCCGCCGTAGGCGCTGCGGCGGCACACCCTGTTCGGCGACCCGAACCTCCGTGCGCGACAACAGGTCGGCGAACGTTCGCCGACGCGAATCCCACAGCGGCCACAGCCAACCCAGCAACAACGACGCGGTGTCCAGGAGGTGCGCTAGGTCCCGCGCCAGCAGCCGCCAGGGCCCGACGGGCGTTCCGTCCCGCCGGAGGACCCTGATGCAGACGTTCGCGCGCCCCAGGCTCCAACCGATCATCGCCGGCAGCAGTAGCCGGTTGACCAACATTGCCAGGATGACTAGACCCGCAACGACACCGCAGAGCCACCACCACACGCCGCGGGCCGGCACCGTCATGAAGACCAGCGCGAGCGTCGCCACGACGGCAACGCCCGGCACAAGGTCGATGACCAGCGCCCACGCGCGGAGATGCCATGGCGCCACGGAAGCAGCTTGTCCGGTGGTCGGGATGGCTGGCGTGGTCTTCGTCTCCTCGACCACCGCCGTCACTTTGCCACCTGGTCGAGCTTGGAAATCTTGTACTGCCCGTCAGCAGGTGACATGGTCACCCGCAGCCGGAACCCTTGTTCCTGATCTTTCGCCTCGATGTTGGACACCCTGGTGCGCAGCGCTACCAGCACGTCGACCGAGCCGTCACTGTTGTTCCGCTCAACCGCCGCACGCATATCCGAGACCTGAACGTGGACATTCGCGGCCTGATAGGCCTCGGTGAGCATCCCGCTGTACAGCGCGGCCTGCGCTCCAAAGTCGCCGGTAGAGCATTCGATGATCCGCCGTGCGGCGTTCGCCATAGCGGCAGTGTCAGGCGCCTGAGTCGCGGCGACGCAGTCCTCCGCGGCCCGCATGGCTGCGGCGTCATTGCGGGCGATAGCTTGGCTTTCCCGGTAGTCACGTAATGCGATGAAGCCCGCGAAACCGACGCCGCCGGCCAACAGAAGGAGGAGCACTGTGGCGGCGACAAACCAAACTCGACCGAGTCGGGATCCTGCTGGCACGTCGCGGACCACCGCGCCATCACCTTCCGGGTCGGGGACGGCGTCTTCCGGCTCGGCGGCATCGTCGACAGCAGTCTCGGGCGTCACCACGGGACCGGTCTCTGCTCCGCCCTCGGAATCTGCCGCTTCCTTCGGGCGTCATCACAGCACTGGTCTGGTCGGCTCCGCCCTCGGAATCTCTGGATTCCTCGGGCGTCACCACAGCACTGGTCTGGTCGGCTCCGCCCTCGGAATCTGCCGATTCCTCGGGCGTCACCTCCGAAAGCGACGAGTCGTCGGCATCGGTGAGGTTCAGCCGGCTGCTGGTGCCAGCATCTCCTTCCATCCGTCGTCTCCTGTGTTACTCGAATTTCGGACCGCATACTTGACACCGTCCGGTCCCATCAATTCACCGCTTTGCGGACTGTAGATTGCTGTCGGGGGACCGCCCGGAGTGTATAGGCAGGGGTTCGGTTGCTGCCCGTTGCACTGCACCGTACCTGACCCCGGCCGTTGCAGGGGATCGCTCATCGGCGGTGGCGACCCCGGCACTCGATCGGCGGGTGCCGGGTTGAGGCCGGTGTCGACCGTTGGGGCCTGCTCGACTAGCCCGGGAGTGATCGGCTGGTCGCAGCGCGCGCCCGGTGCAGGACAGTTCTTGATCTGATCCGGGTTGCCGTACCACGGGTTGGTGCCCAGCGGAACGTAGGGCTTTGGGTCGCGGCACTCCTTTGGCGTTGCGGCCCGCTTTCCCGGCACGTCGACGCACGGGAAGTTGCGCGCCCCGCGGACGCTGTTGGCCGGAGTGTCCTTTGGAATCTTGCAGTACATGCCTTTGGGCACCGGCAGGTCGTTAGTGTCCGCCGGCGAGCGCCACTCCGATGCCGGGATAAAACCAGTCAGACACGGTGGCGGTTGGTTGATCGTCGTCGCCACGTCGAGCGCGGCGAGTGGCGGGAACGGTGCCGCTACGGCTTGCGCGATCGATGCGCCTTGCGGCAGGAACACGACGAACTGTTCGATACCCTTGTTGTACCGCTTCAGCATATCGAGGACGATCGCAAGATTGGCCAGGGTTTGGGGCAGAGCCTCCCGCACATCTCCGAATGCCCCGGCCACCTGATCGGCGGTCGGTGCCGCCTGACTCAGGACACTGCGCACGTGTCCGTCGTTCTGCGCGGTTTGCGCAGCCAAGCTGTCTAAATTGCGCGCCCAGCGCTCGATAGCACTGCTCGACTGGACCTGGCTGTCCAAGATCGGCGTCGAGTTCTGGATGATGTCGTCGACGTCCTTGATGTTGGTGTCGAAGTTCTTCACAATCGCCTGGGTCGAGTCGACCAGCCGTTGCAGTGAAGGACCCAAACCGCCGACGGCTTGCGCCGTCTCGTCGAGCAGCGTGCTGATCTTCTCCTTCGGCAGTACGGCCAGCCCCTTGTTGGCGGCGTCGAGCAGCGGCCCGATCTGCGCCGGCACCGTGCTTTTGGTGATGGTTTGTCCGTCTGACAGATACTTGGCCGGATTATGCGGCGAATTCAGGTCGAGGTACTGCTCGCCGACCGCCGACACCGAGTGCACGTTGGCGATCGCGTCGACGGGGATCTTGTAACGGCTGTCGATACTCATCTTCGCCTGCGCGCCCTGTTCGGTCGGCTCGATGTCGGTGACCTTGCCGACCGTGATGCCGCGGTAGGTGACGTTCGCGGTCTTGTACAAACCGCCCGACTCCGACAGATCCGCCTTCAAGGTGTACCGACCGATACCGACCAACGTCGGGATCTGCAGGTAGTAGACGCCGAGCACGAGCACAGCGACGACCGACAGGCCGACGAAGATGATCAGCTGACGGCGGACATAGGGAGTCAGCAATTCCGGTCCCCCCTCTCAACGAACGGTCCCCCGGGCGCATCGTTCGGGTTGGGCGTGTAGCGAACGTCCGGAATCATCGTCTCCGGATCGCGACCGAACGACTGCTCGAGTGCGCGCAAGGAACCGGACAGCCCGGTGCCGGTCAAGAACGCGTTGTCGTCGGCGCTGTAGGTGACGTCGAGCATGATCGAGATGTTGAAGTAGTCACCCCGGAAGACCTTCGGCGCAGTGTCGACGTCGAACGGCTGGGTCAGGATCAGCTTCAACGCGCCGAGCAGGTCGGGTGACGCGCGGCCCAGCTCCTTCAAGGGGCACTGCAGTGCCTGCAGATCGGTGTGCAGATCGCCGCGCACCGCACCCAGGTATTGCCCGGCCGCGCCGGTGACCCGGCCCAACGCGTCGCCCGCATTGATCAGAAGATCCTGGTAACGCTTGTCCGCCAGGTGTTTTATCAATGGCGGAACATCAGTCAGCGCCCGATCGATGACGTCGGCGCGGCTGCCGGCGTAGGCAAGCAGCCGGTTGGTCGAATCGATGGCGTGGGTGATGTCGTTGCGTTGCGCGTTGACCTCGCGGGTGAACGTGTCCAGCTTCCCTAGAAACGCGTGGATCTGATCGGCCCGGCCGGAAACAATGTTGTTGACTTCGCTTTGCAGCACGTCCAGGTTCGGGATACCGCCGCCACGCAGAATGATCGCAAGAGTGGCCAGAGTCTGCTCGGTGGACGGGTAAGCCGACGAGTTCTTCAGCGGAATGGTGTCGCCGTTTTTCAACAGCTCGCGGGACGGATTTGCCGGTGAGGCCAACTCGATGTGCTGGGACCCCAACAAGCTGGTCTGTCCGATCTTCGCAGTGGCGTTCTTCGGCAATTTGACGCCTTTGTTCAAACCCAGCGTCAACGTCGCGATCCAGTTCTTCAGCTTGATTTCGCGTATCGAGCCGACGAATACGTCAGCCACCTGGACGCGGCTGTTGCCGTTGATAGCCAAGGTGTCGGGCACCTGTACATAGACCGTGTACGAGCCGGACTCGCTGCCTGGCCCGCCCGGAATCGGCACGCTGGAGATCCCTCGCCAGCCGCACGAACTCAGCATCAGTGCCGTCACCGACAGGACCAGTCCCCGCGAGCCCCAACGACGAAAACCGGACGCCACCTTCAACTCCCACGATCTCGCTGTTTTGCCACCCTCGGCACCCACTGCGCGTCTCATTGACCCGCTCCCATCTCTGCGGGCAACGGCGGCCCAGCAGGTGCCGGCGCGGGTGCCGGGCCAGCAGGTGTCGGCGGAACCGGTCCCGGCCGCACATCAGGACCGGGCGGCGGCGGCTGTATCGGCGCGGGATGGTCCGGCTGGCCGATATAGGGCAGCGGACCCGGTTGCTCGTCGTAAGCATTCGGGTAGCCGGGCGGGGTCTGCAGGTTGGACTGCACCGGTGGAATGTCGGGGCCGCCCATCAGTTCGGCGAGAGATTCCGGAGTCATCAGACCCGCCGTGATCGGACCGACCTTCTCGCCTTGCATGCCTGGAGCGGTGATCCACCCCGGTTGGGTGTTCTTGTGCGATGTCGGGGTGTCCGGTACCCAGATCCCCGGGACGGTGGTGTCCTTATAGCCGTCTGGCGGATGCAGCCGCTGTTCGGAGTAGGCGACTTCCTTCGGTGTCGTCTCGGCGGTCTGGAACAGGTTCAGACCGAACGGCAGATAGTTGAATTTGATCGCATCGAGGATCGGCCCGAGATACTGCGCGCACAATTCCGCGGACTCCTGGTAGCCGAGCCGGCTGCCGGCCTGAATGGTGCTGCAGATGAACTGCATCGGGTTGGCGAAGTTGGTGATCGCCGGAATGGCGACGATCGCGCCGTGCGACGGGTGATAGATCGAGTTGATGTTCGCCGCCCCGGTCGGTGCGGCGTGCAGGAGGTTCTCCAACCCTTCCAGCGAGTCAGGTTGAACCAGCGTTGTTGTCACCTCGGCCAGGTTGTTGATGTCGTGCGTCAGCACTTCGCGGTTCTTGGCGAAGAACGGCCGAACTGTGGACAGCAGGCTGTCGAACTGCTGCACCGCGTTCGACAGGTCGTGATCCGACCGGGTCAGCCGGCCGGTGACCTGCGCCAGATTCTGGTTCAGCGCAACGAACTGTTGGTCGTCTTGGTGCAAGGCGTTGACGAACAGCGCCAGACTGCGCACCACCGCGAAGAAGTCGCCGCGACCTTCGTTGAGGGCGGTGAACGCTCGCGACAAGTTGCTGAAGGCGGTGTTGACTTCCTTGCCCTTGCCGGCCAGTCCGTCGGCAAAATTTTCGATGACATCGCCGAACGGGCCCTTGGGCTGTTGAGGCGTGGGGCCCAGCTTCGAGATGATGCTGGCGATGCTGTCGCGCAGTTCGTCGAACTCGGTCGGCACTTGAGTGCGCTCGATCGGGATCACTGCGTTGTCGGCCATCACCGGACCACCCTTGTAGACCGGTTCCAGTTGCAGTGTCCGCGACGCCACCAGCGTGGGGTTCAGGATGATCGCGGAGGCGTTCGCCGGCACCTTGTACTTACTCAGGTAGTGGAAGCGGACTTTCATCTTGTCGCCGGCCGGCTCGATCTTGTCGATGGCGCCCACCCGGAAGCCCATGATCTGGACTTTGTCGCCGGGATACAGCGCATTGGCCACCGGGAAGTAGGCGACGACGGAGTTGTTGATCAACTTCTGGTAGAGCTGCCAGCCGACGAATGCTGCGACCAACGCAAGTACGGCGATCACCGAGGCGATGATCACCGAAGCCCGTGACAGCTTCGGCAGCCGCAGGTTGCGCATATCGAAGATGGTGCTCATGAACTACCTCCACCCCCGACGTTGCCTGTGACTCCGCCTGAGTCACCTCCGCCTCCGCCTGGCTGGCTTCCTTGTACGCCCGGTGCGATGAACGGGGCCGGAAGCTGCGCCCCGGGTCCGGGCGGCGCCGGTGGTTGCGGCGGATACCCCGGCGCGAACGTCGACGGCGGCGGAGCGGGGCCGGCCGGTTGCAGATTCTCGGTGCGCGCTCCCGGCGGTGCGTTCGGCGGCAGCGGGACCGGCGTGCCCGGCAGGTCCGGTGCCGGCTGACCGGGCCGCCCGGCGATCGGAATGCCCGGCGTCGGCGGCAGACCGTTGGGGTTGGGCGGTGAGACCATCACGTCGGGCACCCCCAGCAGCGGTCCGGCCAACGCGCCGAACGGTCCCAGGTTCTGATCGAGACCGGCACACGGCAACGGGTTGCCCGGCCGTGGCAGACCCTCGGCCGTCGGGGTGTAGGAACATGGTGATCCCGGCGCGATAGCCGGGCCCGGGTGATCCGGGGTGCCTTCGAGCACCGGCGGCGCCGGCGGCGGAGCGCCGTTGGGCAGTCGGGTTCCGTTGGGGTCGGGGAACCGGAACGACGGCAGCCCCGCATTGCGATAGAACTCTTCCGGATCAATGCCGCGCTTCTTGAACGCGGCATCGACATAAGGCTGCAACAGCTGGTACGGCAGTATGTTGGAGATTTGCACCTTGAAATACGGTCCCGAGGCGATCGTCTCCTGCAAACTGACGACGTTGCGTGCGCCCTTGGTGATTCCGTCGGCCACATCTTGCTTACGTTCCCGAAGAAGGTCGCTGACGGTGCGCAACTGCTCCAACACGTGGTTGATGTTGGGATTGTCGTTGATCAACTTCTGCACTTGGTACGAAAAGCTCGCGATGTTGCTCAGCAGCGTGTCGATCGCCTGTCCGCGGGCGTTGAGCGCAGCGACCAGGGTCTTGGTGTTGACCAATAGCCGGTCCACCTGGTCACTGCGGTCGCCGAGCACGCTAGCCACCTGGTTCGCCTGCGCCAGCAGGTGTTTGACTTCTTCGTCGCGCTTACCGACGGTGTCGGAGAACTGCGCGATTCCGTCCAGGGCCGCGCTCAGGTGCGGGTAGGTCTGATTGATGGTCTGCGACAAAACATTCAGCGATTGCTTGACGGTGTCGATGTTCCAATTCGAGGCCGCTTTGGTGACGTCGAAGACGGCATCGTAAATCTGGTAAGGCTGCGAGGTCTGGTTCACCTGTAGCGTCGTGTTCGGGCGCAACATCTTTGTGCCGCGCGGCTCTACCTCAAGGACGCGCCTACCCAGCAGGGTATCCGTGCGGATGGTGAGCCGACTTTCCGAGCCGAGGGGTTTGCCGCCGGTCGTGAACTTCATCACGATGTGGTCGCCGTCGATCCGCATCGACTGAATGACACCGACATTCACGCCGGCGATACGTACTTTGTCACCTTTGTTCATCCCGCCGGTGTCGCTGAAGTTTCCGTAGTACGCGGCGGAGGCGAACAACATCGGGACACTGGTCATGGTTTGGCCGAATGCGACAATCAATAGCACCACCGTCAGGCCCATGAGCCCGATGCGTGTCCGGTTAGGCGGTTCCAGTGTTCTCATTGCGGCGTGCACCTACCGGTCGGCTGCTGGAAGAGCCGCACTGTGCGGATCGGGCCGCCGGGCTGAAGTCCGTTGAACTTCAGCGTGATATCGCAGGAGTAGAAGTTCACGAAGTCGCCGTAGCTACCGATTGCCCGTGCGATCTTGTCCAGCGCAATCGGCGTCCGGTGAAGTTGGTCGTTGTACAGATCGCGCTGGTCGATGATCGGCTGCTGGATCGCGTCCAGGTAGTTGATGGTTTTCTTCAGCAGCGCCTGGTTGTCACCCAGCAGGTCGGCGACTGCGCCGGTGCCGCTACTGATATTGGCGGCGTCAGCCGCCAGGCTGTCCGCGTGGTTCGCCAGGCCGGTCACCAGTTTCTCGAAGTTGTCGACGGTCTGGTCGAACTCTTTGCGGTGGCGCACCGTGGTGTCGAGCACGACGTTCAAGTTCTTGATCACTTCTCCGATCGCCTGGTCCCGTTCGGCGATGGTGGAGGTGAATTGCGCCGTCTGATCGAGGATGTCGTTGATGGTTCCGCCTTGTCCCTGGAAGACGGTGATGATGGCCGAGGCGATGTCGTTGACCTTCTGCGGATCCAGCGCCCGGAACAGCGGCCGGAAACCACCGATCAGCGCATCAAGATCCAACGCGGGCGATGTCCGAGACTGCGGAATCAACCCACCCGGCGAGAGCACCTTGTCCGCACCCGGACCTTGGCCGCGTTTGAGCTCGAGATAGCGGTTGCCGATCAAGTCGAGGTAGCGGATCTGCGCGGTCGTCGACTGATACAGCGGCACACTTCGGTCGACATTGAACTTCACCTGAACGCGGTGGTTGCTGTCTACCAGCTCAATGCTTTTGACCTTGCCGATCTCCACGCCGGCGGCGCGGACGAACTGGCCTTCCCGCAGCCCGCTGACGTTGCTGAACTGTGCGGTGTAGCTGTTCGTCCGGTCGAACCGAATCTGGCCGAATACCACGATGATGGCTGCGGTGAAAAACACCAGTATCACCGCGAAGATCGCCAGCTTGATTACTGTGCCTTTGATGCTCATGGGTTGATCGTGTTATCCCCTACCTGACGGCCCCAGACGTATTCGATCGCGTAGGGCGAACCGACTTCCAAGTGGTTGTACGGTGCGACGCTGTTACCGGTGTCCATCACCAGGTACGGCGCCGGCCAGAAATCGCGGGTGATCGGCTGCCAGCAGCCGGGCGCACCACCGGGCCCGCCCTTCGCGTTCACCCTCGGCAGGTTGTCGGGGTATATGTAGGGGTTCGGCGCACCGTTGATTGCTGCGGCCGGGGAGGCCAGCAACAGACCCGGAAACAGCAGGCCGCCCAACGCGAATGCGGGGTTCAACAGAAGGCCGGCCCCGGATAACAACTCACTCTCGGTTCGCAGCGAGTAACCGTTACTGCCACCGGTGAAGGCGGCAACCTTCGGTTCGACGTCGTGGTAGTTGCGCACCGTACAGAACAACTCCGGGCTGTACTCGTCAAGCAATTTGGCGGTAGGCACTAAGTCAGCCGCGCCGCGATCCAGGTACGGCCCGCCGCGCTGGATTACATCACCCACGGTGTTACCGAATCCGACAGCCGACATCAGCGCCGCATCAAGGTCACTCTGCTGCCGGTTGAGGGTGCGCGCGGTGACGGTGGCATCGTTGAGGAAATCGAAGAAGTTAGGTGCGGCGTTGGCGAATGTGTCTGCCAGAGCGGCGAATTGCTGTATATCGCGACGAACCCTTGGCTGCTGCGGGTTGACGTTGTCGAGTACCTCGTTGGCGTTGACGATCGACTGGCCGAGCTTGTCGCCCAGTCCGCTCAGCGCTTGCGCCGCCGCGCTCAGCGTCAGGTTCAGTTTGACCGGATCGACCTGCTGAGCAATCGAGGCCACTGTCTGGAACACTGTGTTGATTTCAGTGGTCACTGACCGCGCATCGATGACGTGCTGTGGCGTGATCCGCTGCCGTGTCGGGTTTTTCGGAGTGGTCAGTGACACGTACTTGCCGCCGAACACGGTGGTCGCCCGGATGTCCGCGCGCACGTTCTGCGGTATCAGCTTGAGGTACTTCGGATAGACGTCAAGCGAGAACTTCGCGGCGGGCTTACCGTCTTTGGTCACCTCGGAGATCTCGGCCACCTTGCCGATCTCTACCCCGTTGTAGGTCACCTTCGACCCTGGATCCATCACCAGGCCGGCGCGAGCCGACAACATCTGTAAATGGATCTTCGACGTGAAGTCCCCGCGGAATTGCCCGTACACCAGCGCAACGATGACGAGGAAGAGCACTATGACCCCGACACCGACCCACTTGTAGGGCGGGCTGCTGATTTTGTTTTCTTTGCCCTCCGGATACGTCATGGCGTTACACCGTCAGAGCGAAGTTCGGGTTGACGCCGTAGAGCGCCAACTCGGCCAGCAGGATGACCAACTCCACCGACACGAGCGAGAAGCGCATCGACCGGCCAACGGCCTCGCCGACGCCGACCGGTCCGCCGCTTGCGTAGTAGCCGTAGAAACAGTGGCTGATCATGATGATCGCTGCCATCAGGATGACTTCTCCGAAGGACCAGAACACGTCCTCGGGGCGCAGGAACGTCCGGAAATAGTGCTCGTAGGTCCCGTGCGACTGGCCGTAAAGAAGCGTGGTGGTGATCTGGGGGGACAGGAAGGTCGCGATGATGGCCATCGCGTAGAGCGGGATGATGACGATCATCCCGGCGATGATTCTGGTCGACGTCAGGTAAGAAATCGATTTCACGCTGATCACCTCGAGGGCGTCAACCTCCTCGGCGATACGCATGGCGCCCAGTTCGGCGGTTGCGCCGGCGCCCACCGTGGCCGCCAGCGACACACCGGTCACAACCGGGGCGGCGAGGCGCACGTTGACGAACGCGGCGAGGAATCCGGTGAACGTCTCGAGACCGATATTTCCCAATGACGAGTAGCCCTGGATCGCAACCAGTGAGCTACCGGAGAGCGTTACGAATCCGACGATCGCAACAGTGCCACCGACGACGGCCATAGCGCCGGTGCCCATGCCGATTTGGGCGATCAGCCGCAGTGTCTCCTTGCGGTACTCGCGGATCGCATGCGGAATGTTGGCGACGCTTTCCACCGCGAACCAGGCCAAGTGGCCGGACTGGTCGAATCCCCGACCCGCGGCGCCGCCGTAGCGGCGGAGGTTTTCAACGGTCCTCGGGAAGCGCGACCGTAGTACGTCAGCGGTACTCACGTCACTTACCCGTTCCGAACCGCACACCGATCGTGGTGAGAATGACGTTCACCGCGTACAACGCGACCACACACAGCACGACAGTCTCGTTGACCGCGGTGCCCAGGCCTTTGGAGCCGCCACCGACGGTCAGCCCTCGATAGCAACCGACCAGGCCGGCAATCAGCCCGAACACAGCGGCCTTGACCGTCGCGATGATGACTTCGGGCAGGCCGGTCAGTGTGGTCAGCGTAGCCAGGTACGCACCGCCCGAGACGTTCTGCAGGTACACCCCGAAGACGTAGCCACCGACCAGGCCAACGGTGATCACCAGGCCGTTGAGCAGGGTGGAAACGATGGTCGCCGCAATTACCCGGGGCACTACCAGTCGGTAGATCGGGTCGATGCCCAGCACCTCCATCGCGTCGATCTCCTCGCGGATGGTGCGCGCGCCCAAGTCAGCACAGATAGCCGTCGACCCGGCACCGGCCACCACCAGCACGGTGGCCAGCGGGCCAAGCTGGGTGACTACACCGATGCCCGCGCCGGCACCGGACAGGTCGGCCGCGCCGACCTCCTTCAGCAGGATGTTGAGCGTGAAGATGAGCAGCACGGTCAGCGGGATCGAGACCATGATTGTCGGCAGCAACGCGACCCGCATGATGAACCAGCACTGCTGGATCACTTCATTCCACTGCGGGGGCCATTTGAACAACGACTTACCGGTGAGCACGCACATCCGGAAAAAGCCGCCGACTGTGGTCAGCGGACCCTTTACCTGATCGCGAACGTAACCGACCAAACCACCCGTAGACGCCGTCAATTCGGCCCCTTCCCCCCGGGGCCGTCGATGCCACGGCTCAACGGCCGATCGTGTCGCACTGCGCCTCCTTGCCCGGGCTGTATGCGTGTGACCGCCGACTCCTTACCCACAGGTAGTAAGCGAGACCACAGGACTGTACCCGACACTGCTGGCGGCGGGTGCAGCATCCGCACAATTGAACCTCGGTCGACTCCACAGTGAAATTATCCATGACGTCAGTTGACTGGCCGGGACAGGATCGATTGCTTTTCAGCAACTTTCAGCGGTGATCGCAAGCGCGGCCGGAAGCCGGGCGCAGCGGGTCACCGCAATCAGCACCGGTGATCGCAAGCGCGGCCGGAAGCCGGGCGCAGCGGGTCACCGCAATCAGCACCGGTGATCGCAAGCGCGGCCGGAAGCCGGGCGCAGCGGGTCACCGCAATCAGCACCGGCGATCGCAAGCGCGGCCGGAAGCCGGGCGCAGCGGGTCGACCGCGATCGATACAACCTCTATGTCCGGTCGACGTCGCCGCTGGCGCCGGCCGAGTACCGCACCCGCAGCTCCGTCTTGAGGACTTTGCCCGCCGGATTGCGCGGCAGCGCGTCGACAATCTCCAGGCCCTTGGGGTGCTTGTAGCGCGCCAGTCGCTCGGTGAGGAATTCGTCGAGGTCCTCGAGGCTTAGCTTGTTCTGCGACGCATCTGCTGCGACGGCCGCCACGGCAATCGGTACTTCGCCCCACTTTTCGTGAGCGCGGCCGATGACCGCGACCTCGACGATGCCCGGATGTGCAGCCAGCACGTTCTCCACCTCGGCGCAGTAGATGTTCTCCCCGCCGGAGATGATCATGTCCTTCTTGCGGTCCACCACCCAGACGTAACCGTCCCCATCCATCCGGACGAGGTCACCGGAATGAAACCAGCCGCCGGCGAAAGCCTCCGCGGTGGCCTCCGGGTTGTTCCAGTAGCCGCTCATCAAAGTCGGTGCGCGATAAACGATTTCACCGACCTCACCGACGGAAACGTCATTCATGTTCTCGTCGACGACGCGGGCGGCAACCGTAGGGATCACCCTGCCTACTGACCCTCGTTTGCGAATCGCGTCATCGCCCAGCAGCATGCAGGTCACCGGCGACATCTCGGTCTGGCCGAACGCAGCCAGGATCTGGGCGTCCGGGAAAACCTCTGACATGTCGCGCAGCAAGGTATCCGAGGCCGGCGCGGCGCCCCAGGAAATCACTCGCAGCTTGAGATCACGCGGGTTCTTGCGCTGGGCGGCGCAGACCGCCTGCCACTGAGCAGGCACCAGAAAGATGCCGGTCACCTTCTCTGCTTGTAAGACGTCGAGCAGTTGGCCAGGATCGAACGCTCCGAGCGGGTGGATAACGGTGGGCACGCCCAGCACCATCCCGGTCAGCATGTTCCCGATTCCGGCGATGTGGAAGAACGGCACCCCGATGAAGCCGACGTCGTTGTTGATGTCGGCGCCGTGGGTATAAAGGCCGGTCATCGTTTGCCCGGTCAGATTTGTATGGGTCAGTACGGCGCCCTTCGGTCGCCCGGTGGTCCCGGACGTGTAGACGATGAGAGCCGGTGAGTCATTGGGGATGTCCACCGGTTCGAGCGCGGGCGACGTAGCGGCCTCGTCGATAAGGTCCTCATAGCCCAGCAGGCCGTCTTGGACATCCCCCGAGCCACCGCCTGCAGCCACGACAATCGTGTCGAGCAACGGCTGGATGGTGCGCACACCGGTGCCAACCGGCGCGAGCACCGGTTCGGTGATCACTAGACGCGCTTCACAATCGCTGACCAGGAAGGCGATCTCGGCGGAAGTCAACCGGAAGTTCACCGGGACGGCGATCGCGCCCAACATGTTGATCGCCAGCACGGATTCGAAGAATTCGGTGCGGTTGAGCATCAGGATCATCACGCGGTCCCCGAAGCTCACGCCGCGGCGGTGCAGCGCACCGGCCAGTGCGGTGACGCGGTCGCGCAGCTGCGCCCACGTCACTGTGTTGCCCAGGAAGCGCAGCGCCGGGGCCTGCGGTTGCATCAACGCGTGCCGTTCGAGCTGGTTGACCCAGTTCTGCCGCCTCGCCAAGTACGGCTGCTCAGTGGCGGTGCTCTTCCCGGTTGACTGCGCAGTCACCTGCAGATCCCCTTACTTACTGCACGGACGAGTTACTCACTCAGCGTTGCCTGAATCACATTATGGCTTCGGCGGCCGATGCTGACCGGGCGCGCCGTCGGCCTTCAAGACAGCGCGCAGGGGGGTCGGCGTCAGTGGCTGGCCAGTTGCTCGGCGCGCCGTTTCAGGTTGTCCGCCAGATAGTCCAGGATGTCGTTGGCGGCCTTCTTGACCACCATTTTGGGCACCGACATCTTCGGCTCGATATCCATGTCCACCGTCAACAAAGTGTTCGGGCCCATCTCGACGACGCTGAACAGCTGTTCCTGCTTAGCGAACAGGTCGCCCTGCTGCATGACCGTCTGGATCTGGGTCGGGCTCGGGTAGTAGACCGCCTGGATGAACACGCCCTCGAACCCTTCGTATACCGCGTCCAACCGCAATTGGCTGGGCCGACCGTCTGGATAGCGGTGCAGCACCCATAGCCCTTTGATCTCTTCGTTCCACTGCGGATAGGACTCGAAGTCCGCCACGATGCCCATGATCGAGGCGGCGTCAGCAGCTACCTCGACGGTCTTACTCACGATCGGCATCGGCCGAGCATACGCGCGGCGTGAGCCTATGACGGCGACCCGCTTCGCCCGGCTCCCAGCCGCCCTCGCGATCGCCGTGAGCCGATGACGGCGACCCGCTTCGCCCGGCTCCCAGCCGCCCTCGCGATCGCCGTGAGCCGATGACGGCGACCCGCTTCGCCCGGCTCCCAGCCGCCCTCGCGATCGCCGTTAGGGCAGGACGGCGGTCGACAGCAGCGCTTTGATCGCGTCAGGAATCGGCACCGGTCGGCGGTTGATGCGGTCGACATAGACGTGCACCCAGTGCCCAACCGCGGCGATGGCTTGCGGTTCGTCATCGGTCAAATCCTCGGCGCCCGCAACCAGCTCGCGGAACACGCCCAGCCGATAAGTGGTGCTGGTGCGCCCGAGCCGCGTCACCGCCAGCCCGACCACGAGCCGCTCCGGGAAATGCAGTTCGGAGAAGTAGCGACAACCGGATTCGGCGACGATGCCCTGAGCCGATGTGGTGACCGGGTCGATGTCCACGTTCGCGCTGATCCAGCCGTTGATCGCGGTATCGAAAAGCTGGTAGTAGACGGCGTTGTTGAGGTGTCCGAACATGTCGTTGTCGGCCCAACGGGTGAGCACTGGCCAGTGCACCGGGAAGTCGCGACTGGTCAGCCCGTCCGAATGTGGCGGAACCGTAGGAAACGCAGTCATGGTTGTATTCGATCATGACCGAAATCCGCGGAGCCGTGCTGGAGCACATCGGTTCTCCGCGCCCCTATGCCGAGTCGCGGCCGATCAGTATCGCCGAAGTGCAACTGGCGCCGCCGGGACCCGGTGAGCTGCAGATCCGCGTGGAGGCCGCCGGAGTGTGCCACTCCGACCTCTCAGTCGTCGACGGCAACCGGATGCGGCCGACACCGATGCTGCTGGGCCACGAGGCGGCCGGGATCATCGAGCAAGTAGGCGCCGGTTTCGAAGGCGCGCGCGACGTAAGCGTCGGCCAACGGGTCATCATGACGTTCCTGCCGCGCTGCGGTCACTGCGCGGCCTGCGCGACCGACGGGCTGACACCATGCGAACCCGGCAGCGCCGCGAACAACGCCGGCACCTTGCTGGGTGGGGGTATGCGGCTGAGTCGCGGCGAGGATTCGGTGTATCACCACCTCGGAGTGTCCGGCTTCGCCACCCACGCCGTCGTTCACCGGGCCAGCGTGGTACCGGTGCCCGACGACGTGCCACCACCGGTCGCGGCGCTGCTCGGTTGCGCGGTACTGACCGGCGGAGGGGCCGTGCTCAACGTCGGCCGGCCGCAACCGGGTCAGACGGTGATTGTCGTCGGCTTGGGCGGCGTCGGTATGGCGGCGGTGATGACCGCGCTGGCTCACGACGATGTACGGGTCATAGCGGTCGATCGGCTGCCGGAGAAGCTCAGCGCGGCAGAAGCTCTCGGCGCACATGCGGCTTACACGCCGCAAGCGGCGGCCGAAGCTGCGGTCAAGGCAACGATTGTCGTCGAAGCTGCCGGCCATCCCGCTGCGCTGCAGACGGCGATCTCACTGACCGCACCGGGCGGGCGGACGATCACCGTCGGGTTGCCGCCGCCCAGCGCCCGGATCGAAGTGGCGCCGTTGGGGTTCGTGGCCGAGGGCCGTTCGCTGATCGGCAGCTACCTCGGCTCGGCGGTGCCGGCACGCGACATCCCGCGATTCGTCGAATTGTGGCGCTCCGGCCGGCTGCCGGTCGAGTCGCTGGTGTCCTCGAGGATCGGCCTCGAAGACATCAACAGCGCCATGGACCGACTCGCCGAGGGCGCCGCGGTACGCCAGCTCATCACCTTCTGACAGTTTGCCGTTCGCACCCAGCCCCGGCTCAGGTGCGGAGGGCCTCGAGTTCGGCCAGCACCTCATCGGTGTGTTCCCCGAGCGCGGGCGCGGGCGACCGTGGCGCTGAGCGCGTGCCGTGGAAGTCCGCCGGTGTTGCCACCATCGGCACCACTGCGTTCCCATCGGGTACCTCGACGATGCCGCCCGCAGCCTGGAACTGCTCGTCGGCGACGACGTCCTCGAGAGAATTGATCGGCGACCAGAACAGATCCGGTTCTGCTGCGAAGACTTTCGCCCACTCGACGAGCGGCTTGGTCGCGAAGATCTCGTCCAATTCGGCGATCAAGTCCACGGCGTGGACGGCACGGGAGCGGCCATCGGCGAATCGCGGATCGTCCAGCCACTCGGGGTGGCCCACCGCCCGGCAAAGCGGCGGCCAGTGCCGGTTGACCTGCAAGCCGACAATCCAGAACCGTCGCCCGTCGCCTGCGGCGTAATTGTTCATACTCGGGTTCGCCATCGACTCGCGACGCCCGACGGCGATCGGATAGCCGGTCATCAGATAGGTATTCAGGTCGAAACCCACCGTGTAGGCACCTTGCCGATACAGCGACGTGCTGACCAGTTGTCCTTCACCGGTTCGGTCCCGCGACACCAGTGCCGCGCAGATGGCGCCGGCCAACGTCATACCGGCCGCATGGTCACCCATGCCGCCCCGTTGGAACGGCGGGGTGTCGCCCGGTCGGGTGAGCAAGTGGGCCACGCCGGCGCGGGACCAGAACGCGGCGACGTCATAGGCGGCGCGGTCCGCGTCCGGCCCGGTCTCGCCGTAGCCGGTGATCAGCCCATAAACGAGCCGCGGGTGGGCGCGCGCCAATGACTCGAAGTCGAATCCGAGTCGGCGCAGTGCACCGACTCGAAGGTTGGTCACGAAAACGTCTGCCAGGGACATCATCTCGAGCCCGCGGCGGCGGTCTTCATCGGCAGTGAGGTCCAGGACCACGCTGCGCTTGGAGCGGTTGTCCAATTCAAACGGTGGGTTGACGTCGATGTCCAAGCCCAGCATCGTGCCGAATCGACGCGCGGGGTCACCACTCGGCGGCTCGATCTTGACCACGTCGGCACCCCAGTCGGCCAGGATGCCGGCCGCGGCCGGTCCCGCCACCCACACTCCGAGTTCCACAACCTTGACGCCGTCCAGAGGTCCCGGCATGGCTGCTCCTCCCGTCGAATCGCCTCAGCGACAAACCCTGCCACGAATCAACCGCGGCGCCCTCACAGACCCGGCGAAGTAACCTGAAGCTTCGAGCGCAGCCCTTCGGCGCAACTGGAGGTTGGATGACGCTGACCGCCGGGGGTGGTCCGCTGGCCGATCGTCCGGCCGGGTGGTTCACTCCCCCGCTGCCCGCTGACGTGGTCTACATCGAACCGCACCCACGCCGCGTTCAGGCCTACCGCGGTGGGCAGGAGGTGATCGACACCGAACACGCGCTGCTGGTGCACCGGCGGAATCGCCCGCTGTCCTACGCTTTTCCCGCCGACGAAGTCGACGGAGTGCCCGGTGAGCCGGTGCCCGAGGCGCCCGGGTTCGTTCAGGTGCCGTGGTCCGCGGTCGACAGCTGGCTGGAAGAGGGCCGCGCACTGGTGCACTACCCGCCCAACCCCTACCATCGCGTCGACTGCCGCCCGACCACGCGACGGCTGCGGGTGACAGTCGCGGACAGCGTCCTGGTCGACACCGACGACACCGTCATTGTCTTCGAGACGGCCCTGGAACCGCGCCTGTATGTCGACCCGACGTACGTTCGCACCGACCTGCTGCGGCGCACCGACACGTCGACGTATTGCAACTACAAAGGTGTGGCGACCTACTGGTCAGCAGCGCTCGGAGACACCGTCGTCGACGATGTGGCCTGGAGCTATTCCGATCCGCCTCCCGAGACACTGCCAATCAAAGGATATTTCAGCTTCGACGCCGCCCGCGCCGCCGTTTTCGCAGCACTGCCCGCCCCAGTTCAGGATCGGGGCGGCGAATAGTTGGTCCCCACTTCCGTTACAGCCGCGCCTGGGTCTTGATCGCGGTGTCGCTGGTGCGCAGCGGACGGATCAGAGCCTCCTGGGTGAACGATGCGATGAGTGCACCTTCTTCGGTGTGCACCGCACCGCGGACATAGGACATGCCCGCACCGACCTGCGTGCTTTCGTGGGTGTAGAGCAACCAGCCGGTCCAAGTCACCGGCTCGTGGAAACTGACCGTGACCGTCATAGGAGCGGTGGACACGGTCAGGTGCGACTGGCCGGTGCCGATGCCTTCGTGTGCGCGCATGGTGGTCGAGATGCCAAGGTGCCCGGTGAAGTAGGCAACCAGCGCCTTGGCCAGGTCATCTCGCGGCGGGATCAAGTCATAGTGCAGCCAGGCATACAGCTCCGGTGGACCCACCTCGTCCGGGCTGTTGACGTCGGCCACGCCGACCAGTCGCACATCGCGGCCGACCATCGGCATCGGCGAGACGATGGCGTCGGCGGGTGCCGCGACGTTCGGGCGCGGCAGGTGGTGGCGGATGACGTCGGGCGACGGCACGTCCAGGAAAGCGGTGATCGTGATCGCACGCCGACCGTTCTGCGCCACGCTGATTACCGCCGTCGCGGTCGAGCGGCCCTCGGCGACAACGTCGATGTGGAACTCCACCGGCGGCCCGACCATTACCGCGCGAGCGAAAACCGCATGCGCCGAGCGAATCGACTTGTCCGGAAACCGTTTGGCCACCGCGACTATGGCCTGGGCGAGCACCTGCGTGCCTTCGACCACCTGGCGCTCGTCGTCGCCGGCGAGCCCGGTGTCACCGCTGAACCGGTCGGGCCCCTCACCGGGCCGCGTGTCGAATAAATCCAGCAAGCCGGCGACCGACCACTGCGTCTGCGCGGATTCCGGGACCACCAAGCGAGAATGACATTCTCGCTAAGACCCTGTAAAGCGGGTACCAGCTTCGCGCCGAGCTCAAGCGGCGTCGATCACCTCGATCTTGAATCGCTCGATGACCTCGAGCGCATGCGCCAGGCTGTCGCCCGGCACACCGACCTGCACCCAGGTCACACCGAGTCCGGCCAATGTGTCCAACTCGGAAAGGTAGGCGTCGGCGTTGAAGTCGCCGGCTGCCGGATCGCCGCCCTGAATATTGCTGAAGACCACGTCAATGGTCGACCAGTCGCGACCTGCATCGTCGATCCGGCGGCGCAAGTCGGAGATCCCATCGGCGAGACGTTCGAGTGAATCGAGCGCTGCCGTGCCGGCGGTCTGCGCCAGCGCGGCAGGTGCGGCGAACGGGCACCAGCCATCGCCGTTGAGGGCAACACGGCGACGGGCGGCGCTGGTGTTGCCGCCGATCCAAATAGGTGGGTGCGGTTCGCTGACCGGCCGGGGGTGTGCAGTGATTCCCCGGGCGCTGAAATTCTTGCCTTCCAAGGAGATGTCGTCGGTGGTCCAGATCGCGCGGATCAGCTCGAGTGCTTCGTCGAAGAGTTCAGCGCGCTGCTCATAGTCGACTCCCAGGGCAGCGAACTCGCGTCGGAGGTAACCGACTCCGACCGCCAGAGTGAACCGGCCGCCGGACAGCAAGTCCAGAGTGGCGCCGGCTTTGGCTACCAAGAAAGGATTCCGGTAGGGCAGCACCACGATGTTGGGGATGAGCCGCAAAGTGGCGGTGCAAGCCGCCGCAAAGCCCATCGCCACGAACGGGTCCACCGCGTCGTGTCCGCCGGCTTCCAGCCACCGCTGACTGGGCGCCGGGTGGTCGGTGAAACCGAAGCCGTGGATGCCGGCCGCCTCGGCCGCAGCGGCGACTGCGGCAATGCCTTCGCCGCTGATCAGTTCCGGGTGATACGGGTGACGGTGCATCGGGTGGGTGATAGTGAAATGCATCTGCCGCTCCCTTGGCTGGTGACCGACCGTACGGGTGCCAACCTAACCCCGACTGTGCATCGCTGATCTTCGCCGCGGCTCACCTGAGACGAACCTTCGAGACAATCCGGCAGAATTCGTAGAGTTGAACAATGGATCGCACGCCGGCTCGCGAGGGTGATGTCTCGACACAGCAGCGGATCCTGGCGGCGACTGCTGAGGTGCTCAGCCGAAACGGAAAGCGCAAACTGAGCCTGTCGGACGTGGCTGCGCAGGCCGGCGTCTCGCGGCCGACGCTCTACCGCTGGTTCGCCTCCAAAGAGGAGTTGCTGTCGGCATGCTCGCATTACGAGCGGCAGGCGTTCGAAAGCGGTTTGGTGATGGCGACCGCCGGCCTCAAAGGTGTCGACAAACTCGACGCTGCGCTGCGATTCATCGTCGAATACCAGAACTCTTACTCAGGTGTCCGGATGGTGGATATCGAGCCCGAGCATGTTCTCGCCCAATTCGCGCAGGTCTTGCCGCAGATGCGAGAAGGCCTGCAACGCCTGCTGCCCGGTCCGGGCGGCGCGGTTAAAGCGGCGACGGCGATCCGGGTGGCCATCTCGCACTACATGGTGCGAAGCGACGACGCCGACCAGTTCCTCGCGCAGTTGCGCCACGCCGTCGGCATCAGCCGTCGTTGATTGCCCTGCTCCTCCTCGGGCCTCCGGCCCGCATCGTCTTAGGGCGGTTGATTGCCGCGACTACTTTTCGAACAGCACGGCCGCATTGAGGTAGCCGGTCGGATCGAAGGCATTCTTCACGACGCGCATCGCCGCGATGTCGGCCCGTTCGCGCGACATTCCCACATACGCCCGTTTGCGGCTGCCCACCCCGTGTTCGGAGCTGACGTTTCCTCCGCAGTCCGCGATCAGCTCCATCATCGCCCCATACAGGCATGTTTCTGCGTCCGGCGAGCAGCGCAGCACGTTCAGGTGCAGGTTGCCTTCGGCGATGTGGCCGAACAACACCGGCAGGGCCTCGCTCGCATGCCGATGCACCAGCTCGCCGGCGTCGCGGGCAAACCTTTCGACTGCCGATAGCGGCAGGGAGACGTCGAACTTCAGTGGCGGCCCATAGACGCCCAGCACGTCGGCGAGCGACTCACGCACCCGCCACAGCCGCTGCTGCGCGCTGACGTCGACCCCGACGGCGGGCTCGCCGCAGGCGTCCGCTTGCGCCAAAGCATCGGCGAGCCGATCGGTGTCGTCGGAATCGGCGGCCAGTTCGACCAGCAGTAGCCATTCACCGTCGACTGGCGCCGGTGCACCGGCATGTTCGCCCGTCAACCCGGCAGCACGCCCGTCGATGAGTTCCAGCGCCGCAATGCCGTCGAGTTCGCGAAACAGCCGGGCGGCGCCGACAACGGCATCTAGTCCGGCAAAACCGCACACCGCGGTGACCCGATGAGCAGGGGTCGGGTGCAGTTGCAGATCCAGTGCGGTGATCACGCCGAGCGTTCCTTCGGCACCGACGAACAGCGCCGGCAGGTCGTAGCCGGTGTTGTCGGCCCGCACCCGCGAGTGCCGGTGCAACCCCGAGCCGTCGGGCAGCACGACGTCCATCCCGACCACCTGCTCGCCCATGTTGCCGTAGCGCACCGTGCGTAATCCGCCGGCGTTGGTGGCGGCCATTCCACCGATGGTTGCGGTGTCACGCGCGGCGAGGTCGACGCCGAACAGCAGCCCGGCTTTGGCTGCGGCGTCTTGCACCGCGGCCAGTGTGGCACCGGCGCTCACGGTGACGCGGTGATCGACGGTGTCCACCTCGCCGACGCTGTCGAGTCGCTCGGTGGACAACAGCACGTCGTCATGCTCGGGAACGGCACCGGCCACCAATGAGGTCCGACCGCCCTGAATGGTCACGTATGCGCCCGCGTCTCGGCACACACGTAGCACCTCGGCCACCTCGTCGGCTGTCGCCGGCCGCACCAATGCGCTAGCCCGCCCTTGGTAGCGCCCGGTCCAGTCTGCGCTGCGGCCCGCCAGCACGTCGGGGTCAGTGCTCACGTGCCGTGCGCCGACCACGGCGGAAAGCGCTGTCACGAGATCGGTCAAAACCACTCCGGCCGCATCTCCAGGGTGGTGCGGTCCAGCCGCTCCAGCAAGTCCAATTGGGTTGCGGCTCGGGGTAATTCGTAGCGGAAGAAGAAACGGGCAGCTTGACGCTTGCCGTCGTAGAAGTCGCCGGTAAGCCCGTGAGCGGCCAGCACCTGCTCCAGCCACATCCAGGCGATGGCGATGTGGCCGAACGCCTCAAGGTAGACCGCGCTGTTGGCCAGCGCGGCCTCGACGTCACCGGCACCGAACATCACCGCGGTGACCGCTATCAGCCGCCGGCTGACCGCTTCCAGTTCGGCGGCGAGCGCGGCGGAGTCATCACCGGCGGCCTGCGCGGCGGCCACTGATGCCGCAATGGCGTCGCCGAACGCCTTCAGGCTGGCACCGCCTCGCTGAACTACCTTGCGGCCTA
Source organism: uncultured Actinomycetota bacterium (assembly GCA_963818785.1). Lineage (GTDB taxonomy): Bacteria > Actinomycetota > Actinomycetes > Mycobacteriales > Mycobacteriaceae > Mycobacterium. Next base: position 168,601 of record CAWFTT010000009.1, on the reverse strand, counting down.
ACAGGTCCAAGCTCTGAATTCCGTGCGTTCCCTCGTGAATCGGGTTGAGTCGGTTGTCACGGTAATGCTGTTCGACGTCGTACTCCCGGGTGTAGCCGTAACCTCCGTGCACCTGGATGGCCAGGCTGTTGGCCTCCAGACACCATTGGGACGGCCAGCTCTTGGCGACTGGCGTCAGAATGTCGAGCAGCAGCGTCGCACGGTCGTGCTCCTCGTCGGATTCCGGACTGTGCTGGATGTCGACGAGCCTGGCGCAGTACAACGCCAGCGCCATGGCGCCTTCCACGTAGGACTTCTGTGCTAACAGCATTCGCTTGACGTCTGCGTGCTCGATGATCGGAATTTGCGGCGCAGCTGGGTCTTTGGTCGCCACCGGACGTCCCTGCGGTCGTTCCCCGGCGTAGCGCAGCGATTTGAGATAGCCGGTGTAGCCCAACGCGATGGCGCCCATGCCGACGCCAAGTCGGGCTTCGTTCATCATGTGGAACATGTAGGCGATCCCACGGTGCGGCTCGCCGACCAGATACCCGACGGCTCCCGGCTCACCGCCGGGGTGGAAGGCGCCTTCGCCGAAGTTGAGGACGGTGTTGGTGATACCGCGGTAGCCCATCTTGTGGTTGAGCCCCGCCAGCACAACGTCGTTGCGTTCTCCGACTGTTGCGCCGACCGAGCCTTTCAGGTCGACGAGGTGCTTGGGCACGATGAACAGCGAAATACCTTTCGTGCCGAGCGGAGCGCCGGCGATCTTGGCCAGCACCAGGTGCACGATGGTGTCGCTGAGCTCGTGATCGCCGCCGGAAATCCACATCTTCGACCCGAACAGCCGGTAGCTGCCTGGAAACTGACCGCTGTCGTGGGGCTCGGCACGGGTGGTGATGTCGGCGAGCGACGACCCGGCCTGGGTTTCGGACAGGCACATCGTCCCGAGGAACCGGCCGGCCAGCATCGGTCTTACATAGGTGTCGATCTGTTCTTCGGTGCCGAACTTGGCGATCAGGTTGGCGTTGGCCATCGTCAGCATGGCGTAGCCGGCGGTGCTGACGTTGGCGGCCGAGAGCCACGCGAATCCTGCCTGAGCGATGGTCACCGGCAGCTGGGCCCCGCCGAGTTCGGCGTCCATCGCCATGCTGATCAGGTCGGCCTCGGCGAACGCCTGCAGCGCCTGCTTCACTTCGGGGATGACGGTGACCTTCGACCCGTCGAAGGTCGGCTCCTGGGCGTCGCTTTTCTTGTTGTGCGGGGCGAAGTATCGCGTCGCCACCTGCTCGCACAGGTCAAGGACGTCGGAGAAGGTTTCGCGGGAATGATCGGCGAACCGTGCCCGTTTCGTCAGCTCCTCGACCCGCAGCCATTCGAACAGCAGGAAATCGAGGTCGCGGCGCGACAGCAAGGTGGACTTCATCGCTTTACCGTAGGCGCCGAGGTGGTGGTCCTACACTCTGCCTACAGTTTGCCGGCACACACCTTCCCGGGAGCGCGTTGATGGGATCTGTGAATCGCGAGGATGTGCGGTTCAACTCCGGTCACGATCAGATCAGTGCCTGGCTGTACCGGCCCGACGGAATCAGCAGTCCTCCGCTGCTGGTGATGGCGCATGGCCTCGGTGCGGTGCGAACCATGCGGCTGGACGCCTACGCCGAGCGGTTCAGCGCGGCCGGTTACGCCTGTCTGGTGTTCGACTACCGCAACTTCGGCGACAGCGGCGGCCACCCCCGCCAACTGGTGGACGTTCGAATGCAGCTGCAGGACTGGACCGCCGCCGTGGCGTACGCACGCACCTTGCCGCATATCGACGTCAGACGAATTGGATTGTGGGGTACTTCTTTTGGCGGCGGCCATGTGATCGCCACCGCGGCACGGCTACCCGGCATCACGGCTGTCATCGCGCAATGCCCCTTCACCGACGGCATGGCGTCGGCCCGGACACTGACTCCGTTGATCACAGCACGCCTGACAGCTCTGGCGCTGCGCGACCAGCTCGCGGCGCGGCTGGGCAAGCCACCGGTGATGGTGGCGGTCGCCGGCCATCCGCACGAGGTGGCGCTGATGAACGCGCCCGACGTTTATCGCGGTTACACAAGGCTGGTTCCGCACGGTAAGGCGCTGATCAATGAGGTCGCCGCCCGCTTCGGGTTGAAGGTTTTCACCTACCGTCCGGGCCGGCTCGCCGCGAAGGTTCCGTGCCCAATCCTGTTCTGCGTGTCCCAGACCGACTCGGTCGCGCCCGCGGCGGCGACCTGCCGCCACGCCGCCAAAGCGCCGCACGGGGAGGTGAAGCTCTACCCTGTAGGGCATTTCGATATCTACGTCGGTGACGCGTTCGAGCGCGTCGTCACCGATCAGCTGCAGTTCTTGAAGAATCACCTTTGATCGTTCTCGAGCGTCGACTCGTTGCGCCTCGATCGGCTCGTCAGCCCGGCAAGTCGACACCCGACGCGGAGTTCACGCCCAACGGGCATTTCACCCGAATCGACTCATTGCGGATCAGTCCGCGCAGCAAGGCGGTGCTGAATTCAGCGGCGATCTCCTTGGCGCTGCGGCGGCCGCTTGGCCGTAGCCACCGGTAGGCACCAAGCGTCATGCCGATATAGCCGAGAGCCAGCACATGGGAGTCACATTGGTAAAACTCCCCGCTGGCGATGCCGCGATCGATCAGGCCGTGCACGTGCTCGTAGACCTGCGTCTCCTTCTCCCGGACCGCGGCGACCTGTTCCTCGGTGAACCACTCGGTGATGTAGGGCTGCTCCTGGAAGTACACCGCGGCACCCTCGGGATTGGCCGCGATCTGGTTGAGCAGCCGCACGGTGTACTGGTAGAGCGCCTCACGGGCAGACATCGACGGATCGTCGTGCACAGCGGCCAGCGTGCGCTCGGCTGCCTGTTGATAGATGTCGTAGAGGATCAACGACTTGCTGGCGTAGTAGTGGTATACGGTCGCCTTGTTCAGCCCGATGACGTCGGCGACGTCGTCCATCCGGGTGCCGTGGTAGCCACGCGCGGCGAAGAGCTTGGTCGCCACGACCAACAGCTCCTCGCGTCGGCTGAGCCCGTTGGGCGTGCCGGCCTCCACTGCCATGTCACCTCGTCTCAATCAACTGGTTGGCCAGTCTATGGCAACGAGTTTTTTCCTGACGCGCCGCGGACGGATGGGACTAGACTGCTGGCAAGCAGGTCGCCAGACGACGAGATGTGAGGTGGGCACAGATGGATCCGAACCCGAGCTACGACATGTCCGACGAGATCGAGTTCTTCCTGCGCTACTCGCTCTGGGGCTTGCGCGGCGTCGAAGATGGCAATGGCTACCCGCCGCCGGCCTACCCACCCGTCTAAGAACCGCAAGCAGACGCAAAATCCCTAGTCTTGCGGCGAGGGTCAGGCGACTTTCCGTCGGCTGGGCGCACCCGTTATAGGGCTTTGAGTTCCTCGGTCACCGCAGACACCGACTTCTTGGCGTCGCCGAACAGCATGGTGGTGCCGTCGGCGTAGAACAGCGGATTGTCGATCCCGGCGAAACCTGAGTTCATCGACCTCTTGAGTACGATCACCGACTTGGACTTGTCCACGTTCAGGATCGGCATCCCGTAAATCGGGCTCGACGTTTCATTGCGGGCGGCCGGGTTGGTGACGTCGTTGGCGCCGATCACCAGCGTGACGTCGGTACGCCCGAACTCGTCGTTGATGTCGTCCATGTCCTTCATCGCGTCGTAGTCGACTTCGGCTTCGGCCAGCAGCACGTTCATGTGACCGGGCATCCGGCCGGCGACCGGGTGAATCGCGTACTTGACCTGCACACCGCGGTTCTCCAGCAGGGCGGCCATGTCCTTGACCGCGTGCTGGGCCTGCGCGACGGCCAGGCCGTAGCCGGGCACCACGATCACCTGGTTGGCGTAGGCCATTTGGATCGCCGCATCGGCAGCCGAGGTGGACCTCACGACCTTGTCGCCGCTGTCGCCGCCGCCCACCACCACCCCGCTGCCGCCGAAGCCGCCGGCCACGATCGCGGGAATGGAGCGGTTCATCGCTTTGGCCATCAAGTTGGTCAGGATCGAACCAGAGGCGCCGACGATCATGCCGGCCACGATCATCGCGGTGTTGTTGAGCGCAAGGCCCGCCGCGGCGGCCGACAATCCGGTCATGGCGTTGAGCAAGGAGATGACCACCGGCATGTCGGCGCCGCCGATGGGCAACACCACCATCAGGCCAAGCACCCCTGCCGCAGCCAGCAGACCCACCATCCACCACAGCGACGCGCCGCCGCTGCCGGGATGTGCATGCAGGCCGATGACCACCGCAGCGGTGACGGCTGCGGTCAGCAGCAGCAGGTTGACCGGCTGCTGAACCCGGCCGAAGCCGATCGGCGACCCGGAGATGATTTCCTGCAGCTTGCCGAACGCGATGATGGATCCCCAGAACGAGATAGATCCAATGATCGCGGCGAATAGCGAGGCCACCACGATGTGCGCGGTCGGCGACTCGCCATGCCGGAAGGCGGAGAAGCCGGTGGTCTCGATGAACTCCGACAGGGCAATCAGCGCGACCGTGCCGCCGCCCACGCCGTTGAAGAACGCCACGAGTTGCGGCATCGCCGTCATTTTGGTCAGCCGGGCCGGCGGCACGCCGAGCACCACGCCGACCACCAGGCCGGCGATGATGAGCGGCCACTGACTGGTGTGCCGGATCGAGATCAAGGTGGCGACCACCGCGATGACCATGCCGACGGCGGCGATCAAGTTGCCCCGCACCGCTGTCTTGGGCCCGGTCAGGCCCATCAGACCGTAGATGAACAGCCCGAACGAGATGATGTAGAGGACTGTGACCAGGTAGTTCATTTGGCCGCCAGATCCTCGGTCTTGACCGGGGTGGCTTGCGCAGCCTTTTTCTTGCCTTTGAACATGCCCAGCATGCGGTCGGTGACGATGAAGCCGCCGATGACGTTCAGCGTGCCGAACACCACCGCTACGAACAGAATGATCTGCACCGCCAGCGAGGGGTGCTCGACGGAACCGAACACCACCAGCGCACCCAGCACCACGATCCCGTGGATGGCGTTGGTGCCGGACATCAGCGGGGTGTGCAAGGTGTTCGGCACCTTCGAGATCACCGCGAAGCCGACGAATCCGGACAGCACCAGGATCGCCAGGTTCGCTAGAAGTGAGTCGTACATTTAAGCGCCCTCTTTCACCGGCGAGCCACTGTGCGTCACGCACGCAGCCGCCACGATTTCATCGCCGAAGTCCGGGGCAAGCTTGCCGTCTTTGATCAGCAGCTCCAGCAGCGCGGTGATGTTCTTGCTGTACAGCTCGCTGGCGTGCTCGGGCATGGTCGCCGGCAGGTTCAACGGCGACGCGATGGTGACGTCGTGCTTGACCACGGTGCGGCCCGGCTCGGTCAACTCACAGTTACCGCCGGTCTCCCCGGCCAAGTCGACCACCACGCTGCCCGGCTTCATTCCTTCCACCGCCGCCGCGGTCACCAACCGCGGTGCCGGACGGCCCGGAACAAGGGCCGTGGTGATGACGACGTCGAAACCGGTGATCGCCTTCTCCAGAGCTTTCTGTTGCTGCTCGCGCTCCTGTTCACTGAGCTCGCGGGCGTAGCCGCCCTCCCCCGATGCGGCCAAATCTTCACCCCCGAGCGTCAACCATTGCGCGCCGACCGAACGCACTTGATCGGCCACCTCGGGCCGCACGTCGTATCCGGTGGTGCGGGCACCGAGCCGCTTGGCCGTTGCCAGCGCCTGCAAGCCGGCCACGCCGACGCCCAGAACCAGCACGCTGGCGGGCTTGACCGTACCGGCGGCCGTGGTGAGCATCGGGAAGAAGCGGGTCGATTCTGAGGCGGCCAGCAGCACCGCCTTGTAGCCCGCGACGTTGGCCTGCGAAGACAACGCATCCATCGCCTGGGCGCGAGAGATCCGGGGTATGGCTTCGACCGCGAAGGCCTGCACGCCAACCTCGGCCAGCGCGTCGATCTTGTTGTCGGCGTCTCGGGGTGCCAGGAACCCGATGAGGGTCTGGCCGCTGCGCAGCCGGCCGACCTCAGCTTCGGTGGGCGGTGCGACCTTCACAACGACGTCGGCCGCCCAAGCGTCACCGATGGTCGCGCCGGCTGCGGTGTAGAGGTCGTCGGGCAACAACGCCGGCTCGCCGGCACCACTTTGCACCACTACCGCTACACCACTGTTCACCAGCGACGTCACCGCTTTCGGGACCAGCGCGACACGCCGCTCGCCGGATCCCGACTCGGCGACCACCCCAACCGTCGTCTGCGTATCTGTCATGGCCCGTACGTCTAGCCTTCCCTACCTGAGATGGGCACGGCTCGACCGCGCCTCGCCGAGCCTAACTGGTAGCTGACTGCGCGATGCGCGGCGTCTGGGTCAGGTCGTCAACCAGGAGTTCACCAAAGCGGGAAGTCCTGCCCGTGTTCGCTGGGTGGGCGCGGGCCGAACAAGCGGCGTTCGGATTCCTCGATCGCGACGTCGTTGATGCTGGCTTCTCTGCGCGCCATCAGCCCGGCTTCGGTGAACTCCCACAGCTCGTTGCCGTAGCTGCGGTGCCATTGACCGCCTTCGTCGTGCCATTCGTATTGGAAGCGTACGGCGATGCGGTTGTCCGTGAAGGCCCACAAGCCCTTGCGCAGAACGTACTCGTGCTCGGTCTGCCACTTGCGGGTCAGAAACGCCACGATCTCGTCGCGGCCCAAGATGTGCAGGTCGCGGTTACGCCAATGCGAATCGACGGTGTAGGCGCGGCTGACGCGCTGCGGGTCGCGGGTGTTCCAGGCGTCTTCGGCGGCCTGGACTTTGTGCAGTGCGGTTTCGACCGTGAACGGCGGCAGCGGCGGAAGCGGGTCGAGCATGCGGTTCACCACCTGTGCTCATGACACGACGAAGTTGACGATTTTGGGCGGCTTGACGATGGTCTTCCGCAGGTTGCCCCCGGCAATCAGCGAGGCGACCACCGGATCTTTAGCGGCCTGTCGCTCCAGATCATCGGCGTCAATCGATTCCGGGACCTCGATGCGGGCCCGCACCTTCCCGTTGATCTGGACGATCGCCGTGACTGAAGGCCGGTTCGCCAGTTCGGCATTCGCCTGCGGCACCTCGACCCGGGTCAGTCCGCCCGGATGCCCGAGGCGTTCCCACAATTCCTCGGCCAGATGCGGGGCAAACGGTGCCAGCATGAGCACCAGCGGCTCCACCGCGGCACGGGCGTTGATCTCGGCCTTGGTCAACAGGTTGGTGTACTCGATGAGCCGCGCGATCACCGAGTTGAACCGCAACTCGGGAAAGTCGCTGTGGTATGCGAGCAACGTTTCATGCAGCGCCTGAATGACGGCCTTCGGTGGCTCGTCCTCCGTCACCACCACCTTGCCGGTCTCTTGGTCGACAACACAGCGCCACACCCGCTGCAAGAAGCGCTCCGCGCCGACCACCGCCCGGGCAATCCAGGGACGGGACGCACTGAGCGGCCCGGTCGACATTGCGTAGACCCGGAACGTGTCGGCACCGTACTCGGCGACGATCTCGTCCGGCGCGACAGAGTTTTTCAGCGATTTACCCATCTTCCCGAGCTGTTGGGTGACCGGTGCGCCTTGGTAGAGGAAGGTCCCGTCGGCTGTTTCGATCACCTCCTCGGCAGGAACGACCAGACCGCGGCTGTCCCGGTAGACGTAAGCCTGGATCATGCCCTGGTTGAAGAGGCGGTGAAACGGCTCGCTGGAACTCAATTCGCCCAGATCGTGTAGCACTTTGTGCCAGAACCGCGCATAGAGCAGGTGCAACACCGCCTGCTCGGTCCCCCCGACGTACAGATCTGTTCCGCCCAGCGGTTTTTGATCCGTCGGGCCCATCCAGTACGCCTCGTTCTCCGGCCGAACGACCACGGCGTCATCGGTGGGGTCGATGTAGCGCAGCTCGTACCACGACGAACCTGCCCAGTTCGGCATGGTGTTGGTGTCGCGCCGGTATTTTCGTAAACCGTCTCCGAGGTCCAATTCGACGTTCACCCAGGAGGGGTCCCGCGACAACGGCGTTTCGGGAGTGGTGGCGGCGTCGTCGGGGTCGAAGGTTCGTGGTGAATAATTGTCGAGTTCCGGCAATTCCACCGGCAGCATCGAGTCGGGGATGCGGTGTGGTACGTCCTCAGCGTCGTAGACGATGGGGATCGGTTCGCCCCAGTAACGTTGTCGGCTGAAAAGCCAGTCCCGCAATCTGAACATGGTCGCGATCCGGCCGAGGCCCTTATGTTCCACCCAATTCGCCACCGCCGCAGCCGCTTCCGGCGGCGACATATTGTCGATGTCGAGGTCGCCAAAGGCGGAATTCACCACCCGTCCGGTTTTGCCGGTATACGCCGCTGACGCTGAATCGTTCGACTGTTCGCCATCGGGCACGATGACAGTCGTGATCGGCAACGCGTGCGTCATGGCGAACTCATAATCGCGGGTGTCGTGGGCAGGCACCCCCATCACCGCGCCCGCGCCGTACTCGGCCAGCACGTAATCCGCCAGAAAGATGGGCAGCGCAGCACCTGTCACCGGATGTGTTGCGAAGGAACCGGTGAACACGCCGCTGGTAGTCACTTCCGGATCCCGAGAACTGTTGACGCGCAGCGCTTCTGCGGCTAACACCGGCGACGGCTGAGCAGCTTTCCACGACTCGGGTGTCGAATCCGGCCACTCCGCGCGCAACAACCGGTCGGCGATGTCGGCGTCGGCAGAGACCGCCAAATAGCTGACACCGAAGATCGTGTCAGCTCTGGTGGTGAAGACCTCCAGCGTTTCGTCGGTGTCGACCAGTGCGAACCGGATGGTCACACCATAGGACTTGCCGATCCAGTTGCGTTGCTGCTGTTTGATCGAGTCCGGCCAGTCGAGTGGCTCCAAATCGCTGAGCAAACGATCCGCATACGCGGTGATCCGGAGTTTCCACTGCCGCAGATTGGTCAAGAACACCGGGTAGTTGCCGCGTTCCGAGCGCCGGTCGGCCGTCACTTCCTCGTCTGCAAGAACCGTACCCAATCCCGGACACCAGTTGACCGGAGCTTCGTCGACGTAAGCCAGACGGTAACCGTTCAAGACACTTTCGCGTTCGGCGAGCGTCAACTCCGCCCACGGCGCAGTGCCGGCGTTGACCGCCCCTGACGTCAGCTGGTCGATCAACGTCGCGATGGGACGCGCGCAGCCGAGCTGCGGGTCATACCAGGCGTCATACAGCCGGGTGAAGATCCACTGCGTCCAGCGGTAGTACGTCGGGTCGGTGGTGTTCAGGGCACGGCGGTTGTCGTAGGACATGCCCAGCTGTTCCAGCTGAGCCTGGTACCTCGCCACGTTCGTCGCGGTCGTCACCGCAGGGTGGGTACCGGTTTGCACGGCATATTGCTCGGCGGGCAAACCGAACGCGTCGTAACCCATGGTGTAGAGGACGTTGTCGCCCCGCATACGCAGATACCGAGCCAGCACATCGGTGGCGATGAAGCCGAGCGGATGTCCTACATGCAGCCCGGTTCCGGACGGGTAGGGAAACATGTCCAAGATGTACGAACGTCGCGCGGGCGTCGGGCCCTGCAGGGCTCCCACCGGATTGGCGGCTTCGAAGACACCGCTTTCCTTCCAGCGCCGGCGCCACTTGCGTTCGATGACGTCCGCTGAGGCGCTCGTATAGACCTTCGCGTCTATCGCCTGCTCAGCTGACGAGTCACCGTTGTCGGCGCGCATTTCACCTCTCCGTCATGGCCTTCGTCGAGTTTGGCTCCCTCGCGGCACAGCAGATAGGTGAGGTGAGGGGCTTCCCACAACGGGCTTCCCATTCTAAAGGCTCAGCCCCTTCGCTCAGCGGGGCAGCCACAGCCGGCGGCAGCAGAAGGCGAGGATGCCGACGGTGGTCGCCGGCCCACGGTGGCCTATCGTGGCGAGCATGGACTTCGAACGAACCGCCAAGGCGAATGACTACCACAAGCGGTTGTCCGAATTCATGGTCGAGCTGGTTTTTCCGGCGGAAGCCGAATACGACCGGTACCGCCATGACGCGGGCCCGAACGATCACAGCGTCCCGCCGATCATCGAGGAGTTGAAAGGCAAAGCCAAAGAGCGCGGACTGTGGAATCTGTTTCTGCCCGCCGAGTCGGGTCTGACGAATCTGGAGTATGCGCCGCTGGCCGAGTTGTCCGGCTGGAGTTCGGAGATCGCGCCGGAAGCTATCAACTGCGCTGCGCCGGACACCGGCAACATGGAGACCTTGCATCTGTTCGCCACCGACGAGCAGCGCACCCAATGGCTGCAGCCACTGCTGGATGGTGTGATCCGCAGCGCGTTCTCCATGACCGAACCGGCAGTCGCCAGTAGCGACGCGCGCAACATCGAGACGTCCGTCGTCCGCGACGGCAGTGACTACGTGATCAACGGCCGCAAATGGTGGACGTCCGGCGCGGCCGACCCACGCTGCAAGATCCTGATCGTCATGGGCCGCACCAATCCCGAAGCGGCCAGCCACCAGCAGCAGTCCATGGTGCTGGTGCCGATCGACACCCCCGGCGTGACGGTGGTCCGGTCCACACCGGTGTTCGGCTGGCAAGACCAGCACGGGCACTGTGAAGTCATCTACGACAACGTGCGGGTGCCGACCACCAACCTGCTCGGCGAGGAAGGCTCGGGCTTCGCGATCGCGCAGGCCCGGCTGGGCCCCGGCCGTATCCATCACTGCATGCGGGCGCTGGGCGCCGCTGAACGGGCCTTGGCCTTGATGGTCGACCGAGCTCAGAAACGGGTGGCGTTCGGGCGCCCGTTGGCCGAGCAGGGGGTGGTGCGGGAAGCGATCGCCCGGTCCCGCAACGAGATCGACCAGGCCAGGTTGCTGTGCGAGAAGGCTGCGTGGACCATCGACCAGCATGGCAATAAGGCCGCTCATCTGCTGGTGTCGCAGATCAAGGCGGTCGCTCCGCTGGTAGCGTGCGAAGTGATCGACCGGGCCATCCAAATGCACGGTGCCGCCGGTGTCAGTGACGACACTGTTCTGGCCCGCCTGTACGGCTGGCATCGCGCGATGCGGATCTTTGACGGGCCCGACGAGGTGCACCTGCGCACCATCGCGCGCACCGAACTCGGCCGGGAGAAAAGCGCTTTCGCCGCGGCGGTCACCTGAGTTGGCCGCTGGCGTGCGAGATCTGCAGGGCTCGTGGAACTTCCGCGACGTTGCAGACAGCACCGGCGTGTTGGTCCCAGGGCGGTTGTTTCGTTCTGGTGAGTTGAGTGAACTCGGCGACGAGGGGCGCCAGGAGTTGCGCCGCTCGGGTGTCACCGATGTCGCCGATCTACGCTCGCGTCCTGAGGTGCAGCGCCACGGCCCCGGCCGGGTTCCGGTCGGCGTCGAGATTCACCTGCTGCCCATCCCCGATATCGAGCCTGATGACACTGATCCGGACGGTGACGCGCCGCACGAGCATGCTTTCAAGCGACTGTTGGAGGACAAACCGGGCGACGAATCCGTCGCGGACGCATCTCGCCGCTACATGGTCGACGAGTACAGCAGATTCCCTACCTACAACGGGGCTCAGCGGGCGTTGCACCGTGTCGTGACCTTGCTCGGCAGCGGGCGCACGGTGTTGACGCACTGTTTTGCCGGCAAGGACCGTACCGGCTTCCTGGTGGCACTGGTGCTCTGTGCCGCAGGTGTCGAAGAAGACGTCATCGTCGCCGATTTCCTGCGCAGCAACGACGCCGTTCCGCAGTTACGCGAGCGGATCCTCGAGTCGGTGCGGCAACGCACGGACGTCGAAGTGACTCCGGACCTGATCGCCGTTACCGAGGCACGCCTGGCCGGCGATGTGCTCGGTGTGCGCGCGGAGTATCTGCACTCGGCATGGCGCACCATCGACGAGCAATTCGGCTCAGTTGACGGCTATCTGCGCAGCGCAGGTGTCGACGAGGCCGAGGTGCGTCGGCTGCGCCAAGCGCTGCTTGGCTGACACACCGCGGGAAAACTTATTAAAAGAACCTGAGCGTTCCCTAGACGCCAGGTAAGTGCAGGGTGCATGATGCACATCCGTCTCATACCGCCGCGCTGCGTTGACAGCGCCCACAGAGCTCGCACCCCAACAGTCCACCCGAGTCAGGAGGTCGGGATGTCAGGTCGTAAGCTTCGCTGGCTCACCGGTGGACTGTTCGCCAGCGCCGGCGCAGGGATGCTGTCGGTGACCGCGGTGATGAACTCCGCGTTCGCGTTCGGGGAGACGGACCCCGGTATCGACCCGGTCGGGTTAATAATCGGCGCCAGCGGACACCGATACCGAACGCCGTCCCAGGGATTTCCCCAGTGCTTTTGGGCTCTACCTCACCAATCCACTGAATTTCGACCCGAAAGCGCCTGCCGACGTCGCCTTGCCCTACGGCGGATTGCCCAACATCACATTGTTCCCCAACGGCATAAACACGTCCGAAGGGCTCTATCCGCTGACCGGCGTCAAGACCTTGCCGTTGAATTATCCCGTCGGTGCCAACGGCTATACGCCCGGATTGCAGACATCGGTGGCACAGGGCGAGACCATCCTGAATCAGGACATCCTGCAGGCCGTTGGGCCGGCGGGCAACACACCCACCTCGGTCTTCGGCTACTCGCAGAGCGCCACCATCGCCAGCTACGAGATGGAACAGCTGGCGTCGAACCCTGCAACCGCTCATTTGCCGTTGCAGTTCGTGCTGATCGGTGACCCGAGCAACCCGGACGGGGGCCTCCTGGCGCGCTTCCCGGATCTGACGCTCCCGAGCCTGGGCCTGGCGTTCGGCAACTCGACCCCGGCCGACGACTTTCCCACGGTCATCTACTCGGCCGAGTATGACGGTTTCGCTGACTTCCCGCGGTACCCGATCAACTTCCTGTCCGACCTCAACGCCTTCCTGGGTATTGAAGACATACACGGCCACTACTTCACGGAATTCGGAGGCCCGTTCAACATTCAGGACGAGGCGATTCCGGTGGCGACGTCGGGAGCCACCGACACTTCGTACTACATACTTCCCGTCAATGACCTGCCGCTGCTGGACCCGGTGCGCGGGATCCCAGTCGTCGGCAACCCGCTTGCCGACCTGCTACAACCGGACCTCAAGCTGATCGTCAACTTGGGCTATGACAACCCGAACCCCCTGGAGGGTTGGTCGGCCGGGCCGGCCAACGTGCAGACTCCGTTCGGCTTGTTCCCGTCTTTCAGCCAGGTTTTAGCGGCCCTGCAAGCGGTGCCTTCGCAAACCGAACTGGGCTTGCAGAACTTCATCGGTGACTTCACCGGTGGCGGCCCGAACCCGGTGTCGCTCGACTCGCTGGGCTCTCTGCTGAACTTCTCATCCGGGACGAGCGGCGGGTTCGACCCGTTGACGACGTTGTCGGACCTCGTCAGCAATCCCGGGTCAATCACCGGCTTCGCTACTAATTTCTCGGGCGCGCTCTCGACGGCCTACGGCACGCTGCTGCCGACGGCCGATATCGCCAACGCCCTGTTGACCAGCCTGCCCGCCTACGACGTCAGCTTGTTCACGGAAAACTTGCAGGCCGGCAATCTGCTTGACGCCGTCGGTTTGCCGCTGGCGGCCGACACCGCGATCGGCACTTTGGCGGCCGGATTCGAGTACGAGGTCGTCAACAGCGCAATCAGCGCGATCACGGCTATGTTCTAAAGGCTGACCGGAAAGCACTGAAATGCGCTGGGCAGCAGAGTATTTGCTATAAAGGAGTTCGAAGTGCCGGGGCTTAAACTTCGTTGGCTTAGTCTGGGGCTGATCGCAAGCGGGGGGCCGGGCTGGCGTTGACGTCGACGCTGGCCGCAGGGTCCGCAATGGCCGACGCCGGCAGCTTCGAGCCTGGCGGCGGCTTCGACGGCGGCACGGCGTGGGTGATGGGTCCCAGCGGCTTTCCGGTACCCCCAGACAGCTATACCGACGCCGCTGACAAACTCTATCTCGGCCTGCCCATCAACGCCGTCCAACCGTTGACGACGCCTGAAGGGCTGTATCCGATCACCGGGGTCAACAGCCTGCCGTTGGACCCGTCGGTCGCGCGGGCGTCGAAACGTTGAACAACGTCCTGCAGAAAGCCACCGAACCCGTCGACGTTTTCGGCTACTCGCAGAGCTCGACGATCGCTTCGCTGGAGATGACGCAGCTCTACAAGGAGGATCCGAACGCACCGGTCAACTTCATCCTCGTCGGCAACCCGAGCAATCCCGACGGCGGATTCCTGGAACGCTTTGTCGGCGGATCGATTCCGAGTTTTGGCGTCACCGCCAGCGGCGCCACTCCGAGCGACCTGTTCCCCACCGACATCATCACCAACGAATATGACGGTTTCGCTGACTTCCCGCGCTACCCATCAATATCCTGTCCGACCTCAACGCTTACCTGGGCATCATCTTCGAGCACCTCGCCTACGTGGACGAAGACCCGACGAAGGCAATCGATCTCGGTCACTTCGGTGAGACCACCTACTACATGAATCCGACCGAAGAACTGCCGCTGCTCGACATCTTGCGGTTCATCCCGGGCGGCAATCCGCTGGCCGATCTGCTGCAACCGGACATGTCGGTGCTGGTGAACCTTGGCTACGGCAATACCAGCGTCGGCTGGGACATCGGCAACAACCCGGACGTCCCTACCCCGTTCGGGTTCCTGCCCGACCTCAATCCCGCCCAGGTCCTCACTGCCCTCGTACAGGGCATCCCCGAAGGAATCACCAAGGCATTAGCCGACATTCAAGCGGGACAGTGGACGGACTACTCGTCACTGCAGACGGTGCTGGACGCGGCGCACACGTTCAACCTCACCCCGAGTGACACGCCCACCCTCTCGGAGCTGTTGGGCGCGGGCGCCACCTACTTCCACGGGGACGTCCCGATCACCCCGATCGACTACTCATCACCTACTGACATAGTCAACGGTCTGACGAATGTCGTCTCCACCGACGCCTCGACAGTGCTGCCGTTGTTCGACACCGCGCTGGCGCTGGGAGTGTCTCTGCCGAACTACGACTTAAGCCTATTTGAGCAGGGAATCGAATCCGGAAACCTGGTGTCGGCCCTCGGTGATCCGCTCGCAGCGGACGTCGGCATCCTGCCACTGCCGGTCGGTCTTGACCTCGCAGTGCTCGGGGAGGCGCTGGCCACGACCGGATATGAACTCATCGGCGGCCTTATTCCCTGAGCAGGGCTACGGTTCCAGCACCACCTTGCCCAGTACCCCGCCGTCGGCCAGACTCTGCAGTGCCTTGCGTCCGTCGGACAGCGCAAACCGCTGCGGCGCCGGTGGTTTGAGACCTCGCGACACCAGTTGACTCAGTCCCCAGGAGAACAACGCAGCGGAACCAGGCACCTGGTGGAGGTACTCACCCCATGCGACGCCCAAAACGCCGACATTGCGCAGCAGCAGCCGATTCACCTTGACGGTGGGGATGGCACCCGCGGCAAAACCGATGACGAGGAGCTTGCCGTCAAGTGCGAGCACGCGCACGGCGTCGTCGAAGGCAGCACCGCCAACCGGATCCACGACGATGTCCACTCCGCGGCCGTCGGTCACTTCACGTACCTGCTCACCCCAGCCTTCGGTCAACGGCAACACCACATCCGCGCCCAATGACTCGACGAAATCTGTTGCCGCTGTGCGGTGCACCATCGCGACCACCAGACCGGCGTCCATCGCTTTGGCGACCTGGACCGCTGCGCTGCCCACCCCGCCGGCAGAACCCAGCACCAGCACTGTGTCGCCGGGCCGCATTGCGGCCCGGCGAGCCAGCGCGAAATACATGGTGTTGTAGTTCACCAGCAGCGACACCGCTTCCGCGTCGTCGAGTTCGGCCGGGCTGCGCGTTGCATTGGCCAGCGGAACCGCGACTTGCTCGGCGTAGCCACCGAGCACACCGAAAGCCGAAACCCGTTCTCCTACGCGAAACTCGCATTCCTCGGGTGCCCAGCACACCACCCCTGCCGCTTCCATGCCGGGGATAAACGGCGGCGGCAGCTTGAGCTGGTATTCACCCTTGCTCAGTAGCAGGTCGGGGTAGCACACACCGGCCGCGCGGACGTCGAGCACCAGTATGTCCGGGTTGCCGTGAACGTCTTCGACGTCGGTGTACAACAAGCCCGACGGTCCGGAAAGCTCTTGTATGACGCAGGCTTTCATGCGACACAGGCTTTCACGCGGCTGAAGTCACCGGATGGAGAAATTCGCCGGCTTCGCGGCGGAGAGGTCGTCGATCTCCGACCAGTGTGCGGCCACGTCGTCCACCGACGGCGGCGTCTTGAAGGTGACGCCCTCGTTCTGGAACAGCGCCGCTCGCTGCACCTTGCCGCCACCGACGATGAAGATGGAGCCGGTGTCCGGCACTTCCTCTGTGGACAGATAGGCCACCACCGGCGCCACGAACTCCGGAGTCAGGTTCTGCAGCACCTCCGGTGGCAGAATGTCCTCGGTCATCCGGGTGGCTGCGATCGGTGCGAGCGCGTTGGTCTTGATGTTGTACTTGGCGCCTTCCTGCGCCAGCGTATTGATCAGCCCTACCAGACCGAGCTTGGCCGCGCCGTAGTTGGCCTGACCGAAGTTACCGAACAACCCGCTGGTCGAGGTGGCCACAACGACACGTCCGAAGCTCTGCTCCCGAAAGTGGGGCCACGCGGCGCGGATCACGTTGTATCCACCGTAGAGATGCACCTTGAGCACGGCGTCCCAGTTCTCGAAGGTCATCTTGTGGAAGGTCCCGTCCCGCAGGATGCCGGCGTTGCTCACCACTCCGTCGACCTTGCCGAATTCGTCGAGAGCCGTCTTGATGATGTTCTGGGCACCTTCGGGCTCGGCGACGCTGTCGTAGTTGGCCACCGCACGACCGCCGGCTTCCTTGATCTCGGTCACCACGTGGTCGGCCATTGCCGACCCGGCACCAGTGCCGTCGCGGGATCCGCCGAGGTCGTTGACGACGACGCTGGCACCTTCGCGTGCCAGCGTCAGGGCGTATTCGCGGCCCAATCCCCCGCCGGCTCCGGTGACGACGATGACACGATCCTGCACTCCGGGCATGAACTTCCTTTCAGGTGAGATCACTGGCTCGGCGGCCGGTAGAGGCTAGAACAACCGGCGCGCCGATTCTGCGCCTTCTCTGTATACGGCGGGTAGATGAGGCTGGATACATCGGGTCACGTACCCCCGGCCCAGCCCGGCCTACCTGCGTTCGGCGGTGACGAAGTCGGCGAACGCATCCTTATCGTCGGCCATCGGCACGCCGTCGATCCAGCGGTTCAGCCGGCGCATCTCGTCATGCGCGTGTTGCGCCGAGGCCTGCCAGCCGTGCCCGTTGAGCCAGTCGGCGACTACCGCCCGATCCTCGTCGTGGTAGATCAGCGCCTGCACGTCGACGGTTTGGTCGAACCCCAGTTCGTCGGCCACTTTCTGGAACCGCTCCCGCATCTCTGCGCGCCGGTCGTCGGCGTGGTGCGCAGCGGTCTCCACCGCGATCCGACTGCCCGGCGCGCTCAGCTCGGTGATCCGCTCGAACAGCCGATCCTGAGCTTCAGCCGGCAGATACATCAGCAGACCCTCCGCCAGCCAGGCAGTCGGCTGTTGCGGGTCGAAGCCCTCGCCGCACAGCGCGGTCGGCCAGTCCTGGCGCAAATCGATCGGTACCTCCCGCCGATCAGTCGACGGGGCGACGTCGTGCGCGGCCAGCGTCGCGGTTTTGTAGTCGAGCACTTTGGGCTGGTCGATCTCGTACACCGTGGTGCCTGCCGGCCAGTCGAGGCGGTAAGCCCGGGAATCCAGCCCCGAGGCCAGGATCACCAGCTGGCGAATGCCCGCCGCGACGGCCGCGACGAAGTAGGCGTCGAAGAAGTGCGTCCGCACCGCCTGATAACTGCGCATGTGCTGGAAGATTGCGGCTGCTTCCGGGTCGATCTTTTCGATCGTGTCGACGATCGACTCGTTGAGCATGGTTTCCCACACCCCGGTGCCGGCGTTACCGACCAGAATCTTCGCGTAGGGGTCGCGGATCAGCGGATCAGGTTTGTCAGTCTCCGCGGCGCGCGCCGCTGCGACCATCACCGCTGTGGACCCAACGCTGGTGGCGATATCCCAGGTGTCGTCGTCGGTGCGGGAACTGCTCATGCGGCGTCGCTTTCTATGAGAACCAATCGGCCTGTGCCGGTCACCGGGCCGGTCGACTCAATCGGCCGGAGCGAGACATGCGCGCAGCAAGCTGCTGCGGACAGCCTCGTCAGCGAGGTCTTCGGGTATCCGCCGGCCGAGTCGGGCCATTTCCTCGGCGTTGTCCACCGCCTGCACCTGCCAGCCGTGACACTTCAACCACTTCGCGGCATCTGGGCGGTCACCGTCCTGGTAGGTGAGTGTCTCGACGTTGATGTCGAGGCCGAGCCGGTCGCGCAGCCGCAGCCATCGGGCGCGCCGCGCCGCTTTGCGCCGCTCGGTGTCAGCTGAGCCGATGTGGAAGGCTTCGACCGCGATCTGGCTGTCGAGTTCACTGAGCGCTGTCAGCTTCTGGAAAAGACGATTCTGCGCGTCCACCGGCAGATAGGGCAGCAGGCCTTCAGCCAGCCACGCGGTCGGTCGATTGCGGTCGAAACCGGCGGCTATCAGTGCAGCGGGCCAGTCATCGCGCAGATCCACCGGCACCGCATGCCGGGTGGCTTTCGGGCGAGCTCCGTGAGCCTGCAACGTGCTGGCTTTGTAGGTCAAAACTTTGGGCTGATCGATCTCGTACACCGTGGTGCCTGCCGGCCAGTCGAGCCGGTAGGCACGCGCGTCCAGGCCCGCGGCCAAGATCACGACCTGCCGGATGCCGTCATCGACGGCGGCCGTGAAGTACGCGTCGAAGAAGTGCGTCCGCACGGCCTGGTAGTTGCAGGCGACCCGGTGCGCGCGCCGGCCATGCCCGTCATCGCCAAGCCACTCCAGATCTGGGCTGGCCAACCGTCGCCACGCCGGCCCGACCGATGACACCAGCACCTGAGCGAACTCGTCGCGGATCAGCGGGTCTCGCGATGCGGTTTCGACAGCCCTGGCCGCCGCCACCATCAGCGCAGTACTGCCCACACTGGTGGCGATATCCCAGCTGTCACCTTCGGTCCGGATTGAACGTACCTCGCCTAACTCAGTCATACGCCGACCATGCTACCCAACAAGTTAGGCAGGCTATTTGGTTGTGTGCGCTATTTCACTGCGACGCGCCACCCAGTGGTTGCGGTTTGGTGAAACGCCACAGAGTCCCCGCCATCAACTGTTGCAGCTGGCTGGTGATCACGTCCAACTGTCGACGGCTGCCGACGAAGTCGGCGTAGAAGCCGACTCCGAACAGCACCGCCACCAGCATCTCGGTCAACGACGCCAGGTCGGTTGTGGTGGTGAGTTCGCCGTCCTGGATGGCCTCTTCGATCGCTTCGGTGAGGAACTCACGGGTGAGCCGAAGTGACTTGTTCTCCAGCGCGCTCAGTTCGGGGTGCCGCCGCGACTCCACCACCGAGGTGAGCAGGAACGCCGCCGACGACGGATTTTCCGAATCGCCCTGCGTTGCCGAGGCGATGAAAGCCACCAGCCGGCCTATCAGCGTGGCTTCCCGCCGGGCCCGCTCCACAGCGGTGACGACAATGAGGTTGTTCGTCTGCTCGAGGACCTCTTTGTAAAGCACCAGCTTGCCGGAGAAGTAATGATTGATCGCCGGCCTGGTGAGGTCTGCGCGTATCGCGATCGCCTGAAAGGTCGCCGCTTCGTAGCCGCACTCACTGAACACCGCGCGAGCGGCCTGCACGATGCGCTTGCGCGTACCGGCCGCTGTCGCAGCAGGGGGGCGGCCCGGGCCCCGACTCGCCAAATGCGGCACGAGAAAGATTGTGCCATACATCACATCAGTGCCCGGTAGTTCATGTGTTGGGCTTGATCAGGCGGTCGGACCTGGTTCGTGCCGATGCGGCGTCAAGGCGTTCGGCGGAATGGTGCCGAACTTTCCTGCTTCGTAGTCCTTAATTGCCTCGATGAGCTCGGCCTTGCTGTTCATCACGAACGGGCCATAGTGAAACACTGGCTCCCGGATCGGCTGTCCGCCGAGAAGCAACGCCTCTACGGCCGGCCGATGCGAATCCTGGCTTCCCGCCGCGGCGATGGTGATCCGGTCGCCGCGTCCCAGTACCGCCAACTGCCCCTGCCGAATCGGATGCCGCGCCGGGCCGATCGATCCACGACCGGACAACACGTACACCAAGGCATTGAACTCCGGGTTCCACGGGATGTTGAGCACGGCGCCAGGTTCGACGGTGGCGTGCGCCAAGGTGATCGGCGTGTGGGTGACACCCGGGCCGCTGTGACCGTCGACCTTGCCAGCGATGACCCGGACCAGCGCCCCGCCATCCGGTGAGGCGAGCAGCGCGACGTCGTTGCCCTCGATGGCCTGATACCGCGGACTGACGAATTTCGCTTTTCTCGGCAGATTTACCCACAACTGAATTCCGTGGAAGAGCCCGCCGCTTTCCACCAGTTCAACGGGCGGAGTTTCGATGTGCAGAATTCCCGAGCCCGCGGTCATCCACTGGGTGGCACCGTCGGCGATCAGACCACCGCCGCCGTGTGAGTCCTGATGGGCGAACCGGCCGTCGATCATGTAGGTGACCGTCTCGAAGCCGCGGTGCGGGTGCCAGTCGGTTCCTCTTGGTTCGCCCGGCTGGTAATCCACCTCACCCATCTGGTCCATGTGCACGAACGGGTCAAGCGCGGCCCGGTCGACACCGGCGAAGGCCCGGACGACGGGAAACCCCTCGCCTTCGTAGCCGCGCGGGCCGGTCGTGACCGACCGGACCGGGCGTTCGGCGTCGGCGGGACCCGCTTGGGTAAGCCGGGACAGGGTCAAGACATCTGCGGTTACAGCGGGCATGGGCGCCTCCCTTCAGTGTCAGCCGGTATAACCGGACCGCGGTCCGATTATTCCGTTCGGTCCCACCGCTGCGTGCACTGCTAGCGTTCCAGCATGCCGCCGGTCGACGACACCGACACCGAGCGCCGCGAAGAACTTCAACCAGATCCGCTGGAAGCTCCCGGCGGCCGGGTCGGCCGTTTCGTGCGGAACCTGGAATACGTTGAGAAGTGGCTGCTACTGGGCATCATCATCGGGGTAATCGCCGGTCTTGGTGCGGTCGTGTTCTACCTGGCGATGCGCTACACCGGCGACTTCCTGCTCGGCGACCTGGCCGGGTACCGGATGCCCACCCCGAAGGTGGAGGGCGGCAGCGCGGGAGTTCCACATTACCTGCGGCCTTGGGCGCTTCCGCTGGTGACGACGGCCGGTGCGTTGGTCTCAGCACTCATCGTGGCCAGGTTCGCTCCAGAGGCCAGCGGCCACGGCACCGACAGCGCGATCGAGGCGATTCACACTGATCCGCGGCACATCCGGCTCCGGGTTGTCCTGGTCAAGATGGTCTCCAGCGCCCTGACCATCGGCTCGGGCGGCTCCGGCGGCCGCGAAGGCCCCACGGCCCAGATTTCGGCGGGCTTCGCGTCGATGCTCACCCGCCGGTTGCACCTGTCCGACGAGGACGGCCGGATCCTGGTGTCGCTGGGGGTGGGCGCGGGCATCGGCGCCATCTTCGGCGCACCACTGGGCGGCGCCGTGCTGGCGGCATCAATCATCTACCGCGACGACTTCGAATACCGCACGCTATATCCCGGCTTCGTCACCTCGGCGACGGCCTACGCCGTATTCGGTTCGTTCCTGGGCTTCGACCCGATGTTCGGTTATGTCGATGCCGAGTACCGCTTCGAGGACGCCTGGCCGTTGCTGTGGTTCGTCGTCCTGGGCATCGCGGCGGCAACCGTGGGCTATCTGTATGCCCGCATCTTCTACGCCACCGGGCGGCTGACGGCCCGACTTCCCGGCGGCGCGGTGGTCAAACCTACGGTGGGCGGTTTGCTGGTGGGCCTGCTGGGGTTGGCGCTGCCGCAGGTTCTGGGCAGCGGGTACGGCTGGGTGCAGCTGGCCACCGCCAAAGACTCGCTGACAGCTATTCCGCTGTGGATAGTGTTGATTCTGCCGCTCGCGAAGATCGTTGCGACGTCGCTGTCGATCGGCACGGGCGGATCGGGTGGCATTTTTGGGCCCGGCATCGTGATCGGGGCGTTCGTCGGCGCCGCAACATGGCGGGTGGGCGACTTGTTCCACCTGCCCGGCATCCCGGACAGCCCCGGCATCTTCGTAGTGGTGGGAATGATGGCCTGCTTCGGCAGCATCGCGCATGCGCCACTGGCGCTGCTGATCATGGTGGCGGAAATGACCGGATCGTTCTCGGTGGTGCCGGGCGCGATCATCGCCGTCGGAATCGCCTCACTGCTGCTCTACCACACCAAAGTGTCGATCTACCACGCGCAGCGTCTCAACCGCGAAACCGCTGAAGCCGAACGCGAGATCACGGCCGCCGGCCATTCTGACCAGCGCCCGCCCTCTTGACCGGTAACGAGAGTCAGCTCCGAGCAGAGCTGGCGGCGTCTTTTTCGGTAGAAGTGCCCTCGTGCGTCAGCTGACCGCCCGCGTTCTCCAGATGAGCCCGCACGAACCACTGAAATTTCTCCAGCTCGGCGGCGTGGCCGATCAGGATGTCCTGACTCACCGGGTCGAGTTCCTCGGTTTCGGCGATGCCCTTACGGGTGTCTTCGACGATGCCGGTGTAGACCAGGTCGAGTGCGGCCAGATGCGCCTGAACGGTGTCGCGGCCGACTGAGTAGTCATCCCAGGTGCGGTCCTTGAGGATCGCGCCCGGGGTGCCCTGCGGCGAGCCACCCAGCGTCGCAATTCGCTCGGCAACCTCGTCGGCATACTTGCGGACCAGATTCACCTGCGGATCGATCATCTCGTGTACGCCGATGAAGTTGGGCCCCACCACATTCCAGTGCACGTGCTTGAGCGTCAGGTGCAGGTCGTTGTAGGTGCTGAGTTGCTTCTGCAACAGCTCAGCGACCTGCGCGCCGTCCTTGTCAGTCAAGCCTGGAACGGTGAACTGTGTCATCGTTTACTCCCTAAACGTCTAGCCCTGTCGCGTCGAACGTCGGATACCCGCGCACTGCAGCAGGTAACCGGCTAGAGGGCGCGAATATTCTGCAGCGGGAGGCGAGCTCCCCGCCGCGGTTCGTAGGCCAGTCCGCTGGCTTCGAGCAGTCGCACCACTCGGTGTCGGTGCGGTCGCATGGGCTCCAACAGTTCGACCATGACTTCGTCGGTGACTGGCCGGCCCAGCAGCGTCCACCCGATCATCTTCGGGACGTGATAGTCGCCCACTGACAATGCGTCGGCGTCACCGAACGCGCGTTGTGCGGTTTCCGCCGCTGTCCAGATCCCGACGCCAGGCAGGGAGGTGAGGGCGTCGCGCGCCGCGGCTACCGGCCAGGACACCAATTTGCCCAGCGAGGACGCCCGTTGCGCGCAGAACACGACGGTGCGGGCCCGTCGAGGGTCGACGTTGGCGCGGTGGAACTCCCATGACGGAATGCTGCGCCACACTTCGGCCGGCGGCGGCACCCGCATCCGCTCCGGTGCCGGACCCGGCGCGGGTGTGCCGTATCTGGTAACCAGCATCCGCCACGCGCGGAACGCGTCGACGCCCTGTACCCGCTGCTCGAGGATCGCCGGGATCAGCGCTTCGAGCACCTGGCCGGTGCGGCCCAGCCGCAGATGCGGAACCCGGCGGTGCGCCCTCGCGACTACCGCCTCCTGCGGCGCGAAATCCGAGGCGTCGTCCTCGGCGCCCAGCTGCGCCGGCAGCGCGTCCAGGAATTCCGCGGCACCGTCACCCCAGGTAGTGCAGGAAACAGCATTGGCCGCGGTGCGGTGCAACCGCGCCGTGACCGGGCCGGTGGGCAACAGGCTGGTCCGCCAGATCGACCCGTCGGCGAAGTTCTGATAGCACGGATCCCACGGGCCACGGCGTAGCGGCGCAAGCGTGAGGCCGGGGCTGACCACGCTCGGGAACGTAACGGTGCGAGCGCTCATCATCGTCTGAACCAGATGATCATAAGGTCACCGCACCGCCGGATGTCGGGTCACCCTCCTCAGGCGGGCAGCCAGCCGGACGCTGGGCGGCGATCAATCTGTTCGCCGCCGGCGCGCCTGAAATCAGTTGGCGTCGACGCTGATCTCGGCTTTGTCCGGGTAGAAGGCGACGTGACCCGCGATGGCCGCGACTGCGGGATAGGGCTGTTCGTAGGTCCAGATGACGTCGTCGACGGTGTCGCCGCCGGCGGTGGTCACACTGTAGTAGCTGGCGTCGCCCTTGAACGGACAGTAAGTGCTGGTGTCCGTGCGCGTCAGCAAGTTCTGCGCGACGTCGCTGAGCGGGATGTATTGCACGCCAGCGTAACTGGCTTCGTTGAGCTGTAGAGCGGCGTCGCTGTCGGCCACGAGTTGACCGTTGATGCGGACCCGGACGCGTCCTTTGGTCGGTTCGATGGTGATCGGGTGCTTGGCGCTGGGCTCCAGGACTGGCCGGTTGGTCATGATCGGGTCTCCTCGGTTGCGGATAGCGTTTGCAACGCCCACCGGCGGCCAAGATTCCCGGTGTTGCGCCGGCGACCTCCGAGCACCCCTGGAGCGCCACGCTAGTGTGACGTTCGGCGACGTATGCGACGCTGGCGTGACACTCGGCGGCGCCGGCGGGACGGACGTCAGCTCGGCGTTACGCTTCCACCCCGTGCGTTTTTCAGCTGCGCCCAGAACCGCGCGGCCTCGCGAATCGACTCCTCCACCGGCCGAGGCTGCCAGCCCAATTCGCGCACCGCCTTGCTGTGGTCGACGGGAGCTTCCGCGCGCATCATCCGCACCGACGCCAAGCTCAGCTCGGCATCCTTGCCGGTCAGACGGGCGCGCAGCGTGCCCAGTGCGCCCAGGGCGTACAGCGTCGGCACCGAGATCGCCCGCCGCGGCGGCGCGACGCCGGCCTCATCCGCGGCGATCCGCACCACCTCCGACAACGCAATCAGCTTCTCCGAGATCAGGTATCGCTCGCCGTTGCGGCCGCGCTCGGCGGCCAGGATCAGCGCCCTGGCGGCGTCGTCGACGCCGACCACTTCCAATTGGATGCCGTTCATCAGGAAGGGCAATTTGCCGAACACCGCCCCGGCGATGAAAGCGCCGTGCGGGGTGCGGCCCCAATCGCCGTTGCCATAGGTCGTCGAGACGCACATCGCGACGGCCGGCAGGCCGCGCTCTTTTGCGTAGCGCAGCACCAGGTCTTCGGCCTGCAGCCGAGACTGTACGTACGGCGTCAGACCGCGTCGCTCGATCTGGTCGTCCTCCGACGCCACATGCCCGTGCCGCCGACCCACCGTCGCGTAGGAGCTGGTGAAAACGAACCGGCGCAGGCCGGCGCCTGCCACCTCGAGAGCCACTTCGAGCACGTTGCGGGTGCCGTCGACATTGGTGCGAAACAGCGGCGCCGGATCGCGCAGCCACGCTCTGGTGTCGACGACGCAGTAGTACACATCGTCGACCCCAGCCATTGCAGCGCGCAACCTGTCGGAGTCGAAAACGTCACCGTGGAATCGGGTGACCGGCAAATCGTCGATACCGCGGGTGTCCGCGTCGGGTCGCACCATCGCCCGCACGTCAGCCCCGTCGCCAACGAGTTGGCGGGTGACGTGCGAACCGAGGAAACCGTTGGCGCCGATGACCAACTTGGGCCCAGCGGTCAAGGTCTACCTCCGTAGCGCCGCATCCACTCGGCGGCTTCGTCGTCGAGTGTGCCCAGGGCCTGCGCCTTCTTGCACCACTTCAGTGCAGCCTGCACGAAGCGCAGCGGGTTGTAGATGTCTTCCTGCCTAGACCATTGGTGGTCGCCGGCGTAGGTGATGATCGAGATGTTCGTCGCGCTGATGGTGGTGCCATCACCGGGATCCACCATGGGGTTGTCCAATTCGCAGATGATTCGCCCGCCTGCCTCGTCGATGACCGACCACAGTGACGGGAACGCAACCATGTGACTGCCGGGAAACGTCGTCATGGTGCTGTGGATCCAGGCGCGTACTTCGTCGCGGCCGTTCATCGTGCCCGCCGCGTGTTCGACGTACTTCACATCCGGCGTGTATTGCTCGACCCAGGTGTCCCAGTCGCGGCTGCTGGCCGCCTGCGCAACGGTCTGCTCGAATCTGCCGAAAGCCGCCGATAACTCCTCGCGGCTGAACAACGGAGTCGTCACCCGAGCACCTCGCGCGTGTGGGTCGGCGGCTTATTTTGCCGACGTCGGCAGCGGGAAATCGTGTGTAGCCTAACAACAAGCCCGCACCTCCACGATCGGGGATCAAGGAGCGATACGAATGACCACCTACAGCAAGGCCATCCTGGCCGGCGGCTGCTTCTGGGGAATGCAGGACCTTATCCGCAAACAGCCGGGTGTGGTGTCGACCCGGGTGGGCTACACCGGCGGCAACGTGCCGCACGCGACATACCGCAATCACGGCACACACGCTGAGGCCATTGAGATCGTCTACGACCCCCAACGCACCGATTACCGCACGCTGCTTGAATTCTTCTTTCAGATTCATGACCCGACAACGAAGAACCGGCAGGGCAACGACCTCGGCACCAGTTACCGCTCGGCGATCTTCTATGTCGAAGACGACCAGAAGCAGATCGCGTTGGACACCATAGCCGATGTCGAGGCATCGGGCCTGTGGCCCGGCAAGGTGGTAACTGAGGTCAGCCCCGCCGGCGACTTCTGGGAGGCCGAGCCGGAACATCAGGATTACCTGGAGCGCTTCCCGAGCGGATATACCTGCCACTTCATCCGGCCGGGCTGGAAGTTGCCGCGGCGCGCCGCAGTCGACAGCTGAGGGCAATAAGCCGTACAGCCTATGCGCGCGTGTGCCATAGCGCCGTGGTCATCTCGAGTTCAAGCGGCGTCACCGCTCGCTGTTGGAAGCGGGTCAGCGTATCGCTCACGCCGTCCGACGACGCACCACGATCCGACCGCCCTCCTTGGGTTGAAAAGCTACCCCGCGGAAGTGGGACTTCTCCCCGGGCGCGGCGGTGGTCTCGATCGTGAAGTGGCGCAATACCGTTCGCAGCACCACATCCATCTCCATATTGGCGAACGCGGCACCCACGCAACGTCGAGTGCCGCCGCCGAACGGGATCCACGCGAAGGTGGACGGTTTGGCGCCGATGTAGCGCTGCGGATCGAAACGGTCAGGATCGAGAAAAGCTTCAGCGTTGGTGTGCATCTGGGAAATGCTGACCATGATTGTGTACCCGCGAGGAATTGCCCACTCGCCAAGCTGGTACACCGGCGCACAGACGTGGCGGCCGGCGAAATCGATAACCGTCCTATTGCGCTGCACTTCCAGGATCGCCGCTTGACGTAGCTCGACTTCGTCGGTGTCAGCCTCGGCGACCAGCGCCGCCAACACATCAGGATGCCGGCTCAAACGTTCGAACGCCCAGGCCAATGTTCCCGCGGTGGTCTCATGTCCGGCGGTCAGCAGGGCCAGCAGCTCGTCACCGATATCCTTGCGCGACATGACAGAACCGTCCTCGTACGTGCTGCGCAGCAGCAGTGCCAGCACGTCGGTGCGGTTTTCGAAGTGTGGGTCTGCTCGCTCGTCTTCAATCAGCTTGTCCACGACCATGTCGTATTTGCGCCGCCATTCGGCCAGCCGCCCCCAAGGGCTGTAGCGGCCGTAGGTCCGGGACGGTGTCGGCAGTGTCTCCAGGCGCGACCCCAGCGTCACCCATGGCGGGATGATCCGCCGTAACTCGTCAAGTTCGGCACCGTCGGCCCCGAAGCCCGCGCGCAGTATCGCGTTGAGCGTGATCCGGTTCGTCGACGGCAAGGTCGCGAACGGCTGACCTTCCGGCCATCCGGCCGTTTCGCGCAGCGTCTCTTCTTCGATGATGCGCTCGTAGTTCTTGATGCTTCTCCCGTGCAGCGCCGGCGCCAGCAGTCGTCGGCGCCGCCGGTGATCCTCGCCGTCGAGCGCGAACACCGACCCTGAGCCAAGCAGCCGGCCCAGATTGGGTTGGACGTTGCCAAGATCCTCCGGGCTGGTAGTGAAGATCTGTTTGGCCAGCAAAGGGTTGGCGACCACCACGCTACGGCCGTACACCGGGATGTTAAGGGTAAAGATGTCACCGTAGCGGCGTGCCAACCGCGGCACGATCCATCGACGCGCGGTGGAGAACGCAACGCCTTGCAGCATCTTGGGGATCCGCGGTCCTGGCGGCAGCTTGATCGCAGGCGGCGACGTCGTCGCTGATGGGGTGTCGGATGTGGCTGCTTCGCTTATAGCGGTGCACCCCCAATGTCAGCCTGGTACGGGATGTACCACGGGTCTATTGCGGTACGGTACCCCGCGGCATGCGCCGTCATGCCCGGAGGAACGGTCGGAGCAGGTCCAGCACCAATTCAGGGCGCTGCTCGACCATTCAGTGGGCGACGCCGTCGACCAGTTCCTTAGCCTCATAAGCACCCAAACTGCACCCAGGACGCCGAAACTGCGCGTCGGTTCAATAACTCTCGGGGATGACGACGCGGACGCAATTTCGACGTACCGTGCAGCACCGCGCCAGAGCTACGCGGCAATCGGCTGTTCGTCGGTGATCGGCTCGAAATCGGCGGCCCGCTTCTTCGGCGGCAAGGCCAGCCGGACGATCTTGCGCACGACGGTGGCGAACTGCCTGGGCAGCGGTCCGGCGTGGTAGGGGACGCCGTAGCGCTGGCAGATTTCGCGGACCGCCGGCGCGATCTCGGCGTAGCGATGGGCGGGGATGTCCGGGAAAAGGTGGTGTTCGATCTGGTGCGACAGGTTGCCGGACAGCAGGTGGAAGAGTCGGCCGCCGGTGAGATTCGCCGAGCCGAGGACCTGCCGGAAGTACCACATGCCGCGGGACTCGTTGCGGGTTTCCTCGACGGAGAATTCCTGGGTGCCGTCCGGGAAGTGACCGCAGAAGATGATCATGTACGACCAGACGTTGCGGATCAGATTGGCCGACAGGTTGCCGGCGAAGACGAACGGCGCGAACGGCCCCGCCAACAACGGGAACGCCACATAGTCCTTGAGCACCTGGCGACGAGTCTTGTGCCAGATAGCTTGCAGCACTTCGCGTTTGTCGGCGACGGTGATTTCACCGGCACGGATGCGTTCGGTTTCCAGTTCGTGCAGCGCAACACCGTACTGGAACAGCACCATCAGCAGAAAGGCGTAAACGGGATTGCCCCAGAAATAGGGCTCCCAGGGCTGGTCCTCGCTCATCCGCAGGATGCCGTAGCCGATGTCGCGGTCCATTCCCACGATGTTGGTGTGGGTGTGGTGCATGTAGTTGTGCGAGTGCCGCCACTGGTCGGCCGGGCAGGCGGTGTCCCACTCGAATGCAGGACCGCTGATCGCCGGGTCACGCATCCAGTCGTATTGGCCGTGCATCACGTTGTGCCCGATCTCCATGTTGTCCAGAATCTTCGACACTCCCAGCATCGCGGTGCCCGCCAGCCAGGCGGGCGGCAGGATGCCGGCGAACAGCAGCGCGCGTCCGCCTACTTCGAGGGTCCGCTGCGTCTTGATGACGCGCCGGATGTAGTCGGCGTCGCGTTCACCGAGCTCGGCCATCACGCGCTGTTTGATGGCGTCGAGTTCACGGCCGAAAGCGTCGGCCTCCTCGCGGGTCAGGGTGATCTTCGGCTGTGCCATGGTCAGTCCTCCAAGTCTTCGACAAGTCGCTGTCACAGGGCGAGTTCGACGTCGCCGACGGGTACGGATACGCAGATCTGCACGTCTTCGTCGGGTTTCGTCGACACACCGCCGGTGGTCAGGTTGCGCACCACCCCGGCGGTCTTGCGCCGGGTGCAGGTGTGGCAGATGCCCATCCGGCATCCGCTCTTCGGTGTCAAGCCGGCCGCTTCGGCCTGCTCGAGCAGCGAACGGCCGTCATCGGTCACCGCTACTTTGCTGCCGGTGAATGTCACCCGGCCGCCGGACGGCTGTGCGGGCGACGCGGTGGCCGGCCCGACGAAGCTTTCGGAACGCGCGGACGGGCAGTGTTCGCGTACCGCGTCCACCAGAGCCTGCGGGCCGCAGACAAACACCGCGTCCGGCGAGGGCATAGCGGCGGCCAGGTGGTCCGGCCCGAATCGGCCGCTCAGATCACCCGCACCCGAACGGGTGTATCCGTGCAGCACGCGAACCCCCCGCAGTGCGGCCAACTCGGCGCTGTAGCACGCCTCGGCTGGCGTCCGCGCGTAGTGAATGAAGGCGATCTCGCCTTCGTAGGCGCCCTCGGCACGCTCGGCGATCAGCGTCCGGAGCATCGCCATCACCGGGGTGATGCCGCTGCCGCCGGAGACGAACAGGATGCGGCGCGGACGGCGACGTGGCAGCGTGAAGTCGCCGCCGACGCCGCTCAACCCGAGCACCATGCCGGGACTGGCCTGCTCGTAGAGGTGGGACGACACCAGGCCTTGAACGGCCCCGTCGTGCCGGCCGATCGTCAGTTCCAGGGTCGGCGCGCCTTCGGCGTTGGCCGGCGAATAGCAGCGGACATGCCGGCGACCGTCGATCTCGACGGCGACGCTGACGTATTGACCCGCGCTTAGAGTGGATCCAGGGAAAGCTGCATTAGGAGCAAGGATGAGCGTGACGCTGCGGGGGGTGGTTCGGCGGACCTCGACAACCTTGGCGCGGGCTTCATTGACCGTCCAGGTCGGGGCCACCAGCTCGGTGTACCGGTCGACGCCGTGTGGTCCGGTGAGTAGGTCGACCAGTTGCGAACCCAGGACCCGCCGGCTGACGCTTCGAGCAAGAGTCTGAGTGAACATGTGTACACCATGTAATCAGTGGAGGCTAATCGTCAAGCATTTCCGCAGGTCTGTGTTAGGGTTCACATAGTGAACAGCCGTACGCCCAGCTCACGTTCACACCGGGTAGCCCGCGAGCGCACCCGAGAGATTCCGTCTCGGGTGGAACGCAAAGAGGCGACCCGGCGGGCTATCGTCGCGGCGGCGTTGAAGCTTCTCGGCGACCGCAGCTTCAGCGGCCTCAGTTTGCGTGAGGTGACCCGCGAGGCCGGCATTGTTCCCGCGGCGTTCTATCGGCATTTCGAGTCGATGGAGGCCTTGGGCCTGGTCCTGATCGACGAGTCGTTTCGGACTTTGCGGGACATGCTGCGCGGCGCGCGCGCCGGCAAGCTCGACCCGAACCGGGTGATCGAGTCGTCCGTCGACATCCTGGTCGCCAGTGTGGCCGAGCGGCGGGAGCATTGGCGCTTCATCGGCCGCGAGCGCTCCAGCGGTGTCACCGTGTTGCGCTACGCGATTCGCACCGAGATTCGATTGATCACCTCGGAGCTGGCAACCGACCTGGCGCGATTTCCCGATCTGCACGACTGGACCACCGAGGACCTGAACATCCTGGCGACCTTGTTCGTCAATTCGATGATCGTCATCGCGGAGGCCATTGAAGATGCGCAAAGCGCCGAGGCGCTCGAAGACATCCGGCGCATCGCGGTGAAACAGCTGCGGATGATCGTCGTCGGAGTCACCGCATGGCGCAGCAAACCCTGACGATCGCACGGCCGCTTTAGAGGTCCCCGCTCTCGTCGACAACCTCGAACAAGGAATCGCCGTCCTCGGGGGCGCCGTCGATCTGCCCGTAGTGCGCCCGGCCCGGCGGCCCCTCCTCCAGAAAGTCCTCGTTGACCTCGGTGACGTCGGGTTCTTCTGCGGCCAGGCGGGCGTCGAGCGGTTCGCCCTCGCGTTCTTCCCGCTCGGTGACACCGAACTTGTCGACGCCGCTCCACCCCTCCGGCGGGTCGACGACGATGTCACCGTCGTCGTTGTGGATCTCGTCGGAATCCGTCGACTCGCTCCGGTTCAACGTGTAGCCGGCGCCGCCCTCCTCGGGCAGGTTCGAGGCGTCGAACACGTCACCTGAAGTTTCTCTCGCCATGAGGCACCGGTTGCCCGTCGCTCCCGGTGACTAAACGGACCCTGGGCGCGGGGCACGCCACATCGGCCACAGGGTTGGGCCGTCGGGAAGAACGATCTCACCGGTCACGGTGAAGCCGAAGCGCTGGTAATACGGGATGTTCTCCGGCTTGCTCGACTCCAGGTAAGCCGGCGCGTATTCAGCGTCGCACCGTCTCAGACGCGACCGCATCAAGGCCTGGCCGAAACCCCGGCCGCGCACGCCGGTGTCGCTTCCGATCGTGGCGAGATACCAGTGCGGCTCCTCAGGATGCGCACGCTTCATCAAATCCAGCAGTTCAGTCAACTTGTGCCCGAGCGCCAGCCGGAAACCGAACCCGGCGATGAACGACGGCAGCATCCGGAGTTGCTCAGCGACCGAGTGCTGCCAGCGGTTCGGCGGATCCCACAGCGCCGCCGCGCCGATGCGCGGCCCCTCAGCAGCTAGCTCGACGCCGCCGCCGGCCAAATGATGATGTCTGGTCATGGCCGCGAAGAATCTGCTCAACCGGGCGGTTCGGGCCTTTTCGCCGGGCAGCATCCACATCGCGACCGGATCGTCGTAAAAGGCGCGCCCCAGCGTCACCGACAACGCACGGACATCGGCGGACGCCGCCGGACGAACCTCGATAGTCACACGGATCAGGCTAATAAGCCGCCGACCGCACGACTGCCAAGACTTAAGCTCAACTTGTCCGTCACTGAGGCAAAGGACGCACCGTGTGGGATTTCGAGACCGACCCGGAATATCAGCAGAAACTGGACTGGGTTGAACGATTTATGGTCGACGAGGTCGAGCCGCTGGACCTGGTGGAACTCGATCCGTACGACAAGAACAATCCTGAGACCATGGCGGTGCTGCGGCCGCTGCAGCAGAAGGTGAAAGACGAGGGTCTGTGGGCCGCTCACCTACGCCCCGAACTCGGCGGCCAAGGCTACGGCCAGGTCAAGTTGGCGCTGCTCAACGAGATCATCGGCCGGTCGCGCTGGGCGCCGTCGGTGTTCGGCTCCCAGGCGCCGGACTCGGGTAACGCCGAAATCCTCGCGTTGTTCGGTACCGACGCACAGAAGAAGCGCTATCTGCAGCCACTGCTCGACGGCGATATCTCCTCCTGTTACTCGATGACCGAACCGCAGGGCGGTTCTGACCCAGGTCTGTTCGTCACCAGCGCGCAGCGCGACGGCGACTCGTGGGTGATCAACGGCGAGAAGTGGTTTTCCACCAACGCCAGGCACGCAACGTTTTTCATCGTCATGGCCGTCACGAACCCCGATGCTCGCACCCGGGAGAAGATGTCGCTGTTCATCGTGCCTGCTGAGACGCCGGGAATCGAGATCGTGCGCCATATAGGGGTGGGTGGCGAGTCGTCGAATCATGGCACCCACGGCTACGTTCGGTACACCGACGTGCGGGTGCCCGACGACCACGTGCTCGGTGGTGTGGGCCAGGCGTTCGCGATCGCGCAGACCCGGCTGGGCGGTGGCCGGGTGCACCACGCCATGCGCACGATCGCGCTGGCCAAGCGCGCGTTCGACATGATGTGTGAGCGTGCGGTGTCACGCCAGACTCGCTTCGGGCGGCTGGGCGACCTGCAGATGACGCAGGAGAAGATCGCCGACAGCTGGCTGCAGATCGAGCAGTTCCGATTGCTGGTGCTGCGCACCGCCTGGTTGATCGACAAGCATCACGACTATCAGAAGGTGCGCCGCGACATCGCCGCAGTCAAGGTGGCGATGCCCACGGTTCTGCATGACGTCGTGCAACGGGCCATGCACTTACATGGCGCACTTGGGGTCTCCAACGAAATGCCGTTCGTCAAGATGATGGTCGCCGCGGAGTCGCTGGGCATCGCCGACGGCGCGACCGAATTGCACAAGATGACGGTGGCGCGTCGAACGCTGCGCGAGTATGAGCCGGTATCGACACTTTTCCCGTCTCAGCACCTGCCGACCCGGCGCGCCGAGGCGCAGGCCCGGCTGGCTGAGCGCCTCGAACATGCGGTCGCCGAATTCTGACCGAGTTCAGCTCGCGCTCACGGAGCTTCAAGAGATATAGCGCACGATGCTTTCGGCCACGCACGCCGGTTTGGCTGCGCCCTCGATCTCGACGGTCGTCGACAACGTCGCCTGCGCCGCGCCGTTACCCAGGTCCGCGACGTCGACCAGCGAACTGCGCGCGCGCACCTTCGAGCCGACGGGCACCGGAGCGGGGAACCGAACCTTGTTCAACCCGTAATTGACGGCGAGCTTGATGCCGTTGACCGTGTAGATCTGGTGCATCAGCCGCGGCAGCAGCGACAGCGTCATGAAGCCGTGGGCGATCGTCTGACCGAACGGACCGGCCGCCGCCTTCTCCGGATCGACGTGTATCCACTGATGGTCCCCCGTCGCGTCGGCGAACAGGTTCACGTCATGCTGGCTGATGGTCACCCACTCGCTCTGCCCGATCTCCTGACCTTTGGCGGCGCTGAGTTCAGCGACCGAATCGAAGGTGCGCAATGGGTTCTCCTCTGTTCAGAAATGGTGGCTGCCGAACCGCCTGCACGACAACGAGTTGCCGGGCACCGATCTTAAACCGCCCGACGGACCGCGGAAGCACCGCGGTTGCGCTTCGGCGCCGTTCGACGGTTCGGCCAGGCGCGCCTGAGAATCCGGTGCGCACAGCAAAATGCGGCACTGATCGGGTTTCTGGCGAAGTGACGCTGGTGGGTGAGAGTCATGCTGGTCACACATGTTTCGCTGCGCTCAAGATGAGGGTAGCCGTGACCGACGAGGCACTGGAAGGAAATGAAGAGCATGGCTGAACCCCGACCTGACCACCACAAGCCCGAATCGGACGTGGAATCAGAAGACCACCAGACACAGTCCCGGGCGGGCAAGGCCGGCGAGGACGGCTCGTACGTCGGGCGCACGTTCAACGACGACGTCTTCGACGCCGGCGAAAGCGGGGCTGAAGCGCGGGCTCAGCAGAAGTAAGCGACCAGCCGGTGAGGCTGCTGCTGCTGGCTGACACCCACGTTCCCAAGCGCGCACGGGACCTGCCGGCCGCCGTTTGGGCCGAAGTGGTCGACGCCGACGTCGTCATTCACGCCGGTGATTGGGTGTCAGCTCAGGTGCTGGACGACCTCGAGGCCCGGTCAGCGCGGCTGGTGGCCTGTTGGGGGAACAACGACGGCCCGGCGTTGCGCGCCCGACTGCCCGAACGCGCCGACGTGACACTGGGCGGCCTGCGATTCACCGTGGTGCACGAGACCGGAGCGGCCGGCGGCCGGGAGGTACGGATGTCCAACCGCTATCCGGACAGCGATGTGCTGGTGTTCGGCCACAGCCACATCCCGTGGGACTCCACGACGCCCACCGGGCTGCGGCTGCTCAACCCGGGGTCCCCCACCGATCGCCGGCGCCAGCCGTTCTGCACCTACATGACCGCGACCGTCGCCGACAACGCGCTTTTGGATGTGGTTCTACACCGACTCGACAAATAGCTCTATCGCAGAGGTATTATCGGTGGAGTGGAATCACCCACCGACCTGACAAGCGAGCTGTTCAGCGTCGTCGGACGGTTCCGCCGCCAACTGCGACGTTCAGCCGGCCGCAGTTTCGAGTCGGTTCAGCTCACCGAGTCGCAGGCCGAGCTGTTACGGCTGGTTGGGCGGCGGCCGGGTATCTCGGTGAG
Organism: uncultured Actinomycetota bacterium; assembly: GCA_963818785.1. Classification (GTDB taxonomy): domain Bacteria; phylum Actinomycetota; class Actinomycetes; order Mycobacteriales; family Mycobacteriaceae; genus Mycobacterium. The sequence continues at coordinate 132,964 of CAWFTT010000009.1, read as the reverse complement.
CAGTGCTGCCGCGGAACTCGGGCTGATTGCCAACACCGCTTCGACACTGGTGTCCAAGCTCGCCGGTGAGGGCCTGCTGGTTCGCGCCGTCGACCCGGTCGACCGTCGGGTCTACCGCTTACAGCTCACCGAGCCGGCCCAGCAGGTGGCGGACACCTCGCGGGCCGCCCGCCGAACGCTGCTGGCCGAAGTGCTCGACACGCTCGATCCGGGCGACGTCGCGGCTTTGGCCCGAGGATTGGAGGTACTGGACAACATGACCCGAATACTGCAGGAACGCTCGACATGAGCATGACCGAACCGATCGCCGTCGACTGCCGCGGGCTGACCTACCGTTACGGTCAGTTCACCGCGGTCGACGAGGTGACCATGCAGGTGCGGGCCGGCGAAACCGTGGGCTTACTCGGGCCTAACGGCGCGGGCAAGACCACGCTGGTGCGCATGTTGATCACCTTGACTCCGGTGCAGCACGGTGACCTGCAGATCTTCGGGCTCGACGCCCGGCAGCACGCCTTCGACATCCGCAGCAACATCGGCTATGTCCCACAACAGCTCTCGATCGAACCGGCCCTCACCGGCCGGCAGAACGTCGAGTGGTTCGTCCGGTTGTACGGTGTTCCTCGCGCCGACCGTCGCAGCCGGGTCGAGGAGGCGCTGGCCGCCATGCAGCTGCTCGACGTGGCCGACCAGGTCGCGGCCACCTACTCCGGCGGCATGGTGCGCCGTTTGGAATTGGCTCAGGCACTGGTCAACCGCCCGTCGCTGCTCATCCTCGACGAGCCGACGGTAGGCCTGGATCCCATTGCCCGCGACAGTGTCTGGACCCAGGTGCGCAGCATGCAAACCGAGCTGGGCATGACCGTGCTGCTGACCACTCACTACATGGAAGAAGCCGATGCGTTGTGTGACCGGGTTGCGCTCATGCACCGGGGGCGCTTACAGGCCGTCGGCGCACCTGCCGAATTGAAATCGACCGTCGCACCGGACGCCACGCTCGAAGATGTCTTCCGCCACTACGCGGGATCAGCCCTGAGCGACGACGACCCAGCGCCGCCGCGGTTGAGCGAAATACGTTCCAGCAGGAGGGTTGCACGCCGTGCCGGTTGAGCAGACACTGAGTACGAACCTCACCGCCGCCCCGCAAGGTTGGTGTCGCCTCCGGCAAACACTGTTCAGCGTCGGCACATTCGCCATCGTGGAATTGCAGAAGTTGCAGCATGACCGCACCGAGTTGTTCACCCGAATGGTGCAGCCGGCGTTGTGGCTCTTGATTTTCGGTACCACGTTCAGCCACCTGCACGCGCTCAACACCGGTTCGGTGTCGTATCTGGCTTTCCTGGCACCTGGCATCATCGCCCAGTCAGCGTTGTTCATCGCGATCTTCTACGGCATCCAGATCATCTGGGAGCGAGACGCCGGCATCCTGGCAAAATTGATGGTGACCCCGGCCCCGGTCTCAGCTTTGGTCAGCGGCAAGTCGTTTGCCGCCGGCGTACGTTCGGTCGCCCAGGTCATCGGCGTGTTGGCGTTGGCCTACCTGATGGGTGTGCACCTGACGGTCAATCCGTTGCGGATTTTGGCGGCCATGGCGGTGGTGGTGCTCGGGGCGGCGTTCTTCGCTTGCTTGTCGATGACCTTGGCGGGGCTGGTGCGCAACCGTGACCGCCTGATGGGCATCGGCCAGGCCATCACGATGCCGTTGTTCTTTGCCTCCAACGCGCTTTATCCCGTCACCGTGATGCCGGCTTGGCTGCGCGCACTCAGCACCGTCAATCCACTCAGCTACGAAGTAAACGCGCTGCGCGCGTTGTTGATCGGCACTCCGTTCGATCCGTGGGACCTGGTGGTGTTGGTGGCGGCGGCCGGGCTGGGTATCGCGACCGCGTCAGCGCTGCTGCGCCGGCTGGTGCGCTGAGCGCGAACATCGGTCGAGCGTGAGCGAGTTCAGGCCGACTCCTAATCGTTAGCCAACCGCGACGCGGCGCCTCGGCGTCGACGCTGCGATGGACGCATCCCGCTGTGTTTCACTGCCGAAGACAGCAGTCAACCGCATCCGCGGCAGATGAAAGTTGGGATGGTCAAGAGCTATGAAGTTCGTGGAAAAGTTGCGTGGCGCAGCGGCCAGTTTGCCGCGCCGGCTGACGATCGCGGCCATAGGCGCTGTCCTGTTGCCCGGCTTGGCCGGTGTCGTCGGTGACTCGACGACTGCGGGCGCATTCTCCAAACCGGGTCTGCCAGTTGAATATTTACAGGTGCCGTCGCCCTCGATGGGCCGCAACATCAAGGTACAGTTCCAGGGCGGCGGTCCGCACGGTGTGTATCTGCTCGACGGGCTGCGCGCCCAGGATGACTACAACGGCTGGGACATCAACACTCCGGCGTTCGAGGAGTACTACCAGTCCGGCCTCTCGGTGATCATGCCGGTGGGCGGCCAATCCAGTTTCTACACCGACTGGTATCAGCCGTCGCAGGGCAACGGCCAGGACTACACCTACAAGTGGGAGACCTTCCTGACCCGGGAGATGCCCGGCTGGCTGGAAGCGAACAAAGGCGTCTCACCGACGGGTAATGCGGCCGTGGGCCTTTCGATGTCGGGCGGATCTGCGCTCATCCTCGCGTCTTACTATCCCCAGCAATTCCCCTACGCCGCTTCGTTGTCCGGCTTCCTGAATCCCTCCGATGGTTGGTGGCCGACCATGATCGGACTCGCGATGAACGACGCCGGTCACTACAGCGCCAACAGCATGTGGGGACCCTCGAGCGACCCGGCATGGAAACGGAACGACCCGATGGTGCAGATCCCGCGTTTGGTGCAGAACAACACCCGGGTGTGGGTCTACTGCGGTAGCGGAAAGCCCAGTGACCTGGGCGGGGACAACGTGCCGGCGAAGTTCCTGGAGTCCTTCACGCTGCGGACCAACGAGACCTTTCGGGACAACTACATGGCCGCGGGCGGCAACAACGGTGTGTTCAACTTCCCGGCCGACGGCACGCACGCGTGGCCTTACTGGAACACCCAGCTGGTAGCCATGAAGCCGGACATCCAGCGAGTGCTCAGCGGCGCACCGAATCCCAGCTGATTCGGCGACACGCATCGGCAGCAGCGCCGCGGCGCTGCTGCCGATCTCGTCGTATACACCGGTACCGCAACTACTTCCAGATCGCACGCCGGTCGGCGTAAAAGAAGGTGTAGGCAGTGGTCACCGCGCAGAACACGCTGGCGATAGCCAACATCTGACTGCCGCCGGTGACCAGGCTGACGAACCCGCCGACGCCGGCGCCGAACACGAAGCCGCCGAGCAGAAGAAAATAACCGAGCCAGTCCCAGATCTCACCGCCACTGAGGTGACGTTCCAGACCCTGACCCAGTTTCACCAGCGTGCCGGTGACGTAACTGAGCGGGATCGACACCTCGCCACCTTTGACGAACGTCGTGTTCAGCGCGCCAATACCGAAGGCGACGAACACGATAGGCAGCAACGAAAGTGGATGGGGGAACTCACCACCAACGACGACGTCGAGGACGGTGGCGATGACGAGGGCCAACGTGGTGAGCACGGTCGCCCCGTGCGGTCGCTTCGACCACAGGTGGCGGCGACACAGTGACGCGCTGACGACGCCGCCGAGGAAAGCCGCCAGCACGATCGCCGCTGACAGCGCACGCCACTCCTCGTTGACGAAGTAACCCAGCACCGCCCGCTGGGTGTTGCCGGTCATGTAGGTCACCAGGTAGCCCGAGGAGTGGGCGAACGCCGTCGCCCCCAACAGCCCGGCCAGCGCGGCCAGCACCCAGGACAGTTTTTCCTCGCTGTCGAACTTCGCACGAATCACGCCGAACGATGTTTCCAGATGCTGCCCAAGCTCGGCGCGGTCGGCGAGCAGGTTCAGGCCGAATTCAGGTCAGGGAAAGATCACCGGCGGCTGGTCAGGCGGTGGTGAGCCGAGTGATCGCGCGCAGTGGAATGGGTACCCACCCGGGCCGGTGCCGCGACTCGTAGCCGGTCTCGTACACCGCCTTGTCCAGCTCGTAGGCGCCCAGCACCAGAGCCGAGTCACGCGGGTCACTTCCCGACGCCGCGGCGTAACCGTCGCAGAAGGCGGCCTGGTTGCGCTCGACCCATTCCCGGGCGCGCGCAGCGAGCTGCTTGTCGGTCGACTGGTCCACCAGCGGCCCGTAGGCGGCGTACTCGTAGGAGCGCAGCACGCCCGCGACATCACGCAGCGGGGAGTCCGGTGCCCGTCGCTCTTCGAGCGGCTGCCCGGGCTCGCCTTCGAAATCGATGATCAGCCAGGTCTCCGGGGTCCGCAGCACCTGGCCCAGGTGGAGGTCGCCGTGCACCCGCTGAACAGTGATCGCCTCCCCGGAGAGCTTGCGGAAGCGCTCCTCGATGGTGGCGACGTGATCACTCAGTTCGGGTACCGAGGAAGCCGTCGACGACAATCTGTCCAGCATGGTGTCGACCGGGAAGGTGGCTTGCGACGCGCCCAGTTGGTCGGCGAGCGTGGCGTGAACCGAGGCCACCGCCTCGCCCAGCCGGTAGGACTCGCCCGCGAAGTCGCCGCCGACCTCGTAGGCGTACAAGTCGCCCTCGGCGAACAGGTCGCGCACGCTGGCAGTGGCGGTCGCCCAGCCCTCCGCAGCATTAGCGGCGAACTCAGTCACCATGCCCAACGGCACCGGCTCGCCGCCGGAAGACTCCAGCTCGTAGGAACCGAGCAGGCGCGCCACGTGCGGGTTACCGGCACGTCCGAGCACGCGGTTCAGCTCGATGTCGGGGTTGATACCGCTGCTGACCCGGCGGAACATCTTGAAGATGGCGTCCTGCTCGAAGACGACGCTGGAATTGCTTTGCTCGGCTTCCGACACATACGGCACCGCCTCGAGCGGCAGAGAGATTCCGGGTTCCTTGGTGAACTTCACGTCACCGCGCACCTCGGACGAGTCGAGCAGCGACAGCAGGAATTGGGTGGCGGCCGGGTCGTACAACGCATCGTAGGCCGTGCGGTCGCCGTCCGAGCCGATCGTCGCAACCGTGCTGTATTCAGACACCGGCCCGGAATCCCACCTGACCAGAACCTGATAGCGCTCCGAGGAACCGTCGGTGTAGGACACGTCGATCAAAACCAGGTCCAAATCGTCGCGCAGCGACACCGTCAGCCCGGCTTCGGCGGAGGCCAACTGCCGGGTCCGGCCGGCATACCATCGTTGCTGCGGAAGCCATTCCGCGAACGGCAAGTTCATGGCGTCTCCTCGGAATCGCAGAGCTGGAACCAGTAGAATCCGTGCCCCGGCAAGGTCAGCAGATAAGGCAGGTGACCGATGTGCGGAAAGATCACGTGCCCGGTCAACTCGACCGGCGTGTAGGTGTTCCAGTGCTGCAGATTCAGTTCGATGGGCTGCGGAAAACGGGACAGGTTGTTGACGCACAACACGACGTCTTCGTCCGCCTCCCGCACGTAAGCCAACACCGACGGGTTCGACCCGCCCAACTCGCGAAAAGTGCCGGTGGCGAATGCGTCATGCCGGCGCCGCACCGCCAACATCGTCCGCGTCCAGTTGAGCAGCGAGGTCGAAGTGTCGCGCTGAGATTCCACATTCACGGTGTGATAGCCGTACACCGGATCCTGGCTCGGTGGCACATAAAGCCGGCCGGGGTTGGCTGTGGAGAACCCGGCGTTGCGGTCCGGGGTCCACTGCATCGGCGTGCGCACCCCGTCACGGTCGCCTAACCAGATGACGTCACCCATCCCGATCTCGTCGCCGTAGTAGATGACCGGTGAGCCCGGCAGGGACAGCAGCAACGCGGTGAACAACTCGATTTGGTTGCGGTCTTTTTCCAGCAGCGGAGCCAGCCGCCGACGGATACCGACATTCGCCTTCATCCGCGGATCTTTGGCGTATTCGGCGTACATGTAGTCGCGTTCCTCGTCGCTGACCATTTCCAGGGTCAACTCGTCGTGGTTACGCAGAAAGATCCCCCACTGTGCCATCTTCGGGATTGGCGGCGTCTGCGCCAGGATCTCCGAAATCGGGAAACGCGACTCGCGGCGAACCGACATGAAGATGCGCGGCATGAGCGGAAAGTGAAACGCCATGTGGCATTCGTCGCCGCCGGTTTCGGCGTCACCAAAATACTCGACGACGTCGCTGGGCCACTGATTTGCTTCGGCCAGCAGCACCCGGCCCGGGAATTCGTCGTCGACCACTTTGCGGACGCGTTTCAAAAAGGCGTGCGTCTCCGCTAGGTTCTCGCAGTTGGTGCCCTCCCGCTCGAACAGGTAGGGCACCGCGTCCAGCCGGAACCCGTCGATACCTAGATCCAGCCAGAACCGGATGACATCGATCATCGCGTCCTGAACAGCGGGATTGTCGTAGTTAAGATCCGGTTGGTGGTCGAAGAACCGGTGCCAGTAGAACTGCTTGCGGACCGGGTCGTAGGTCCAGTTCGAGTCTTCGGTGTCGATGAAGATGATTCGGGCGTCGGCGTACTTGTCGCTGCTCTCACTCCACACGTAGTAGTCGCCGTAGGGGCCGTCCGGGTCGCGGCGCGACTCCTGAAACCACGGGTGGCTGTCCGACGTGTGATTCATCACCAAGTCGGTGATGACCCGGATTCCGCGGCGGTGAGCGGCGTCGACGAGCTCGACGAAATCGTCTACCGTCCCGAACTCGGGCAGCACCTTGTAGAAGTCCCGGATGTCGTAGCCACCGTCGCGCAACGGTGAGTCGTAGAACGGCGGCAGCCAAATGCAGTCGACCCCAAGCCACTGAAGGTAATCGATACGTTCGGTCAGGCCGCGCAGGTCACCGAAGCCGTCCCCGTTGGAGTCGTAAAACGCCCGGACCAGTACCTCGTAGAAGACCGCGCGCTTGAACCAGGTCGGATCGGCGGGTATCTGACGGGCGTCGCCGAAGTCGTCGGCGGTGGGGTGCTCGACTACACCGGCCTGGACGTGGCTGCCGGCTGCGGGATCGTGCTCGACGTTGTCTTTGGTATTCCTCGTCAAGTCCACGAGCTTACAGGTACCCGAGAGGCCGCACGGAAAACACTATGCGGGCCAAACGAATTGAGAGCTGCAAGTTTGTCGTCGTCCGCACTGGACGTCAGCCGGGCGGTCCGGGCGCCAAGGTCACCGGGACATTTCGCGGTGCACCCGGGCCCTCCTGCACGCCCAGCGTGACCGTGTCACCCGGGTGGTGCTGGTCGAGAAGGTTGGTCAGTGCGGTGGCCGAGTTGACTGGGGCGCCGTTCACCGACGTGATCACCGATCCCTGGCCGATGCCGGCTCCGGCGGCCGGGCCTTCCGGGATCACCTGCGCGACGGCGGCGCCTCCGCCGCGAGCATCGTTGACGCCGACACCCAGGAATCCGGTGGGGCCGATGTGCACGGTTCCCGAGCCCGCACCCGATCGGATCTGTCCGGCGATCGCCATGGCGCGGTTGATCGGGATGGCGAACCCTTCGCCGCGACCCAGCTTAAAATTCTGCCCCGCGGCGGTGTTGACGCCGATCACCTGGTTGGCGCTGTTCACCGTCGGACCGCCGGAATCACCGGGGCGGATCGCGGCGTCGACCTGAATGAGACCGTTCAGCGTCTCCGTGCTGCCAGTCAACGAGTCAGACGCCGAGACCGTCTGGTTGACCCCGGTCACCCGGCCCGCAACCGCGCTGGGCGTGCCACCGGCACCGCCGGCATTGCCCAGCGACACGATGGGGTCACCGACCGCGACCCCGGAGGAATTGCCGATGTTGGCCACCGGCAGCCCACCCGCGCCGCCGAGCTGCACGACCGCGATGTCGTTGGTGCGGTCGTAACCGATCACTTCCACCGGGTAGGTCTGCCCGTTACCGATGTCCCGGGCGCTGATGTCCGTCGCACCCGCGATGACGTGGTTGTTGGTCAGGACCACACCACCCGGATCGATGACGATCCCCGTTCCCGCACCGACGGCACCCTGATAGTTGAGCTTCGTGTCGATATCGACAATCTCCGGCCCCACCTGCGACACCGTCGCCAACGGGTCGGTGGGCGGTGCGGGCGCCGCCGGGAAGGGCAGTGGAGCCAGCGGAGCCGTCGGCGACGCCTGCGCCGGCGCCAGGCCAAAGCCGGCCGCGGCGGTCAGGGCAGCCAGACTGGCCGCACACAACGACCATTTCGGTCGCGGCGTGCCGCGGTGATTCCTGCTCATTGGCGTACCTCTCGATAGGCGTACGACTGACTGCGTACGGCTGCAATTGTCCCAGCGGTCGGGCCGCGACACGCTCGACCTTTCACCCTAGACCGCACGACGCACGACGGCTCTGCGAAGCCTGCGCACAAGCAGTCACCAGGTGTGCCAGTTGAGCACCGGAACGGAATAACCACGCTAACGGTTCGGCAAACGAATTAGTGGCCGGCAAAGCCCGGCGCGACGGCTCGGTTCAGATGACGGCTCAAATCACCGACCAAATCCATCAGCGTGTAATCCCGAAATGAAAACCGCCACCGTCCACCGACGCATTCGAACCGGTCGTGATAGCGCCCGCTGACGATCGGCTGCAGCGGGAAATCGCCGGTCTGCTGCAGCACCGTGTAATAACTACGACAACTGGCCGTACCGGCTCCCTCGTCGACCTCGATGATCGGATTCGTCACCACGTGCTTGGTCCGAGGCGTCCCGTCCGGATACAGCACCACCGCGGCTTGCCAGAACGCCAACAAGAACCCCGCGTCCACGAGGCCCTCGTTCGAGGTGCTCGAGCCATCCGGGGACTCCTCGTTGCCGGCGGCGATCCGGATGCGAGCATGTTGGAACAGCGCTGCCGCTCCGACGAGGTCGCCGCCATCCATGTGCTCGGCGTAGCGGTAGAGCAGGTTGGCGATCTGCGTCTCGGCCGACATGGGTGTCAACGTAGCGGTTACGGGCGCGCATGCGGGCCGGTTGACAAGCGGAAGGTGATGTAGCTGATGGGTGTGCTTGATTCTTTTCGGCTCGACGACAAGGTCGTGGTCATCACCGGCGGGTCGTCGGGATTGGGGGTGTCGTTCGCGCAGGCCTTCGCCGAGGCTGGTGCCGACGTGGTGATCGGTGCGCGGCGCGCGGACAAACTGCAGTCGACCGCTGCCCTGGTGGAGGCCGCCGGCCGCAAGGCACTGGCGGTGGGGACCGACGTCAGCGTGCCGGAGCAGTGTCAGGGGTTGGTCGACGCGGCGATCCAGACCTTCGGCCACGTCGACGTGCTCATCAACAACGCCGGTGTAGGGACGGCGGTCCCGGCGACCCGCGAAACACCCGAGCAGTTCCGCTCGGTCATCGACGTCAACCTCAACGGTGCGTACTGGATGGCGCAGGCCTGCGGCCGGGTGATGCAGCCGGGCAGTTCGATCGTCAACATCTCCAGCGTGCTGGGCTTCACCACCGCCGATCTGCCGCAAGCCGCCTACAGCGCCAGCAAGGCAGCCATCACCGGACTGACCCGCGATCTGGCCCAGCAGTGGGGTTCACGCAAAGGCATCCGGGTCAACGCGCTGGCACCCGGCTTCTTCGAATCCGAAATGACCGATAGCTACCAGCCGGGTTACCTGGAGAGCCAGTCACACCGGCTGATACTGGGCCGGATGGGCGAGGGGGCCGAGCTGGCCGCCACCGCCGTGTGGCTGGCTTCTCCGGCCGGCGGATATGTGACCGGCCAAACCATCGTCGTCGACGGCGGCCTCACCATCAGTTAAGGCTTTGAGCCGCGCCCGCGATTCGGTGGCGGCGACCCGCTAGGCTGACCCGGTGGTCGACTTCGACCCGAGAGCGCGATTCGCGCAGGCGCCGACCGCCCGGCTGGCCACTGTGACGCCCGGCGGTAAACCGCATCTGGTGCCGGTGGTTTTCGCGGTGGGTGCCGACGTGGTGTACACCGCAGTCGACGCGAAACCCAAGACCACGCACAAGCTGCGCCGGCTGGCCAACATTGAACACAACCCGAACGTCAGCTTCCTGGTCGACCATTACGACGACGACTGGACACAACTGTGGTGGGTCCGAGCCGACGGCGTCGCGACCGTTCATCACGACGGTGAAGTGATGACCGCTGGGTACGCTGCTCTGTGCGCCAAATACACTCAGTATCAGCATATTTCGTTGAACGGCCCGTTGATCGCAGTCACTGTGCAGCGCTGGGCGAGCTGGCAGTTTTGACCGTGGTTCGCGCGGTCACTGGCGGGTTCGTTGCCAAGTCTTGTGCTGCCCGGGCCGAAAGGGGGAAGGTGACTTACTGAGTCCGATGAGGTACACGGAGGTACGTCATGGCCGATAAGGCGACCAATTCTCAGGGTCAGGGAGCCGCTCCGGTTGCGGATAGCCCGGCCGCCGTCCGCAATGTGGTGCTGGTGGGTCCATCGGGCGGCGGCAAGACCACACTCATCGAAGCCCTGCTGGTCGCCTCCGGCGTGCTGTCGCGTCCGGGTTCGGTTGTCGACGGCACCACGGTGAGTGACTACGACGAAGCAGAGATCCGCCAGCAACGATCGGTGGGTATGGCGTTGGCGTCGTTGTCGCACAACGGCGTCAAGGTCAACCTGATCGACACACCCGGATACGCCGACTTCGTCGGCGAATTGCGAGCCGGTCTGCGCGCCGCCGACTGCGCCCTGTTCGTCGTCGCGGCGAACGAAGACGTCGACGAGCCGACGAAGTCGGTGTGGCAGGAATGCGCCCAGGTCGGCATGCCCCGTGCGGTCGTGATCACCAAGCTCGACCACGCTCGGGCCAATTACCCCAGTGCACTGGCCGCCGCGCAGAACGCGTTCGGCGACAAGGTGTTGCCGCTGTACCTGCCGGCCGGCGACGGACTGATCGGACTGCTGTCGCAAACCCACTACGACTACACCGGCGGGAAGCGGACTTTGCACCCACCCGACGCGGTTTACGCCGAGCAGATCGAAGAGCATCGCGGCACCCTGATCGAAGGAATCATCGAGGAGTCTGAAGACGAGTCTTTGATGGAGCGTTACCTGGGCGGCGAGACCATCGACGAATCGGTGCTGATCGACGACCTGGAGAAGGCGGTCGCCCACGGCTCGTTTTTCCCGGTGCTGCCGGTTTGCAGCGCCACCGGCGTCGGCACCCTGGAACTGCTGGAGATCGCCACCAAAGCGTTTCCCTCGCCGCTGGAACATCCGCTGTCCGAAGTGTTCACGCCGCACGGCGCCACGCGCGGCGGCCTCGCCTGCACCGCGGAGGGGCCGTTGCTCGCTGAGGTGGTCAAGACCACCTCAGACCCATACGTCGGCCGCGTCAGCTTGGTCCGGGTCTTCGCCGGCACCATCAAACCCGACGCGACGGTGCACGTGTCGGGCCATTTCACAGCGTTTTTCGGAGCGTCTGCCGGGCTCAATTCCGGCTCGGCTAACTCGCACACCGATCACGACGAGGACGAACGCATCGGCACCCTGTCGTTTCCGCTTGGCAAGCAGCAGCGTCCGGCCTCGGTCGTGTTGGCCGGTGACATCTGCGCCATCGGTCGACTCAGCCGTGCCGAGACCGGAGACACCCTGTCCGACAAGTCCGATCCCCTGGTGCTCAAACCGTGGACGATGCCGGAGTCGTTGCTGCCCATCGCCATTGCGGCACACGCCAAAACCGACGAGGACAAGCTGTCGGTCGGACTCGCACGGCTCGCCGCCGAGGACCCGACCCTGCGCATCGAGCAGAACCAGGAGACACATCAAACCGTGCTGTGGTGTATGGGTGAGGCGCACGCCGGCGTGGTGCTCGACGCTCTGGCTAACCGATACGGGGTGACCGTCGACATGGTGCAGTTGCGCGTGCCGCTTCGAGAGACCTTCGCCGGCAAGGCAAAAGGACACGGTCGGCACGTCAAGCAGTCCGGCGGACACGGCCAGTACGCCGTCTGCGACATCGAAGTGGAGCCGCTGCCGGAAGGTGCTGGCTTCGAATTTCACGACAAGGTCGTCGGTGGTGCGGTACCGCGGCAGTTCATTCCCAGCGTGGAGAAAGGCGTTCGCGCCCAGATGGATAAGGGCGTGCACGCCGGTTATCCGGTCGTCGACATCCGGGTCACGTTGCGCGACGGCAAGGCGCACAGTGTCGACTCGTCAGATTTTGCTTTTCAGATGGCGGGCGCCTTGGCGCTCAAAGAGGCCGCCGCCGAGGCCAAGGTGAGCTTGCTCGAGCCGATCGACGAAGTATCTGTCGTCGTGCCCGACGACTTGGTCGGCACCGTCATGGGCGACCTGTCCGGGCGCCGCGGACGGGTACTGGGCACCGACACCGCAGACGGCGAGCGCACGGCGGTCAAAGCTGAAGTCCCGCAGGTCGAACTCACTCGCTATGCCATCGACCTGCGCTCACTGTCGCACGGTGCGGCGTCCTTCACCCGCTCATTCGTTCGCTACGAACCGATGCCTGAGTCTGCTGCTGCGCGGGTACAGCCAGCCGACTGAACCCTCGGCCGCCGTGGCCGGCGCCATATGGGTTGACGACGGTTCCGGCTGACGTCGTCAGCGAGTTTGCTGATTCGGCCCGCCGGGTATCTTTCGCGTCATTAAAGTGAAGTCCTGGTCATCGTGCCGTTTGAAGGGGATAGGGCCGTGCATAGGGTGATTCGGTTGGTCGCCGTCGCCGCGGGCGCCTTGGCGCTTGCGCTGGGCAGGCCGGTCGACGTAAGCACGGCAGCCGTCGCGCCGCCGATACCAGATCCGGTCGTCGCATCGGTGAAACCGACTCCGGGCGAGGTCGTCGGTGTCGGGCATCCGGTGATCGTGACGTTCACCGGACCCGTCGCCAACCGGCGGGCAGTGGAGCGCAGTGTCAGAATCCATGCGCCGAACCGCCCCACCGGCCATTTCGATTGGGTCAGCGACGAAGTAATGCAGTGGATTCCCGACACCTACTGGCCCGCCCACAGCCACGTCGCCGTCGAGGTGCACGGTCTGTCCACAGGCTTCGAGACCGGCTCGGCGGTGCTGGGGGTCGCCGACGTCAGCGCGCACACATTCACCGTCAGTGTCGACGGCGAGGTGCTGCGCACCATGCCGGCGTCGATGGGCAAGCCCAGCCGGCCCACGCCACGCGGTTCGTTCACCGCCTTGGAAAAACAGCGCACTGTCACTTTCGATTCGCGAACCATCGGCATTCCGCTCAGTTCGTCCGAGGGCTACCTGATTCAGGGGCAGTATGCGGTGCGGGTCACCTGGGGCGGTGTGTACGTGCACTCAGCGCCATGGTCGGTGGACTCGCAGGGCTATGCCAACGTCAGCCACGGTTGCATAAACCTCAGTCCCGACAACGCTGCCTGGTACTTCGACACCGTCCACATCGGCGACCCGATCATCGTCCAGTAGCAGAACTACTGGGCCGGAGCCAGGTGTGGCTCAGCCCTGCTGCGGGAATGCCAAGGTCCGGCGCCGCATTGGCGCTGCCGCAAGGAGGGGCAGGATGACATCGGGGAAGACACGTGCCGTGCGGTTCGACCGCTACGGCGACCGCGACGTGCTGTATATCGCCGAGATCGACACGCCCACACCCGGTCCCGGTGAAGTGCTGGTCGAAGTGCGCGCCGCCGGCATCAACCCCGGCGAGGCAGCCATCCGGAAGGGCGCTTTGCACGAAATGTTCCCCGCGACTTTCCCGTCCGGGGAGGGCAGCGACCTGGCCGGGGTGGTGCTCGAGGCAGGCCAAGACGTCACCGAATTCGCCGTCGGCGACGAGGTTCTCGGGTTCAGTCATGGCCGCTCCAGTCACGCTACTCACACCACGGCCCCGGTCGGCCAGTTGGTCAAGAAACCGGCGCAGTTGAGTTGGGAGGCGGCGGGTTCGCTGTATGTCGTGGGCGCCACCGCGTACGCCGCCGTGCGGGCGGTGGCACCGCAACCCGGTGAGACGGTGGCGGTGTCCGCGGCGGCCGGCGGAGTCGGCAGTCTAGTGGTGCAGCTGTTGGTGCGCCGCCAGGTGCGGGTGCTCGGTATAGCTTCACACAACAGCGCCGAGTGGCTGCAGGCGCACGACGTCATCCCGATCGAATATGGCGACGGTCTGGCGGACCGGTTACGCCACGCGGCGCCCAACGGAGTCGATGCATTCATCGACTTGTTTGGACCCGATTATGTGCAGTTGGCTGTCGACCTCGGTGTGCCACCTGAGCGGATCGAGACCATCATCTCCTTCCAGAAGGCGGCCGACGTGGGCGCCAAAACCGAGGGCAGCACCGACGCATCGACGCCCGAAGTGTTGGCGGAGATGGCCGATTTAGTCGCCGGCGGGGCAGTCGACTTCGACATCGCCGCTACTTATCCCCTCGACCGGGTGGCTGACGCTTTCGCAGAACTGGAGCAACGCCACACGCACGGCAAGATCGTGCTGCTTCCGCAAGAATGACCGAACCTGCGGACGCACAACGTCTTTGAGACGGCTGGTGTTCAGCCGGCACCTGCCTGCACCAACCTGATCACCACCAGCGTGCCGGCGAGAACCAGATAGGCCCGTAGAGCGAACAACGCGGTGCGACGCGACGGCGACATGACCGCTCGGTCAAGTGTCGTCAGCACCGGCGTCGTCCAGCCTGCCCTGACCTCGTCACGGACGGCTTTGCGCTGGGCGCGGGTGAGCTTCGGCAGGTCGTCGAACTCCGCGGCCTGATCCAGATTCAGCGCGCCGAAGGGCACCGTGTCCGCAGCAGTCGACTGATGGGTTCGCCAGCCCGCGGCCAAAACCGCAACGGCACCTGCGGCGCCGATCACCGCACCGACTGCCAGCCCGGAGATCATGGTGGCCGTCGACAGCTTGGGAAAAAACGTCACAGCGGTCAGCATCAGCGACAAAATCAGCAGTGACCAAACAATCAGCCACGCCAGAGTGTTCTGCCGAAAACTGTTGACCCAAGGGCCCATTACCGACCTGTCGTTGCACAGCAATACTAAAAAGACTGTGGCCGATGGCAGCAGGACACCGGCAAGGGCCTGGACGCCCTGGGTGATGAGACCCAGAACATGGTCGGGGCTGAACGCGACCGCGGCTGATATGCCAAGTAGCGCAGCATAACTTCCGTAGAACAACGGCGCCTCGGTGATCTTCCAGTGCAGCGAATGCGGCCTGCCCATGGCGTCGCCCAGCGCGTAGGTGGTGGCAAGCCCGACACAGTTTGCTCCGATCAGCGATGCGTCGAGCAGAATGACGGCGAACAAGACGCCGACCGTGTGCCCGACATGGTGCGACAGATGCGAGGCGACCGCGCCGGAGTCGGTGAATCGGCCGGCCGCGGCAGTCCCTCCGAGCCCGAAGGCGGTCACCGCCATCAGCGCGACAGCGCCGCCCATCACCCCCACGATGCCGATCACCAAGTCGGCTCGTCCGTAAGCCATCCAGCGCGGGGTGATGCGTTTGTCAACGACATTGGACTGCTGGAAGAACAACTGCCAAGGCGCAACGGTGGTACCCACAATCGCCATGACGACCATCAGTACGAGCGAGTCACCGTGACCGGGGAGTTGTGGTAACAGGCCGTGCATGCTGACGGTGATGCTCAGGTGCACAGAAAGCGCCAACGGAATCACCGCAATATTGACCGCGATCAGGACGAACATCAGCTGCTCCCAGCGCCGGAACGAGCCACCGGCCACGACCGCGAACAGCAACACCGCTGCTGCCGGTATCGCGATCATTTTCGAGCAACCCAGGAAACCGAGCGCGAAGGAGACCCCGATGAATTCAGTGACGATGGTCAAAGCGTTGAGGATCAACAGATCCCCGACGCTGAACGCGCCCCAGAACTTGCCGAACCGTTCGAAGATCAGCCGGGCATGCCCGACCCGGGTGACTGCACCTAGACGCAGCACCATCTCCTGGTTGACGTAGAGCACCGGTATCAGCAGCGCCAACGTCCACAGAAGTTTCATGCCATAGTTCTGTCCGGCCTGCGAGTAGGTCGCCACCCCGCCGGCGTCGTTATCTCCCACCATCACGATCAGGCCCGGCCCACTGATCACCAACAACATCCGAAGGCGCTGCCAGCGACTGCGCCCGGCACCGCTCGCGTCACGTCGGATGCGACCGAACGCACCGACGATGTCGCCCGCGTGGGCCGGATCGAGCACCGCCGCATCCGCCGGATTGGACGTCGGCCCGCCGCCGGCGTCGAGGCCTGCCCCGGGCAGGGCAGCGGAAAACGAAGTCATCGAGCCTCTCCCAACTTGCCAATTGCCGCGTGCCAGTCGGATCAGCGCAGCAGCTATCAGAAGGCTTTGCTAGACAGCACCTTCGGCGACCCGGCGCACAGCAGAAGTCGCCAGGCGAGAACAGCGCGGTAGTGTCCGCGAAACGTCAGGCGGCAGAGACGCCGCGGCCGGGGCAGGGCGATATACGCCCCGAATACGGATATGGACTATCGCTCGGACTCAACTCGCCCTCACCTCCTCGCGGCCAGGACACACGCGGGTGTCACGACATGTCAAACACAAAGGAGATTCGGCGCCCGAGACGGTCGGCGGGCCCGCACCCCTCTCGTCAGAGCTTCGGCACTGCACGGCGTATCCAGGTCGACGACCCGAAAGCCACTTGGGCTCAACCCTTATGCCGGGAAGAGCTGTCCTGACCCGGGGCGTCTCTCGACGTTCGGGGTCAGTGGCCTGTATCCGTGCAGACGCCTCACCTAGCGAGGTGCTTGCGCTGTCCATCGTCGCACCGCACAGCGGTCCCGTCAAACAAACAACAGGTTCGAGCCGCCCCCACCATAAGCGACAGCGCCTACTGTCGGGGGCATGACCTCGACACTGCACGACCCTCGGGTGCAGAACGTGTTGCAGCGGATGTACGCCGAAGCCCGCCAACAGTTGCCCATCTTGCGTGAACGGCGCGGCGAGTTCGAACGGCTCTCAAAGGCGAGCATTCACGAGCGCGCCGACGCGTTCGGTGACCTCTACATTCCCGTCACCCCGGAGGCGGGCCGGTTGCTGTACCTGCTCGTCCGGGGCACCCGCCCAACCACCGTCATCGAGTTCGGCATGTCGTTCGGCATCTCGGCCCTGCATCTCGCCTCGGCGGTGCGCGACAACGGCAGCGGCCGCGTCGTCACGACCGAGCTCAACGCCGCCAAAATAGCCGCAGCCAAGCGGACTTTCGCCGAAGCCGGCTTGGACGACCGGATCACCGTCCTGCAGGGCGACGCTCTCAGCACGCTCGCGGATGTCACCGGCCCAATTGAATTCGTGTTGCTCGACGGCTGGAAGGAACTGTATCTGCCCGTCCTCAAGCTGATCGAACCGCAGCTGTCCCCGGGAGCGCTGATTGTGGCCGACAATACTGAAATGGCGGACGCCAAACCGTATCTGGATTACTTACGCGATCCCGCTAACGGCTACGTGAGCGTCAACTTCCACGCACGCGACGCTGACAGCATGGAAATCAGCTGTCGCGCAGTCACTTGACGGTTCGTCACCGAACCGATTCCTCGAGCCACGGGGTCAGCCACTCCACCCCTTCTTCGGTGAGGTGGACACCGTCGCTGCGCACCTGCACACCGTCGACCTTGGCGGTGTAGACACCGTTGGGGCACAGCTTTCTGTTCAGGTCGAGTATGCCGATGTTTGGTTCCCGGGCGGTTACCTGGCGCAGCATCGCATTCCACTGGTCCACCCGCTCCGGTTGATCCTCCGGCCACAAACTTCCGTTCGCCTTCTCACCGCGGCGGCTGTAAGGCACGGTGGCGACGACGAGCCGGGCACCCGTGGAGCCCAGCACCGCGAGGGCGCGCTGCAGCTCTTGAGTCAGATATCCGTCGAAGGACGGGTCACCGATATGGGTCCAGCGACCTTCGTTGACCCGGTTCACCGTCTCCCAGCGACCAATGATCAGCAGTGCGACGTCGGGCCGGTCCCGGTCGATCTGCACCGACCACCTGCTCGGCCAGGTGTCGCATTCCGGTTTCGGGTCGAGTGTCTGGCCCAGGTACTTGTAGGGGCCGCCGCGGACCAGGCTGCACCCGATGACGGTGTGGTCGACGAAGTCGAAGCCCGGCGTGGCCGGCAGATAGTGCATCAGCGTCCACCCGATGGAATCACCGAACACCGACACGGTGAAGGGCCGGTTCGGGTCACGCCGCGCGGCCGGCCGCGCGGCGACCGGATTGCCGGGCGGCGAGGGCGACACCGCGGCGACCGCCGACACACCGGGCGGCAGGCTGCCGTCCGAGGTTCCGCCCGGCCCGCCGTGCACCGGCACCAGCAGCACCGTCACCGCAACCGCGGACGCGACGGTGGCGCCGGCCAACGGCAACAACGGGACCCGCACGGGCCGCCACCGCCGGATCGGTTGTTCGATCAGCCACCATGACGCTGTCGCGACCACGACCGTGGCGGCACAACGCGCTGCGAACAACGGTGTCCCGGACCAACCGGTGCGTTCCCCGTTGACCACCAGGAAGATCGGCCAGTGCCAGAGGTAAACGCCGTAGGAGATTGCGCCCAGCCACACCATCGGACGCCAAGCCAGCGCCCGGGCCACCGCGCCCCGCTGGTCGAGCGCAACCGAGGCGATCACCGCGACAGCCGCGATCGCAACTCCGACCAGCAGACCACTGTGAAATTCCTGCGCGCTGCCGGTGGCCCGATGTGCGGCGAACCCCAGCGCCGCCACCCCGACGACCGGCAGTACCCGCGCCGCCCGCCGCCCCCAGCGGGTGCGGATCAACGACCAGCCGCGATTCAGCGCTGACCAGTCCTCCACCAGCAGCGCCGCGGCGGCGGCACCGATCAGCAAGCCCTGCGCGCGGGTGTCGGTGCCGAAGTACACCCGGTCCCGCGCGGTACCGGACGACAGCAGCACCGCGACCGCCGCCGAGGCCAGCGCTCCGGTTATGGCCGCAAGGAAGGCCACCATCCGGACCGAACCGAGGGTGGCTCGAACGCCGCGGCGTCGGGCGGCCGCGGCGAGCAGCACGGCTACGGTGATGAGCACCAACGGCCAGACGAAGTAATACTGTTCTTCCACCCCGAGCGACCAGGTGTGCTGCAGCGGCGAGGGCGTCGCTCCCTGCGTGAAGTAATCGGTTTGCGTGGTGACGAACCGCCAGTTCGCCATCCAGAAGAACGCCGCGATGGCGTCGCCCCGAAGCCCGGCGACGGCTTCGGCCGGAAGCAGCTGCCGCACCGCGCTGACCGTCAGCACCATCAGCACCAGCGCGGGCAGCAGCCGTCGGGCCCGGCGTATCCAGAAGCCCGGCAGGTGGATGCGACCGTTGCCGCCGAGTTCGTCGAGCAGCAGAGCGGTGATGAGGAATCCGCTGAGCACGAAGAACACGTCGACGCCGATGAAGCCGCCGCCCATGCCGGCCAGGCCGCCGTGGTCGGCGAGCACCAGCGCGACAGCCACCGCCCGCAGGCCGTCCAGGGCGGGGATACCGGGTGCGCGCGGCGGGCGGCTACCTCCGCTACGGCTCCAGGTTGACGGACGGCGGCGCCGCGGGCCGGGCGCTATCCAGCGCGGTCGCCGGATACCGCGAACCGGCGTGGGCGTGATTTTGGCCGGTTCGCTGATCGCTTGCTGCCCGTCCTGACCTGCTGGCCGAACGACGCTCCCGTTGCCGCTGATACGTCGATATCCCTCTCGGTTGAATCAGGGCAAAGCTTAGAGGCGGAAAGGCTCGCCGAGCCGACGACACGGCGGGCAGGAGTCGACTTCGGGTCAGCCGTTGACGTCGACGACGATGCGGCCCCGAACCTGCCCGTCCAGAAGCTGGCCGGCAGCGACGATCGCCTCCGACAGCGGGATCTGCCGGGCGATCGCGTCAAGGTGGGCCGGGTTCAGATCGCGAGACAGCCGTTCCCAAGCGGCGAGGCGTCGCTCGATGGGCGCCCGGACGCTGTCGACGCCCAGCAGCGACACACCGCGCAGGATGAACGGCGCTACCGTCGCGGGAAAGTCCATGCCCTGGGCCAGTCCGCAGGCGGCGACCGCACCGCCGTAGCGGGTCTGAGCGCACGCGTTGACCAGTGTGTGGCTGCCCGCCGAGTCGACGACTCCGGCCCAACGCTCCCTTTGCAGCGGCTTTCCGGCCTGACCGAGTTCGGCGCGATCTTGCACCGTGGCAGCGCCGAGGTCATGGAGATAGGCGGCCTCGGAGCGCTGTCCCGTCGCCGCAACGACGGTGAATCCGGCCGCGGCCAGCAGGACGATCGCGATGCTGCCGACGCCGCCCGTCGCGCCCGTCACCAGCACTTCACCTTGTTCGGGGCGCACCCCGTGGGTCAGCAGGGCATTCACGCACAGACTCGCGGTGTATCCCGCGGTGCCGATCGCCATGGCCTGCCTGCAGTTGAATGCGTCGGGCAGCGGCACCAGCCAATCACCGTTCAGCCGCGCCCGCTGCGCCAGGCCGCCCCAGTGAGTTTCGCCCGCACCCCAACCGTTGAGCACCACCCAGTCGCCCTTCGACCAGTTGGCATGCGAACTTTCGGTGACGACACCGGCCAGGTCGATGCCGGGCACCATGGGGAACATGCGGACGACCGGGGATCTGCCGGTGATGGCGAGGCCGTCTTTGTAGTTGAGTGTGGAGAACTCCACGTCGATACTGACGTTCCCGTCCGGAAGCTGTTCGTCGTCGAGGCTGGTCAGCGCGGCCGACTGGCCCGCTTCACCCTGGTCGATGAGGATCGCCGAGAACATCGCAGTCCTTTTGCAGCAGGCGGAGACAGCCGTCGGGTTGCCTATTCGGGTGTGTGACCCAATACCCCTTTGATCTCCAAGTACTCGTCGAAGCCGAACTCGCTCCACTCCCGGCCGTTACCGCTGCGCTGGTAGCCGCCGACGGCCTGGGAAGTCGACGCCTTTATGGATCAGCCGCTGCACCGTGTCGAATGCATAATCGAGAACATGATTTGCCGGGGGCGTTGTCCCGTCAAGAGTCACCGCTTCGGTGACCTGCCCCTGCGTCGCGATTGCGCCACGCGATGACGATGCGACGCGTTCGGGGGTGAACTCCGTTGCGCTGGGACTCCGAACGCGCCGCCGACGCTTACGCCCGCGGCTGGTGGGTGAAGTCCACCCTCGCCGACGAGTTGCGTGGTGCCGCCGAAAAGACACCCGCGCGCGCCGTGCTCGTCGACGGCTCCGTGCGCCTGGACTGCCGGCAGTTACACGACCACGCGACAGCGCTGGCGGCTGCCATGTCCAAGCGCATGCCGGCAGGCAGTGTGGTGTCCTTCATGTTGCCCAATTGGCATGAAGCCGCGGTCATCTACCTGGCGGCCACGTTGGCCGGCATGGTGGTCAACCCCATCCTGCCGTCGCTGCGCGATCGCGAACTGCAATACATCCTCCGTGATGCCGGCAGCCGGATGGTCTTTGTGCCCGCACAGTTCGGCGGGCACGAGTATGCGTCCATGGCCGAGCGGGCGATCGCACAGCTCGACCGGCCGCTCGAGGTCGTGGTGGTGCGCGGCGCGGACGCGGACCTTCGACTTACACCGTTCCCGTCGCTGTTGACCTCACCGGAGGAAAGGATCAGCCTGCCGGCGCTGGACCCGGATACCGCGCGGATGCTCTTGTACACCTCGGGCACCACCGGTGACCCCAAAGGTGTTCTGCACAGCCATAATTCGATGCACGCCCTGATCTGTCAACTGCGGGAACACTGGTCGGTAGACCCCGGCGACCGGTTCCTGGTGCCCTCCCCGATCGCTCACATCGGCGGCTCGATCTATGCCTTCGAATGTCCACTGCTGTTGGGTACGACCGCCGTGCTGATGGATCGCTGGAACGCTGACGACGCGGTGCAGTTGATGCAGTCCGAGCGCTGCACTCACATCGCCGGGGCTAAGCCGTTCCTCGAGCAGATCCTGGCCGCCGCCCGGCGCGCCGGCACCCGGCTGCCCGACCTCAAGTTCTTCGTCTGCGGCGGCGCATCGGTGTCGCCGTCGTTGATGCGAAACGCCGCAGCCTATTTCGAGAGCGCCGTGGTGACCCGGGTGTACGGCTCGACCGAAGTTCCGATCACCACCATCGGCTCACCGTGGGATGCCGAGCATGCCGCTGACACCGACGGCCGGGCGGGCTCGGCGGAGATCAAACTCGTCTCGAGCGATTCCACGGCACCCGACGGAGAAATCTGCGCCCGCGGACCACAGATGCTGCTCGGTTACCTGAACCCTGACGACGAGCTGGAATCCTTCGATGCGCGAGGCTATTTCCGTACCGGCGATATGGGCCGGTGGGTGGATGACGAGTACCTGGTCGTCACCGGGAGAGCCAAGGACATCATCATCCGCAACGGGGAGAACATCTCGCCGAAGGAAATCGAGGATCTGCTCGCCGAGCATCCCGACATAGCCGAGGTGGCCATCGTCGGTGTTCCTGACGACCGCACCGGAGAACGGGCGTGCGCGGTGATTGTGCCGAGAGCACGCTGCCGTCCTGATGTCGCCGCGCTGCGCGACTATCTCGGAGACCGCGGTGTCGCGAAGTTCAAGATGCCCGAGGAAGTCGTCATCTGGGATGTGCTGCCGAAGAACGACGCAGGCAAGGTGCTCAAACATCAGATCAAAGCCACGCTGGTGAAGGCGGACCCGACATGCAGGTAGCGATTGTGACCGGCGCCAGCGGAGCCATCGGCTTCGGTTGCGCCACGCGGCTGGCCGAGACGGGCATGGCCATTGTCGCGACCGGCCGTGACGAGAGCCGGCTGCACGCCCTCGCCCACGCCATCGGTGACCACGAGCGGGTCACGACCGCGGCCGTCGACCTGACCGACGACGACGCGCCCAGTCGGATCGTCGACGCCGCGGTCAACCGCTGGGGCAACATCGACGTGCTGGTCAACAACGCTGGAGTGGGCAGTCCCAAGCCGCTGCACGAGACGGACGACGAAACCTTGGACCACTTCCTGAACTTGATGCTGCGGGCACCGTTTCGCCTCACGCGCGAGGTCATCCCACATCTGCGGCCCGGCTCGGCGATCATCAACGTGACATCGACGTTCGCTGTGGTGGGTGGTCTGCGCGGCGGCGCCTACTCGGCCGCCAAAGGCGGGCTGACGGCGCTGACCACCCACATCGCCTGCCAGTACGGATCGCAGGGAATACGGTGCAACGCCGTGGCGCCCGGGGTGATTCAGACGCCGATGACTGAGCACCGCCTGGCCGACGAACGGTTTCAACGGCTCAACGTCGAAATGACACCGCATCAACGGCTGGGCACTGTCGACGACGTCGCTGCCGTCGTCGCCTTCCTGTGTTCGCCGGGCGGCAGTTTCATCAACGGCCAGACCATCGTCGTCGACGGCGGGTGGAGCGCAACGAAATACCTGTCGGATTTCGCGCTCACTTCGCAGTGGACGGCCCGGTGAAGCTGTCAGCGCGTCGGTGTCATGCGCATCGCTGCTACGGTGCCGACGGCAGAGCTACTTCTTGCTGGGGATGACGATGATGACGATGAGAGTCAAGAGGGAAAAGAACAGGCCGAGGATGCCCCAGCCGAGTGGGTTGCGGCCCTTTGTTGCTGCAATGACCGCGGACACAATAGCCGCGATGACGCTGCCGATGCCGACGATGATCGCCTTGACACCGCGCAGGATGAAACCGGCCGCTTGTGGGTTGTCCTGAGCTGCTAGGACCAGATCGTGCAACATGCCGAGCTCCTCGTCGTCGCCTGCTAGGACGGTAACCGTTCAACGGCTCGCTATGGCGTTATTGGTTGCATGCAGTAACCGAAGAATACGATTCCACCACCCGCAAGCGTCACGGCGCCGCGTCGAAGTGGCCGCGGATTGCGCCGAGCATGGCACGGTGCGCGCGGATCGCCTGTCGCGTTGTCACCCCGGCCAGTGGCGCCGGAGCCGAAATGCGTAGTCGCTCGACGATCCGCGTCCCGACGCCGACCGCTTCGAAAGACACCGTCCCGTGCAGCCGCACCCGCGGAAACTGACGCGCTGAGGTGACGACGTCACCGTCGGCCGGAACCGCCAACCGCACCCGGTAGCTGATCGGGACCGTCAGCTTCCACAACGGAATTCGGTCTCCGACGCGGTAGTCCTCGATGTACCCGTCTGTCGTGTCGCGACGTGACGTCGTGCGCACGGACACGACCAGCGGGTGGACGAGTTTCATGTTGCGCAGGTCGACGTAGAAGTCGCGCACGTCTGCCGGCGGCGCGGGCACATCGTCGGCCAGCGTCCGCTCCGTACTGACTGTCCACCAACTCACGACGACCAGTTAACCGGCAGGTGAGTTTGCGGCCAACGGTGAAGGCGAATCAATGTAGACCGCCCCGCGCGGCCGTCAGCGCAGAACGAAATGTCCACCGGCCTCGACCAGCAAAACGCTGGTACGCCACCAGATCAGCGTCACGAACAACAGCAGCGCGACGCCGGTCGCGGCAACCTGGACGAGGTCGCGCCGGTCCCGCGGGGCGTTGACGTACGCGAAGGCGATCACCGTCCCGGTGACCAGTCCGCCCACATGGGCCTGCCAGCTGATCGACTGCGAACTGATCAGCGGTACCGCGAGGGTGAACACCAGATTGACCACGATCACCACGACGACCCAGCGGTAGTCCAGTTGGAGCCGCCGCAGTACCACCAACGTGGCACCGAACAAGCCGAATACAGCGCCTGACGCGCCCGCCGTCGCGGAGTCCAACGCGGCGAGCAGATACACCAGCACCGAGCCGCCGAGCGCGCTCAACGCGTACAGCGCGCTGAACCGCAACCTGCCCAGCCACATCTCCAGCGGCGGGCCCACGACATAAAGCGCCCACATGTTCAGCAGTAAGTGGGTCAGGCCGTAGTGCAGGAAGGCTGAAGTCGCCAGACGGTACAGCTGGCCGTCGGCCACCGCCGGCGGCCAGAGGGTGAGGTGGCTTTCCAGTCCCACCGAGGCGGATTGCAGCAGAAACGCTGCGACGTTGATCGCGATCAGTACGTAGGTGACGGCTGGTGAGCCGGAGCGCAACCGCCCGCCGAAATGGGTACGTGCCTGGGGTGCCGTCCTCCCGTCAGCGCGAACGCAGTCCACGCATTGCTGCCCGACAGTGGCGTCCCGCATGCACTCCGGGCAGATGTACCGCTCGCAGCGCGTGCAGCTGACATAAGTTGAGCGGTCGGGATGCCGGTAACAACTCGGCGTCTGTCCAGTCGCTGCGTTGGTCATACCGGTCCAGCCGTACCTGCGCTTCTGGCCGTGGGTGCGGCCAGCCGCACGCACGAGCGCGAAAGGGAGGCCGGCCGCACGTTGGGCACGAACACCGACCGCAAGTGCTCCATCGTGGTCAGGCGCCGTCCTTTCGAAGCCAAGCTGTCCGCAGCTCGAGTGTGGCAGACCACCGGACGGGTCGGGGTTAGCGGCTCATCCGTTGGGGGTATCCGCCGGCATGGCTGACATCGTTGACCGTTTCGTTGCCGCGTTGGGCGATTTGCACAGCACTCGGGACGTCGATCCGCTCGTCGGGCTCTTCGCGGAGGACGCGACATTGCGCAAGCTCGGTATGCCACACGAGGAGCGTGGCAAGGAAGGTGCACGTCAATTCTGGCTTCAGTACCGCGACGTCTTCGGCAGCATCGATTCGGAATTCCAACACGTCGCGCGCAGTGACGGAATCGCCTTTCTGGAGTGGACGTCGGCGGGCACGCTGCGCAACGGAACCGAATTCAGCTACGAGGGCGTCAGTGTGCTGGAGGCCAGCGGAGACTCCATCGACTCTTTCCGGACCTATTACGACACCGCCGCGTTCCTGGGGCCACATCTGTGAAAGCCGTTGTTTCAGAACAATTCCGGCTTCAAACGTCGGCTGGATGGCCGGGCGCGAGGTTTTCCGGCCCGCGCTGGTGGAAGGTTTCAATCACCTGAAACTGGTGAACCTGTGCGTCGTAGCGTCGGTTACAAGGCCGATTCGTTACTCAGCAAGCCTCGTGATCGTCTTCGGCAGCTTTGCTCGGTTGATACCACGTGTGCCCGAATCAAGGGAGATCTTTCATGTCTGCACGTAACACCATCATTCGTTCACTTCATGACCTCGGCGCCGCGGCGTGGTTCGGCGGTTCCCTGATGGGCGCGGTGGGGCTGAACGGCGCCGCCGCTGCGGTTCGCGAGCCGCAAGACCGGGGCCGGGTTGCGTCCGCGGGCTGGGCGAAGTGGAGCCCGGTCAACGCCGCTGCGATCGGCGCTCACCTCGTCGGCGGCGCCGGGATCCTGTTGGCGAACCGTGGTCGGGCGAAGTATCAGACCGGCGTCCGGGCGAACACCGTGACCAAACTTGCCGTCACCGGGGCGGCCCTCGGAGCGACCGCTTGGAGCGGGGCGCTGGGCGGCAAGATCGCGCAGAGTAACGAGAAGACCGCGCAAGGAGCGACCGAGCCGGCTCCGCAGACGCCCCCGGACGTCGCCACTGCCCAACAGCAGCTGAAGTACCTGCAGTGGGCGCTGCCGGTCCTCACCGGCGCGATCCTGGTGCTGGGTGCTCAGCAAGGCGAACAGCAACGCCCGAGGGAGATCGTGTCCGGTCTGGGCGCCACCCTGGCTCGGCGAGCACACCACTGAGCGCCCTCGACGGCGCAGGCCCACGTCAATCCGTGCGAGGCTAGTAAGGACTATCTATAGAAGGTGGAACACGCCGTCGGTTGGCGCTGGCGTAACGACCTGGTTGAAGGGTTGATCAGAATGAACGTGCCGGGTGTGAACGGTGTTTTCCGCGGACTGACCGGCCAGGCGGTGCAGGCGTTGCGCGTCGGGGTGCACGGTGCTGCAGACGCCGCCGGCGCGATGCAAACGCTGGTCGACCCGGTGACCCGGTCGGTAGGCCAGGCGACCGGGCGGATGCTGGGCAGGAACACCGGTGACGGCTCCGCGGCACACGTGCTTCCGCCGGTGCGGTGGCAAAGCGGTCAGCGGGTGCATCTGGACCTCGACTCGCTGCTGCCATTTCCCCGCTGGCACCAGCACGCGACGCAACTCGAAGAGCCGGTCCGTCAAATTTCTGGTGTAACCAGCGCGCACGTCGAAGGGGCGTTGGGCCGGCTGGTCATTCAGCTGGACGAGCACGCCGACGACGACCACGTCCTCGACGAGGTCCGGGCCGCGGTCGCGGCGGTTGCCGACGAGGTGTCCTCGACAGGGTTGGAAGCCGCGCCCCGCGCCGCGCCGTTCGCCGACCCGGGGAATCCGCTGGCGCTGGCGGTGCCGCTGACCGCAGCGGCAATGGACGTTCTGGCGGTCGGCGCTGCCGTCACCGGCTGGTTCGGCCGACTGCCCGCCGGACCCAAAGCCGCCCGGGCCGCATCGTCACTGCTCAGCAATCAGCCGCGGCTGGTGTCAATGCTGGAGTCTCGGCTGGGTCGGGTGGGCACCGACCTGACGTTGGCCGCTTCGATGGCGATCACCAACGGGCTGACGCAAGTCGCCAGTACGCCGCTGCTCGACCTCGCACAACGCGGCCTTCAGCTCTCCGAGGCGTCGGCGCATCGCGAAGTGTGGCGGCGGCGGGAACGTGAGTTGGCAACTCCCACGCGACCGCAGGCTCCGGTCGTCCCGGTGATCTCGTCGGCCGGCGCGAAGGCGGCAGCCGCCGGCGAGGCGTCGCATGTGGTGGTCGACGGAGCCGTCGACGCCGCCATCGACACCGCAAAGGGCGCTAGCGCCGGCCCGGTCGAGGAGTACGTGGATCAGGCCGCCAACGGCGCGTTGGTCGCCGCGGCCGGCGCCCTGCTCGGTGGGGGAGGCGCCGAGGAGGCCGCCGGCGCGGTGCTGGCGGCGGCGCCCAAAGCAGCGACGATGGGCCGGCAGACCTTCGCCGCGGTGCTGGGACGCGGGCTGGCCAACGCCGGGCAACTGGTCCTCGACCCGGGTGCGCTGCGCCGGCTGGACCGCATCAAAGTCGTCGTCATCGACGGAGCCGCGCTGCGGGGCGACGCCCGCGCCGTGTTGCATGCGCGCGGAGAATTACCTGGCTGGGACGACGACCGGGTGTACGAGGTCGCCGACGCGTTACTGCATGGCGAGCAGGCACCCGAGCCCGACCCGGACGAGTTGCCGGCGACGGGGGCCCGGCTGCGCTGGGTCCGCGCGGCACCGTCGGCTGCGCCGGCGCAGGGCCTCGAACGTGCCGACCTGCTGGTCGACGGAGAGCAGGTGGGCAGCGTCGATGTGGCTTGGGAGGTCGACCCCTACGCGGTCCCGCTGCTGCAGACCGCGCACCGGACCGGGGTCCGGGTGGTGCTGCGGCACGTCGCCGGCACCGATGATCTTGCCGCCAGCGTCGGGGCGGCGCATGCAGCCGGGACACCGCTGCTCAAGCTGGTGCGTGAGCTGCGTTCAGATCGCGGACCGGTGCTGCTGATCACCGCACTGCATCGGGACTTCGCCTCGACGGATACCCTGGCTGCGCTGGCGGTGGCCGACGTCGGCGTGGCGCTGGACGATCCGCAGGCCGCGACACCCTGGACGGCGGACATCATCACCGGCACCGACCTCGCTGCGGCGGTGCGGATCCTGTCGGCGCTGCCGGCCGCCCGGCAGGCCAGTGAGTCGGCAGTGCGGCTGGCCAAGGGCGGTACCACGCTGGCCGGCCTGTTGTTGGTGACGGGCGACCCCAGCAGACCCGGCAATGCGCTGTCCGCTCGGCGTTGGTTCAACCCGGTGAACGCGGCCGCCGCGAGCGCACTGTTGTCCGGTGCGCTGTCCGCCGCCAACGTGCTGCGGCGGCCCGATCCCACTCCGCAGCCGCTGACCGCCTGGCACGCGCTGGACCCGGAGATCGTTTACTCGCGGTTGACCGGCGGTGCCCGCCCGCTGGCGGTCGACACCGAGACCTCGGCGTGGCGGCAACGACTCGAAGACCTGTCCTACAGCCCGGTGGTGTCGCCGCTGCGTGGACCGGCCCAGCGAGTGGGGCGGTTGTTAAGCGCCACCCGCGCCGAGCTCGCCGATCCGCTGACCCCGATTCTTGCCGTCGGTGCGGCGGCTTCGGCGATCGTCGGCAGCAACGTCGACGCGCTGCTGGTCGCGGGCGTGATGACCGCCAACGCGGTCACCGGTGGCGCGCAGCGGCTGCGGGCCGACGCCGCAGCCGCCGAACTGTTCGCCGAGCAGGACCAGCTGGCGCGTCGCGTCGTCGTCCCGGCGGTCGCCACTACGCGGCGCCGGCTCGAGGCCGCCCGCCGAGCCGAACGCACCGTGACCATCGCGGCCAGCACGTTGCGTCCCGGCGATGTCATCGACCTGGCGGCGCCCGACGTGGTGCCGGCGGACGCGCGGCTGTTGATAGCTGACGACCTCGAGGTCGACGAATCCCTGCTCACCGGTGAGTCGCTGCCGGTGGACAAGCAGGTGGAGCCAGTAGCCGCCACCGACTCGGAACGGGCCAGCATGCTCTTCGAGGGCAGCACCATCGTCGCCGGACATGCCCGCGCCATCGTCGTCGCGACCGGCAGCGCCACCGCTGCGCAACGCGCCATTGCGGCGGTCGCCGACGTCGAGTCGGGAGCCGGTGTACAGGCGCGGCTCCGAGAGCTGACCAACAAGGTTCTTCCGCTCACGCTGGCCGGTGGCGCCGCCGTGACCGGGTTGGCGATGCTGCGGCGGGCACCGCTGCGACAGGCCGTTGCCGACGGCGTCGCGATCGCGGTGGCCGCCGTGCCGGAAGGCCTGCCGCTGGTGGCCACGCTCGCACAGCTTGCCGCCGCGCAACGCCTGAGCCGTCGTGGTGTGCTGGTCCGGGCCCCGCGCACCATCGAGGCGCTGGGCCGGGTGGAGACGATCTGCTTCGACAAGACCGGCACGCTCACCGAGAACCGGCTGCGCGTGGTCCGTGCGGTACCGGCCGGTGCCGATCCGGCGGGTCCGCTGCCGGGCGCCGATGATCCGGTGGCCGCCGACGTGCTGCGCGCGGCCGCGCGGGCCTGCCCGCGGCCGCAGGACGGGCAGGGCCACGCGCATGCCACCGACGAGGCCATCCTCGGCGCCGCCAGCAAGATCCTGGGGCCGCACGACCCGGAGTGGACGACGCTTGCCGAAGTGCCCTTCGAGTCCAGCCGCGGCTTCGCTGCCGCGATCGGCACCGAACAGTCGAACCTCGCCGAAGCGCCGACGCTGATGCTCAAGGGCGCGCCAGAGGAGATCCTGCCGCGCTGCCGGTTCGCCGACCCGGAAGCGGACCGCAAACATGCCGAGTCGATGGTGCGAACTTTGGCCGAGCAGGGCCTGCGGGTGCTGGCGGTGGCGCAGCGCGGTTGGGAGGACGACCCGACTGACGAGGAAGAGACCGACGCTGACAGCGTCGACGCCGCCGCGCAGGACCTCGCGCTGATTGGTTACGTCGGCCTGGCCGACACCGCACGCCCGTCGGCGCAGCCGCTGATCGAGGCGCTGCACCAGGCCGGCCGCCAGGTCGTGCTGATCACCGGCGACCACCCCGTCACCGCCCGGGCGATCGCCCGCCAGCTCGGGCTGCCGGCCGACGTGCAGGTGATCACCGGCGCCGAGTTCGCCGCGCTCGACGAAGAAGCCTGCACCAGGCTGGCCGCCGACGTGCAGGTCTTCGCCCGGGTCAGCCCGGAACAGAAAGTTCAGGTGGTCGCCTCGCTGCAGCGCTGCGGCCGGGTGACCGCGATGGTCGGCGACGGCGCCAATGACGCCGCGGCGATCCGGATGGCTGACGTCGGCATCGGGGTCAGCGGCCGCGGCTCCTCGGCGGCCCGCAGCGCCGCGGACCTCGTCTTGACCGAGGACGACCTGAGCGCGCTGCTCGATGCGCTGGTGGAAGGCCGCAGCATGTGGAGCGCGGTGCGCGACGCGTTGACCATCCTGGTCGGCGGAAACATCGGTGAAGTCATCTTCACCATCCTGGGCACGGCGTTCGGCACCGGCCGGGCCCCGGTGGGCACCCGCCAACTGCTACTGGTGAATCTGCTCACCGACATGTTCCCGGCTCTCGCCGTCGCGGTGACCCCGCAGATCCCGGAACCGGAAGAGGACCCCGACCAGACCGAAGAGGAGGCTCAAGCGGCGCGCCGTGAGTACCAGCGCGCAGTGCTGTCGGAGCCGACACCGTCGCTCGACGCGCCGCTGATGCGGCAGATCGTGACCCGCGGTGCCGTCACCGCCGCCGGAGCGACCGCCGCCTGGGCCGTCGGGCGCTATACGCCGGGCAGCCTGCGGCGAACCTCCACCATGGGTCTGACCGCTTTGGTGAGCACGCAGCTGGCACAAACGCTGCTGACGCGTCGTCACAGTCCGCTCGTGGTGGCCACCGCGCTGGGCAGCGCCGCGGTTCTGGTGGCCATCGTCCAGACCCCGGGCGTCAGTCACTTCTTCGGCTGCACACCGCTGGGTCCGTTCGCCTGGACGAGCGTGGCCGCGGCGACGGCAACGGCCACCGCGGTCTCGGTGATCGCGCCGAACTGGCTGCTCAAGACGACTGAGGATGCGGTGCCGGTCGGCGAGGTCGACCTCGCCTCGGCCATCAACGGGGACGGGCCTGACCGCGTCCCGCTGCTGCGGGTCGTCGAGCCGGTGTAAGCGTCGAGCAGATCCGGGCGGCCAACGGTTACGTCGGCAGCTCGCGCCGCACGACCTTGCCGGCCGGGTTGCGGGGAATGCTGCCGACGATATGGACGTCGCGGGGCTGTTCGAAGCGGGACACCCGGGACTTCAGGTACTCGCGCACCGCCGTCTCGTCGACCCCGCTGTCGGGTCTCGGAACGATGAAGATCGCCAGGCGCTGACCGAATCGCTCGTCCGGGACGCCGATGACCGCGGTGTCGGTGATGTCGGGGTGCTCGGCGAGCGCGTTCTCCACCGCGCGCGGATAAACGTTCTCTCCCCCGGAGACGATCATGTCGTCTTCCCGGCCGACGATGAACAACCGGCCGGCTGGGTCGAAATACCCCAGGTCGCCGGTGCTGGTCATGTTGTCGGTGACTTTTTTGGCTTCTTGGGCCGCGCCGCCGGTGTATCCCTCGAAGGTCAGCTCACCCCCGACGAAGACGCGGCCGGTCTCGTTCGGGCCGACTGGGGCGCCGTGTTCGTCGAGGATGCGGACCCGGCAGCCGACGCTGGGCCGCCCGACGGTTTCGGGAAACTCGCGCAGTTCCGCCGGCGTCGCCAGCGCTCCGATGCCGACCTCGGTCGATCCATAGCCGTTGTAGAGGACCTCGCCGTAACTGTCC
The DNA here is from genome assembly GCA_963818785.1 of uncultured Actinomycetota bacterium. GTDB lineage: Bacteria > Actinomycetota > Actinomycetes > Mycobacteriales > Mycobacteriaceae > Mycobacterium. The sequence goes on along the minus strand of CAWFTT010000009.1, from coordinate 100,823 downwards.
ATGAACCGTTCGGCCAGGCTCGGGTCCAGCCGGTCACCGCTGGACAGCACCGTTTCCAGCGCCGGCAGCGGGTTGCGTGCTCGGACGGTGTCCGGCAAATCGAGGATTCTGGACAGCATGATCGGGACGGCCGTCATCGCGTCCGCGCGGTGCAGAGACGCTTGCGCCAGCACAGCCTCCGGATCGAAGCGCCGATGCGTCAGTATCGTTCCGCCCAAGCCGATGGTGAGGATCGTCATGCCCAGACCCAGACCGTGAAACATCGGCACCGCCATGGCGTTGCGTAATCCCGCGCGCAGCCTGGTTCGATCAAGGATGGTGAGCCCGATGCCGACCACTCCGGTGTTGATGCGCGGCGCGCGGGGCACCCCTTTTGGTTTTCCGGTGGTGCCTGACGTCAGCAGAATGATCCGCCCGGCCGGCGCTACGCGGGGTCGGGCAGCGGCACGTTGCGCCTCCTCGACGGCGGCCGGGTGCAGCACCGCGATGGATTCGTCGGCGGCGCCGACCCGCTCGTCGAATTCCGGTTCACAAACTACTGTCGCGATGTCGTGAGCGCTCAGTGCGGCAGCCAGCGCGTCGGTGCGGAACTCGGTGTTGATCAGCACCACCTCGGCACCCACCGACGCGACGCCGAACAGCGCCTCGACGAAGGCGCGGCCGTTGCGGCACAACACCCCGACGGCGCCGCCCGGTTTCACCCCTCGGCGGCAGAGGTCGGCGGCGAGGGCATCGGTTCTGGCCTGCAGTTCGCAGTAGGTGATCACCCCGTCGTCGTCGATGACTGCGGCCCGGTTGGGCCAGCGGGCGGCGCTGACCGCCAGCAGCGTGTACGGGTTGGTGCCGCCCCGGATGGCCTCACGCGCCAGTCGCAGCGTCGCCGCCGGTCCGGGGACGCTGAGTATCCGCGAGCGCAGCACCGCGCGACCTGCCACCGCGGCCGTGCCGAGCAGCGTCATCACCGACCCGCCCTGGAATGAAGTACACGGCGTTGCCAGAGCCGCGCGGCCCGATCCGCGGGACCGGCCAACAGCACCGAGGCCACTTCGGCGGCGAAGGTCCAAGGCGGCGCGATGGTGCGGGGCCGGTCGACGACCGCTCGGGCGATGACGTCGGCGGCCTCATCAGCTGTCAGGCCCGGCAAGCGGCCGAGCATTGGGCTGGGCTCGATCATCCGGGTGCGGATCAGGCCGAAGTAGATCGTGGTGACATCCACCCCGTCAGCGTGCAATTCCGGTGCGACGCTGCGCAACCAGCGGTCGAATGCCCCCTTCGACGCCTGGTAGGCACCCCACTGCGGGCCGGGCGGCATCCGCACGCCGACGCTGGAGACGTTGACGATGTGCCCGCTCCCGGCAGCTCGCATCGCCGGAAGCACGCCGAGCAGCAGCCGGATCGGCCCCAGGTAATTCACGTCGATGGTGCGCTGGAAGTCGTGGGGCCGGTCGTATTGGTGGTGCAAGGGCCGGCGCAGCGACTTACCGGCGTTGCTCACCACGATGTCCAGTGCGCCGTGGCCACTGGTGAGCCGGTCGACCAGCGCGCTCACGGCGTCCTGATCGGTGAGATCGGCCGGGTAGGCGACCGACCGTCCCCCGCCGGCCTGGATGGCGGCGGTGAGGTCGTCGAGTCTGTCCGCCGACCGGGCAACGGCGAGCACCGTGGCCCCGGCCGCGGCCAGCGCGCGGGCGGTGGCCTCACCGACCCCGTAGGAAGCTCCGGTGACGAGCACGGTCTTGCCGGACACGGCAGTGCGCAGCAGGTCCCGATCGGTGCTGCCCCGCGGGTTGGCGACCTTGCCAATCGCCTGCACTGCCAGATTCATCGCGCCGCCTCGCCTACTGCTGCTCATCTTGAATCGTTCTACCCGAAGTGGCCGGCCCGCCGGCGCCGGTTCGGCGGTCCGAGCCCGTCGTCAATCCCGGATGAAGCCTTTGTTGCGCATCAGGAAGTCCGCCAAGAATCCGTCGTGCGGTATCTCCGGCGCCTCGTAGTAGCTGCGGTGGTGGCCGTAGTAGACGTTGGCCACCGTCGAGTCGGCCAGCAGTTCGTCGATCAGGGCGTCGTCGTCGGTCAAGGCGCTGACGACCAGGGACTGCCGCAGCGGCGCGATGCCGTCAGCTCGGGACCACCCGCAGACCCATACGCACGGGAATGGCATCTCGACGTTCAGCTTGTCGACGTCAGGAGCACTCAACAGGTGCACCGCCGGGCGCAGGGCGGCGCTGCCGTCGCTCAGGTGGGCGACCACCTGATCGGCTCCCAGAACGGTCGTTGTTCCGGCCGCCTTGATCGCCAGGTACTTCGCGAGCGCCTGCGCTTTGTCTCGGGTTTGAGTGGGCAGGACCGCTCGTTCGTCGGTAGCGGGATACGGCTCGAGGGCGGACAGCCGACCGGCGATCGCCGACGCCAGCGGGGTGGGATCGCCTTCGTAGAGCACGGCGGTGGTGTTGACGCAGGCCATCCCGCCGAGGTCGGCGATCGAGTCGACGATGATGTCCAGTTGCTCACGCCAGTCCTGCTCGGCGGTGATCAGCATTTTCGCGCGGCCCGGGCCATTGGCGAACACGGTCGGGTCGGTGGCGTACTTGTCGACGACGCTTTGATCCCCATATGCCATGGCCAAATCAGCCGCGTTGATCACCGCGTCGGCTCCTCGGTGATCAGTGGGCAGAAACGTGATGTCCTCGGGGCGGAAGCCCGCCGTGCGCAGGGCCAGGCTCAGCCGCTGCGCGGTGAACGGCTCTCGTCGCGACGGACGGACCGCCACCCGGTAGCCCAGCGCAAGCGCTTGCGGCCACGACGCGTGCACACCGGGACTGTTGCCGGCGGCGTGCACGGCGAAAACCTCACCGCGGCGGGCCCATACCGCGCCGCCACGCCGGATGCGTTCGTCGCGCCAATCCAGCGCGGACCCGGCCGGTTGAGCCGGTTGCACGGCATTCCAGGCCGCGCCGACGGATTCGCTGACCCGCACGGCGGCGGCGCGGGCCACTCTGATCGGCAGCCCGGACACCCTGCTGACCAGCTCGACATAGGTCGGAAAGTCCAGGCCGGCAATGATTGCAGTGGTGAATGCCTCGGCAGCGGCCGCCAGTCCGGCTCGGCGCTGCGGGCCGGGCAGCGGCCGTGCGTGACGTTGCGCGGTGATGGTCCGCGAAACGTACAGCGGTGGAACACGGCTGAGCTCGGCGACGGTTTTTCCGGCCACCGTCGTGACGGCCTCGCGGTTGCGGGTCCGGTACGGCCCACCCGGACCGAGCGCGTCGATCCAGACCAGATCCTTTGCGGCACAGCCTTGTTCAGGTGCCACCGTCAGTACACCCCTTCGATGACGGCTTCACCGTCGAAAAGGCTCACCGGCCGCACCGCACACACCGAGTCACCGACCTGGGTCGCCGGCCCGGGCACCCGGATCGCCAGGTCGCGTTCCAGGTTGTTCGGGATGAACATCCCTTTGCTGATGTGGTTCATCACCACTTGGCCCAATTCCCCGTAGGGCACTTGATCTCCGGTGTCGGGATCGATCACCCAGAACACGACGTAGGGCGAGCGAGGATCAAAGACGAACGTCTCGCCGTCGTCGGCGATGCGGGTGACCGCCTGCGAAAGGACCATGGTGCTGCCGAAAGCCATGGTGATCGTGGTGTCCGGGAAGATATTGCGCAGCAGGTCCAGTGTGTCGGCGTCGACGTGTGCGCCGCTGAGCAGTAGGAAGCGGATCTTGTCGTTGACCAGGTCCACCACCTGGTGGTTGCGGGCCATCGCCTCGAGCAGCGGTGGCGTCAGATGCAGGTTGGCGACGTTCTGCGTTTGCAGGATGAACACCGCCTGCTCGATCACGTGGTCGACGTACGCCGCTACCTGTGCGGCCGCGTTGCGGGCGGCCACCTTTCTCACCCAGCGCGGGTCGATGTCGATTCCGTGAAACACCGAGCCGAGTCGCTCAGAGACGATGCGGGAGAAATACCCCACTCCGTGTGGTCCGCTGGGCATCAGACACAGGAAGCCTTGCCCCGGCCGGAAGCCGCCGCTGACGAAGTCCCTGGTCTGCCATTCGATGACCTGGGCGACCCAATCAGGCAGTTGCGCAGTCCGCTTCGGTGCGCCGGTGGTGCCCCCGGATTCGAAGACCATTGGGATCGGGCGAGGTGTTCCGTAGCCACGCGGTATGAGGTCCTCGACCGGGACACGGCGGAGCTCGTTGACAAGGTTGGGAAACAACCGCAAATCGGCGAACGTGTGGACGTCGGTCACCGGGTTGAACGGCAGCGTTTCGGCGGCGCGCAACCAGAACGGCGAGCCGGTGTCTCGGCCGAAATGCCAGGCGACAGCAGCCCGCAGATAGGCCTCCGGGTCGTCGACGGGCACCGCTCGGGGTACGTCCAACGCCGAGAAGTCCGGCGAGTTCGGGGAGGCCATGGCACCGATCCTGGCGCATCGCCGACCGGCCCAACAATCCGCACCGTGCCCACTGCCGCCGGATTCACCGGGTTTTCAGCGAGACGCAAGCTCCTGGAAATAGTCCCTGAGCGTTCGCGGTTCTCGGCCAAGAATCGCTCGCAACACCAGGGGGTTGCCGCCGGGCAGGCCGTGCCGGTCGTAGTGCGCCATCATCCGGGTCATGCCGTCGCGAAACGGTCCTTCGGGCAGCTGCGCCGAAAACTCGTCGAGCGGTGTTTGCACCGCCGTAATTTCGCGTCCGAGCACGTCGCTGATGATTGCGGCGACCTCGTGGCTGTCTTGATTGCCCGGAGCGCACAACTCGAAAGTCCCGTAACTTAATTCTTCAGCGCTCAGCGCCACTGCGGCGACCTCGGCGACATCGCGGTAGTCCACCGAGCACATCTTCACCGTCAGTGAATACGGCTGCGCCAGCCGGCCATGCTCGACGACGTCGCTCCAGGAAACTTCGAAGTTCTGCATGAACCGCGCCGGCTGCAACACCGTGAAGTCCAGATCCGAGGTGTACAGGGCGTCCTCGACGGGCAGCTTCGCGGCGGCATGATTGGTCAGCGCCGAAATGGACGGGTGAATCACCCCGGACAACACGAACTTCGGCACACCGGCGGCTTCGGCGGCCTTCACCATCGCCAGACCCATGTCGGCCTCATTGGCGGCGTGTGCCGGCCCGATGTGGAAAATGCCATCGACCCCGCTGGCCGCCGCAGTCAAGCTCGCCGGGTCGGTCAAGTCCCCGATGGCGATCTCCTCGGCGCCGTTGTCGCGCGCCACTTTGGCGCGCTCATCGTTGCGCACCAGCGCCCGCACGGACACACCGCGGTCGAGCAGCGACCGCAGCACCCACTTGGCGTGCCGGCCGGTCGCGCCGACCATCAGAACGTGAGTCACTCTTTCACCGCCTCGGCGAGTGCGGCCAACATTTGCTCGTTGAACTTGGCGTAAATCTGGTCGTACGCCCCGTCCCGTTCGGCGTGACGGAAACCCCTCGCGCGTTCGACGACGATTTCCCTCGCGTCGGGGTGGTCTTTGATCAGGCCCATCGTCTCGGCGATGTACTCGTCCAGGGGCATCGCTTTCGGATTGAATCCGCGCTTCTCCCCCCGCAGGGCGGTCTGTACTTGGGGCGGCACGATCTCGATCACTTGAACCGATGTGTCCCGCAACTGGAACCGCAGCGACTCGGTGTAGTTGTGCAATGCCGCCTTGGTGGCGCAATAGGTCGGAGTGAGCGCGCTCGGCATGAACGCCAATGCAGAACCGATGTTGACGATCGCCGGGTGAGGTTGGTCGAGCAGCGTCGGCAACAACGCCGCGATGAGCCGGATCGGACCGAGCAGGTTGATCGCTACCGTCTGCTCCGCCTCACTGACATCACCGGCGAGCAGGTCTTCAGGCCGCTGAACACCGGCATTGTTGATCACCACATTCAGGTCGGGGTAGCGATCGGTGAGTTGGGCGGCGAACCGGGCGATGTCAGCAGCGTCGCCCTGGTCCAGGGTGAGGTATTCGATCCCCGGGTTGGCGTCGGCGACCTGCTGCAGCGGCTCTCGCCGACGACCGGCGATCACCACCCGATTACCCAACCGGTAAAGAGACTCGGCGATGCCACGGCCGATACCAGTGCCGCCGCCGGTCACCAGGACAGTGTTGCCCGTCAACTGCATTGAAATTCTCCGATCGAACCGCTCACTTCGTAGCTCGAGCGCGGCTACCCGCTTCGGTCGGTTACGTAAGCCCTCAGTCGGCTCGGCTCGCCGCTGTCCGGGCGAGCGCGTGTGTTTTGCATGGTTGTGACCAAAGTCACGGACCGCGATTGCGCAACCTCGTTATACTCGCTAATAATTAGCTCGTCTTGACGTCTGGGGGAAGCATATGCCGCGCACCGACAACGACACCTGGGACCTGGCGACCAGCGTGGGTGCCACGGCGACGCTGGTCGCCGCGGCGCGTGCGATCGCCACCAGCGCAGACGATGCCCTGATCAACGATCCGTTCGCCGAACCGCTGGTACGCGCGGTCAACGTGGACTTCTTCAACCGGTGGATCGACGGAGAGCTGGCCGCCCTCGATGTCGACGATCACGATTCGGGCTGGAAACTCGCGCACATGCCCGAGGCGATGGCGGCTCGCACTCGATTCTTCGACACCTTCTTCCGGGAGGCGACGCAGGCCGGCATCCGGCAGGCGGTGATCCTGGCATCCGGCCTGGACGCCCGTGCCTACCGGTTGAACTGGCCCGACGGTATGACGGTTTTCGAGATCGACCAGCCATCGGTCATCGAGTTCAAGACGGCCACCTTGGCCGGTCTAGGGGCCGCACCGACCACCGACCGGCGTGCAGTTGCTGTTGACCTGCGCGATGACTGGCCGAACGCATTGGTCCATGCAGGTTTCGACCGGACCCGGCCGACCGCCTGGATTGCCGAGGGCTTGCTCGGATACCTGCCGCCGGAAGCCCAGGACCGCCTACTGGACAACATCACCGCACTGAGTGCCGTCGGCAGCCGGATCGCCAGCGAAGCGGTGCCCAATCTGGCGGACGTCGACGCCGACGAAGTCCGTGAGGTGATGCGCAAGGCGACCGCCAAGTGGCAGGAGCACGGGTTCGAACTGGACTTCGCCGATCTCGGCTACCAGGGTGAGCGCAACGATGTGGCCGATTATCTCGAGGGGCTGGGCTGGCAGTCGACCGGCGCGCGGATGAGTGAGCTGTTCGCCGCCAACGGATTGACGGCGTTGCCGCAGATCGCGGACTCCGTCTCGGTCGCCGACACGATCTACTACACCTCCGTGCTGAAAAGCGGGTAACCGACGGCGATGCCGACAGTTTCGAGAAGAGGGCTCAACGAGGCAGTCACCCGGTTCTGGAGTTTTGCCGCGCCGGCCTACAACCTGCGGGTGTTGCAGCAATGGGTGTACCGCCCGGCGCACGACGAGGTGATTGCGCGGCTGAGCGCACGCCCGTCCCGCCGGGTTGCCGACATAGCCTGCGGCACGGGCATCCTGGCGGACCGGATTCAGCGGGAACTGCAGCCGGAACAGGTCTACGGCGTCGACATGTCGGACGGCATGCTCAAACAGGCCCAGGCCAGGTCGGCTTCGGTGCGGTGGTTACAGGGGCCTGCCGAACAGCTGCCGTTCGAAGATGAATCGCTGGATGCCGTGGTGACGACGTCAGCGTTTCACTTCTTCGACCAGCCCGCGGCCCTGCGCGAGTTCAGCCGGGTGCTTGCTCCGGGCGGGCTCGTGGCGGTGGCGGCGCTCAGCGCGCGGCAACGGTTGTTACAGGGCCCGGTAGCCACCAAGTGGAAGCCGGCACATAACGCGTCGCCGACCGAGGTGCGCAGGCTGTACGAGAGCGCGGATCTGACCGTTGCCGAGCAACACCGCATCCCGCGCCCGCTGGCCACTCGGTTCATCTCCGACGTGATCACCGTCGGCATCAAAGATTGAATAGTCATGCTGGAAGGACACTCATGACCGCAACGACCTTGCCGCCGGCGCTGCAGCGGGCTCTGGACCTGCTCTCGGATCCGCCGCCGGTGCCGGATTTCAGCAAGGGCTATCTCGATCTCCTGGGACCGGAGCCGGTCGAGAGCTCCGCGGTACCGAAGAACACGGGCGCCATTCAGGCCGCGTGGGCTTCACCGATCGGTTCGTTGCTGTACGACAACGTACAAGCACTCACGCGGCGGTTGTTCACGGCTTGGCAGCATCCCGAGGAGTGGTTGAACATCCCGCCCGGCGGAGTCGCGCTCGACGTGGGCAGCGGTCCAGGCAGTGTCACCGCCGCACTCGCTGAGGCGGCCGCCCCGAACGGTCTGGCAATCGGCGTCGACATCTCCGAGCCGATGTTGGCGCGCGCCGTCCGCAACCACGCCGGACCACGCACCGGCTTTTTGCGGGCGGACGCCCAGCGCCTTCCGCTGCGCAACGAGACCGTTGATGCGGTGGTCTCGATTGCTGTCCTGCAACTGATCCCCCAGCCGGCCGCGACCTTGGCCGAGATAGCGCGAGTGCTGCGTCCGGGCGGGCGGCTCGCGCTGATGGTTCCTACCGCCGGGGCTGCCGGCCCGCTGTGGAAGCTGCTGCCGAATACCGGTGCGCACTTCTTCGGTGACGACGAGATCGCCGACATACTCGAGGACTGCGGCTTCGTCAGCGTGCGGACGAAGAAGACCGGCACGATGCAGTGGATTCGAGCCAAACGCGGCTGATGCTCGCAGCGGATCCGCCGCACATCACGCCTGCCCTAGTCGGTACGGTTAGGACGCGAGGAGGACCGCCCCGGCGGGGTTCCCTCACCGGCGGGTAAGGGGATGCAGATGGCCAAGCGCGGTGATCGGGCCGTCGTAGGTGGCGCAGGTATGGGTGGTTTGCTCGCCGCTCGGGTGCTCTCGGAGTTCTACGAGAACGTAACGGTGGTTGAACGGGACAAGCTGTCCGATGCGGTCGCCCCTCGCCGCGGTGTGCCGCAGGGACGACATTTCCATGTCCTGTGGAGTCGCGGATCGCGTGAGTTGGGCGAACTGTTCCCCGGTTTGCATGACGAATTGGTCGCGGCCGGCGCAACGGTGTGTGACGACGGCAGCCTCGCCCAGGTATCCATCCGAGTGGCTGGTCACGAGTACAACAGGACAGGCAAGTTCACCGACCCTAAATCGGTCGTCATTCACCTACTCAGTCGGCCGCTGCTCGAATCACAGGTCAGGCGCCGGGTTGCCGCGATCGACAACGTCGAGTTCCTCGACGGCCACGACCTGGTCGAGCCGATCACCGCCCAGCCAGAGCGGGTCACCGGAGCGCTGGTGGTCAACCGTGACAGCGGAGCCGAGCAACTGCTGGACGCCGACCTGGTGGTCGACGCGATGGGCCGCAGCGCACGCACCCCCGCGTTTCTGGACCAGTTGGGCTACGGCCGGCCGCCCGTTGAGCGCTCACTGGCGAACGCCAGTTACTCCAGCCAGTTGGTGCGGATTCCCGCCGGGGTGATCGACGAGAAGATGACGTTCGTCATACCCGAAGCCGAGCGACAGACCGGTGGAGCGTTCTCCGTCTACGAACACGACACCTGGATCTTCACCGTCGCACGCTTGGCCGGGAGCGAACCCCCGGACAACCTTGCCGAGATGTTGTCATTGGCAGCGGACTTCGCCCCTGCTGCGGTGCTCAGCGCGCTGCAAAAAGGTGAACCACTTGGAGAGGTCGCGGTGTTCCGTTATCCCGGGGGTACGTGGCGACGATACGACAAGATGTCGCGGTTCCCAGCAGGGTTCTTGGTTTTCGGCGACGCCATCTGCAGCACCAATCCGATCTATGGTCAAGGCATGACGGTGGCTGCACTCGAGGCGGTCTCCTTGCGCGAATGTCTTTTTGAGGCGAACGGCGACTTGAGCCGCCGATTTTTCAACGCCGCCGCCGGGCTCATCGGCCCACTGTGGTCGTCCAATCAGTTCAACGACATCTACATGGCCAACGGCGGTGACGGGCGATCAATACCCCAGGAGTTGATAGACTTTCGCGAAGAGGTGCTGGCAGCGGCTGAGCACAGCCCGGTGCTCACCGAGAAGCTGTTTCGGTCCATGAACCTGATCGACCCGCCGACCGACTACAGTCCGCTACTTCGCTGAAGTCGCGCTATGCGGACTGCGCGGAGAGCAGGCGGACCCGGGAACACTTTCGCGGCCAATGGTCGTCCACGCGTCGATGGCCCTCGCTGTGCTCGACCCAGTCCTGCGCAGTGACCATCTAGGACGCCACTTCGGTGGCCGCGTCGCGGTGAGCGGATCGCTGTGGTTCCGGCAACGGCGCCAACCCCAGGTGCTCGCGCAAGGTGGTGCCGGCGTAGTCGGCGCGGAACACGCCGCGCTCCTGCAGCAGCGGCACCACGCTGTCGACGAAAGGATCGAGCCCGGCCGGAGTGATGTGCGGTACAAGGATGAACCCGTCGCTGGCGTCAGCCTGCACCAAGTCGTTGATGGTGGTGGCGACGGTCTGCGGTGAACCGATGAACGACTGACGGCCGGTCACCTCGACGATCAGTTCCCGAGTGCTCAGATTCTCGGCTTGCGCCTTTGCCCGCCAGTCGTTCGCGATCACTATCCGGTCCCGGAACATCCGGACGCTGGCCCGCCCGCGAGATACGGTGTTTTCACCTTCCTGCGGGTCAATTGCGGGCAGTGGGCCGTCCGGGTCGTGATCGGACAGGTCGCGGTTCCACAGCTGCTCGAGGAATTTGATCGCCGTCTGCGGAGACACTTGCGCGAGCCGCACTTCGTGCGCGATCTCTTGCGCTTCGGTGTCGGTGTCGCCGATGACGAACGTGGCCGCCGGCAGGATCAGCAACTCCTCCGGGCGACGACCGTACCGCGCGAGCCGACCCTTGACGTCGGTGTAGAACGCCTGACCGCCCGCCAGAGTGCTGTGCCGGGAGAAGATCGCATCCGCAGCGGCGGCTGCGAATTCCCGGCCTTCGTCGGAGTCGCCGGCCTGGAAGATGACCGGCCTGCCCTGCGGGCTCCGCGGCACGTTGAACCGGCCCTCGATGTCGAAATGCGAGTCCCTGTGCGAGAACGCGCCCGCAGCCGGATCGTTCAGAAAGACACCGCTTTGTTTATCCGCTACGATGTCATCACCGCGCCACGAGTCAAGAAGCTCATGAGTCGTCTGCAGGAAAGTCTTTGCGCGTTCGTAGCGTTGGTCTTCCGGCAGGAACCCGCCGCGGCGAAAGTTTTCCCCGGTGAACGCATCCCACGACGTCACCACATTCCAGGCGGCCCGCCCGGCGGACAGATGGTCGAGCGAGGCAAACTGCCGGGCCACTTCGTACGGCTCGTTGAACGTCGAATTGATAGTGCCGGTCAGACCCAGCCGGTCGGTGACGGCCGCCAGCGCGGCGAGCACCGTGAAGGTATCCGGGCGGCCGACCACGTCCAGGTCATAGATGTGGCCGTTCTGCTCGCGCAGCCGCAGGCCCTCCGCCAGGAACAAGAAGTCGAATTTCCCCCTTTCAGCTGTCTGGGCGAATTGGGCGAAAGAACTGAATTCGATGTGGCTGCCGGCGGCCGGGTCGCTCCACACTGTGGTGTTGTTGACGCCCGGGAAGTGGGCGGCCAGATGAATCTGCTTCAACGGCTTGGTCAAGAGAAGTCCTCGCAGTCGATTGGTCAGGCGGTCGCGTAACGGTTGGCGGGCCGGGGCAAGTCCAGCAGCCCGCGCAGCGTGTCGGCTTCGTAGTGGTCACGAAACACTCTGCGGCGACGCAACTCCGGCACAAGCCCTTCGGTGATCTGGGTCAGGTCGCAAGGCAGGGCCGCCGGCCGCAGCCGAAAACCCGACAACCCGGCGGCGTGCCACTCCTGCAGCAGATCAGCGAGCTGAGCCGGAGTGCCGACGAAAGCCGTTGCGTCGCTGCGATATTGCTCACCGGCGAGGTCGTCCAGCTGACTCTGTCGGGTCTGTGCGGCCTGTTCGGTGTCGGCCAGGAACACCAGCAGATCGCCGAACAGGTGCACGGTGTCACGACGACGGCCGGCGGCCCACTGCAACGCGGCGACCTCCCCGACGATGTCAGCGGCCTGTGCAGCGTCACGCGGAGTGATGAAGCCGACGTCGGCGCTGCCGGCGATCAGCTCGTAAGATGCGCCGCCGTGGCCGAGCGCGGCGACGATCGGTTGGCCCTGCGGTGGCCGCGGCGTGATCGACGGTCCTTTGACGGAGAACCAGCGTCCTTCGAAGTCGATGTAGTGCAGCTTGTCCCGGTCGACGAACCGTCCGGTTGCGACGTCACGGATCTCGGCATCGTCTTCCCAGCTGTCCCACAGTCGGCGCAGCACTTCGACATAATCAGCGGCTTCCTCGCACAACGCACTGAGCTGCTGCTGGGCATCCCCGTCTGCGGGCGCGGGCAGTGTGCGGCGCCCGAAATGCGCGGCCACGTCCTGACGACCGGCCACCTGGACCCGCACCCCGGCACGGCCGGTGCTGACATAGTCGAGCGTGGCAATCGACTTCGACGCGTGAAACGGCTCGGTGTGCGTGACAGTGACCGTGGGCACGAATCCGATACCGCTGGTGCGCGGGGCGACCCGCGCGGCGATCAGAACCGCGTCCAACCGGCCCCGCACCCGGTCGACCCGCTGGTCGGGACCGAAGCGATCGTCGGATTGCAAGCAGAGTGAATCTTCGATCGTGACGAAGTCGAGCGCTGCCCGTTCAGCTTCGGAGACGAGGTCGCTCCAGTAGCGCGCGTCGAAGAGTTCGGCGGGCCGAGCGTCGGGTTCCCGCCAGGCTCCCGGATGCCACCCGGCGCCGTCCAACGCGACGGCGAGGTGCACCTGGCTCGACGGATCGGGCATAGCAGTCGCCTCTCTGACGCATGCGGTAATCGAACCGTCCTGGCAACGACGGACCAAGTTCAGTTATTTCCGGCCACTGTGATTTTCGGTCACTGTGCCACCCGGCTTGGTGTCCGGGTGTCTTGGCCGGACGCCGGCGCCGACGGCCACCAGAGATGATGGCGGTATGACCACCGAAATCCGCGTGCTGGACAGCGAAGAGCACCTGCTGGCCGCGGCGAACCTGTTCCGCGCCGCCATGGTCGGTTTTCCGCCCCTGTCGGATCTGGCTCCTGGGCAGATCAGCACGCTACTGGAACCCGGCCGGACCGTGGGCGCCTTCGTCGACGGACAACTGGTCGGCACGGTAGACGCAACGACGAGCGGCCTGACACTTCCCGGCGGCGCGGTCGTCGACCATGCCGCCGTAACGCACATCGGCGTGCTGCCCTCGTTCACTCGCCGCGGCATTGCCACCGAATTGATCCACCATCAATTGCGCGACATCGCCGCACGCGGTGAGGTGGTCGCAACGCTGCGCGCGTCCGAGGCAACCATCTATGAGCGGTACGGCTACGGCGTAGCGAGTTCATCGCAGACCGTCGAGGTCGTAACCGCCCGCGCGGCGCTACGGCCCGGCATTCAGGCCGGTGGTCCGGTGCGTCTACTGGACAGTGCCGAGGCCTGGGAAGCCATGCCCCGCATCTACGCAGCGAACCGGCCGGCTCGAGCTGGGACGGTCGGCCGTCCCGAGGTGTGGTGGCAAGGCGCGCGGCGGCGTGCTGAAACATCCTCGGCGCCGACGTATTTCGCTGTGCATGGTGGCCCCGGTTCGGAGTCGGGTTTTGCCCGTTACCGTCCCGTCAACACCGAGGCGTGGTTCGTCAGCGACCAGCGCACCGTCGTGGTGGAAGATTTTTTTGCACCCACCGCCGATGCCTACCTCGGCCTGCAGCGTTTCCTGCTGGGTCTCGACCTGATCGACCGGGTCGTGTTCTGGATGCTGCCCCTCGACGATCCGCTGCCCTGTTTGCTTGTTGATCGGCGGGCGGCACGGGTAACCGCAGTCCATGACGAAACGTGGCTTCGCATCGTCGACGTCAGGCAAGCCCTGGCTGCACGCCAGTATTCCGGAGAGGGTGCCGTCACCGTCGCCGTCGACGACCCGCTGCTGGCCGACAACACGGCGGCTTTCACAATCAGCAACAGCGGCGCAGAACCGACCGATCGCCACCCCGATGTGCAGGTCGGGGTGGCGGGATTGTCCGCCGTACTGCTCGGTGGATCGACTTGGCGCTCGTTGGCGCTGGCCGGGTTGGCCCGCACTTGCGAACCGGCCGCAATCGGGCTGGCTGACCGACTGTTCGCCGTTCCCGACGCACCCCACGCCGGGTTCTTCTTCTAGTGCCGTGAAAGCGGTTGTCGGGAATAGAGATCACGCATGATCACTGTCATCGGTGCGGGAATCTGCGGGCTGGCCGCCGCCTACGAGCTGACCAAGCGGGGACATTCGGTAACGGTCATTCGAACGCGGCGCGCCATTTGCCGAGCAGTCGATCGGATTGGCCCGAATTTTTCGGATCGCCCACCGGCGTGCGGTCCTGTGTGAGTTGGCGATGCGTGCACGCAGCGGCTGGCAGCGGTGGGAGGCGGAGTTGGGCACCGGCCGGCTGCTCGGTACCGAGGGTTTCGTCGCCGCCGGCGCCGGTGCGGACACCACGGTGGCGATGGCCACCGCCGGTGCGAGGTTTCAGCCGTTGAGCAGTACTGAGATCGCCGGACGCATACCGTTTCTGGTTGTGCCGTGGGAAAGCGGAGTCTTCGACCCGCTCGGCGGCAGCCTGCGCATCCGGCGGGCTTTGACCGCGCTGGTCGAGCGGGTCGACGTGCGCCGCGGCGAGGTGCTGTCGGTGGCCGATGGCGGTGCGACGACCCTCGCCGATGGCACCGTGGTGGAGGCTGATCGCGTGCTGATCTGCGCGGGGGCGGAGACGGCGGCACTGTTCGGCCCCATAGACATCGAATTCGGCCCGCATACTCGGTTCAGCTACGAAGGCGCCGATGCCACCGGCGTGGCGTGCCTCTCCTCACCGGAGGGTTACGGTTTGCCGCTCGGCAGCACTGGGCGTTGGGCTTTCGGCCAGCCGGCACCGGACCCCGACGTGGTGCACGAACTGTTCCCGTCATTGTCGGTCGTCGATCGGGTCGACTGCGTGACGGTGCGCGCACCCTGGCTCGACGACGGCGGGGACGGCTGGACGGTGAGTCGGCGCGGCAACGTCGTGGGGTTCGTGGGTAGCAACCTGATGAAGTTCGGGCCGCTGCTCGGCGAATTGCTGGCACAGTCGGTGCTGAGTGACGAGCTGCCGGCTGAGCTGACGGCTATCTGAAGTCGGTTCAGGCGGCCGTGCCGACCTGGCGGGCGGTGCGGCAGTCCGGTGCAGTGACAGGAATCCTGTTGCGGCGCAGCGCCTTTAGCCGCTGCGACACGACGGGTCACGCTGAGGTGTAACGCGTCACCGGTTGCGAGTTGCGGTGAAGAATTTGGTACGCATCAGTCGCTCGAAGGCTGACGGCAGTTCGTGGAAGGGCCGGCCGTACTCCTCGGCGGCATTTTGCACCAGATCGGCATGGTGCACCGCCCAACCCTGTTCGGCTAACCAGCTTTTCGTGTCGGTGCGGGGATCGTCGTACCACAGGTCCGCGATCTGCGGCTGGGTGCCGTCCTGAGCGATCGGCGGGATGCTGTCAGCGAATTCCCGCACCTCGCCCGGTTGCGGTCCAAGTTCGGCGGCAATCAGGCTGTCAGCGGCGGACAGCTCGTGCAGCTTTTCGAACAGCACATCCTGGGCGGCGCCGGGCAAGTACGGCAGCAGGCCCTCGAGCGCCCACGCCGTCGGACGGCCGGAATCGAAGCCCGCTGCGAGCAGCGCACCCGCCCAGTCATCGCGTAAGTCGGTGGCGATGGTAATGCGTCGCGTGGTCGCCGTCGCACCTAGCCGATCGAGCTCTTGCTGCTTGAACTCGAGCACCCGGGGCTGGTCGATCTCGAAGACGGTGAAGTCTGCCGGCCAGGTCAGCCGGTATGCGCGGCTGTCCAGACCGGCGGCCAGGATGACGGCCTGCTGCGCCCCGCTCTGGGCGGCGCGCGTGAAGAAATCGTCGAAAAACCGGGTGCGCACGCCAACCCACTGGGCGTTGAACGCCGCGGCACTGTTCATGTCGGTGTCGGCCACTGCTGCAGCCAGATTCGGCTCACCGGCCGCGGCAACGAACTTCGCAGCGTAATCATCATGAGCCAGCGGCGGATCGAGCGCTGCGTCGAGCGCACGCGCGGCGGTCACCGCCAGCGCCGTAAAACCGACACTGCTCACGATGTCCCACGTGTCACCGGCAGTTCGCGCCATCGCAGCCCCCTGCAAGCAGCATCAAAGTTTCGTTCGCCGAACTAACTATAGGGTACGCCGGCGTCCGAATCAGCGCCGATCAGTTCTGCCGCCCCGACAACTCGTCGACGAACCTGTCGATGAACGCGTTGATCGGTCCCTGACCGGCCGGCCGGATGACGAACTTCGTCAACCCGGCCGCCATAAACCCGTCAAGTTGACGGTGCAACCGATCCCAATCCGCGGCGAGGACGGCGTCGGGATCCAGGTCGGGGCGGCGTCGGCGCGCCGCGGCGATCAATGCCGGCGGCAGTTCACCATTGGCGACGGCCAGTGAGATGCCGTAGTGATCGGGTTCGATGTGCCGGCCGGCTTCCGCCGCGGCCCGTTCGATGGCCATCCGCCCCGAATGTGCCTCGTCCGGCGTGAGGAAGCTACCCAGCCAGCCGTCACCCAGAGCGCCGATGCGCCGGAACGCCGCCGATGCCGAACCGCCGAGCCAGATGTCCAGCGGCGGCACCGGCCGGGGGGCGACGGCAACGTCACTGACTGAGAAGTAGCGGCCTTGGAAACGAGCCGAGCAACCCGGGGAGCAGTCGACCGGGTCGTCGGCCAGCGCAAATCGCAACAATTGCAGAGACTCATCGAACACTGCGGCACGTTCACCGTCCGGAACAACGAAGATGTCGCGCTCGGCCGGGATGGCCGACCGTAACCCGAACACCGGAAGCACGCGCTTGGGCGCCACCGCCGCCAAGGATGCCAGCTGTTTGGCGACCAGCACCGGATGTCGACCCGGCAGTATTGCCACCGAGGTGCCCACTTTCAAGCGTTTCGTCCGCGCCAACGCGAACGCCATGCCCACCACCGGGTCCACCGCCGGCGTGTAAACCAATTCGGAGAACCACAGCGAGTCCACCCCGGAACTTTCCAGCTGGTCGACGATGTCGGCGAGCTCGCCCGGAGCGGTGTCCGCGCCGAGCCCCACCCCGAATCGGATCTTCACTGACCTGTTCCCTTCATCGTCGCGCGATGCTTGGCAGAACAGCACGACGCACGCTTTTGTGCCCGGCCGGAACGGCGGCGGTGGGCCCTAGGCAACCCCGAACGCGAGATGTCAGCGCCCGTCGGTCCTAACTCAGCTTTTGCTGCCTGACCTTCCTCCGAGCGCGGGGTTTGCTCGGCTATCTCCACGCGAAAACCGGCTGCTCGAGTTCGGCGACCGAGTCGTGACGCCCTTCCAGGCCCAGCCATCGCAACTGCAGCAGCACGGCACCGGTCGGCGCGTGAATGAGGTCATTGCCCAACGGAATTTGCACGACGGGTCGTTCACTTTCCGGGATGGCGATGAACCGTGGCGAATCCGGGCGCTGTAACTGGTGCAGACCCACCCGGTACACCGCCACCACTTCGTCGGGCGCCGGGCGCGGATCAAGCCGTCCGCCGCCCCAGATCACCACCGGGGTGATGACATATCCCGAGCGAGTGGGATAGTCGTCGAGCAGACCCAGCACGGTCTCATCGGTGAGGTCTATGTCGACCTCCTCGAGTAGTTCTCGCAACGCAGCGGCGACCGCAGTCTCCCCCGGATCGAGCCGGCCGCCGGGCAGTGCCCACTGCGCCGCGTGGGCGCTGAGCCGGGACGCTCTGCGGCACAACAAGAACGCTGCGCCACCGGACACGTCGACCATGCGGCCGTCAAGACCTGCCTCCGGCATCGGGCGACCGGCGATCCAGTCGTCCAGCGGCGCGGGATCGACTCTGTCCTCGCCGACGTGGGAGTCGACCAAGACGACCGCAACCGCTGCGTGACGCTTCGTCGAGTCGTTCACGCTCCGTCTGTCGTGCGTCGCGAGATGTCTTCGGATGCGCTCACGGAGGGCAAGATCATAGGGGATGACCACGCCATGAGCTTAGGGTCGGCCCGTGGGCACGAATGCTTCGCGGGCGCTGCGAAACTTGACCGCATGCGGAGGAAGCTCGCGATTTCCGCGGCGTTGATCGTGTGGGCTGCCGGGTCGGCCGTCCTGGCGCTCACCACCGCTCCGGCGAAGATGCCGGGTGCTGGTCTGCTCGCCGGCGGTGAAGACTTGTGGGTGTACCGGGAGGCCGCGCGAAATGTGACGGCCGGCCTCGACCTCTACACCGTGCCGGTGCTCGGCCCCCATTACTACACATACACACCGTTTTCGGCGATCACCTTTCTGCCGCTGGGTCTGCTACCAGGGCAAGTCGACAAGCACATCTGGCTGGTGGCGAACCTGATCGTGCTGGCCGCCGTCGTCGGGTTGTGCTGGTTTCTGTTGGGCTACCGCATCACCCCGGCCGTCGTCGCAGCCTCGGCGTTGATGGCGATCGGATTCGCGTTCATCGAACCGGTGCGCACCACGCTGTTCTACGGGCAGATCAACATAATCATCCTGCTGCTGGTGCTGTGGGACACGAAGTGTCGGCGCTCCTCGCTCAAGGGAATAGGCATCGGAGTGGCCGCCGGAGTGAAACTCACCCCTGCGTACTTCGCGGTGTATTACCTCGCGATCAACGAGAGGCGGGCGGTCGTGGTTGCCGCCGCCGCCTTCGCGATCACCGTCTGCATCGGATGGATAGTTCTGCCGCATGACTCGTGGGTCTACTGGACACGTGCATTCATGCATCCAGAGCGCGTCGCCGACAACCAGCTCCATCCCGCGAACCAATCGCTACGCGGCGCGCTCGGGCGATTGTGGAGCGGACAACCGCCCAGCCCGCTTTCTCCGGTGACGGGAGAACTCGCTCCGGCCTGGTTGTGGTTGCCGGTCGCCGCTGTAGTACTGGTGGTCAGCATGGCAATCGCGGTGCGGTTGTACCGCATCGGTGAGCGGCTGCTCTCGGTGGCCGTGACCGGTCTGACCGCCACGATGTTGTCGCCGTTTTCCTGGACGCATCACTGGTTGTGGATGGTGCCGGTGCTGGTGTACTTCGTGCACCGGGCCCTGTCCAACGGGTGGTGGTGGTTGGCCGCGGCGACCCTGTTTTCGGCGCTGGGGTCGTGGACCTACCGGTTCCCCAGCGACCGTTTGCCGCGGATCGGCCTTTATATGTTTCCGGCCTATTGGGTGCCCTGGGAGTTGATCGTCAACCTCTACGTTTGGCTCTACGCCGCTGTCATGATCGCGGCCGCCGTGATCGCCTACCGCCGGCAACCACAGTCCTCGTGCAGCCCTGCGCCGAGCGGGAGTTAGGAATATCGCCGCGCCGCGAAACGTCAGGAACGGTTGAAAACCCTCAACCAGATAGGGAGAAACAATGGCCGCAGCACCACTGAAGACACTCGAACGGCTCTTCCTTCGCGGCGCGCCTTTGTTCAACGCACCCGTTGCCGCGCTGGCCAAATCGCCACGCCTCGGCTGGCTGGTACACCGCAACATCGCGATGCTGACCTACACCGGGCGGCGCTCTGCTAAGCGGTTCAGCATTCCCGTGGCTTACCGCCGACACGGTGATGAAGTCACGATCGGCGTGAACATGCCGGAGGCCAAATCGTGGTGGCGCAATTTCCTCGGCGCGGGCGCCCCGCTGACCCTGCAGCTGGAAGGTGATGAGCACAACGGACACGCGGTGGCCGAGCGCGACGACAAGGGACGTGTCACAGTCAAGGTCCGACTAGACGGATGACGAGACCGCGCCTTCCCGGTGCCGCCGATCGATTCGACTGCCGGACATGCCAATCGACGCCGTTGAGGTCCACCGGCCCGGCGAGGGCGTTTGACGGGTTCCGGCTGCGTGCGACACGATGGCCGCAACCTGCAGCCGGTAAGGGGAGGCCACGAGTCGAAAATGGCTGACATCACCATGTTGATCCTCGCCGACCACGATTGGTTCCGCGAGCAATTTGCGCAGCTGGACTATCTGCAAGGGCAAACGCCGGTCAATGCTCGCGCCCTCGAGCGGGTGTGGCGTCCGCTCGCTGACAAACTCGATGTGCACGCCTACATCGAAGAGAAAATCTTTTACCCGCAACTGCTCAAACGCGGCATCGATGATCCCGAGGGCGAGACGCTGGATGCCATCGGTGACCACAACGACATTCGCGACGGCGTTCGAGACGCCAACGCTGCCCGAATCGGCACGGACGAATGGTGGGCCGCCGTCGGCCGGACCCGGGTCGCCAATGACGACCACATGAGCGAAGAGGAACGCGAAGGCTTGTCCGACTTCCGTCGCAACGCTTCGGCCGGTCTGCGCGACGCGCTCGGCCGCCAGTTCAGTGAGTTCATGGCCCAGCACCCCACCACCGAGGGGCTGGAGATCACCGACCGCGACCCGCAAGACTATGTTGCGCAAGCAGAAAAGCAATCCCAACTGCATTCCACGGACTACTCGCTTCGCATCGGCAGCTTGAAAGGCCAATAGCGACCGACGCCCGCCGCCGGGTCGGGTGGGCTCATCGAATCCGGTTCAGCGCCTGCGCATTCGGCCGGATCTGTGGTCGTTGCACGGTTCATATCACTGCAGTGGTCGACGCAGCGCTGCGGTCGGGGTGTGAGAACCCGTTGCCCGGGTATAGGTGCGGTGTGATTGCGAAACCGAAACCGGTGCCCGAAGATCTGCGCCGGCTGGCCGCAGCACATGGAGTGGCGACTTCCTACCGCAACGAACGCCGTGAACCGGTCGAGGTCGATGCCGACGTGGTGATCCGAGTGCTCGGGTTACTCGACGTCGACGCGGGCACCGAAGCCGACCGGCGCCGCGAACTGGCCAAGCTCACTGAAGCTGACGACGCGGGCGTTCTGAAACCCACCGTCGCCGTTCGGGTCGACGGCCGTGCCCAGCCGCTGCCCGGGGCCGCTGAACTGATCGGCGCGGACGGCAGCCGAATCCAGGTGCGCGACGAGTTTCCCGCCGACTTGCCACCGGGTTGGTATCAACTGCACACCCACGGCGGTCAGCAGGCCACCCTGGTGGCGGCCCCGCCGCAAGTGCCGGCGACGCCGGCCACCTGGGGCTGGATGCTGCAGCTGTACGCACTGCGCTCGGCCGCATCCTGGGGCATCGGCGACTTGGGTGACCTGCGCGAGTTCATCGACTGGACTGCCAGTGAGCACGGCGCGGGTGCGGTGCTGCTCAACCCGCTGGGCGCACCAGGCCCCACTCATCCGGTACAACCTTCGCCGTACACCCCGTCCAGTCGCCGATTCGCCAATCCGTTGGCGCTGCGCATCGAGGACCTCGAGGCCTACCGTCGCGCCGACCCAGACACCCGCGCAGAGGTGGACGCGCTGCGGGTCTCGGCAAGCACCGAGCGGATCGATCACGACCTGGTGTGGGCAGCCAAGCGCTCGGCGCTGGAGTTGCTGTGGCGCGCCGCAGGCCGGCCGTCTCCGCTGGAGGAGCCGTCGGGTTCCGCTGCATCCGATGGGCTGCGCGACTGGGCCACCTACTGCGCACTGGCCGAGCGGCACGGCGGCCGGTGGACCCGTTGGCCGGAGCCGCTGCGCGACGTCGCTGGTTCGGCGGTGACGGCGGCCCGCCGCGAGCTGGCGCCGAGGGTGGCGTTTCACGCTTGGGTGCAGCAACGGTGTGTCGAGCAGCTGACCGCCGTGCGCGCTGCGGCGCGGGATGCCGGCATGGCTGTCGGTGTGCTGCACGATCTTCCGGTGGGAGTTGATGCCGACGGTGCCGACGCCTGGGCGCTGGCCGGTGTGCTCGCCGCCGGGGTGAGTGTGGGAGCTCCCCCGGACAATTTCACCCCACGCGGGCAGGACTGGGGGTTGCCGCCGTGGCGGCCGGACCGGCTGGCCGCCACCGGGTACGCCGCGCTGCAGGACATGTTGCGCGCCGTGCTGACCTACGCCGACGGTCTGCGGATCGACCATGTCGCCGGACTGTGGCGGTTGTGGTGGATTCCGCCCGGCGACGGCCCGGACCGCGGCACCTACGTGCACTACGACGCCGACGTGATGCTCGCGGTTCTGGCGCTGGAAGCGCACAGGGCCGGAGCTGTCGTCGTCGGCGAGGACTTGGGCACCGTCGAGCCGGAGGTCACCGAAGGGCTGGCTGACCGCGGGATGCTCGGGTGCGCGGTGTCCTGGTTTACCCGCGACCAGTCTGCGCCCGACGAGCCGCTTCTGCCCCCGGCGAAGTGGCCGGCGCGGGCAGCGGCCAGCCTGTCCACCCACGACTTGCCAACCGCGGCAGGGTTTTTGAGCGGCGAGCATGTGCGGGCCCGCGCCGAACTCGGTCTGCTCGACGACGTGCCGGCTGAGCGGGCCTCGGCTGAGAAGGAGCGCGCCGAGTGGTTGGCGCTGCTGCGTTCCGAAGGACTGCTGCCTGACGAGGACACGGCTGCTGAGCCGGACGAGGGGACGATCGTCGTGGCGATGCATCGGCTCTTGGCGGCAACGCCCAGCCGGCTCAAGCTGGTTTCCCCTTACGACGTGGTCGGCGAGCTGCGCCAACCGAACCTGCCCGGCACCGTCGACGAGTACCCGAACTGGCGGCTGCCGCTCCCCGAGACCCTGGAGCAACTGCGCGCTGACCCAAGGGTCGCCGACATCACCGCCGCATTCCGGGGCGCCGCTCAGGCATGACGCAGCACCAGCAACTCGCCCGTCACGGCGCCTTCTTCGAGTAGGCGCCCGATCCCTGAACTTTGCCGTTCGGCCAACCGCCAAGCCTCTGAGTGCTTATGCCGGTCAGCGAGCGTCCTGGTGACCGCGTCGACGCGCTGATTCCACTCTTCCGGTATCGCGGGCAGATCGGCCGTACACAGCCAATGCTCCACCCGCAGCAAGGCGTCCTGCAGCAGACCTTGCAGGCGGCTGGACGTCGGGAAGTGGTTGCCTTCGGTGCGGTCACTGGGCAGGTCGCGGCGCGCCACGAAGGCGAGCAACCCGATGCATCCTCGCGGCTGCACGATGCGCCGCAGCTCTTGTAGCAACGTCAACTGGTCAGCAGTGGTGCATAACACCCCCAGCGCCCAGGCGGCGTCGAAGCTGGCGTCCCGCACCGGCAGCGCTGACCCGTCGGCGCGCAACACCGGGTAGCCGAACAATCGCTGCGCCGCCCGGCACGCGCCCGATTCGGGTTCCACGAGCAGAGGTCGCACTTCGCATCGGCGGGCCGCATAGGCGGCGGGACCCCCAACGCCGGCACCGCAGTCCAACAACGTGTCCCCGGATCCCAGCCGCATCTGCTCGATGAGCCAATCCAAGGCGGCGGGACTGCCGCTGCCCCGGCATCCCGCCGGCACGTGGTACTCGGGTCCGAGGTCCGCGGCGACTTGCGCTGTCCACTCCGCGACCGTGTCGAACTCGGCCTCCATCGCTTCACTCACGACACCGTCACCGCCTCCACCTTGATGCGCCGACCAACCTCTGCCTTGATCTCCGCGCCGATACGCGTGCCCGACGCTGAGGCCAGCCCGGACACGTTGACACCCTCCACGCCATCGATGGTCAGCAGAGCCCGGGCTTCGGCGACTGCTGCCGTGATGCCCGCCGCCACCGGATCCGCTGCACCAAGCACCTGCTCGGTCACCGCCGGGTCGAGTTCAAGACCGGGCAATCCCTCCAGCACAGCCGCTGAGACGCTGTCGGTGAACACCGCCACGGCAGCAATCACCGGGATCGACAATCCCGCCGACCGCGCCGTTTTCACGAAGTCGGCGACCACACCGGGTAACGGCACGTGGTTGAGCACCGCCAAGCTGGCTCCGGCCCGCTGCTTTTCCACTAGACGCGCGGGCCGGGCATGCACGGGTGGCGCGGTAGGCGTTTCCGGCGCGGCGGCGATCACTCCCACCGAGGCGGCCAGCGACACCAGGCGTAACCCGTCGAGGTCGAAGGTCTGCGTGACGTCGGGCCGCACGTCGTAGCCGCGACCGTCGCCGGTGACGCACAGCACGGTGTCCACGCCGATGCTGCGCAAACCTCGCAGTTCCTGCTCGAGAACGACGCGATTGCGGTCCCGACACGACAACGTGATCCACGGTGTCACACCGGCATCCAGCAGTAAGGATCCGAGAAGGGTGGGCGGAAAGTCCGGCTTGTTCTGGTGTTCACCGACCAGGACGGCATCACTGCCTCGCGACAAGACCGCGGCCGTCGCCGCGATGTCGGCACGATCGAACGGGGTAGCGCTGAAGTCCGTCAGTACCAGGGGTGCAACGGCGGGCCGGGGTGCGGCCGGCGCGCCCGACCATGCGACCACATCGGCAAATGCGCACGGTCCGGGGCGCATCTCGCACTGGCCGTCGGGCCGTACCCCGCCGCACGGCCCGAATTCCATCCGTTTCGGACAATCCGAATCCGCCGACATCGTCACTCCGTCTCGCACCGGTATCGGCAGCCTGTACCCCGCGAGCTGCGGGCGCAAGCGTGCGGCCCGTCGCCGGGGGTACAGTCGAACGGAGTAAGTTAATTAGTCTAAGTAATGCGCGCTTGTGTAGAGAGGTGTTCAACGAATGACCCGCACCGAGAATGACAGCTGGGATCTGGCATCCAGTGTCGGCGCGACCGCGACTGCGGTCGCCGCGTCGCGCGCGATGGCTTCCCAGGATCCCGATCCGCTGCTCGATGACCCCTGGGCCGACCCGCTCGTCCGCGCCGTGGGCATCGACACCTTCGTAAAGCTGATCGACGGCGAGATCGATCAAACCGACGATCCGCTGCTCAATCGCCGGGCGATGAACGAGCAGATCACCGTGCGCACCCGGTTCTTCGATGAGTTTTTCCTGCAGGCCACCGATACGGGAATCCGCCAGGCCGTGATCCTGGCATCGGGTTTGGACACCAGGGCCTACCGGCTGCCGTGGCCGCCCGACACCGTTGTGTTCGAAATCGATCAACCGCAGGTGATTTCGTTCAAGACAACGGCTATGGCCGGACTGGGCGCCGTACCCACCGCGCAGCGCCGCACGGTCGCGCTCGATTTGCGCGACGACTGGCCGTCGGCGTTGAAGGCCGCCGGGTTCGACACCAGCCGACCAACCGCCTGGAGCGCCGAAGGACTCTTGGTCTATTTGCCGCCCGAAGCGCAGGACCGCTTGTTCGACAACATCGCTGCGCTGTCGGCGCCGGGCAGCCGGATCGCCACCGAGCACATGGATCTGCGCAACATCCCGTCGGACTGGGCGCAGAAACTCACGGAGCGGTCTCGGCGCATCGGTTCTGACATCAACCTCGCGGAGTTGTTCTACACCGGCGATCGCAACACCGCGGCTGACTACCTCACCGGGCACGGTTGGCGCGTCGAGATCCGGACAACCGAGCAGGCGTACGCCGGCAACGGCTTCGAGCTGCCCGATGACGAGCTGGCCTCGTTCGGGGCCAACTCAGGCTACCTTTCGGCGATCCTGGCCTGAGCAAACGACACCGGCCGGCTGTACTCGGCGGTGAGGGCCACCGGTATCCGGGCCACAATGGCCGTATGGTGCTGGATCTTGCCGGGTATTTCGACCGCGTCGGGTACGACGGTGATACCACCCCTACTCTGAATGTGTTGCAGGCGCTGATAACCGCCCACACCGGCACGATTCCATTCGAAAACCTCGATCCGCTGCTCGGTGTTCCGGTGGACGACCTGGGCCCTCGGGCTCTGTTCGACAAGTTGGTGAGTCGGCGGCGGGGTGGCTACTGCTACGAGCAGAACGGGTTGATGGGCCACGTGCTGACCGAGTTGGGCTTCGGTGTGCGACGGCTGGCCGGCCGAGTCGTCTGGAACCTCGAGGGCGACGCACCACTGCCGGCACAGACGCACACCGCGTTGGCCGTGACGATCCCCGACAACGCGGGCGCATATCTGGTGGATGTCGGATTCGGTGGCCAGACGCCGACTTCTCCGCTGCGTCTCGAGTCTGGTGTCGTTCAGCAGACGGCTCACGAACCGTATCGCCTCGATGACCGGGGCGAGGGCTGGGTCGTGCGCGCACTGGTGCGAGACCAGTGGCAGGTGCTCTACCAGTTGACCTCCCGACCGCAGCCGTTGATCGACCTGACCGTGGGCAGTTGGTACGTCTCCACCCATCCCTCATCGATGTTCGTCAACGGTCTGCTGGTCGCGCTGGTGATCGAGGGCGACCGGTGGAATCTGAGCAATCGCGATCTCGCCGTTCACCGCGACGGCGGTACGCAGAGAACGCAATTGAAAGACGCGGCAGCCGTCATCGACGTCCTGGCGCACCGGTTCGGCGTCAACGTGGCCGATCTCGGCGAGCGCCGCAGGCTCGAAGCGCGTATCGACGAGACGTGCTTTTAAGGGGTGGGCATTCCGCGTTAGGCCTACGCCTTGAAGTAGACGATCTGATATGTGGTGGCCAGCAAAGTGCCGTCCCGCGTCCACATCTGGGCGCTCTGATCGGAGTAGCCCCGATAGAAGCGGTTGGCGTGCGCAGTGCCAAGGATGAAGTCACTGCCGATCGCCTCGAGTTGCGTTGCATCGGCGTGGAAATAGGTGGTCAACGAAATCGTCCCGGCCGGTACGAATTGGCCGCGACGCAGAAAGACCCGAGGCACGAACACGTCGCATAACGCGGTCAGCGCCGGAAAATCCAGCGCGCGGTGGGCGCGGTCGCGAATCCACACCGTCGTCGTCGACGACGGGTTGGGTTGCCCATCCTGGTTGGTGAAGCCTCCTTCGGCGAAGCGCATGTCGTAACGGCCTACCCAGACGGGAAGTCCGTCGGCCACAGCGGGAGCGACCTCTTCTGGCACCGCCGCAACCGGCGGGGCGGCTTGGGTGTCGGCCCAGGTATCCCGTCGAACCGCGAAAACTGCTGTGGCCATGGTCTTTACCGCGTCGTCCTGAATGAGTTCGACGACCCAGTGCTGATTGGTACGGTTGGTGCGCGAGACTCGCAAAACGATTTCGAATTCGCCGTCGACGATAGGGGCGGTGAAGTTCACGGTCAGCGCCAGCGGGTCGCCGAGACGGTCCGGGTGCGTCTCGATTGCGTGCAGCAGGGTGGCGGCCGTGATACCCCCGAAGGGACCGACCATGTTCGCCCACTCGGGGTGTGTCTGGCCGCGCCGACTGGTGTCATCGATGGCCACCAGGCGCAGGGCCCGGTCGAAGGGGTGGGTCTCGAGCACGTGTACGTCCTTGATCACCGGGTCGCGGCCGGATGGTCACCGAGCGCGACGAGCGAGGCTTGACTCGTTATGACCGCTGGCTCCTCGGTAGGCCGGTATGGGTCCGGGCGGCTTCAGTCGCGCGGACTGACTTCGTTGACAACGAATTCCGCGGCCTGGTCAGCCATCCCGTTGCTCTTGTAGGAGCTGTGGGCAGCCCGGTCGCGGCCACCCGGGTCGCAGACCGGATCGCCGGGTGCGCATAACTCGATGGTCTTGCCCGCGTAGTTCTGCCCGATGACGATGGGCGGCGCGTTGCGGTCAACGAGATCGAGGAACCCGCTCGAAGGTTTCCCGAACAGCGTGACGGCCGCCACGTGCGCGGCGGTGGTCGGCGGCAAGGGGCCGGTGATGCCGTCAGGCAGCGGATATCCATCAGGAATGGTGTCGGTTGTGGTGTAGGCGGCGACCGCAGCGCCCTGGGAGTAGCCGCCCAGCACGATTTTGGTGCTCGGGCAATCAGCGGCTATCGAGGTGACTTTGCTCGCCGCGTTCGCGACGCCGTCGGCAGCTGTCTGAAAATTCAGCGACGCCGGATAGTCCACCGGGTCGATACCGATGTTGCGGCCCGCCATGTGCGCGTTCAACGCGTCGACGAACGCTTGCCCGGTCGCACCGACACCCGGTGGCTCGAGCGTTCCGCGGGCGAAGACCACATCGATGCTGGGGCACGCGTCCGCACCTGCGCGGTGCATCACCTGCGGCCCCGTCAGCATCGTGGCGACCAGGACGGCGACCGCGCCGATGCGGCGCAGCGTCTGCAAGGTCGACCCCTGGGCGCCTATGGTCGTGCTCATCTACCACTCATTTCCTGCGGTCGTTCGCCATGGGTGAAAACGGCGCCACGATTATTCGTGCGCACGAAATGGCCGGTTGTCCGTCAGAGACACTACCGCCCGCGCGTGCTGCCAGCAGCGCAGCGTGGTGAACGGCACTCATTGCGGCAGCTCCTCACGACGGTCGACGAAGGAACTAAGGTGGCGGCGGGTCTGGTGGTCCTGTGCCCCGGCCTCGCCGTCAGTTTGGGTGCCGCGCGTGTAGTCGCCCTGCCACGCCAGTCGCGTCGCGGCGGCGGTGTCCGTCCCGGCCTGAACTTGTCCCAGCTCGTCGCGGGAGCGAAGGAAGGTGTCATGTTTGCGGCGCAGCTCCTCGTCGGAGTCGATGTGGCGGAGCTCCGGCACAAAACTTTCCAGTTCGCCTCGCCGCTGCGGCACGATCATGCAGATCGGCTCGTCGACCTCGAACCGCACCGGCATCAGCTTGCGGGTGAACTTCCAGTTCATGGTGAAACTGGCGGCCATCCAGTCGGTTTCCACTAACCCTTCCAGTGCAGAGACGGCGTCTTTCGGATGATTCGCCGGTCCGCGGACCAACAGGTTGTACCCGGGCGGGGTGCGGAAGACGAGCGGCAGATGCCAGGTCAAGATGCCGTAACCGAAGTGGCTGCTGGGCAGGAACTGACCACTGCCCCGGCCGTCCGGATTGATCATCACTCCGGTGCGATCGTCCGCTCCGAGCCACGTCGCGCTGAATGCGCAAGGATTCTGCACCACCCACCCGCTCTGGTTGGCGATCAGCATCGGCAGACACCGATTCGCCCAACCCCTGCGAGTCGCCGCCATCCACCTCCGGTTGAGCGGCGCCGGGTTGATCGGCGGCGGGTTCGGGCTGAAGCTGAACGCGGTAAGCGGCCGGTCATCAGCGTTGTCAGTCATCGGGTCCTCGGTCCATCGAAAGCCGCGCCCAGGCCCCACTCACTGGCGCCACAAGAGTGTCAATCCCCTACACCTTAAAGACGCCGCAGCTGCCGTCGAAAGGTGGCTGTGTTCGCTGGTCGCAAAGCGGTTGGGTCACTCCGGGCGCCGAAGTTAAGCCTGTGACAACACAGCGTGAACAGCGAATTCCCTTGCAACCAGAGCTTTGCGCAATGCAATACTTCGGGAATGGTCGACCTGCTCAGTGACGATGACCTGGCCGTGTACCTGCGCGCCGTGCGGACTTTCGCCATGCTCGCCGAGCGCAGCGCGGAGTCGGTGGGGCTCACCCTGGCCCAGATGCGGCTGCTGTTCACGGTGTCGGATCTCGGCGTTGCCTCGTGTTCAGCGGTAGCCGCCCAGCTGCATGTCAGCGTCTCGTCGGTGACCCGGCTCGTTGCGCGGCCCGCAATGGTGCCGCTGGTCTCGCGCAGCGTCAGCCCGACCAACGCCTCGGCCGTCGATCTCGAACTGACGACTCAGGGCGTCGCGACCGTGCGGCGCGTCACCAGTTGCCGCAAACGGGTGCTGCGCGGCGCGCTCGCCAGAACCGATGAGGCGACGGCGTCGGCCACCGCACTCGGCCTGACGGAGCTCATCGCCCGGATCGGCGACGAGGTGCGCATATGAGCGGGCGCCTGGCCGACTTTTCCGTTGACCGGCGGATGCTGATCACGACAGCGCTTGCACTTCCCATCGGCGCACTGTCGGCCGGCGCGGCCTGGTGCCTGCTACGGCTGATCGGACTGGTCACCAACCTGGTGTTCTACCAACGCTGGGCCGTCGACCTGATAGCTCCCGGAGCGCAGCACCATCCGTGGTGGCTGGTGCTGGGCGCTCCGGTCAGCGGCGGTCTGATCGTCGGAGTCATGGCCCGGTTCGGCTCGGACAAGATCCGTGGTCACGGCATGCCCGAAGCGATCGAGGCGATTCTCACCCGGGGCAGTCGCGTCGACCGCAAAGTCGCTGTGCTGAAGCCCGTTTCTGCGGCGATCAGCATTGGTACCGGTGGCCCGTTCGGCGCCGAGGGCCCGATCATCATGACAGGCGGCGCGCTGGGATCAATCGTCGCTCAGTACCTGCATCTGACCGCCGATGAACGCAAGGTCTTGCTCGTCTCCGGCGCCGCCGGCGGCATGGCGGCCACATTCAATTCGCCGCTGGCATCCATCCTGCTGGCGGTCGAATTGCTGTTATTCGAATGGCGTCCCCGCAGCCTGGTGCCAGTGACCGCCGCGGTGGCGGTGGCGACCGTGGTGCGCCAATTCATTCTGGGTGCCGCGCCGGTGTTTCCAGTCGCGTCAGTAACCGACATCCGGTGGCACATCGACGTGTTGGCGCTCGTCATCGGGATGTGCGGCGCCGTAGTGGCCATCGTGGCAACCCGGCTGGTGTATCTGGCCGAAGATGCCTTCGCGCACCTTCCTATCCACTGGATGTGGTGGCCTGCGATCGGCGGTCTGATCATCGGTATGGGTGGGCTGGTGCAACCACGCGCTCTGGGTGTCGGCTACGACGTCATCGACGCGCTCCTCACTGGTCAGGCCGCCCTGTCGCTGATCGTCGGCATTCTCGTGGTCAAGACCCTGATCTGGTCGCTGTCGTTGGGGTCAGGAACCTCGGGCGGTGTACTGGCACCGGTCTTCATGATCGGCGGCGCGCTGGGCGCCTTGGTCGGGCACTGGCTGCCCACAGTCTTCCCCGGATTCTGGGCGCTGCTCGGCTTGGCGGCGGTGATTGGTGGCGTCATGCGTTCGCCGCTGACCGGGGTGGTGTTCACTCTCGAACTGACCCGAGCATGGCCGGCCCTGTTCCCGCTGGTCATCGCGTCGGTCACCGCTTACGCCGCCTCGGTGCTGCTACTTGACCGATCGATTCTGACGGAAAAGATTGCGCGCCGGGGTCTGCACCTGACGTGCGAGTACACCACTGACCCGCTGGAAACGTTTTTCGTCGCCGACGTGATGCACCCCGAGCCGTCACAGCACGCTGTTGGCGGCATAGTCGGCACCCGCGACACGCTGCGTCATGCCGCCAATGTCTTCGCCGAATGCAACGGCCTGCCACTTCGGGTCGTATCGCCGGACGGCGCGGAGCAGGGTCACCTGCTCTGGAACGACCTGCTCGCCGCCCGACTGCACGACCTCACCGAGGACACCGCACGCGCCCGGCACCTGATCGCCTTCGCGCGCTGGGCGAGCCGCAACGGTTCACCGCAGGTCAGTGGCCAAGAAGGTAGCTAGTCTGGCCTCAGTTGCGCGGCGGGGCGTCAACTGACGATTAGCGTGGCAGGTGACTACCGGCATGGATGGGATGGCGATGACAACTGCCGGAGCGCAGCCGGGTCGGCAACGTCAGGAAACGATCTACCGCAACGGCGTCTTCGGCCACACACCGGCGGTGCCCACGAATTTCGCCGAGTTGGAGCGGGTCGCGAAGTCGAAGATGTCCAAGCAGGCGTGGGCATACATCGCCGGCGGTGCCGGTGAGGGCGGTGGAATTGCCAACAACCGCGCGGCGCTGGACCGTTGGGCCATCGTGCCGCGGATGCTGCGGAATTGTTCTCAACGCGACCTGTCCATCGACCTGCTCGGCCGCCGACTTCCCGCACCGATACTCGTGGCGCCGGTCGGGGCCGCCGGCCTGGTGTATCCACACGCCGACGTCGAGATCGGTGCCGCCGCCGCATCCGTCGGGGTGCCCTACATCTTCTCCAATCAGGGGTCGGCGGCCATGGAAGACACCGCTGCCGCTATGGATCAGGTGACGCCCCAGGCGCCGCGCTGGTTTCAGCTGTACTGGTCGACCAACGAAGCCGTGGTCGAAAGCTTCATTCGCCGCGCCGAAGCGATCTCTGCCGACGCCCTGGTGGTCACCGTGGACACCACCCTGCTGGGCTGGCGTCCGCAAGATCTCAACATCGGTTCGCTGCCGTTCACGCAGGCGGTCGGAATCGCGCAGTACACCTCGGACGGGCGGTTCATGGCGTCGGTCCGCGAGCGGGTGGCAGCGGCCAAGGCTGCCGGCGAGCGGCCACCGGTTCAGGTCACCCGCGCGGCGGTCAAGACGTTGCTGTCGTTGGCGCGTAACGTGCCCGGCCACTTCGTGCGCAATCTGGTTTCACCGTTACCGCGGGCGAGCGTCGAAACTTTCCTCGACACGTACTCGCGACCGTCCCTGACATGGGACGACATCGCCGGGCTGCGCGCGCGAACCACCCTGCCGATTCTGGTCAAAGGATTGCTGCACCCCGACGACGCCCGACGCGCCGTCGATGTCGGAGTGGACGGCATCGTGGTGTCCAATCACGGTGGTCGACAGGTGGATTCGGTCATCGGAGCAGCCGACGCGCTGGTCGATATCGCCGCCGTGGTGGAGGGTCGCATCCCGGTCATCTTCGACTCCGGGATTCGCAGCGGCGCAGACATCGTCAAAGCGCTGGCCCTCGGAGCTGACGCCGTGACGGTGGGACGCCCGCACGTCTACGGTCTGGCATTGGCCGGCCGGCGCGGAGTGGCCGAGGTGCTACAGAACCTGATTGCCGAATTGGATCTGCTGCTGGCCCTCACCGGCGTTCGCTCGATCGGTGAACTCGATGCCGGCCTGCTGCGCCGCGTCGGGTGACACCCCGCCCGTTCGGAGCGAGTCGACCGGGTTTCGAAGCCCTGGATTCGGGAGACCCTGTTTTGACCCGAGCAGAGGAGGTTCCGCGTGGATCAAAAGGTCAACACCGACCCGCCACCCGCACCGAAGGACGCCACCAAAGCGACCGAAGAACAACGCGAACTGCAGGAGCAACTAGAACACCAGGGCGACGATCCCGACGCCCCGGGTTTGCACCAGTCCCGGCACAACGTCGCGGACGAAAGCACGCGCTAACTGCCGGCCCGATCGTGCGATCGGTGCGCGAGGGAAGTGGAGATCAAATCGTGCGGGGGTGCCCGCAGATCTTCCAGACGCCGTTCTCGCGCACGAAGACTTCTGCACCGGAAGGTCGGCTCCGTGACTTCACGAAAGTAGTAGTCAACCGACTGGTGGCGCGATCGCCCGTGACGACGATATCGGTCACCGAGGTGGTCTCGGCACCAGTCACTTCCAGCATGCGGCGTAAGTCGGCGTCGCTGGGTGCGTGGAAGTTGGGCGAATCCTTCCGCTGATCGCACGTGAGAGCGGTCAACATCGAGGCGTCGGAACGGTTATAGGCATCATCGAGGTTTTTGACCGTCTGCCGGATCTGATCTTGGGCGGACCCGGAAGGGACCCGGGCGGCGTTGAAATTGCCACCTTTTTCTGCCAAAGCAAGGATCAACGCAATCAGCGGGACCACGACCGCGACCACACCGACCGTGATCCAGACCGCCTTATGGGACCGCCGCGGTGGGCCGGGCCAATACTGTTGCGGCCAGTAGGGGCCTTGGGGTTGGGTCCACTGAGGAAAACCGCCGTAGGGCGGCCAGGAACCGGGTGGGCTTGCTGGTCCCGGCCCCACTGGTCCGGGCGGAGGTCCCTGCGGGGGGTAGTACGACATGGCTCCTTCGATGCGCTGGCAGAAGATGCTAGGACATTAACGTTACCGGTAGCGATCCGGGCGGCGGCACGTAAATGTGGTAGACACGGGCTATGTCTGCGCTGGCCCGCCGATAGCTCCGAAAGATCTGGCGTGCCCGACGATCGACTGCTGAAACCCGGCGAGACGTGCTGGCGCATCGCGCATGCCGACCAATTCGCCTGCATCATCGACGCGGCCGACTACTTCAAGCACGCGAAGGCGGCCATGCTGCGCGCCCGGCACCGAATCGTGCTGATCGGCTGGGATTTCGACGCCCGGACGACGTTCGAACGCGGCAGCAAAACGCTACCCGGCCCGAACCAGCTGGGCGCTTTCCTCTACTGGATTCTGTGGAAACGTTCCGACCTGCATGTCTATTTGCTTAGGTCGAATCTTCGCCTCCTGTCTCCGTTCGACCGCATCTGGGTCGGGCTCACCCCAGTAGCGCTGGTTAACCAGATCAGCAGCAGGCGTATCCACTTCGCGGTGGACGGCGCGCATCCGACCGGCTCGGTTCATCATCAGAAGATCGCCGTCATCGACGATGCCTTGGCGTTCTGCGGCGGCATCGACCTCACCGTCGACCGGTGGGACAGCCGCGACCATGCGCATGACAATCACAGCCGCCGCACCCTGGGGCGCAGCTACGGGCCGCGACATGAAGTGGCTGCGGCAGTCGACGGTGCGGCGGCGCGGGCACTCGGCGAGCAGGCCGTCGCACGGTGGCAGACCGCGACGGACCAGACGCTGGCCCCGATCGCTGCCAAGCACATCGTCTGGCCGAGCACCCTGGAACCGCTGCTGCGCGGTATCGACGTCGGCATCGCCCGGACTCTTCCAGAACTGGAGGATCGCCCTGAGGTCCGGGAAGTCGAAGCGCTCAACCTTGCGGCCATAGCCGCGGCGCGCGACGTCATCTATCTGGAGAATCAGTATCTCGCGGCCCGGCGCCTCGTGGAAGCGCTGGCCGACCGGCTGAAGGAAGACGACGGCCCGGAGATCGTCATCGTCCTGCCGCGCCGCGGCAACAACCCGCTGGAGCGGCAGACGATGGACAGCGCTCGCCACCGGCTCATCCAACTGTTGTGGGACGCGGACGAGCAGCACCGGCTGGGTGTCTATTGGCCGACGACCGATGGTGGCATACCGGTGTACGTCCATTCGAAGGTCTTGGTGATCGATGACCGGTTATTGCGAATTGGCTCGTCGAACCTGAACAACCGGTCCATGGGGTTCGACAGCGAATGCGATGTCGCCATCGAGGCAAGATCGGATGATTCCCGAGACGACGTCTGCCGGCAAATCATTTCGGTACGTGACCAATTGGTGGCGGAGCACTTGGGCGTGTCCGTCAGCGACTTCGAACGATCGGTGCTCGATTCGGGATCTTTCCGAGAGGCCATCGAGGCGCTGCGAGGAGGGGGCCGTACGTTGCGGCCGTTCACCGAAAAGACGATTGCCGGTGAGGAGAGCCCGCTGGCGGAGAACGACTTGATGGACCCTGACCATGTTCCCCGGTCACTGGCACGAAGCGTGCAACGGTTCATCGCCGGGTTCAGGGGCTGAACGGGTCTTCGGCGAAACCGGCCGACTGGATTCGGCGGCCGTGCACGGGGGTAGACATCGACGATGAACCTGCGTCACGTCTTAGACAGCGTCGAAGAAATTGAGGTTCTCGACGCACCGGCACACGCTACTTCTCGGGTCGTTAGGCGACTCTTGGGCCGTGGCGGCTTTGCCGACGCCCTCCGCGGGTCCTGGCTCGGCCACCCGGTGCATCCGCTGCTGGTCACCCTTCCCATCGGCACCTGGATGACTTCGACGGTGTTCGACGTCATCTTCAAAGACGTCGCAACGGCCCGTCGGCTACTGGCCATCGGCCTGGCCGCCACGCCGCCGACCGTGGTGGCTGGGTGGGCCGACTACGCACTGCTCGACCGGCGCCAGCAGCGGGTAGGGCTGGTCCACGCGTTGTCCAATTTTGTTGGTGCATCACTGTTTTTGTTGTCCTATCGAGCCTACGGGCGGGGGCGCAAGCGAGCGGCGCGGATCTACAGCTTGCTCGGCTTGATAGCGATCAGTGTCGGCGGCGCATTGGGCGGACACTTGTCCTACGCACAGGGCGCTGGCATGTTCCGCTGGCAGCCGCGACGTGCCGTGATGAACCGCAGCCCCGTCGAATCTCTACGTGCCGCTTGATCATCGCCGAGGCACCGGCGAAGGTCTCAAACACTCCCGGGCACCTCGGCGAAGCCGGGTTCACCCCCGTCAGCCACAGAATTGAATCGGAATCGCGTGGTCACACGCTCGTCGATTTCTTGAATCGCCGCGTCGGGCAGGGCAGTGACATCGAAGTTCTCGAAGATGCGGGCCGGACGCACCGACGAGGTGAGTACGGCGCTGCCGCGTTGAATACCCCACGCCAGCAGCACCTGCGCCGGGGTCTTCTGCAGACGCCGAGCGATCGACACGATGACAGCGTCGTCGAGTAGTCGCGGTTCCAACGCATGTCCCAGCGGCGCGAAAGCCAACAGCACCATTCGATGCGCGGCGCAGAGTTCGTGCAGTTCCCATTGCGGATGGTATGGGTGTGCCTCGACCTCGACGACCGCCGGCTTGATCCGGGCGGTCTCCGCGATTCGCCTAGTGCGGTCTGCGTCGATGTCGGACAGGCCGATAGCCGCTGCAAGTCCCTCGTCGACGAGAGATTCCATCGCCGCCCACGTCTCGTCTAAGGTGACGCCGTCGTCGTAGATGACGTTCCCGTCCGGGTGGCGGGGGTCCTGGTCATCGCCAGGCTGGAAAGCGAACGGAGTGTGCATCAGGTACAGATCGACGGATTGCAGCCTCAGCCTGTCCAGGCTGGCCTGGAGCGCTGGCTTTACCCGTTCAGGTCGGTGGTTGTTGTTCCATAGCTTGGTGGTCACGAAGAGGTCCTCGCGCCGCACCGTGTTGTCAGCGAACAGATCGGCGAGCGCAGCCCCCACGTCCGCTTCGTTGCGGTAACGCTCGGCAGCGTCGAGGTGGCGAAACCCCGCTTGCACAGCAGTTTTGACGGCGTTTCGCGTTTCTCTCCGATCGGAGAGCGACGTCCCGAATCCCAGGGCGGGTATCTCACCGCCGTTGTTCAGGGCGAACCGGCGCCGACTCAGCATCTCCATGGTTGTCATGGCTATCACCTCCGATGCACGGGCCGTAGAAAGTCTCGGCAGCGACCGCGGAGACGCCGAGCTCGTCTGCAACCGCACCGACGGCGTGCCGGGCGGTGTCGAGATCTACCCGGCCATCTCGCGTGTAGTGCGGATGGACGTAGCGCCGGTAAAACCTCTGCACCTCGTCATGCGTCATCCGGTTCAAGAAAGCTGCGATGTAGTCGACAGCCAGTTCAGGCCGGTCCGCCATCGTTTGCAAAGCGCGCCGATTGGCCCGCACCAGCGCCCGCACCGCTGGGCTGTCGATGTCGATTGTGCTTGCGTCCACCGCTATTCCCACTGTGGGGATTTGGAAGTGGTCTCCAACCCACGCCAGGACGTGGAGACCCTCCTCCTCAGCGACTTGTTCGGGCCCCAGGGTGCTCCCGACGTATGCCGCGTCGATAGAACCGTCCCGAAGGCGCCGCAAGTCCATTTGGTAATCACCCGGGTACCGCACCACGCACTGCAGATCGCGATCCGGGTCCAGGCCATGTTCTCTCAGCGTGATGCGTGCAAAACACCCGGGCGGGCTGTCGGGCGCATGCACCGCGAGCCGGCGACCGTGGAGGTCTGCCATAGACGAAACGGCGGCACTGCCGAGAAACCAGAACAGTGGACGGTGCGTGTTTACGCTCAGCGCTGTCCACTCGATGCCCTCAGTCAGCCGTGAAAACAGTGCGCGTCCGAGGCCGATGGTGGCACACATGCGCAGACGCTTTGTGTTCCAGCGGGTTCCATCGCGAAGCGCCACATGGACGCCCTCGTCTTCGAAGTAGCCTTCCTGGTCGGCGACATGCGCGACCAGTTCCTCGTGAATACCGCGCCCGACGAAGACCAGATCGATTGCCTGCAACTGTGAAACCCTTCCCAGTAGGCGTTTCCCGGCGGCCGGACTCAGCTCAACTCATCGAGAGGCCGCCGTTGACCTCCAGATAGTGGCCGGTGGTGAAACCGGCATCTTCACTCGCCAGGAAAGCCACCGTCTTGGCCACCTCTTCGGGACGCACCAGGCGGCCTATGGGATTGTTGGCACCGAGCTTGTGCACTTCCTCGACGTCCAGCAACCTGCTCGCCGTGGTGTCGGCCACTGTCGCGGGCGCGACGAGATTAGCGGTGATCCCCTTTGGCGCTAGCTCGAGGGCCACGAACCGGACGAACTGGTCCAGCGCCGCCTTCGCGGTACCCAGTGTGATCATGCCTTCGCGCGGCTGACGGGACAGTACAGTGCTAAGGTAAATGAGTCGGCCATATCCACTTGAAACCATCCCGGGCACAACCGCTTTGGTGACCAAGAAAGCGGCGAGCAGTTCTTGTTCCAGCTTGTCACAGAGCTGCTCCCAGCTTAGTTCGGCAAACGTCGTGATGTCGTAGGGAATCAACGCATTGTGCACAAGCACATCGACCAGACCCCAGCGTCGGCGAGTTTCATCGACCAGCGCCTGTACATCGTCCGGCACGGTGACATCGGCTCGAATCGCGAAAGCCTCACCCCCGGCGCCGGTTGCGGCGTGGACGACCTCATCTGCTTCCTTGGCACTCGAGCGATAGTTGACGACGACACGGAATCCACGCTCTGCGAGAACCAATGCGGTCGCCGCACCTATTCCGCGGCTGCCGCCGGTGATCACCGCTACCCGGCCCAACGGCGCTACCTCCGATCGCTATAGGGCCGAAGGTTACGCCTGCGGGGCCCGACGGTAAAGGGGTACCGGTGTCGGCTACCTGCCGCTCAAAGGTCGACCACCACGGATTCGGCGGGTTGCGCACAGCAGAGCAGGATGTTACCTAGCGATGCAGGTTCCAAAGGCTCGAGGGTGTAATCCACGGTGCCCGAGAGCAATGCGGTCTCGCAGTTGTGGCACACCCCGGTGCGGCATGACCACCGGACCGGTACGTCACAGGCTTCGGCGAATTCGAGCAACGTGGTGCTGGGTGGACCCCATCGTGCCGTCAAGCCGCTGCGTGAGAACTGCACGAGGGGGCCCGTTCTGGGCGGCCCGACCGGTAGGTGAGGCGGGACTGTGGTCGCAGCGACGCCGGGAGTCAGAGCAGGAGCGGCACCGAACAACTCGGTGTGAAGCTGCGCCGGCCGGAAACCGAGCTCGGCGAGTGCCGTGCTGAGGTCGGTCATGAACGCCGACGGTCCGCACATATACACGTCACTGGTAGGCGGCAGGCCGAGGCTCGCGACGGCTGCTGCGGACAGTCGGCCGGACTCAGTGTCACCGAAAACGTCACCAGCCGAATCGAATTGACTGTAGAAGACACGGATGTGACCGTCACTGAGGCGGCTGAGCAGGTCCCGGCTTTCGGCGGCAAAGGGATGTTGCGAGTGGTCGTGCGCGGCGTGCAACCACCAGGTCTGCCGGGGTGATGCGGTTGCGGCCAAAGTGTGCAGCATGCACAGCACTGGGGTGACTCCGACGCCGGCTGAGATCAGAACGACTGGTGTCCGCGCTTCGGTGAGGAAGAACGTGCCGCGGGGTGCGGCGACCTCGAGGGATTGTCCGACCGTCACCTGACTGTGGATGTAATTGCTTGCTGCGCCGCGCTCTTCGCGTTTGACGCCGATGCGGTATTCACCCGAGCCGACCCAATTGGACAGCGAGTAGTTCCTGATCGCGCTCATTTGGCGATCTCCGAGCGATAGGCGTACCGCGATTGATTGGCCGGGTTGCCACGGCGGGAGCGGGGCGCCGTTCGGATCGGTCAAAGTTATCGACCGGACCGTGCGGCTCTCGTTATGCGTCGCCGTCACTTTCAGTCTCCGGAAGCCGGCCCAAGCGGGCGGAGGGGCGTTAGCAGCAGTCGTAAGCCCGGTGTTGCCCGTCGAGGCCGACGTGCTGTCCGACTGGTTCAGAAGATCTTGCAGGGACTGCTTCCAACCAGGACTGAGCGCGGGTACCCGCAGCGCGCGGGTAAGAGCTTCGCGCGGGTGACCGGGAAGGTACAACAACGCATCGATTTCGGCGACGGTGACCTGCTCGGG
Source organism: uncultured Actinomycetota bacterium (assembly GCA_963818785.1). Taxonomy (GTDB): domain Bacteria; phylum Actinomycetota; class Actinomycetes; order Mycobacteriales; family Mycobacteriaceae; genus Mycobacterium. The sequence continues at coordinate 61,043 of CAWFTT010000009.1, read as the reverse complement.
GCCTGAGGCGATCTGAACGATGTCCTGGCCGGCTTCGATCGAGCCTTCGGTGATCACCCGGAAATAGAATCCGGGGCGGCGGTGCGATACCAGCATGGCCGCCATTCGCGGTTCGCCCAGGCGCAGACCCACCCGGTAGCAGGTCACCCGCGGTTGGGAAACTTCGAAGACAGCCTCCCCGATCCGGAACCGGTCGCCGATGCACACCTGGTCGTCGGATAGACCCTCAACGGTGAAATTCTCACCTAGATGACCGGGCCGCAAATCGTTGCGGCGCAATTGCTTCGACCAGAACCGGTATGAATCGACCTGATAGACCAACACTGCACGGTTTTCACCGCCGTGTCCGGCCAGGTCGCCTTGGCCGTCGCCCTCGACATTCAATCGGCGAACCATACGCGGGCCCGGCACCGGCTGCTTCCAGGCGCCGGTGAAAACGGTGCGTCCGTTCCACGGCACATTTTTCGGTAGACCGACATTCACTGATACCAGTGTCGCCATGGCCCAGACCCTTCGTGACCCCTCGGCAACCCATTATCGGTGACGCGTCAAGGCCGGATGCGCCGCACCTAAGTTCAATCGGCGAAGTCGGCAGGCCGGAATTTCCCCTGCGCGAGTTTGCTTTCGATCTCTTCCAAGCTCCTGCCGGTCAGATCCGGCATGCGGATGAACACGAACAGCCAAGCGCAGACGTTGAATAACGCATACAGCCACATCAACGGGCCGACCCCGATGACACTGATGGTGGTGAGCAAGGTCAGTGTGATGAGCAGATTGGTGCCCCACAACGCAGCGGACTGCGCGGCAGTGCCGGCGGCTCGCACCGCTAACGGGTAGGTCTCCGAGCCGGTGAGCCACCCCATCAACTGCAGTCCGCCAGCGTTGAACAGCACAAAAGCCAGCAGGCAGAGGACGATCAACGGCACATACTCCGGGCTGTGTTCGCCGGCGAGGAAAAGGCATCCCAGCAAGAACAGGCTGAGCGCCGCGCCGGGAATCATGAGCAGGGTGAGCCGGCGTCGGCCCACCCTGTCGATGATGCTGAGCCCCACGAGCTGGGCGACAAGGTAGCTGAAACCCAACCCGACGGAGACATCCAAGGCATGTTCGGCGGCAAAACCGTTGCCGGTCAATATCGTTGGCGAATAGTAAATGATCATCTCGACGCCGCTGAGCTGGGTGAAGATGGCGATACCGCAGCCGAGTATCAGCGCGGGACGAATCCACGCTTGTCGCAGGGCTGACCAGCCGCCGGCACTCGCCGTCCGCTCCGCAAGGGCCAGCTGCGTCATCTCGTTCAACTCTTCCTCGACTTCATACCCGGGTGGCCGAGCGTGCTCGAGCGTCTTGCCAGCTTCGTCCCGATTACCTTGGTTGATCAGCCAGCGCGGGCTTTCGGGCAGTCGCAGAAGTACGCCCAGCATCACTGCCGCGGGGACGGCGGCGATGCCAATGGAGCACCGCCAAGGAATCCGCTCCAAAGCGCCAATGATGGTGGCGATCAGGATTCCGACCCCGATGGCGATCTGAAAACAGAGCACCAACCGGCCCCGATGCTGCTTGGGAGCCAGTTCAGCGACATACATCGGTGCCGTCTGAGTTGAACCGCCGACTGCGAAACCCAGAACCAACCTGCCGAGTGACAGCAGCACCGGATCAGGTGCAACCGAGCACCACAGCGCGCCAACCACGAAGACGGCGGCAACGATAGTCAGCGTGGGTTTGCGACCTCGTTTCTGGGAGAGGTAGCTGCACACCAACGCTCCGATGACGGCGCCGAGCAGGATGCTGGCCGCTATCACCTGCTTCCAATTCTCGGCAATTCGGAAGTCTCGGGTGATCTGCAGGAGAGCGCCGGAGATGATCGCCGTGTCATAGCCATACAGCGCACCCGAGATCGACGACACCAATGCGACCGTCAGCACTGACTTGGTCAGCTGGCCGGAGACCTCGCGGCGGGGCGTGACCCGGTCCGGTGTAATCATCGCACGCGCCTTCGAGACAGGTGGTTGCCAGCGCCGTGTACCCGTGGCGGCCGCAGCGCAACCCGAATGCTTCAGGACGCGGCGCTCGATCAGTTCACCGCAGACTTCACCATAAGTGGGGGTGCAGCGCCAAGTCGTCTGCGTCGTGCCGCTGGTCGAGCTCTCCGAATCCGGTGGTTCGTCGTCGTTGGCTGTGATAACTACCCAGGTAATGGCGAAGGTTCGTCGGGGCGGGGGATGAACGATGGGTTGCCTACGTTGCGTGGCGGTAGCGACCTTGGCGATCGCCGCTATGGCCGTCGGCTGTGCGGGAGCTCCGGCGAAGCACTCGATCCGGCCGACTACCAGCCCGTCGTCGATCTCTTCGTCACCGGCCGACCAGATGGACGGCAGGTACTGGGCAGTTACCTATTACCCTGACGGTTCCCATCCGAACACCTGGGTTTTCACTCCGTGCGGTGATGGATGTGCCGAATTGGACATTGCGCAAGGAGGCTCGAGCGATCATGCCGTGCGCGGTATGAGAACAATCAGTGGACGGTCGAGGTGCGGTCCCGCGGAGCAATCCAGTGCGGTGACGGATCGACCGGCCCAAGTGTCGCGCACTACACCTGGAATCCCGATACCTTGAAGGGTCGATACTGGTCAGTCTCTGATGCGCATGTCTGCGGAAACCCTGACCCTGTCGAGACCGATCCAGTGCCGCTCATCTTGACGAAAATCCGCTGACGACGGTGCAGGCGCTGTGCCTGCACCAAGAATCACCCGCCCTGTCCCCACATCGATGATCCCTGCCGGGAAGGACTGTCCCTGAGTGGGATTCGTGTCCGGCGCGTCCGCCTTTTCAAAGGCGAGGGCATTGTGGCTGTGACCGCTCGGCGAACACGAAGCTATTCATCGGCGCCCCGCGAGCGCCGGAGTTCTTCGGCCCGTTCCACAATGGCTTCGTCTTTGGCCCGGTTCTTTTCTATGCCGCGGGTGTCACGGGGTGGTAGTTGCAGGTCGCGTTCGGCCGGCAGGCCCGCCTGCAACTCGCGGCCGCGCTCCAGTTCGACGTCCAGTTCAGCGCCGAACAGCAGCGCGAGGTTGGTGATCCACAGCCACAGCAGAAAGACGACGACGCCGGCCAGCGCGCCATAGGTCTTGTTGAAGCTGCCGAAATTGCCTACGTAGACGCCGAACAACACCGAAGCCGCGATCCACACCAGGATCGCGACAACCGCGCCGACACTGATCCAGCGGAACTTGGGCTGGCGTACGTTCGGCGTCGCGTGGTAGAGAATGGCGACCGCCGCGATGACGAAGACTAGGATCACCGGCCAGCGGGCGAGATTCCAAATAGTCAACGCCTCGTGTCCGGCGGAAATGGCATCACCGACCGCTTTGGCCACCGGCCCGCTGACGGCCAACATGAAGGCGACGGCCGCGGCCATGACAAGCCCAAGCATTGTAAGCGCCAGCTGCAGCGGACGCAGCTTCCAAACCGGGCGTCCCTCTTCCATCCCGTAGATACGGTTCAGTGCGCGCCCGAGCGCGCCGACGTATCCCGACGCCGACCACAAGGCGCCCAGCAAGCCGGCGAATAGGGCGAAACCGGCCGACGGCGAGTTGACGAGCTGCTTGATCGGCGCATGCAAAGTCTCGACGACAGAAGGCGGGCCGAGACCGCGGACGACCTGCAGCACCGCGTCGGTGGTGCGCTCACCTTGCCCGAATACGCCCAGCAGCGAAACCATGACAAGCAGCGCGGGAAATAGTGAAAGAACCGCGTAGTAGGTCAACGCGGCAGCAAGATCGGTGCATTGATCACGGCTGACCTGCCGGGCGGTCGTCCGCAGCACGTACATGACGGACGGCTTCGTCAAATCGGTCGGCGACTCCGGTTTGCTGTCGTCGTCGGGGGCAACGGTCGAATATTCCTCGTGCGGCTCACCGGCAACCATGGTCAATTTCTACCCCTCCGCACGGTGCTGAAACGGCGGTGACGAGACTGCGTTTCTGCCGCCGGCATCAGCCGTTCCCGGGTCATCAGGGCTGTATGGGCGGCGCCTCCGCACCGCGGTCGACGCCGGTGCGTAGCTTCACCGATTCCGAATAAACAAGCGTGCGATACCGCAGCACGGGGTCTGCGGACAGCTCGATGCCGTCGGTAACCCGCGTCGGGTCGAAAACGACGATGTCACCGCCATGCTCGCGCTCTGTGTCCAAGTCCGTGATTTCGAGTGTTCCGACGGTGATCGTCTCGGTGCTGCGCCACAGCGCGGACGGGTCGACCGTCGAATCCTTGGGACCGGCGACCTGCACGCGGAAGTCGAACCGCACCGGCCCGCTTGCGAGCCTGGTATTCAACTCGTCGGTAAGGAAGTCCGGGCCTTTCCCTTGGGCAGCCGATTGCGAAAGAAAATCCTCCCCCGCCGCCGGCGACAAGTGGTAGCGCACGAATCGGGCACTGCCGTCGCCGGCGATCCAGCGGAACGCGTGCAGGCCGTGATATTCGACGGTGGCATAACTGGCAGGGATCCGGTTGCCGTCCCGGATTACCGGCAGGGCTCGCACGAACCGGGGGTGGGTCACCACGTACTTGGCCAACCGCAACCGAGCCCGTGGGCCGGGCCGCATCGCCTTCAGCAAATCCACGAATCCGTCCGGGGTGCTCGAGACGAACAGTTTCGCGGTTTGCGTCGACACATCGGCAGTCGACCCGTCGGGGAGGCTGAGCTTGAGCGCCAACCCACGTACGCCCGGCGAGCCGTCAGGCGGCTTAGGGTTTCCTGATCCATTGGAGAAGCGAACCAGCGCCGGCACCGCCGATCCGTGCAGAAATTTCGCACGCGAGAGCTTGGCCGCTTCAGGGTTGGCGGTGAAGGTACCGCGATACAAGGTGCCCTTCGCATGCAGCGCACGGCAACCCGGCTGCGCACCTCCGGTGCCTCGAATCGCCTCGATCGCGTCGTCCGGGGTTACCGAAGTGCCCATGGACGAAAATCCTAGAACTTGCAAGCACTGCCGCGAGCGATTCGGGCCGATAGCACGCCTCCCGCTGCCGCCAAGCTTTCACACATCGGTTTTGGACGGTATGTTCAGTAGTAGACAAACTATCCATTAGCCGCGGTGGCGTCCTTCTCGACGTTGGTCGCCGCGCTCAATCAGTCCAGGATCACCCATGCAAGAGAGTGCCGGGCGGCCTCGCCTTGACGCGACACCCGCCTCGCGCACGCGTCTTCGCGTGCTTGTGACGGGGGCGTCGGGCAACGTTGGTACGGGGGTGCTGCGGGCGTTGGCCAGCCGTGTTCCGAATGCCGAAGTGATCGGGGTGTGTCGCCGACCTCCTGCCGACGGCCGCCGTTATGAGCGGATCCGCTGGCACGCCATCGACCTGTCCGCACCCAACGCTGCGGCGCTGCTGGGCCCGGCGATGCGGTCGACGGACGTGGTCATCCACCTGGCGTTGTCGGTTCAGCCGGTTCGGGACACCGATTACCTGTACCGAGCCAACGTCCTTGGCACCCGGGCGGTCGTTGACGCCATGAAGGCGGCGGGGGTCGAGCACTTGGTGTACGCGTCCAGCCTGAGTGCCTACGCTCCGGGGCCCGGCGCACCAGTGACCGAGACGTGGCCGACCTCGGGTCAGCGCACCTCGACCTACAGTCGGCACAAAGTCATCGTCGAGCAACTGCTGAACGAACTGGTGACTGACCACCCGGAATTCGTGGTAGCCCGATTCAGGCCCACAGTGGTGGTGCAGCGTGAGGCGGCCTTTCTTTTCCGAGCGCTATATCTGGGTTCGTTGCTTCCGCGCGCTGTCATCAAACTGCTGCGCGTCGGGGCGTTACCGGTACTGCCCCTGCCCGACGGTCTAAGGCTGCAGGTCGTACATGCCGACGACGTGGGCGAGGCGGTCGTCGATTTGATGCTCAACCGGGCACACGGGGCGTTCAACGTAGCGGCTGATGTGCTCGACGACCGAGCCATTGCCGCACTGATCAAAGCCCGGCCATTACCTGTCGCGCCCCAGCTCATGCGACGAATCGTACTGCTGCTCAGCCGCCTTCGCGTCGTAGCGGTGACGCCAGGGTGGTACGACGTCGCCACTAACTCGCCGCTCATGGATACGTCGAAAATCAACGATGAACTGGGGTGGGCACCCAAGAGGTCGTCCGCGAGCAGCGCGCGAGAACTCATCGATGGGTTGGCCGAGGGTGCCGTCGGCTCAACCGCGGCAACAGGATTACAAGAGAGAGGTCACATGACGAAGAATCACAGTGCAAGGCGAATACACGACGCTTCCTTGATGTTCTGGGGCGTATTGGCCGTCGCGCGGGCAGCCGGTTTCGGCCGGGTTGGCGCGCCGGACGCGGTTGTCATTGCGGCGAACCTCGCATCCGGTACACCGATGGCCCTCGACCGGGTCCGCGCGCGCCGTCGAGATGCTGTCGCGCTGCTGGCCCCGGTCGCCGTTGGCGCCGCACTGCTGGCCCAGCTGCGTGGAGGTTGGGCACCGGTGCCGGCTATCGCGGCGCTGGGCGCATTAGCCGCAGTCGACCGCCAACGCATGAATGCGGCGCTCGCATGACGCGCGCGAACGAGGTACGTTGCGGCCAGGTGATTCTCGTGTCGGGAGCATCGAGCGGGATCGGCATGCAGACGGCCCTGCGTTTCGCGCGCCGGCAGGCGCGTCTGGTCTTGGCCTCGCGTGACGAACTGGCATTGCAACGTGTTGCGGCACGATGCCGCGAGTCGGGCGCCACCGAGGTTGCCGTCCACGCTGCGGACATCGGTCAGACGCAGCAGGTGGAACGCTTATTCGACGAGGCGGTCGCACGTTTCGGGCGTCTCGACGTGGTAGCGCAGTGCGCCGCCATCACCGCTTTCGGCCGATTCGAGGATCTTCCGGCCGACGTTTTCGAACGCATCGTCCGCACGAATCTGCTCGGAGCCGCCAACGTCGCGCGGTGCGCCTTGGCTCAGTTCCGAAGCCAAGGCGCCGGGCATCTCGTGCTCGTCGGCTCACTGCTGGGTACCACCGCGGTGCCCTATCAATCGGCCTACGTGGCATCTAAATTCGGGATTAGCGGCCTCGTGCGAGCACTGCGCCAGGAAAACCGGCAGCACAGCGGAATCAAGATTCACAGCATCAATCCCGGCCCGGTGGACACTCCGGTTTATCGCACCGCGGCAAACTATTCCGGGCGCACGCCCAGAATTCCGCCCGGCGCATACCCCGCAGAAACCGTCGCTGATGCGATCGTCAGCGCGGCTGGTCTGAGACGCTCAAGCGAACGCCAAGTCGGTATGTTGAACAGGCCCGCAATTGCCGTCTATCGTCTGCTGCCGTCGTTGTTCGATGCCGTCATCACGCCGCTGCTGCACCGCACGCTCTTATCGCGAGTCCAGAGCGGAAATGTCCTCGACCGGTCCGGGCGCTGACGTTCACTCAGTGCTGAGCGGCTCGTACAGTTGCAGGTCGTCTCCCGGGCGTTCAGACCAATGGTGACCCCGTTCGCAACCAACTCCAACCAGTCGTCGCTGTGGCTCTACACCGTCAGTCCCAGGGTGCCACCGTAAAACTCAACCCCGCGGCCCATGTCTTCGACCGGTACCCACACTGTGGCGATCCCGTTAGCCATCTACTTCTCCATTCACCTTGTTGACGAGCAGGGGTCGTTATCCTTTGCGCGGGCGGTCCTACCGTTTCGGCCGATGCTCGCGATTACCGCAGGTAACCGGCGCGGGCGAAATAATGTGCGTTGATCTGCAAGTGATTCCGCATGTACAGGCGGTGAGCCGCCGCGCGTTGTTCGCCCACCCCGGAAACGATCAATCACCGACACCGCCGAATCGGCATATTCGTAGCGAATCCTGGAACCGTAGGTTCGTCCACACTCAGCGCAGATTCCTAAGCGAACGCAGCGTCCTGAGATGCTGCCTCGTCGCAGAACGTGTGCGAAGCCGCCCATCGCCGCGGCGACATGGCGGACCTCGCCGAGGGACCTTCGACTGGGCGGCTCGGGACCTATGACTCGTGTCTAGCAACTGGTGCGCACTTAGCGTCGCACTCGTTGAAGGTCGAATGTCGCGGTCGACGAGGACGAGCCAATCGAAGGAGCATTGACATGTCCGGACACGAAGGACACTTGGGCATCGTCGTTGGCGTCGACGGGTCCTCGGCGTCCAGCACTGCCGCGAAGTGGGCCGCCCACGAGGCAGCGATGCGTCGGGTCCCTTTGACCCTCGCTCATGTGATCTTCGATCAGCGTCGCGGCCAAAGTTTATTCGGTGCCCGCTCTCCGCTACCAGCGGAGCCCGATCAACAGCAGCAGGCGCTCGGCCAAAGATTCATCGACGACGCCATGCGGGTTGTCAACGCAAGTTTGGGCAGCGAGGTGCGGCCCAAAATCCGCGGCGACGTCTTGTTGTCGCCAACGGTGCCGGCTCTCGTCGACCTGTCGAAGGATGCTCAACTGATGGTGGTGGGATGTCGCGGCCAGGGTTTGCTGGAACGGACGTTGCTCGGATCCGTGAGCAATGAACTGATTCAGCGCGCGCACTGCCCGGTGGCGGTGATCCACGACGAAACCTCGCAACCCGAAACCCTCTCGCTGCTACCTGTCGTGGTTGGCATAGACGGATCACCGGCATCGGAGTTGGCCACGGCTATCGCTTTCAAAGAAGCATCCTGGCGGGGCGTCGAACTGGTGGCAGTGCACGTCTGGCGGGACTCTAAGGCATTTGATATCGGCACCGTCGAGTGGTCCGCTCATCAGGCCGGTGCAGTGGAAGCCTTATCGGAGCGTCTCGCGGGCTGGCAAGAACGGTATCCCGACGTACAGGTGTACCGAAAGATCGTGTCTGGCGACCCGGCCGGTCATCTCCTCGACCTTGCCGACTCCTCGCAACTGGTCGTTGTGGGCAGCCGTGGGCTGAGTGGATTCGAGGGGATGCTGCTGGGTTCAGTGAGTTCGACGGTGGTCCAGGGAGCGCGAATTCCAGTGATCGTGGCGCGTCCGAGTTGACCTGCCGCACAATTTAGGACCAACGGCCTCAGACGTGAACGGCACCGGGCAGTCATCGGTGATGCCGCGAGCTCGAGCACAGACTTCGCGACGCTCAAGTATCTGATCCGGACAATTACGACGGTGATGCCACGATCACCGGCGTACGGACAGATTGAACAACGGCGTTGCTGACAGAGCCCAAGAACATGCCGGTGAATCCACCTCGTCCTCGACTGCCGAGGACGAGGAGCTGGGCGGACTCGGATTTCTCGACGAGCACGCGAGCCGGTCGATCACAAACGAGGAGCCGGTGCACGGTTACATCGGGATAGTGTTCTTGCCAACCCGACAGGCTTTCAGCCAAACTCCGCACCGCCTCTGCCCTTACCGCCGACCAGTCCAACCCCGGAAGTTCGAAGATCTCAGTGTCACTCCAGGCGTGCACTGCGATCAGGTCGACGCGGCGACGTGACGCTTCGTCGAACGCGATCGCCGTAGCAGGGCGTGAGCCTGGCGAGCCGTCGATGCCTAACAGCACGGGTGCCTGCGCGGGGTGTGGCATCAGCGGATCTTCGTCGTGAATGACTGCGACGGGACAATGCGAACGCCGCACCAGGCTCGAACTGACCGAACCGAGCAGGCCGCGAGCCAGTGCTCCCCGCCCGGTGCTGCCTACGACGATCATCTCTGCCTCTTCGGACAGATGGACCAGCGTTGGCACGGTTGTCGAGGAAATTTTTTTAGTCTTGATTTCGGTTGGCCGACTGGTGTCCAAGGCGTTTTCGGCGATCTTGCGGGCCGTTGCAAGGATCTTGCGGCCCTCGTTTTCCTGCCATACCGCAATCCCATCCAGGATCGGCACTTGTGGCCATGTCGCGACGGCGGGGTTCACAACGTGGACTAGCGTCAGGGGAATGCGGCGCATCTCGGCCTCACGTGTTGCCCAATCGACGGCGACATGAGATGCGGGCGAGCCATCGACTCCGACGACGATGCCTCGGTGCTTGAGCGGCTGAGCCATTCCGCACTCCTTCTGTCACCGAGGAACACTACGAACGGGGCAGTCCTTAAGCAGGAGTCGTTGGTCCCCGACCGCGCGGCCATAAGGCCTCGTTGGCCGCTGTCGCGGGCGGCTCCCCCGTGCGGACGATCACCTGGCAGCACGGCTGCAGTAGCTGCGTTACTGCGCCGATCGACCGCCGGCATGCACGCCTAACAACGCTGCTACACGGTCGTCAACATAGGTGGGGTCTCGGTCTTTGAGTCGGTAGCTGTCTCCTTTCATGGAGAGGACTTCGGCGTGGTGGACGAGGCGGTCGATCATGGCGGCTGCGACGACGTCGTCGCCGAAGACTTCGCCCCAGCGGCCGAAGGGCTTGTTGGAGGTGACGATGAGGCTGGCGCGTTCGTAGCGTGCGGAGATCAGTTGGAAGAACAGGTTGGCCGCTTCGGGTTCGAATGGGATGTAGCCGACTTCGTCGATGATCAGCAGCGGAACTCGGCCAAGTTTGATCAGCTCGTCTTGGAGCCGGCCTCCGTGGTGGGCCGCGGCGAGACGGTCGACCCATTGGGCGGCGGTCGCGAACGCGGTGCGGTGCCCGGCTTGGCAGGCCCGGATTCCTAACCCAATCGCTAGGTGTGTCTTGCCGGTCCCGGGTGGTCCGAGGAAGACGACGTTTTGCTTGGAGGCAATGAAGTCCAGGGTGCCCAGGTGCGCGAGCTGATCCCGCTTGAGGGAGCGTTGGTAGTCGAAGTCGAACTCTTCTAATGCTTTTCGTGCCGGGAACCGTGCTGCGCGGATCCTGCCCTCGCCGCCGTGGGACTCGCGGGCGGCGACCTCGCGTTGCAGACAGGCCGCCAGGAACTCCTCATGGGTCCAGCTCTCGGCGCGGGCCCGCTCGGCCAGGCGGTCGATAGCATCACCCAGCGAGGGCGCCTTGAGGGCGCGGGTCAAGAACGCGAGCTCGGCACTGACGTCACGGTTGGAGGTCGACGTGCGTTTTGTGGTCATGATGCAACCTCGTCGCCCAGACCCAGGATGCGGTCGTAGTCGGCCAGATTCCGGCAGGCCACTGCGTCATCGACCGGCGCGGTCGCTGCGGTCAGGCGATGTTGGGTCCGCAGCCGGGTGGCCGCTTCGACGTGGTGGAGGTCGCTGATGGTCTGATGCGCTGCCCAACACCGCGGATGTTCGCCGACTAAAGCCGAGTCGCAATGCACGCGAACCACGTTCAAGTCGGCGCTGACGCTGACTTTGCGGCCGACCGCCGACGGGTGCACCGAATAGTCGTTGGCATCCAGGCGCACATAATGATCCCGCCCTAATCGAACGGTGGCCGCCCAGCCCACCGTCGGCGGCGTGGGCGGCAACTCCAGCATCGCTGCGGCATCGGCATTCCAACGATCAGCCGGCCGGCATCCTAAGCTGCGATGAGTGCGGGAGTTGGCGACCACTAACCACGTGGTCAGTTGGTTGTTGAAATCCGCCGGCGAGCCAAACGAGCGCCCGGGCAGAAACGAGGTCTCCAGGTAGCCGTTGGCCCGCTCCACCAGCCCCTTGGCCTCTGGATCGGCGGGGCGGCACAACACCACCTTGATGCCCAGCATCCCACGGAAGGCGTTCATCGCCGTCGTCAGTTCCGGCTTGCCGCCCCGCCAATTGCCAATCGCAGACTCGTTGTCCCACACCAATGCCCGCGGTACGACACCCCAACCACACAACAACTGCCAATGCCCGCACAACAGGTCCGGCGACTGCCGCGACGGCAACATCATCGCCGTGATCACCCGCGAATACCCGGCGACCATCACCAGCACCGGCGGTCGCCCAAACTGGCCGCAGCCCAGCGGAATGTCGACCGGCGGAAACCACAGATCGCACTGCGCCAACTCCCCAGCCACATACACGGTTCGCCCCGCGGGATCCGGCGGCAGATACAACGGCCGCAGCTCACGAACCCGGTCTTTGAGGATCGTGATCCCATGCGCCCAGCCGATCCGCTCAGCGATCACCGTGGCCGGCACTAGTTCGCGCGAGGGCCGTTCATAGTTGCCGCCGACCACCGGACGTGTGGGCAGCTTGACCGTCGATGGTTCGACATCGTGATAGTCGATGGTGGACAGCAGATGTGACATCATGTTCAGCCGCGCACGCTTTATTGATCTCGGATTCCACCACATACCAGGGCCTTTGCGGTACCGGTTTAGGCATTATCGATCTGTTGGTGGTGGCAACGCCACGACTCGGGCCTCCACTCAGTCACAGCGCCTCACGGCGCACCGAAGCCAGCGCTTAATGCGTTTGCGATCACGTTCGGCGACCGATTTCCGGCAGCCGAAACCTACTAATAGAAACCGCCGGAAAGACCGTTATCGAGACAATCCCAACTGAGACAATGCGTTTCAGAAATGTCGAGCCTGCTGGACTTCGGAGCGTTGGGATAACTTTCAAGGCCTGTGGTGGGGTGCCCTGACCGGCAGGGCAGGGCTAACAGCATCTGGCAAAGGACTAATGGCCCTGGCGGCGCTGGCCCACTACCGAGAAGGCTTGGGTTTGCACGGCAACAAGAGGTGATCATGCCAAGTGCACGGCTGACTGTCCTCGTCGATGCCGACCACGACTGAACGTGCTGAAGGAAGGTTACGCATTGCGGGCTTCGCGGTGGACGTGTGAACGGCGTTGCTGAGTCTGCGCTAGGCGGGAGAAACCTTGCTGCGCAGGGCCGTTGGTTTGCGGTTAATGGCCGTTAGTGCGCTCGATCCGGGTTTCTGCGTGGTAGCCCGCCGCTTGTGCTAGACACAGTCAGTTTGTCCCACGGTCTTAAGGGGTTCGTATCGGCATGGCAACGCAATCCGTAGAGTCGCTGCATCCACGTCAGGGATCGTCGCAGCCGCTGATTGGCCGGGGCTGGGTCCAAGGTGTGGCCTTGGTTTTGGTTTTCGGCTTCCTGGTGATGGGCATCTTGGCTTACCGCACTTATACCGCATCCATGCCGATGCCCGAAAAGGTGGTCAGCGAGTCTGGCACTGTGCTGTTCACCGGGAACGACATCACCCGTGGCCAGGAGCTTTATCAGGCGCGGGGACTGATGGAATATGGGTCGGTGCTGGGCCACGGCGCCTATCTGGGACCCGACTACACGGCGGAATATCTGCGGATGGCGACCGATGACGTCGGCGCCCAGCTGCAGGTGCAAGGCGTGGCCGATCCACAGGGCCAAGTGGTTACGGAGTTCCGGACCAACCGCTACAACCAGAGCACCAACGTGCTGGTATTCACCGACCAGCAGGCCCGCGCTTTCAAAAACATTCAGCGGCACTATGCGGCTTACTTCGGCGAGAAGTCAACCAAGTACGGTCTGCTGCCGCATTCGATCACCGACCAGGCGCAGATCCGCGACCTGACGGCGTTTTTTGCCTGGACGGCCTGGGCGTCGGCCGCCGAGCGGCCCGGCCATAATTACAGTTACACGAATAACTGGCCAGCTGAGCAGCGCGTCGACAACGGTCCCACCGCGCAGCTGATCGTGTGGTCGGCGTTGTCGCTGATCGCGCTGCTCGGCGGAATTGGCATCATGTTCGCCGTTTATGGCCGGTGGAGCCAGAAGATTGGTTGGCACGGTGCTGAGGCCTCCACGCTATCGTTCCGCGAGCCCGGCGAAGTAGCGCTGACCCCGGCACAGCGCGCCACCATCTGGTTTTTCGCGATCGTGTCGGTGCTGTTTTTGGCGCAGACCTTGGTGGGCGCGGCCGCCGAGCATTACCGAGCCGATCTGTCGACGTTCTTCGGTTTGGACCTGGCGCGGGTGCTGCCCTACAACCTGGCACGGACGTGGCACGTGCAGCTAGCCCTGTTCTGGACGGCGGCGGCGTTTTTGGCGGGTGGCATCTTCCTGGTGCCGTTTATCTCCCGCCGCGAACCGAGGCGGCAGAGCTGGCTGGCCTATGGCTTGCTAGGCGCGGTCGCGGTGGTGGTATTCGGTTCTTTGATCAGCGAAGCGCTGTCCATCTACGGGGTGATCCCCGCAGGCGGCCTGTTCTCCCAGCAGTGGGAATATCTAGACCTGCCGCGACTGTGGCAGATCCTGTTGATCGTCGGCATGTTCCTGTGGATCGCGACAATCTGGCGCGGCCTGCGGGGCCGGCTACGCAGCGAGTCAAAGCTGAACATGCCCTGGCTGTTTTTCTTCGCCGGGCTGGCGATTCCCGCGTTCTACGCCGTCGGATTGCTCGCCAGCAGCGACACCCACTACACCGTCGCCGACTTCTGGCGGTTCTGGGTGGTGCACCTGTGGGTCGAAGACTTCCTCGAACTGTTCACCACCGTGATGGTCGCCTACCTCTTCGTGCTGCTCGGGGTGGTGCGCGAACGCATCGCACTGGGCGTGATCTTCCTCGACATCATCCTGTACTCAGCCGGCGGCGTCATCGGCACCATGCACCACCTGTACTTCTCCGGAACGCCGGTGGAGCACATGGCGCTGGGTGCGTTCTTCTCGGCGGCCGAGGTCATTCCGCTCACCTTCCTGACTGTCGAGGCGTGGGCGTTTCTGCAACTGGGCTCACGGCAGCAGTCCGGGGACGCCAAGCCGTTCCCGCACCGCTGGGCAGTGCTGTTTTTGGTTGCGGTCGGGTTCTGGAACTTCCTGGGCGCGGGCGTTTTCGGATTCCTGATCAACCTACCGGTGGTGTCCTATTACCAGATCGGCACCGCGCTGACAGCCAACCACGCGCACGCAGCGATGATGGGTGTGTACGGCATGCTGGCCGTCGGGTTGGCAATGTTCGCGTTCCGCTACGTGATCCCCGCCGACAGGTGGCCAGAGAAGGCCGCGCGAATATCGTTCTGGTGCATGAATATCGGGCTGGCGTGGATGGTGTTCGTCACCCTACTGCCCCTGGGCGTGCTGCAACTGTACCACTCGGTCAACGACGGCTACTTCGAGGCACGTTCGCTGGGGTACATCACCCGGCCCGGCAATTCGGTCTTGGAGTGGCTGCGGTTGCCCGGTGATGTGATCCTCATCCTAGGAGGCGTGTTGCCGTTCATCTGGATCGCCTGGACCGCGCTGCGCAACTTCCGCTCGGGTGCAACGGCTGATGAGCTACCCGAGCATCCCCTCTACACCGAAATAGATACCGAGGCGCACGTCCAGGCCGCGCCGGCAGCGAAGGACTGACCGATGACCCCGCCGGCGACGTCGGTGTGGCTCGTTGCCGGGTACGCGCTAGCGCTGCTGGCCATCGCGTGGAGCTTCGACGCGATGGCGCGCCGGGCGTCGGCGCGGGCTGCCCGCTGGCGCACCGCCCAGTTCCTTTACCGCCCCGATCACGACGCCTGGGTATGTCCGCAAGACCACTGGCTGTGGCCGACCTCATTCGATCCGAAACACCGGGTAATGCGGTATCGCGCGTTACCACTGGTGTGCAACAGCTGCCCCGTCAAACCCACTTGTACGACATCGCATCACGGCCGCGAAATTAGTCGCGAGGTTGATCCGTGGCCGCATTCGGACGCGGGACGTTTTCACCGCGGAATCGCTTGCGCGGTAGCCGGATTCGGGGTGGTGATACCGCTGGCCACGTCGCTCGCCAGGCATTCGGTTGCCGATGTGCTGATATTGGGCGGCACCGTGGTGATCGTGGTATTAGCGGGGCTGCCGCTGGCGCGTCACCTGTGGGACACTCCGTCGAACGCACCTCACCACCTGCCGCACCGGACCGGTCTAGAGGACCAAGTGGCCGCCGCGATTGATCGGTACTCCACTCACTGGGGCGGCGGCTGGGCCGAGAAGGAGAAGCCGCGATGAGCGCAGTGGTGATCGGAACTGTGCTCGCTGTGTTCGTGGCGCTGATCGTGCTGGTGTTCGTCTCGCTGGTGGTGCTGCGCGAATACGAGCGGGGGGTGGTTTTCCGGATGGGCCACATACGCCCGCTCTATGAGCCCGGGCTGCGGTTCCTGTTCCCACTGGCGGACAAGATGCTTCGCGTTGACCAGCGGTTGGTGACGCTGACCATCCCGCCGCAGGAGGTGATCTCCCGCGACAACGTCCCGGCCCGCGTCAACGCGGTAGTCATGTTTCAGGTTATGGACCCCCTCAAAGCGATTCTGGCGGTGGAGAATTACGCGGTCGCGACCTCGCAGATCGCTCAGACGACGCTGCGTTCTCTGTTGGGTCGCGCCGACCTGGACACCCTGCTGGCGCATCGCGAAGACCTCAACAGCGATCTGCGCACAATCATCGAGAAACAGACCGAACCCTGGGGTGTGCAGGTGCGCGTCGTCGAGATCAAGGATGTCGAGATTCCCGAGTCGATGCAGCGAGCGATGGCGCGCGAAGCTGAGGCCGAACGAGAGCGGCGCGCGAAGGTCATCAACGCCCGTGGCGAATTGCAGGCGTCTGAGGAGCTGCGCCAAGCCGCCGAGACACTGTCGAAGAACCCCGCGTCGCTGCAACTACGTTATCTGCAAACGCTGTTGGAGTTAGGGGCGGATCAAAACTCAACAGTGGTGTTCCCGCTGCCCGTCGACATCATCACCCCATTCCTGCGTCACCCCGAGATGATGGAAGGCATCGCCAGCGCCATGAAGAACCTGCGGTGAACCGCGACGCACCTGCCTGTCGATCAATTTTCGGTTGCCACTGGCAGTGGGTGCTGTGGGCGGGTTCGACAACGTCGGCGGTGATGGTGCGGAGCTCCGCTCAACTTATCGGCGGTCACTACGACCTCGTTTCCACCTCGACCGGTTCCCTGCGCGACCGACCTTTTCACCGGAAATTGCCATCTCGGTGAGCATCACCGCTATCAGCTGACCTCGGGTTTGTGAGCGACAATCGCCACGGCCGTCAGCGATGAACGGTGTACCCGAAAAGTGCGGCGCATCTGACGTACCCGTCGGCGGGCGTCGTGGTGGGTGAGCAGGTTTTTGGCGAATCTCAGCGCACCAAGAAAGCCTTCGTCGGCGATCAGGCGTCGCGGCTGCAGCAGCGCCATCGGCGCGGTCGTGACCTGCTCGACGATCAGGCCGTGGTCTGTCAGCAGCTGCGACCATTCAGCAACGGTCAGCGGACGGGCGTTGACTTTGATGGCCCGGGCCAGGGACTGGCGCACTTGGGTCTTAATCCCGTCGACGAGGGTGTCTGGCGTCAGCGCCAGTTCGTGTATCGCGTAGCGTCCGCCCGGGCGCAGCACCCGCGCCGCCTCGCCAATGATGGCGCGCTTGGCCGTATCGCCTTGCATGGTCAGCATCGCCTCGCCCAGGACGACGTCGGTGCAGGCGTCGGGCAAGCCGGTGTCGGCTGCGTCAGTGACCCGGACGTCGCCGTGTCCGGCGACGATGTCCCGAACGGACCTGGCGGCATCGGCGTCTTGCTCGGCGCCCAGATAGGAACGCGGGCGGCGGTTAAGTATCTCAGTTGCGGTGCGGCCCAAACCCGGGGCCAACTCGAGCACGTCGGCATCTGTCACTCCGGCGTTGGCTAGCAGTGTGCGGGTGAGCTCGATACCGCCCGGGCGCAGCACCCGTTTGCCCAGCCGTGCCAGCAGCCAATGCCCCGACACGGTTTTGTCGGTGCGATTTGCTGACGGCAAAGTCTCGCGCGAACTGTGTTCTTGGATGCCTGCCATCAGACCGTCTGCCCCGCAGCGGCGGTATCCAATACCAGGGCTTGGCGGCGCTGGTGCACCGTGAGGTACCGCAGTCCGTCGGGACCGGCGGTGAAGGCTCGCCGCGAACGCCGCGGCAACCACACCAGAGCGCCAGGGCCAAGGTGTATCGTGCCTCGTTCGGTGGCGAGCCGCCCGCTGCCGGACAGCACGTGGATCAAGACGTCGAGGTCTGGCCCGAGGTGGGCCTCCATCGCGCCGTCGGGGGGCAGCGTGATGATATTTGAGTCAAGATCACGATCCCGGCCTTGCAGCTTCCACACTGCCCCGGTTGCGTCCGGTTCGATGACGCTGGCGGTGATGTCAGCGGTATTAGCCACAATCCGGGGAAGCGGGGTAGTGGTTAGCTTGCTGATCCGGATCCGCCAGACCGCGGGCCCCTTCTCGACGTACTCCCAGCCGTAGCTGCCGACGTGGTCGGCTTCGAACTCCTCGTTCAGGTGCCTGGGATCGTGATTGTTAATCAGCACGAACGACTCTGCGATCCCCAACGCAGCATAGGTGGCGAAGATCGTCGGGTGCTTGTCCGGCTTGGGCAGCTGCCGCACGTCAAGTTCATTGTCGGCCATACGGTATCCCACCTTCGGACTAGTTTCTACAAATTGCGTTGTGTAAACTCTAGCGCATGACCTACGTGATCGGGAAGCCATGTGTTGATGTGCTGGACCGGGCCTGTGTGGAGGAGTGCCCGGTGGACTGCATCTACGAGGGCGGCCGTTCGCTCTATATCCACCCCGATGAATGTGTGGACTGCGGAGCGTGCGAACCGGTGTGCCCGGTCGAAGCGATCTACTACGAAGATGACCTGCCCGCAGACCTGCAGCCTTTTCAAGAAGACAACGCAGCGTTTTTCAACCAGACCTTGCCCGGCCGTGGCGAACCGCTCGGATCACCCGGGGGTGCCGCCAAGATCGGCCCGCTCGGCCTCGACACACCGCTAGTGGCCGGCCTGCCAAGAGTAGACGCTTCTCAGCAAGAATGAGCGCTATCGTCAGGCCATCTGAAAGACCCGCCGGTCGCCGCAGCGAAATACTGCGGGTATTGAGAGCGGCGCCTGCTCCGATGAGCATCGTCGCCATCGCCGGCGAGCTTGGCGTACATCCCAACACCGTCCGTTTCCACCTAAATACCCTTGTCAGCGACGGCCGGGTAGAGCACGTCGAGCCCGATCACAAAGGACTGGGGCGCCCGCCGCTGCTCTTTCAAGCGGTCCGCCAGATGGATCGCAGCGGACCGCGGCGCTACCGGCTGCTCGCCGAGATCTTGACCACAGGCCTTGCCGTTGGCCCTGATCCAGGGGCGAAGGCGCTGGCCGCTGGCCGGGCGTGGGGCCGGCGGCTGGAATCGTCAGCACCCCGCGCAAAGGAGAGCGGCGCAGAGGAAGCTATCGACGAGTTGGTCGGCGTGCTCGACGAGCTCGGGTTCGCCCCCGAGCGCCGAGAATATGGTCGGAAAAAACAGATAGGTCTGCGGCACTGCCCGTTTCTCGAACTCGCCGAAGCCCGAACCACGGTCGTGTGTCCGATCCATTTGGGGCTGATGCAAGGAGCCTTGGAAAAGTGGGAGGCGCCGGTCGCGGTCGATCGGCTGGAGGCGTTCGTGGAACCGGATTTGTGCGTGGCTCACCTGCAGACAGAAGGACTCAACTAATGGAATCGATTTCGCTGACCAGTCTGGCCTCCGAAAAGCTGGCAGAGGCGCGGCAGGCGCACAGCGGGCGGGCCGCACATACCGTTCACGGCGGTCACACCCGCGAACTGCGGCAAACGGTGCTGGCTCTGCTTGCCGGGCACGAGCTGGCCGAACACGACAGCCCGGGACAGGCGACATTGCAGGTGCTCTCAGGCCACGTGCGTCTCACGGCCGGCGATGATGCGTGGGACGGTGAGAGCGGCGACTATGTCGTGATCCCGCCACAGCGGCACGCACTTGAGGCAGTCGAGGACTCAGTGGTCATGCTGACCGTGCTGAAAAGTCTTCCCGCGGCATAGCCGCCAACGAATGACGGAAAATCTTCCTTGAAGCCCTCCGGGAGCTGCGTCAAGCCGCCGAGACGCTGTCGAAGAACCCGCCGTTCGCCGTCGGTGAACGCGAAGTCATCAAAGAAGCAGTCCGGCTGGCGCGTCGGGCACCGTCACCGCGCAACAGTCAACCGTGGCAGTGGGTTACGCGGACGGGCGAAACGAGGTGTTGCGAACGCGCAGCTGACCGGAGGTTTGTGATCTTCCCGGGTAACAGAATCAGTTGCGATCGGGCTCCGTGCGCGGGCCGAAACCTCCCGGAGACTCGCCGGCGGTGGCGTGGCGGCCGATATGCGCCTCGGCGCACATACGTTCCACCATGTGGGGTAGTGCAGCTCGAAAAGCCGGGCGCTCTAAGCGAATGCGGGGCAGCTCGGTGAAATTGTGCCGCGGCGGCGGGCAACTGGTCGCCCACTCCAGCGAGTTGCCAATGACTACACCGCCGCACCACGTATGGAAAAGGCCCGAGCCAACCGGCGGGAGCCATGAGCAGCCGCCAGAAACATCGTGCAGACCCAGGCGGCCGCGCGGACAGTGGTCTCTGGTCACCTCTGGGAACGATCAGGCACTCACCACCAGCGACAACCCCTGCTGGTCACGAGTGTGCGTGCGCCGCTTGCCCCGGGCAACCAGGCGAGCCACCGCAGTCTCGATGCCGCGGGCGAGCTCGTCAACGTCGGGCATCGTGTCGAAGTCGGCGAGGATGCCGAAGAACAGGTCGTCGGCGTAACTGAGCATCGCTACCGCGGTTCGCAGTTGCATGGCGATCGGAGGGACCGGCATCACGCCGATCACTTTGCGGCCCATGATGTGTAGCGGTTCGCGCGGTCCGGGCACATTCGTACTCAGCGCCGCAACACCGCCTTGCGGGAGCCGGGTCAGCAACCGAATCGCCCACGCCGTCAAGGGAAACGGAACGACATTGGCAATCGACAGTGCGGCGCTTCCGGCTTGGCGCTGTCCGCGAGACTTGGTTCGGGTTAACCGCGAATGAACGGTCCGCAACCGCTGAACCGGGTTTTCCATGTCGACGGGTAGTTCGGGAAGCATCAACGAGACCCGGTTGTCGGTCTTATCAAATGCGTCGGCAGAGCGCATCGAGACCGGCACCAAGGTGCGCAACGAACCAGGCGAAGGCTGCTCACCGCGTCGGATCAGCAGGGTCCGGTAGCTTTCGGCCACTGCGGCCAGCGCGACGTCGTTGATCGTGACGTCGAACGCTTGGCACACCTGCCGGATGTCGTTAAGTGGGACGCGTGCCGCACTGTAGCGGCGCAGATTGCTTATCGGCCCGTTGAGCGACGACGACGTCGGGCGCAGCAGCCCTGCCGCCAGTTCGCTGGCGCCTCTGGCGGCATGGACGGCACCCGCCGTCACTGCGGTCGACGTGTTCCACAAACCGCTGACCCTGTTCAGTGAGTTGGCGAGGGTTTCGATCAACCGGAACGCAGACGGTGCCGAGCTGACACCGGGGTCTACCGGTTCTTTCGCGGCGCGGATACGGCCGGCGAAGCTGGGACCGATCCCTTGGTCGGACAGGCCGGCAAGCATGTGCGCCGTGGCGATTCCGTCGGCGATGCAATGGTGGACCTTCATCAGCAGCGCCCACCGGTCGTCGGCCAAGCCTTCGATGACCCAGATTTCCCAGAGCGGACGATTGCGATCCAGCCGCCGCGACATCACATCGGCGATCAAGCCGAACACCTCTTTGTTGTCGCCGGGCGGGGGAACCGCAACATGACGCAGGTGATGAGCGAGGTCGAAGTCGGGATCGTCCACCCACTCAGGCGGCCCTAAGTCGAACAGGCGCAACCGCAGCCGCTGCTTGAACCGAGGACAAACGCCAAGGCGCTGCGCCAGTGTCTTTGTCAACGACTCACGATCCGGCATCGGACCTTCGAGAATTGCGAGCCCGCCGATCGCTAAACTCACGTGCGGATCGGAGTCTTCGGCCTGCAGGAAACCCGCATCGAGCGTTGTCAACTGCTCCACGATTCAACCTCCCGAATTATCTGTTACGCGTAATCCCACTCTCGCGTTGCACGGCAGCGCAGGCCAGGGCCTTTAGTCCTCGGTAACACGGGACCTCGGCCGACATGGCAGCACCTTGCCCACTCGGTGGTAAGCCGGCCGGACCACTCTCTTCACGGTCGCTGTATCGGAGGGACCAATGGTCCCGATGCAAGGACCAATGGCCCTGTGTTCAGCAGCGGTTTCGGAGAACCTTTAAGGGCAGGTACAGATCGGAGGTCGAGATGGCTGTCGCGGCGGCGAGACTAGGAGTCATTGAGGACGCGGTGCGGCTAGCGTGCCGCGCCCCATCACTGCACAACAGCCAACCTTGGCAGTGGGTGTTCGACCGAGGCCAACTCCGCTTGTTTCTTGATGCGACCCGTGTGATGGACACCGACCGGTCTAGTCGGGAAGCGCTCATCGGCTGCGGCGCTGCGCTCGACCACCTCCGGGTGGCCATGGCCGCCGCCGGCTGGCACGCTCAGGTCGACCGATTCCCCAACCCGGACAACCCGAACCACTTGGCGTCGATCGACTTCACCCCCGCGGACTTCGTCACCGAGGCCCAACGGCGCCGGGCCAGCGCGATCGAGGCACGTCGCACCGACCGGCTGCCGTTCAGCGCTCCTACGGACTGGGAAGCGGTCGAACCCGTCCTGCGCAGCAGCGTCGACACCAGCGCGGTACGCCTGAGTGTGATGCCAGACGAGGTGCGGCCGCAACTGGCGGACGCATCCCAGCTCGTCGAGTTGCTACGCCTCTACGACTCGACATATCACGCCGAACTGCGTTGGTGGACATCGCCGTTCGAGGCATCCGAGGGCATTCCGTACACCTCCCTGGTGTCGGCGGCCGAAAGTGACCGCGTCGACGTCGGGCGGGTGTTTCCGATTACTCATCACGCCGAGAGGCGCACGGAAATACCAGAAGACCACTCGACTATCTTGGCGCTGTCCACTCAACGCGACGATCGCGCCGACGCCTTGGCATCCGGTGAAGCGCTTTCTGCCGTCTTACTGGGATGCACCATGGTCGGGTTGGCGACTTGCCCGGTGACTCATGTCACCGAGCTCAAAGTCACTCGTGCACTCATCGCCGGACTACTCGATGACGACGTGCGACCGCAATTGCTGGTGCGGGTCGGCGTCGCGCCCGCCATGCGAGAGGCGTCGCGGCCTACGCCGCGCCGACCGCTCAGCGAAGTGTTCCGGGTGCAGAGCTAATGGCAGCCCCGATGGGCAAATTGAACGCACGCCCACCTTCGGTCGTTGTCGGCATCGATGGGTCGCGTTGGGCGGTTGACGCCGCCAAGTGGGCGATCGACGAAGCCGTCAGCCGCGACATCCCACTGCGGCTGGTGTACGCGATCGAATCATTCAGCGCCGATTCACGTCACGCGGCGCATGAACTGGCCAGCGCCGAGACTGCAATGCGGTATGCGTTCAGCGCTGTCGAGTCGACAGGCGAGCCGGTGAAGATCGAGGTCGACATCGTGCAGCGCCGGCCGGTGAGCGCGCTGCTGGAGGCGTCGCGCTCGGCGGCCATGGTTTGCGTCGGCTCGACCGGGCTTCACCACGCCACCCTCGGACGCGTGGGATCGACCGCGGCCGCGCTGGCCGCTTATGCGCCTTGTCCGGTCGCTGTCGTGCACAGGGCCGCCACCGGGACCCGGCCACAACCGAATTCGGTCGTCGCGGTCGTGAACGGGTCACCGGTTAGCGACTTTGTGCTTATGCGGGGTCTCGAGGAGGCCAGGCTTCGCGGTGCGCCGTTGCGGGTTTTGACTGTGCGGTTCGGTCAATCTGGGCGCGGGGCCGACGCAGAGTCCCACGGCAACCAGTGCGCCCAAGCACAGCTGGATCGTCGCCTCGTGCAGTGGCGGCGGCGCTACCCCGATCTCGACATCGCGGCGGAGGCTACCGATGGCGGCATGCTCGAATACTTGAAGAGCATGGCGGACTTCCCGCGTTTACTGGTAGTGGGACCTGCATGGCATGGCGTGCTTGGCGCCTTATTCGGACCTGCTGGCCGCGCGGTCCTGGACTACGCCGGATCCACGGTATTGATCTGTGACGCGCAGAGCCGGTTGTGAGAGCTCAAAGCCGTGGACTTGCCTATCGTGTCACGTATGGTCAGGATCTTTTTGGTCGACGACCACGAGGTGGTGCGCAGAGGGCTGATCGACCTGCTCAGCTCCGACCCCGAGCTTGAGGTGGTCGGCGAGGCGGGATCAGTCGCCCAGGCGACGGCCCGCGTTCCGGCGGCACAACCCGACGTCGCCGTGCTCGACGTGCGGTTGCCCGACGGCAACGGGATCGAACTGTGCCGCGAGCTGCTGTCCCGGATGCCGGACCTGCGGTGTCTAATCCTGACGTCCTACACCTCCGATGAGGCAATGCTGGATGCCATCCTGGCCGGCGCCAGCGGCTACGTCGTCAAAGACATCAAAGGCATGGACCTGGCGCGGGCTATCAAAGATGTCGGCGCTGGACGCTCGCTGCTGGACAACCGCGCCGCGGCGGCGCTGATGAGCAGACTTCGCGGTGAAGCCGAGCGATCCGACCCGCTGTCGGGTTTGACCCAACAAGAACGCGTGCTGCTCGAACTCCTCGCGGAAGGGTTGACCAATCGGGCGATCGCCGCCCGCATGTTCTTGGCCGAGAAGACGGTGAAGAACTACGTGTCCCGCCTGCTGGCCAAGCTCGGCATGCAGCGCCGCACTCAAGCAGCGGTATTCGCCTCCAAGCTGAACCGACCCCGACGCGCCGATGAATAAGGCTTCCCTATTAGGCGATACGTTGTCGCAGCTGCGACTGCGCGAACTTCTGGTCGAGGTCCAAGACCGCATCGGTCAGATCGTCGAAGCCCGTGACCGTCTCGACGGGCTGGTGGAAGCCATGTTGGTCGTCACCTCCGGGTTGGAACTCGACGGCACCCTCCGCTCGATCGTGCACACCGCCACCAACCTCGTCGACGCCCAGTACGGGGCTATCGAGGTTCACGACCGGGATAAGCGGATGCTGAAGTTCGTACATGAAGGAGTCGACGAAGAAACCGTCCGGCTCATCGGTCAGCTCCCCCAAGGCCATGGTCTGGTGGGTTTGCTCATTGAAGAACCAAAACCGCTTCGCCTGGACAACATCGTCAACCATCCCGTGTCAGTCGGCTTTCCGGCCCATCACCCGCTGATGCGGACCTTCCTGGGTGTGCCGATCGGAATTCGCGACGAGGTTTTCGGCACTCTCTACCTCGCCGAGAAAGCAAAGGGGCAATCGTTCAGCGATGACGACGAGCTGCTGGTGCAAGCGCTCGCCGCTGCAGCCGGGATCGCGATCGCTAATGCCCGGCTCTATGCCCAAGCCCAGGCGCGCCAATCGTGGATCGAGTCCGCCCGCGACATCGCCACCGAGCTGTTGTCCGGCGCAGAACCGACAACGGTCTTCCGCCGCGTCGCTCAGGAGGCGCTCAAGCTCACTGGTGCCGACGCGGCCCTAGTTGCGACTCCCATCGACGACGACATCGCCAGCGAAGACGTAACCGAGCTGTTGGTGGTTGAAACGATCGGCCCAGCAGTCGCTTCCAGCGCGGGACGAACTACGGCAGTGGCTGACACGCCGGTCGGGGACGCCTTCAAGTCGGGCCGCCCGCGGCGGGTCGAACAGCTCGTATGGGAGGGTTCAGACGCCACCGGGCCGGCGCTGGTGCTGCCCTTACGGGCCGCCGATACCGTCGCCGGCGTAGTTGTTGTGCTGCGGCACGGAAGTTCTGTCGCGTTCACCGACGAACAATTCGACATGATGGCCGCATTCGCCGACCAAGCCGCCTTGGCGTGGCAGTCAGCAACCGCGCAGCGCCGAATCCGTGAACTTGATGTGCTCACCGATCGGGACCGAATCGCGCGCGACCTGCACGACCATGTTATCCAGCGGCTGTTCGCTGTCGGACTGGCGTTGCAGGGCACCATACCCCGGGTACGTGGCGCTGAGGTGCAGCAGCGAATGTTGGGGGTTGTCGACGATCTGCAGCAGATCATTCAGGAGATTCGCGTCGCGATATTCGACCTACACGGCGGCCCGCCCGGCGCCACCCATTTGCGGCGGCGGCTCGACGCGGCGGTCGCTCAGTTCTCACACTCGGGCGTGCACACCACCACCCAGTTTGTCGGGCCGCTTTCTGTCGTCGACTCCGTACTGGCCGATCACGCGGAAGCCGTTGTCCGAGAGGCGGTTAGCAATGCCGTGCGGCATGCCGATGCAACCGAAATATCGGTCACCGTATCTGTGGAGGACGAGCTGTGTGTTGACGTCGCCGACAACGGCTGCGGCATCACCGGACCCCTCGTCGAAAGCGGCCTAGCCAACCTGCGGCATCGAGCCGAGGAAGCAGGTGGTGCGTTCAGCATCAGCAGCGCCGTCGGCGAGGGCACCGCCCTGCACTGGTCGGTACCACTGCCTTGAGCCGGTTCCCGCTACTCGAACCGAGTTCCGTCTAGCCGAGTCACGACGTCAGACAATGGCCGGCGCGGTATGAACGGCAGCGGTTCGGTATCGGGGGGTGGCCAACCGATACGAAGCAGCATCTGCGGAAACCCACTGGCACCGAACACGTCGGCGCGCACCTGGTCGCGGATTTCGGAGATTTCCAGCGGCTCAGTGATAGGACACGTCGCGAGCCCCAACGCGGTCGCGGACAGCAACACGACGCTGGTCGCCTCACCAGCGCGCAGGCGCGCTAACTCGTCGTCCTCCGCGGTACCCAGCACCACCACGACCGCGCCGTCAAGGTCAAGTTCCGTACTTGGTGGCGCAGCCAGGGCCGGGCCGGCGAAAACCCGGTTGAGTGCCGCGGCAGCCGGATCGAATCGCGGAGTGCTGCGTGCCGGTACACCCGCGTGGGAATCGTATCGGCCACTCCACCGGGTCAATTCGCTGCAATAGTCGTAGCTGCTGGCGTGGCGCGCTGCCGCCTGTGCCACCAAGATTCTGAGGTGGGTGAGGTCTTCAACCACGCGCAGCATCACACCCATACGTGCCGCGCGTGCTCCCATCAACCCGATGTCCGCGATCGGCACGGGTCGCTTGTCGTAGTGCCGTCGGTCGGTTTGTCGCTGCGAAATGGCCTCTGCTAGTGCGATGTCGACCTGGGTCACCGACTGTGATTCGAGTTCAATAATTGCGAGATGGCGCATGTTGGCGGGATCGGGAAACCGGCGCACCTTGGCCCGCCAACCTAGGGCCGCGAAGGCGACCACACAATGATGCAGGACTATCCCGCAGCTGACCGTAAAGTCTCGACCGTCGGGATCAGTGCTTGACAACTGCAGATCTGGATCTGAGTAAAGGTGCAGACTGTCCTCGCCCAGACGCCACCGCCATGGCTGCGTGTTATGTACCGACGGTGCGCGAGTGGCCAGCTGCAAGGCCGTCCGCGCGGTCCGGACATCCGGCAAATCTGCGCCCATTGCGGCCACCCCTTCTCACCCGTCGTCTCGCTTCACCTTGCCCGCCTGCACGTGGCGCCAGGCAGGGCCGGAAGACCCTAGTCCACAGGACTTGAGAACTATCAGTGCAGACTCCCCCATTCACATAGGCGTCAGCCTCTGTCGGTTTCGGTCGAATGCTGCACAGCTTTTTGCGGGCACCCCCGAACAACGGCGCTACCCGGTCGGGCGCAGCGACCAGTCCCACGCGGACCTGTACTCAGTCGGGTGCCATCCCGGCGTCACGCTAAAACTGTGCCGGCTCAGGTGTAAATAGGAACCGGCGCCCGGTGATCGCGGTCGGCAGGATGCGTACATAGTGCAAGTTCAGCGTTGCCGTCCAAGACAGCAGCTGGGCTCGCTCCGCTTCCTCAAGTTGCTCGTCAGTACGCAGAGTGCGGGCCATGCCCTTGACGACCACGCTCCAGCCCTCTGAGACACCATGGTCATCAGCCTCGAACAACACCCGGTTGTTGATCACGGCGCTGACTAATTTTGTGCCTTCGGCGGTTCGGAAAAGCACCGTTTGTCGCTGGACAGCGAAGTTAACTGGGAAGATCTCAGGTTGCCCATCGACTACGGTCACCAGTCGCCCCAGCGCCACGCTCGCCAGCAGGCTCCAGCTTTCGCTGGCCGATAAAATCTTGACTGGTTCGTCGCTTGCCAACATGGTGTCGCTCACCATCCTTTCGGTCGTAGTGCCGAGATCACTGCCTTGTCAAAGTTGCACGAGCACAACAGGTTTGCGCTCGGTTGTTATGTCGCACGATCGAAGGGCGATCAACTGACCTGCGAGCCGGACGCTGCGCGCAGGCGACGGCGATCTGGTCGCCTTCTGACACGCTTGCTTGATTATTGCGTGACGGTCGAAATGGTAGCCGATCCGTGGTGTCGACCACTGGAGCCGAA
Source organism: uncultured Actinomycetota bacterium (assembly GCA_963818785.1). GTDB lineage: Bacteria > Actinomycetota > Actinomycetes > Mycobacteriales > Mycobacteriaceae > Mycobacterium. The sequence continues at coordinate 32,974 of CAWFTT010000009.1, read as the reverse complement.
GGCCAATCCCTTCAGGGACCAAAGGCTCTGGGCGGGTGGCGAAGTAAGTCTTACTGTCGACGCATCAAAGAGGAGGGCGGTTGGCATGGGGCGGGCGACGCCGGAGTTCCAGGTGATTCGAAAGGCAGTCACGCTGGCTTGCCGGGCGCCCTCGTTGCACAACAGCCAACCGTGGCATTGGGTGGCTGAGGGTAGTCGACTTCACCTGTACGTCGAAGGGGTGCAGCAGGTTCCGACAACCGATCGCTATGGCCGGGAAAGGATACTGAGCTGCGGCGCGGTACTCGATCATTTACGGGTGGCAATGGCAGCTGCGGGCTGGGACACCGCCGTCGACCGATTTCCGCAACCTAACGACGTAGAACATTTGGCGACGCTGATATTTAGTCCTTTGCCGTCGGTCGGTGAGGCAGATCAGCAGCGCGTTCGGGCAATTCAGCGACGCCGTACCGACCGGCTACCATTCGCTGCGCCGGGGAACTGGGACCCGCTGGAACTGCTACTGCGTGGCTCAGTTGACCACCATGGCGTGACGCTCAGTGTCATACCCGACGGTGCCCGCCTACAGTTGGCCGAGGCATCTCGGCTCACCGAAGCGCTCCGCCGAAACGACCCGTCATATCAATCCGAACTACGTTGGTGGACATCGCCGTTCGAACTGGATCGAGGGGTGCCGTCGGGCTCACGGGTGTCTGCGGCGGAGGCCAACCGGGTCGACGTGGCGCGAGCCTTCCCGACAACGGGATACACCCACCGCCGGCCGGCCATTGCCGTTGATCACTCCAAGATCCTTGTACTATCGACGCGCGACGATGGCTGGCCGGAAGCTCTTCAATGCGGTGAGGCGTTATCGGCGGTACTGCTGGACTGCACAGTCGCCGGGATGGCGACGTGCACGCTTACCCACATGACAGAAGTGACTCCGGCCCGCGAGCTCGTCCGCGACATCAGCGGAGTTTCTGCTAAGCCACAGCTTTTAATCCGAGTGGGCAAGGTACCCGCAGGAGAGCGACCTTTTGCGGCCACTCCGCGTCGGCCGCTCAGCGAAGTGCTGAAGTTTCAGGCGCAGCACTCGTGATTGCCCTCGGCTCCGGCGGGGCTAGCGAATCTCCAACACATCGCCGAGCGCACGCCGCGGTGTCGCTGCCGGAAGTTCTTCCATCGGTGGCGCTATGCCAACACGGATCAATACCTGGGGCTCCCCGCGACCGCCAATGAGCTTGCGCACGACATCGCGGCTCTCGTCCAACTCGATCAGGTGCGTCAGCGTGCAGGTCGCCAGGCCGGCCATCGTGCACTCGAGCAGCACGGTGGATAGGGCCTCGCCACAGCACAACACGTCTGTTCTGCTGTCGGCCGGAGTGGACAGCACCAGGATCTTGGACCAGTCCACCGCGACGTCGGGGCGTCGGCCGAAGCCGCTGCGCGCCGGGAAGTCGCGCGGCACATCGACGCGCCGACGGTCCGACGCGGACGGCAGCGCATCCGGGGGCACACCCTCGTATAGCGCGAAAGGGGACGTCCACCAATCGGGTTCAAGGTGGTAGCAACTATCCTGGCCACGGAGCACCTCGGTGAGCTGCGACGCATGTGCCAGTTGCGGTCGTACTTTGTCAGCGAATACATCGAGCATCGCGATGCTGCCGTCCACGCTGCTGCGCAGCACCGGTTCAAACCAAGCCCAATACGTCGGGCGACCCAACGGAAGCCGGTCGGTTCGACGTTGCAGAACCGCCTCCGCGCGCTGGCGCTGAAGGTCGGTGACGACATCGAGTGGGGTGAAGCGAATCGACGCTAGAAGGTCGGCATCCTTCCGGTTGGGAAACCGCTCCATGCTGGCCCGCCAACCGGCCGCCGCCGTCGCCACGCGTAGGTGATCGAGAACAGCGCCGCAACTGATGATCGCTTCGCGGCCGGAACGGTCGGCACCGGACACGTGCCGGCGCCTATCGACGAAGAGACTTAACGTGTTGCGCTCAGGAATCCAACGCCAGCGCCAACGGTTGGCTGTTGTGCACCGACGGAGCGCGGCATGCGAGTGTCACCGCTTGTTTAACAACTTCGCTGCCGACCGTCGTATGAGGCACGATGCTCCCCTGTCCGGCGCCGAGAATGCGGGAGCACGTCGGCTAGCGGCTAGGCACTGGCCATCAGCGACAGTGCCCGCCGATCATGTGTCGGCCTGCGCCGGCGGTGTTCATCCTGACGATCACCGCCGCTATGGAGCGAATGTAACCGACGCGCAAATACAGCGCGTAGTGCGGACACCTGCGTCCAACTGTTGGATCAACTCGACCAGCACAACTCCAAACAGGAACCCGTCATCTACCCGCATGCCGGCACCGAGCTGCCACCACAGACGAGCGCGAATATGACCCGTCTCATCACGACTGGACGTACCCCGAGGCTCGGGTTCGCCAGCAGGCAGGTCGGTGAGGCGCGGTCGGACAGGGAGTTCCGCAGGTAATTCTACGATGTGCCCCCGCTACGATCGACTCAGCCAGCGGCAAATAGACGGTATCCGCAAATAACAACCGTGGTAACCGACGGGTTAGGACGTACCGGACGAGCCAGCTTGAAGCTGCTGGCCAAAATCGCCGAGGTTCATGTTGCGGCAGTCAACAACCTTGCTTCCGTCGATAATTCAACCTACCTGGTGCGTTTTTGGCGTCACAGACGACGGGCCTGCGGTGAGCAAGCAGGTCGGGCGGGCCGAATCAGCCGTCGCACCCCCGGGTTTCGTCAAGCCAGCGCGCGAGAACGGCGGCCTGACTGTGATTAACGTCGCGGGTAGCCGTCAGCAATACCCGGTCGCCCTTGCGAGCGATTTCCTTGAGACGCTCGATCGCCGTCCGACGCTCCGGCGCCTTCAACTCCGCGAGATAGCGGCGCCGGAATTCGGCGAATTTCTCCGCCTCATGGGAATACCACTGCCGCAATTCAGTCGACGGCGCGACATCACGCAACCACTCGGTCAGGACGAGCGCGTCCTTCCGAATGCCGCGTGGCCAGACGCGGTCAACCAACACGCGTGCGCCTTCCGACCGCGAAACCTCTTCGTACACCCTGCGGTAGGAGACATGACCGCTCACGGCTCACTCCTCCTCGACCCCGTCGAGAAGTCTACTCCCGTGATGTGTCGAGGGCCGGCGGTTGCGGGCGCAACAGGCCGAAGCAAGAAACCAGATGTCACGCTCTGGAACGTCCTGCTGGAACGCACGATGGCCGGCTTTGCCACCTGCCCCTTAAATCGGAGAATCCGACCAGTGCGTCGCTGGTGTGCCAGCGTGGCCTCAACGTCAGCAACGCCGCAGCCGCCCGTTTGGTTTGACCCGCACGAATCTCTGCGACCTCTGCCACGCGCACTGACACTAGCCAGATCTGTGTTGCCAGTTGGTGCCGGGCGGTTGCGAGCGCCACCGAAGCTGCCTTGCCTTGCCACTGGATTCGTGTCTGGTGGCGAACTCGTCGACAAGCAGTTCGAGACGCTTCGAGTCGTAGCCCGGGCGTAACCGGTACGGCCGAGAGTGACCAATTCCGTGCAGGGCGGCCCAGAACACCTCGGTGAGCGCGTCCGCGTCCTGCTCGTCAGCGAACAATCCGAACGCTTGGCGTAGCTCGGCGAAGGCCGCCACAGCTCTGGTCCTACTGTCGGTGTGGCTCGTTCTGTACATACGGGTGAGCGCACCTATCAGTAGGAACTGACGGCGGCGGCCGACGCCGGGCAGCAGCTGCCGGATGGGCGTGCCCTGCAGGCGAATGGGACCGAATCATCGGCGCCCGTGCCGCGCTACAGGGTCTGGCAGTGACCGCGCTGTGTGTGACGTTGGTGAGCTGACATCGCGCAATCGCTTTCTCAGGACGGCGACTCTCAGCAGCTGAATTGTGAGATTGACAGCCCCCAGCATAGGAAACAGCCCAATGTAGATCCGAAGGGAGTGAATGCCGTGCAGTTGGATGCTGCCCAGCACATAGAAGCATCCGATGGTGAAGACGGCCGCGGGAATGGAAAACGCAAGCAGAGAACCGCGATCCGCGACGATCTGTGTAGCGAGATCTAACTCGTCTTGGCGCATCGGTTCACCCTTACGTACCTTACGGAGCACTTTCTTGTAGGCCCCGATCTCCTCGCTCGCCGGAGTTGATGCGCGCCTCAGCAGCCGTGTGATGAATACGAATGCACAAGCGGCGAGCACCAATTCGACCACGCCGGCCAGTATCATAAGACCGCCCAGTAGGCTCACAGCTTCAACTCCCTTCTCCGATGAGAACGAACTGTTCTTCGGCGAACCGCGCCGTCGATCACCCCGCGCCTGAAATCTATTTCGGGCTGAGCGCAATGTGGTGTGTCGGCTTCCTGGCAAGTGTCCGGTCACCTCGAGTGCGACGGTGAATCGAAGGTCACCACGGGGTCTTTGTCCTCCCAAAGCAGTAGTTGACGAACCGCTGCACGTGAACCGTAGGGGCGAAGCATCGCGCTGGCCGGTCTGGGCCGCACGCGTTGCGGCCACCAGAACCAGCGCCCGAGCAGGGCGGCAACCGACGGCGTCATGAAGGAACGCACGATCAGCGTGTCGAACAAGAGGCCCAGACCGATCGTCGTGCCGATCTGCGCCAGGACCAGCAATGTGGCGAACGCGAACGAGGACATGGTGAAGGCGAACACCAGACCGGCAGAGGTGACCACCGCCCCGCTACCGGCCATGGCGCGGACGATGCCGGTGTTCAGTCCGGCGTGGATCTCTTCTTTGAACCGCGAGATCAACAACAGGTTGTAGTCGGAGCCCACCGCCAGCAGAATGATGACCGACAGCGCCAGGCAGATCCAGTACAACTTGATTCCCAAGATGTCCTGCCAGACCAGGACCGATAGTCCGAACGAAGCGCCCAACGACAGCGCCACGGTGCCGACGATGACCATCGCGGCGACTAGGCTTCGGGTGATGATCACCATGATCGCCAGAATCAGGCTCAGCGCGGAGATGGCGACGATCATCAAGTCGTAGCGCGCGCCGTCGGAGATGTCCTTGTAGGTCGCCGCCGTGCCCGCGACGTAGATGTTGGAGTCTCCCAGCGGTGTGTTCTTGACGGCCTGTTTCGCCGCGTTGCTGATCGGTTCGATATGCGAGATCCCCTCGGGAGTAGCGGGATCGCCTTCGTGGGTGATGATCATCCGCACGGCTTTGCCGTCGGGCGAGAGGAACAGTTTCATGCCCCTGATGAATTCCGGGTTGTCGAAGGCCTCGGGCGGCAGGAAGAACGAATCGTCGTTCTTAGCGGCGTCGTAGGCCTGCCCGAGAGCTGTCGCCGTGTCGGTGTTCGCCCTCGTCTGAGCGTTGATGCCGAAGTTCGTCGCGAAGTTGGACAGCGTCAGCCGCAAGTTCTTCTCCTGGTCGGCGATCTGTGGCGGCAGCAGCTTCACCAGTTTCTGTTGGCCCGCATCCAACTTGTCCAAGCTGGCAGTGAGCTTGGCGAACTGATCGCTCAGCTCGTCGATGCCGTCGAGGGCGTCGAAGACAGACCTAAGCGCAAAACAGACGGGAATGTCATAGCAGTGCTTCTCGAAGTAGAAGTAGCTGCGGATCGGTCGGAAGAAGTCTTCAAAATTGGCGATCTCGTCGCGCAGCTCGTTGATGATGGCGACGGTGTCGTGGAAGCCTTGGGTTTCCTCGTCCGTCGAAGCGGCCAGATCCTTTTGCAGGGCGTACTGCTTGTTAAGGATGCCGATGGTGTCCTTGAGGACATCCGCCTGCTTCTTGATGTCTTCGGCGCGGTCTCTCTGATACTGCAGGTTCTCGACACTTCCGATGCTGCCGGCGCTGATCTGGAAGGCGAGCGAGGTGTGTTCGAGCGGTGTGCCCAACGGCCTGGTGATGGACTGCACCTGGGCGATCCCGGGCAGGTGGGCGACGGCTTTCGCGACTCGCTCGATATTTATCATGTCGGCCGGGTTGCGCATGTCATGGTCGGTTTCAATCATCAGCAATTCGGGGTTGAGTCGGGCTTGCGAGAAGTGCCGCTCAGCGGCGGCGTATCCGACATTGGCCGGGGCGCTGGCCGGTATGTAAGGCCTTGCGTCGTAGTTGGTTTGATAGCCCGGCAGGGCGAGCAGTCCGATGAGGGCGACCCCGGTTGCCACCACCAGGACGGGTCCGGGCCAGCGCACGATCACGGTGCCGATGCGCCGCCAGCCCCGCGTCGCCATCTGGCGCTTCGGGTCGAGGAGCCCGAAAAGGCTGGCGACGGTGATCACCGCCGGGGTCAATGTCAGCGCCGCCACTAAGGCGACCCCGATGCCGATCGCGGCGGGGATACCCAGGCTTTGAAAGTAGTTCAGCCGGGTGAAACGCAGGCACAACACTGCTCCGGCGATGGTGAGACCCGAACCCAACACCACGTGAGTCGTCCCGCGGTACATGGTGTGGTAGGCGGTTTCCCGGTCCTGCCCGTTATGGCGCGCTTCGTGGTAGCGGCCGACGAAGAAGATGGCGTAGTCCGTGCCGGCGGCGATCACCAGCAGAGTCAGCAGGTTTGTGGCGTACGTCGACAGGCCGATCAGTCCGGCGTTACCCAGGAAAGCGACGATCCCTCGGGCAGCCGCCATTTCGATAATCACGGTGACCAACACGAAGATCGCCGTGACGGAACGGTACACCCACAACAACATTGCCAAGATCACCAAGACGGTGATGACGGTGACCTTGAAGATCCCTTTGCTGCCGACTTCGAACTGGTCCGTGACCAGGGGCGCCGCGCCGGTCACGTAGGCCTTCACCCCTGGCGGCGCGGGCGTGTGTGCAACGACGTCGCGGGTGGCGTCGACAGATTCGTTGGCGAGCTCGTCGCCCTGGTTACCAGCGAGGTACACCTGCACGTAGGCGGCCTTACCGTCTTTGCTCTGCGAGCCCGCCGCTGTCAGGGGATCCCCCCAGAAGTCCTGCACGTGCTCCACATGCTTGGTGTCATGTTCGAACTTGCGGACCAGGGTGTCGTAGAACCGATGCGCATCGCCCCCGAGTGGTTTCTCGCCCTCGAGAACGATCATGGCCGAACTGTCGGAGTCGAATTCGTGAAAGACCTTGCCGATGTGCTTGATGGCCTGAAACGACGGGGCGTCTGGAGTGTTCAGGGAGACGTTATGGGCTCGGGCCACGTCCTCCAAGTTGGGCACCGCGATGTTCGACAGAGCTGCCAGCCCCACCCACACCAGCAGGATCGGCACGCAGAGCCGGCGGATCATGCCGGCCAGCCCAGACCGCGAGGCGTCGTGTTCGCTCATGCCGACTTGACCAGGCAGAAGGTGTAAGCGTTCACTTCGTTGACGACCCTTTCGTCCTTCACCTCACCGTCCACCAGGATGCGGCAGCCCAGCGAATCGCTATTCCCCTGCGCCACAAGGTTGGTGAACGCGCCCGGTTGAGTCGTCACCATGGTGAGCGACCAGGGTAGAGCCGCGTTGGACACCTGCTGTGGCTGCACGTTGATGTCGACGTAGTTGATCGTTGCCGTGGCCCCGAAGCCGCCGAACACTTCAAGCGTGATGCGCTTGGGATTGAACGGTTCGGTTTGGTCGGACAGGCCGCCGCCGGCCGACGTGCTGTGGTGAGACCCGAAGGCTCCGTGCAGTCGGTACACGCAGAACCCCGCGACCGCCGCTACCACCAGGACAACCAGCACTGCCCACCAGCGCCTAAGTGCAGAGGCCAGGGATAAGCCTTTCATCGTCTCAAGAGCTCGACTTGTAGCGCAGGAACTGGGCGGTCAGCCATGCATTGGACACGACTTGCCCTCCTTTGACCCTGGCACCTCGTTGAGGTCGCCGCTAGAGTTGGACGTGTGAAGAATTCTGCGGATGAAGAATTCTGATGTCAAGAGGCGAGGCGCCTGTGGTAGCAGCCGAACGAAGGCGCACCGGCCGACGGCCCGGATCTACCAGCACACAGGCGGCGATAGAGGACACCGCTCGAAAACTCTTCGCAGAACTGGGTTACGACCGTACCTCTGTTCGGCAGGTCGCCAAGTCCGCTGGAGTGGACCCCGGTCTCGTGACTTACTTCTTCGGCACCAAATGGAAACTGTTCTTAGCCGTCGTCGAGTTGACGGTAGACCCGGCGGTGCTCATTGATGCGGTGGTCCGCGGTGATCAGGCCACAGCCGGCCTTCGGTTAGCTACTGCCATCATCGACATTCTTGACGACGAAGTCCGGCGACGGCCCATGGTAAGCATGCTCCGCGCCGCGACGTCAGAACCCGAGGCCGCGAATTTGGTACGGCAGTTCCTGACGCACAACGTGCTTCAGCCCATCGCCGAGCGGCTCGGCGCCGACGACGCCGCCTACCGCGCCAGTCTGGTCATGTCGCAGATCGTCGGCTTCGCCCTCGCCCGCAACGTCGTGGCTCTTGCGCCTCTGGCCGGTCACCCTCGTGAACGGGTGACTGCAGATTTGGGCGCAACGCTACAGCGCTACCTGCTCGGACAGCTTCAACCCTGAAAGCCGACTCTTTTCGTTACCAACGGACGTATGTCTGTTCGCTCGTGCTGATCGGCTTGGTCCACTGAGGCCGTTTGAAGCCGCTGACCGGGCAGCAGCGACCTACACTGAAGCACTACGCTTCTATAGTTTCTCAACTTCGACTGCATCAAGGAGCTCAATAGCGCCGGCACGGCGATCCGAAGCGTAACGAGATCATCATGGCAGATGAGGACGCCAGCAGCGGCAGCGGTAACTTGCCGCTCAGATCCCGCCCGGAAGGCGAACTCGTGAATCGACTGACGTGCTAGATCTGGGTGCCTTGAAGCGGGTGCTGTCGCTCGACGCGGACCTGTTTGCGCCTGGGCAGCCGCCGTATGAAGCGCTGGTGACGCCATGGAATCATAGATATGCGAATGTACGACCGGCGGCGATCCTTATCACTGACGTTGTATCCGACGTTCAGCAAGCCGTGATCTGCGCGCGCTCGGCGGGTGTTCCGGTTGTGCCCCGCAGCAATGTTGGTCACAACACCGCGGGCTACTCAACGACGACCGGATTGCTCATCATCATGGCTCGATTCAATGCGGTCACGTGGTCGCCATCGCAGTCGCGCGACATCGTGCCCGCCGGTACTGCACAAATCGACTACAACGCCGGCACGGTGACGGTTGGCGCTGGTGCGTTGGTTGGCGATCTCAGCCCAGGATTGGAGGCGGACGGTTACCTCATCCCGGCAGGTCGCTGTCCCGGGGTAGGGATTGCCGGACTCGTCTTGGGTGGAGGCATTGGCTTCAACGACAAGCTGCTCGGCCTCACGTGCGACCAACTCGTGAGCACCGACCTCGTGCTCGCGGATGGCAGCTGCGTAACCGCAGATGAAACCACGAACCCGGACCTGTTCTGGGCCTGCCGCGGCGCAGCGGGCAACAACTTCGGCATCCACACGAGCTTCACCTTCAAGTTCGCGTGCGTAATCGGCACAGTGACCGTATTCAGCTTCACCTGGTCGATCAATTCGGCGATACCCGCCGTTTCAGCCCTGCAGCAAGTAGCCCAAGATCTCATGGACGACCCTCGCTTGCATATGCGAATCGGGCTTGAGACAAGCGGACGGACCCAAGAGGCTGCCAGGATCAACGCCACGGCATCCGCTATCGGTAAGTTCTACGGAACCCCAGCTGACCTCCAGCGGCTGATGGCCGATGTTTTACGGGTCGGCACGCCACAGGAGCAGCAGTCGAACTTGGCGGGCATCCAGAGCCTTTCGATACGTGACTCGGCACAGCGGCTTGCCGAGCGTGAGGTCGGCCACCCCTGGGTATTGCGCTCTGCAGTGCTCGACGCACCGCTCACGGCCGGGCAGTTACAAGCAGTCAAAGAGAGCCTGCTGATGTGGCCAGGCAGCGAAAATTCCGATGGAGGCGTCAGTATCGCTCTGTTCGCTCTGGGTGGAGCAGTCAACGCCGTCGCCGCAGACGCCACCGCCTTTGTCCATCGCAAGGCACTGTTCATCGCGCACTTCGAAGTCGACTTCTCAGACCTTGATCGCGTCGACGCGACGACCGCGAACCAGAGCTGGCTCGACAACATGTACGCGGCAGTTTTCGGTCTGCAAGGCCCGGCCCACTCCTATCAAAATTTTCCGGACCCCGACCTGACGAATTGGGCTCACGCTTACTACGGGACCAACTATCCACGCCTACAACGCGTTAAAGCCGCGTACGACCCCACCCAATACTTCACCTACCCCCAAGGGATCACACCTGCGACAACCTCGCCGGATTCGACGTCCTCCAAATTGCCCGATTCATCATCCAACTCCGTCCGCTGAACCGCTAACGAGCCGTTTCAACGTCGGTTACATCGCCACCACTGCCAACCGAACCCGGCCGCCATCGAATGCAAGGCTCGCTCGCAACCTCGGAGCAGTCAAGGCCGTACTTTGGCGCCCTTTCGACGGCTGCGGATGGGTCTTCACCGGTCGCTACTCGACTTCGCGTGGCATACTCCAACTGCGGTCCGTGAAGCCGGTCGTCGCCGGCATTAGTCTCTAATGGGTGCGTCACCACCGTAGCTTCGACGAAACTCCAATTCCGGCAGAAGCGAGGATTGAGATGAGGCGAAAAATCGAAACGTACACAGCGGCAACTCTCGCCGCGTTGGCATTGCTCATCTCTATCCTAGATATGGTCGGCGCCTTCGAGAGGGTTAGCTGGCTCCGCGAGAATGTTTCAAAATTCACCTTGCTCGCAGTCGGCGCGATTCTTTTACACCTGGTGATCACCGATTGGTCTGCTCCGCGTGAACTCCGGGATGCGCTTAAGGAATCAACAAATGAAATAAGAGATGCGGTCCGTGGCGTGAAACTTCATGAATTCGAGGACGCGGCGCAGTACTTCCGCTACGCCGTCGACGCCATCGACAAAGCTCGGCATTCAATAGTCGACGTGACCTGGGGCCAACCGTGGGATCCGGAAATATCTGCCGACACCCAACGCGCATACGGCCAGTACCGCGCCGCTGTCGCTAGGGCATGTAAACGCGGCAGCCGATCCAACGTCGTTTACCGCGAGATCATGTCGTTTCCGGATGGAAAGCGTATCGGCCGTGTGAAGGATATGCTGAAAGAGGAGTATCCTAACTATCACGTGCGATACTTCGATTACCCTCATGAGGGTACGCCACCGTTGCTGCAATTCTTCGTACTGGATCGAAGAGAAGCGCTCGTGAGTGTGCTTTCGAATACGGCTTTTCAAAATCGATATTTTGCTGTCGCAAGTGGGGGCATAGCGGCAGCACTGCACGACTATTTCGAACTTGCATGGAGAGATGCAGAAATTCTGAAGGACCCGAGTGGCATACAGGCTGAAGTTCTCAATCAGCTCGAATCGAGATATCGACTTTAATGGCGTCAATGGCAGGCTGGGCAAGCACTTTGCCGGGAAGTTCTATCGAGCCTTCTTCCGCGTGCGGGCCGCTCCACAGTCGTCTCAGGTTCGCAGCGGATCCGCGATGATCCCGCAATCGACTTTTAAAATTCGCACCGAAGTCCGAGAGAACCTACAGCTTTCGCCGTCTAGTGGGCCATGTTGGCGAACCGCGAAAGGTGCAGTTGGTGTGCAACGGTCACCGTCTTGGTCGGGCCGTTGCGGTGTTTGGCGAGAATGAGATCCGCCTCGCCGCCGCGCGGGTCATCCCGCTCGAACGCATCCGGTCGATTCAGCAGGATGACCATGTCCGCATCCTGTTCCAAACTATTGTGCGCTGCGATGCCATTCGCCACGAAGTTGTGTGTGCCGTCGACGGTCCCGTCATAGACATCTTGTTCACCTAAGCTGGTGATCTCGACGACGGTGTCCCAGAACGCATCGTTGGTAGCCAGCGCGTGAAGGCCATGGTCATTGAGGATTGCCGCGGCCCGATGCAGTCGAGAGCGGCTCGGTGAATGCTTGCACATCGTCGATCCGCAAAACTGCGCGCCCATGGCGGAGGCAAATTCCCGGTGGCTCACGCGCCTGTGCTGTAACGCGTCACGCACACGCTGCCATACCGCTTTGGGCACGGTGTCCAGATTGGTATTGCTCACGACGGTTTCGAGATGGGTCAGCACCTCTTGTGCAGCTGCGGCTCGTAACCCGTGCACACCGACGTGGCGAAGGAACCGAACCTGATTATCGACACCGTAAATGTAGAGGTGCCAACAGTCGCGGTAACCACGTTTGGTCACCCCCTTGATCCGTGCAACAACACCTACTCGAAACAACAGCTGCGCCACATCGTCTATCAGCCGTCGGCTGGTCGACGCATAGTAGATCCGGCCCTGGCCAGCCTTCGAGTCCCACCGAACGGAGCCGTCGGTAGCCCAAAGGTGCCGCAGGAACAGCGCCACTTGATCGTTCGGCAACGCGAAAACAGCTTGCGGAATCGACTTTTCGTGGCTGCGCTTCCCGAACACGCCCAAGCCGTCCAGCCATGCCGCGATGGGGTTCCGTCGTCCATGCGTCAACCGATACGGAGCGGGCAACCGCAGGGTGGTCACCCGCGCGGCCGGGTACTCATCCCGCACCGCCGTCACACCGAAGTGTGCAGCAGACACTGTGACCGCAGCCAAGTTCGACTCGTCGACCGACGCGTACCGGATGGGCTGCCTTGCCACACAGGACCCGTCGCCGATCATGTGTGCAAGCAGTATCACCTCGGAATCGTCCATCCGCTGCGTGCCGACCGGCTCGGGCACCCGGCGGGGCGTCGCAACGCGGTCACCAACACTCAGCTGCCCTAGCGGCGTCCAGCCCTCAAGCTTCATGAAGGGATGGTTGCTGGTGGCCTCGACCTCCCGCCCGGACGCGAGCCGAAGCCGAAACACCTCCTTGCGGCCGCTCGGGAACACGTTGGTCATCGGCCGGGCCACCATGCGCAGCTTGTCGTCCAAGGACCACACCAGGGGTCGCTCGCCGCTTCGAAGGAGCTCGCCGAACGTCACCTCAGCGCCGTTGTCTGCGCGCAGGATCCGAGTCGCCGCCGTCATGCACCCGGACTCGCGCAGGTCGGACAGCATCGGCTTCTTGTCGGTACGCTGCTCGGGACCACGGTTGAGCTGGCTGATCGCGATCACCGGCACCTCCAGCTCTTTCGCCAAAAGCTTCAAATGCCGGGAGAATTCGGACACCTCGACCTGCCGCGACTCGTGCCGCTTGCCCGACGTCATCAGCTGCAGATAGTCAACCACCACCAGCTTCAGGTCGGCTTTTTGGCGCAGTCGGCGCGCTTTGGCGCGGATCTCCATCATCGTCAGGTTCGGCGAGTCGTCGATATACAGTGGCGCTTCGCTGATTTCGCTCATCCGCCGTGCCAGCCGGGTCCAGTCGTCGTCGCTCATCCGGCCTGAACGCATATCGGCCAGTTTGATTTTCGCCTCCGCCGACAGCAGGCGCATCACGATTTCGGACTTGCTCATCTCCAGCGAGAAGATGACGCTGGCCATCCGGTGCTTGATTGAGCAGGACCGCATGAAATCCAGGCCCAGCGTGGAGTTGTGCGTCGGCACCATGCCGCGCCCGGCCAGATACAGGTGCGTCGGGTTGTCGACTTCGACACAGCGCACCGGCACGCTGCGCACCCGGCGCACCGCATCGATCTGCAGCACCGGCGCCATCAGCATCGCGGTGCCAACGCAGCCGGCGTACCGCCCGATCGACCCTGCCGCCGCGATTGTGTCCAGCCCGCAACGTAATTCGGCAGTGGTGCGCACACCGTACCCGGTCGGCCACTGATGCAGGGCGTCGGCGACGATGACCGTGCCGTCGGAGAACTCGACCTCGTAGCAGGGCCGGCCCGGCATCACCTCGGTGGCGGCCACCACTTGCGTCGGCTGTCCGTCCGCACCGAGCAACTCGTCGCCGACGGCGACGTCGCCCATCGTCGTCCAGCCGGCCGGCGTCGGAAGCGGTGTATTCAGTGCCAGCGCTTTGCCGACACCCGGCCGAGCCGCCACGATGATCATCTGCCCGGGATGCAAACCATTTGTCACCTCGTCCAGCTCGGTGAAGCCCGTTGGCACTCCCCGAGCCAGGCCACCGTTGGATGCGATCGCGTCGATCTCGTCCATCGTCGGCTGCAGCAAATCCTCCAGCGGCACAAAGTCTTCGGAGAGCCGCCGGTCGGTTACCTCGTAAATCTCGGCCTGTGCACGGTCGACCACCTCGGCGACGTCGGAGCCTTCGGCGCCGGCGTAGCCGTACTGCACCACCCTGGTGCCGGCCTCCACCAGCCGGCGCAGCAGCGCCTTCTCGGCGACGATGCTGGCGTAGTAGCCGGCGTTGGCCGCCGTCGGCACGGTCGAAATCAGCGTGTGCAAATACGGCGCGCCACCGATTCGCCGCAGCAGACCCCGGCGGTCCAGCTCCGCGGCGACGGTCACCGCATCGGCCGGCTCGCCGCGCCCGTAGAGGTCCAGAATGGCGTCGTAGACGTTCTGGTGGGCTGGGCGGTAGAAATCCCCGGGCCGGAGCCGCTCCAGCACGTCAGCGATCGCGTCCTTGCTCAACAACATTCCACCCAGAGCCGACTGCTCCGCCGCAAGATCCTGCGGGGGCTGACGGCCGAGGTCCTCGCTGGGTGAGGCGGCATCCACACTTGAATATCCGAGGTCGTCGACGACTGCCATTGAAGCTCCCCCCTCCTCCGGCAAAGCGCTCGAACGCACATTCGACGTCGGTAGTCCGACTGTAAAGGACGGCCCCGACATTGCCTGTCAACCGAGCGGGTGAGGCCGTGACGGTTGACGCTAAAGGTTGCTGGCGAGGACTCCAACAGGCGTTGTTGATCGATCTGTGCATCGGGTGTGCATAGCCGCGGGCACCTGTGTTGAGCCGGGTGTGGATAACCTGTGGAGCAAAGTGCGGCGCTATGCCATCGGCGCAGGCTAGGGGCCTAGAACAGTGCCGAAGTCGTGTGGATGGGAATCTCTTCGGCGTGTCTTGCAAGGTGGCCTGTTCGGGCGTGTTGCGTTTCAACTACATATGAACCGCGTTAACGCACAGTTACGTTCACTGGACGGACGGCGCCGCAAAAAGTTCGCCAGCGTGTTGCCGACGACACGCCGGGGCAGCCTGCCAAATGGACGCTCGGCGTCCGCGCGTGCCGGCGGGTCAGGCGTTCGTGACGACGTCGAGCGAAACTTCGACCTCGACTTCAGGGTGCAGGTGCACCGACACCGGGTGACTGCCGACGGCTTTGATGTGCGCCTTGGGCAACCGGACGGTGCGCTTGTCGAGGTTGGGTCCGCCCGCTTTCTTGATCGCGGCGACGACGTCCCCGGCGGTCACCGAGCCGAACAGTTTGCCCGAATCGCCGGCGGCTTTGACCGGAAGCTGCACCGGGCCCAGTCCTTCGATCGCCGACTTCAGTTCGTTGGCGTGGCTCAGGTTGCGGACCTGTTTGGTTTCGCGGGCGCGGCGGATGTCGTCGACCTGCCGCTGAGCCCCGCGCGAGGCGACGATTGCCAGACCACGCGGCAGCAGAAAGTTGCGTCCGTAGCCGTCTCTGACTTCCACGGTGTCACCGATGGCGCCGAGGTGCTCGACGTCGGCGGTCAAAATCAGCTTCATCGTTTGTCGATTCCGTTCTCGTTCTAGCGTGCAGAGGAGGTGAAGGGCAGCAACGCCACCTCGCGAGCATTCTTGACGGCCAAGGCGATGTCGCGTTGGTGCTGCACGCAATTTCCGGTGACGCGGCGCGCGCGAATCTTGCCGCGCTCGCTGATGTAGGTGCGCAGCAAGGCGGTGTCCTTGTAGTCGATCGTCTGGTCTTTCTTCGCGCAGAACACGCACTTTCGTGTCTTGACCGGCTTCTCTGGAGCCGGTCGCCGCTTGTTGGACTTGGCCATGATCTGTCTCTTTCGTTCTGTTCGGGTGTCGTGTCAACGGGTGCAGCACCCGCCTGAATTGTCTAGAAGGGCGGTTCGTCGTCGCCGCCGGCGAACGAGCCCGATGCCGGG
The DNA here is from genome assembly GCA_963818785.1 of uncultured Actinomycetota bacterium. Taxonomy (GTDB): domain Bacteria; phylum Actinomycetota; class Actinomycetes; order Mycobacteriales; family Mycobacteriaceae; genus Mycobacterium. The sequence goes on along the minus strand of CAWFTT010000009.1, from coordinate 17,002 downwards.
GCGCTGCCCCACGGGTCGTCCCCGGAACCGCCGCCGGTCTGGACTGCGCCGCCGCCTCCGCCGCGCGATCCGCCACCGCCGCCATAGCCGCCGCCTCCGCCGCCGCTGCGGCTGGCCTTGTTGACTTTGGCGGTGGCGTACCGCAGCGAGGGGCCGATTTCGTCGACCTCGACCTCGACCACCGTGCGCTTTTCGCCTTCACGGGTCTCGAAGGAGCGCTGCTTGAGCCGCCCGGTCACGATCACCCGGGACCCGCGGGTGAGGCTTTCGGCCACGTTCTCGGCGGCTTCGCGCCAGACGTTGCAGCGCAGGAACAGCGCCTCGCCGTCCTTCCACTCCCCGCTTTGGCGGTCGTAGATCCGCGGCGTGGACGCCACGGTGAAGTTCGCGACGGCAGCGCCGGACGGCGTGAACCGCAGTTCAGGGTCTGCGGTCAGGTTTCCGACGACGGTGATGTTGGTGTCACCAGCCACGAGGTCCTCCTGGGATCGGCGGGTGAGCGCGGCGTTCTGGGCGCGGCTCTTCGCAGAGCCTACGCAACGGGTATGACGCGCTGCGGGCAGTTCATCGACGTGCCTGTGAGGTGCGGGCCAACTAGTGCTTGTCGGTGCGCATCACCTTGGTGCGCAACACCGACTCGTTCAGGCCCAGCTGGCGGTCGAGTTCAGACACCGTCGCCGGCTCCGCTTTGACGTCGATGACGGCGTAGATGCCTTCGGCGTGCTTGGCGATCTCGTAGGCCAGTCGGCGTCGACCCCAAATGTCGAGCTTCTCGACGGTGCCGCCGTCTTTGCGGATGACGTTGAGGAACGTCTCCAACGACGGCGCGACGGTGCGCTCGTCGAGAGTGGGGTCCAAGATGACCATTATTTCGTAGGGACGCATGAGACCTCATCACCTCCTATGGTCGTGTGCGGCCACGGTCGTTCCGTGGCAGGAGGGTCGCCTGCGTCGGCAACCGGACCAGGCTACCTGAACAGCTGCTGGCCTGGGAAATCGTCACAAGCCGGACATCGAGTGCGCGCTGAGGTACTCGACGGTCGGTGCCGGGAAGATGCGGTCAGGTCTGCGCGAAGTCGGGCACCGGCGGTGCCGCGGTGCGCGGGCGCCGAAGCTTCGCCGGACGGAGGCCGCCGGGCAGCCAGCCCGATGGTGCGTCAGCAGCCCGGTTAAAGACCCCGCCGGCCGGATCGTCGACCCGCCCGCTCCAGCGCACCAGATCTTCGTCGGGCCGGTAGATCTGTCGGATCACCAAACCGCACAACACGACAACTGCAACGTCACGCAGCAACACGGTCGCGGTGAACCACTGCTCGGGCAGGCCGCGGTTTGGCACGGTGTACAGGTAGTACATCCGCGGCACCCACACCGCCGCGTCGATCGTCATCCAGGCCAGCAGGATTCGCCGGTGCGGCAAAGCCAGCACCGCCAGCGGCACCAGCCACAGCGAGAATTGCGGGCTCCACACTTTGTTGGTCAGCAGGAACGCCGCCACGATCAGAAACGCCAACTGCGGCAGCCGCGGCCGGACCGGAGCGGTCAGCGCGACATACGCCGTTGCGGCGCAGCATGTTAAGAAGAGCACCGTAACCAGCACGTTGAGCATGGTAGGCGGCTGCCATAATCCCAGGCCGCCGTCGAAGCCTGGCCAGCCGGTGAACGATTTGACGACGTTGTAGATCGAATCCATGTCGTCGCCGCGACGAGCGTTGAGCCGGAAGAACTCTGACCAGCCGCGCGGAAACCACACCAGCACCGGCAGATTCACCAGCAGCCACGTCCCCAGCGCGCAGGCGGCGGTGCGCGTCGCCTCGGTCAGCCGCCCGGTGCGCAGTCCCAGCACGAACAGCGGAAGCACCAACAGTGCCGGAAACAGCTTGGCCGCAGCACCGAGCCCGATCAGCACACCGGCCCGCACCGGTCGGCGCCGCGCCCAGGCGAGCAGTCCGCCGACCGCGAAAGCCGTTGCCAACGCATCGAAGTTGGTGAAGATCTGGAAGATCACCAGCGGTGATGCGGCCACCAGCGCGGCATCCCACACCCGCCGCCCCGCCAGCCCGGCGGCGGCCCACACCGTTGCCAGCCACGCCAACGCCAAACCGATTGCCGCGACGTCGAAAAACACCACTACCTCAGCAGTCACCGGCACCACGTGCATTTTGCTCAACGCGGTATAGGTCTTGGCCAACGCCATTGACGCGTACTGGTACATGCCGGTCAGGACGGGATACTCCATGTAGCGAATCGCCGGCCGACCGTCGTAGCGCGTCTGCGGCCTGCCGCTCGAATCGGTCTCAACCCAACTGGACTTGTAGGGAAACTTGCCGTCGCTCAACAGTTCCGCGCCGTAGAGCGGCACCGTGTCGGAGTAACACAATTCGTAGTAGGCCCGCTGGTTGTTCCAGTTGGCCACCCGTTGCTCACCGGTGCCTTTGCCGGTGCTTTGCAGGCAGGCCGCTTTGGTCGACCAGCCCAGCACCAAAAACACCAGCGCGATGATGAACATCACCCGCAACGGCGTGAAGAACCTCGTGCGGCCGATCAACGCGTGCCGGCCCACCGGTCCACCGATGACCGTGGACAGGGCCGCGCCCAGGGAGTCGTTACGGCTGGGGCAATCGCGGTTGCCGACACTGCGCAGGTCCGCGGCCAAGGGCAGCGGCGAAAGGGCGGAGGAGGATGCCTCGACGCCCGTCACGGTGGCGGGGCAGGCGATTCAGGGCCGCCGAAAGCGGGTCCGCCGAACGCTGGCCCGCCAGGAGCAGGTCCGGCCGGGGCGGGCTCGGCAGGAACGCTTGTGGGCGGACCGACCGGGATGGTGATGCCCGGGGCCACCTCGATGGACGGTTGCACCACCGTCTCCGGCGCCGGCGCCTGTACTCGCGGCGCCGGGGGCGGCGCTACCGGGGCTCCGGCATAACCACCGATCTCGGTCGGTTTCGGGAACGACTCGTTGCTGGTGCCCTTGAGGGCGCCGTCCATGGTTGCTTTCCAAATGTCGGAGGGCAGCCCCGAGCCGTACACCGGCGAACCCCATTTGTTGACCAGCGGTTCGTCGTCGCGCACCGTGCCCACCCACACCGCGGTCGACAGCGACGGGGTGTAGCCGACCATCCAGGCGTCCTTGTCGGACCCGGTGTCGCCGAGCTGCGTAGTGCCGGTCTTGGCCGCCGACGGCCGGCCACCGGCCAAGTTGTGTCCGTTGGAGTAGCCGGCGATCGGCTGCATCGCCGACGTCACGTTGTCCGCGACACCCTTGTCGATGCGCTGGTCCCCGTTGTCGTTGGCGTTCGCCGCGTCGAACAGCACCTGACCCTCGGCGTTGACCACCTTCTGGACGAAGTGTGGCGGGTGATAGACACCCGAGGCGGCCAGCGTGGCATAGGCGGTGGCCATGTCGATGGCCCGCGTCTCGTACTGGCCCAACACGATCCCATTGTTGGGTGGACCGCCCTCGCCGTCCTCGGACAGCGTGTGCGGAACGCCGGGGAAACTGGTGGCGATACCGGCCTGGTGTGCGGCCTCGGCGACATCGACCGCGCCGTGCTTGAGTTTGAGCATCAACCGGTAGTACGACGTGTTCAACGACCGTTTGAGCGCCTCGGCGATGTTGCAGGTTCCGCAGCTTTCACCCTCGACGTTGGTGATCTTGATGCCGTCGACCGTGAGCGGGGAGCTGTCGATCTGAGTACCGAGCCCGATGCCCTGTTGGAGCGCCGCGATCAGCGCGAACACCTTGAACGAAGAGCCGGTCTGCAACCCCGCCTGGGCGAAGTCGAAGCCGTTGGCGTCCGATCCACCGTAGTAGGCCTTGATCGACCCGGTGCGCGGGTCGACGGACACCACCGCGGCACGCATGTCGGGTTTTTGGCCGTCGAGGTACTTCGACACCGCCTTTTCGGCGGCCTGCTGAGCTTGCGGGTCGATGGTGGTGGTTATCTGCAGGCCCTGGGTGTTCAGGGTGCGCTCGTCGATGTTGAACAGATCCAGCAGTTCCCTGGTGACCTGGCGCTCAATGAGCCCATTGGGGCCGGTGGTCTGATTCTGTTCGCGCGCGGCATCGGGGGGCAAAGTGGGCGGAAACACCTGCGCGGCGCGGTCGCTCGATGACAATGCCTTGATGTCGACCATGCCGTCGAGCACCCAGTTCCAGCGTTTGATCGCGCCGTCCAAATCGACGGCCGGATCCAGTGTGGAGGGCCGCTGAATCAACGCGGCCAACAGCGCGCCCTCGGCCACCGTCAGCTGCTCGGGGGCTTTGTTGAAGTAAGCCTTGGCCGCCGACTCGATTCCATAGGCGCCGCGGCCGAAATACACGATGTTCAGATAGGCCTGCAGCACATCGTCTTTGCCCCACTCCCCAGACATCTTGGTGGCGATGACGAGTTCCTTGGCCTTGCGCATCAGCCCGCTCAACCCTGCTCGCTGAGAACCCACCAACGCGTTCTTGACGTACTGCTGGGTGATGGTCGAGCCGCCTTGGGTGTCGCCGCCGAACAGATTGTTCTTGATTGCCCGGGCGAAACCGGTGAAGGAGAACCCTGGGTTGGAGTAGAAGTTGCGGTCCTCCGCGGCGATCACCGCCTGGCGCACGTGGACCGGAACCTGGCTCAGGTTCACATCGACGCGGTTGCCTTCCGGCGGGACGATCTTCGCTAGTTCAGATCCATCGCTGGCCAGAATCGTCGAGACCTGATTGGTGCGGATGTCACCTGGTTTCGGCACATCGACGATCAGGTAGGCCATCGCAAAGGTGATCAACGGCAACACGAACAGTACTGCCGCGGCGATATAGAGCCCGCGACGGGCCCATCCCCAATTGGCGCGCTGCGCGACGTCGCCGAGTAGACGTTGCACCCCCGGCAGCGCGGGCTCAGGGTGGGGTCCGTCGGGGGGCCGTCGGCCGCCGAAAAGCTGTTGCTCGTCGTGCGGCGACGTCGAAGAGGCACCGTTCAGCGCCGCCGTCACCGCCTCGATCGGGTCGCGTTCCAGGGGCCGCGTCGCCGGGTCCGCATCCAGCGCCGCCTTGACCGCCTGGACCGGATCCCGGCCGGGGCCGTCCTTGACGGCCGGGATGATCGTGGTCAGCCGGTCGTCGGGCGGTACCGGACGAGTCGACGCACCGTCCGCCGCTGACCCTTTGGGGATGTCAGAGGCGGATCGGTCTTTGCGCCCCTCGCTATTCACTGGCCGTGCGGGTACCGTTGCGCGCCGTGCGCGGGCCGCGCGAGCCTTTGGGCGGGCGCGTCGCGCCGAGCATGTACGACTTGACCAGGTGATTCCAGCTGCAGGTCCGGCATACCTCCACCACGTGTACCGAGAATTCTTCGAACCGGGACGCCAGCAACACCAATTCTTCGGCTGTGCGGGCCGAACCCGACACCGGGCCCAGATGATCCCCGAACACCCACGACACCAACGTCAGCTGCTCTTTGCGGCAGATCGGGCACATCACCGGGCTGAGTTTCCCGTGGAACTTGGCAGCCCGCAGCAGATACGGGTCGGCGTCACACACCTCGGACACACCGGTGCGTCCGGAGTACACCTCAGACAGCAGCGACCGGCGCCGAAGCGCGTAGTCCACCACCTGTCGCTGAAGTCGCATGGTCAATAGAGTACGTCCGCCTGGCGATTGCGGAGAGCTCACCTGACTATCCGGCCGGTACCCGCTCCGCTTTTGCCGTCGACTCGTCCAGTTGCGTGGGGTTGAGCAAAACGGTTGCCACCACGCTGATCACTGCCGTCAGCGTCAGATAGCCGCAGGCATACCACGGCTTGCCGTGGCCGGCTCCGATCAACGCCGCCAAGATCAGCGGCGTGAGGCCTGACGCGTATACCCCGGACAGCTGATAGACGGTGGACAAGCCGGTGTAGCGAATGCGGGTCGGGAACAGCGAGGCGTACAGCGTGCCCGCGCCCCGTAGAACCAGGCATGGATGACGCCGAACGCGACCACCATCCCGAACCCGTACCAGGCGATGTCGTGGGTGCCGAACAACGCGAACACCGGGAACACCGCCCAGCCGAAGAAGGTGATTCCGGTGGCATACACCGCCCGGGGGGAGAAGCGGTCCGTCCGCCGGCCCGACACCGGCAACAACAGCGCCATCACCAGTGCGGCGACGGCAGGCAGCGTGATTGCAACCTGAAACTGCCCGTGACAAACCGGATTCGACGACTCAGGCAGCACCGCTGCGCTTGGCTGAGTCACCGGTCCGGACCTCGGGTAGCCGGTAGCTGAACACAGTTTGAACAACTCTTCGTGCGTCGCTAATATATCGGGACGATACGATCGCGCGAGACGTTGAAGCGTCGTAACGGCCAACCCGGAGGAGGTGACTTGATGCTGGAGCTCGCCATCCTCGGCCTCCTGCTCGAGTCACCGATGCACGGCTACGAATTGCGCAAACGGCTGACCGGTCTACTGGGGGCCTTCCGCGCATTCTCCTACGGATCGCTGTACCCGGCGCTGCGGCGCATGCAGTCCGAAGGGCTGATCGCCGAGAACGCCGCCCCGTCCGGCACGCCGGTGCGGCGGGCGCGCCGAGTCTATGAGCTGACCGACGCAGGTCGGCAGCGTTTCAGTGAGTTGGTGGCCGACACCGGTCCGCACAACTACACCGATGACGGCTTCGGCGTGCACTTGGCGTTCTTCAACCGCACACCCGCTGAGGCGCGGATGCGCATCCTGGAAGGCCGCCGGCGGCAAGTCGAGGAACGCCGGGAAGGCTTGCGTGAAGCAGTCGCGCGGGCCAGCAATTCGTTCGATCGCTACACCCGCCAGTTGCACCAGCTCGGGCTGGAGTCCAGTGAGCGGGAAGTGAAATGGCTCAACGAGCTGATCGCCGCCGAACGGGTGGCGCAAGGCCCGGCCGAATAAAGCTGACGAAGTTGATCGAGCACAACCAATGCCCCAATGAACACCCGTTAAAGGTAGAAGTAAGGAGAACGCCCCAATGAGTGAGCACAAGCCGCTACAGGTGCCGGGCGCCCAGCCGGAAGTCCGAGTCGCAATCGTTGGCGTCGGAAACTGTGCGTCGTCGCTGGTGCAGGGCGTCGAGTACTACCAGGACGCCGACGAGACATCGTCGGTTCCCGGTTTGATGCACGTGCGATTCGGCCCGTACCACGTTCGCGACGTCAAGTTCGTCGCCGCCTTCGACGTGGACGCCAAGAAGGTCGGATTCGACCTCTCCGACGCGATCTTCGCTTCGGAGAACAACACCATCAAGATCGCCGACGTACCGCCGACCAACGTGGTGGTGCAGCGTGGACCGACGCTGGACGGGATCGGCAAGTACTACGCCGACACCATCGAGGTATCCGACTCCGAGCCGGTCGATGTGGTCAAGGTGCTGCGCGACGCCGAGGTCGACGTGCTGGTGTCCTACCTGCCGGTGGGCTCTGAAGAGGCCGACAAGTTCTACGCGCAGTGCGCAATCGACGCCGGCGTGGCGTTCGTCAATGCGCTGCCGGTGTTCATCGCGTCCGACCCGGTGTGGGCCAAGAAGTTCACCGATGCGGGGGTGCCGATCGTCGGTGACGACATCAAGAGCCAGGTCGGCGCGACCATCACGCACCGAGTGATGGCCAAGCTTTTCGAAGACCGCGGCGTGCAACTCGACCGCACGATGCAGCTCAACGTCGGCGGCAACATGGACTTCTTGAACATGCTCGAACGCGAACGGCTCGAGTCGAAGAAGATCTCGAAGACCCAGGCCGTCACGTCCAACCTGCAGCGCGAGTTCAAGACGAAAGACGTGCACATCGGCCCGTCGGACCACGTCAGCTGGCTCGATGACCGCAAGTGGGCTTACGTGCGGCTGGAAGGGCGCGCGTTCGGCGACGTGCCGCTGAACCTGGAGTACAAACTCGAGGTCTGGGACTCGCCGAACTCCGCCGGTGTCATCATCGACGCGGTGCGGGCGGCCAAGATCGCCAAGGACCGCGGCCTCGGCGGCCCAGTCATCCCAGCGTCGGCGTATCTGATGAAGAGCCCGCCGCAGCAGCTGCCCGACGACGTGGCTCGCACCCAGCTGGAAACCTTCATCGAGGGGTAGGCCGCTCTCGCGCTCGTAAAGTCTGCAGTCGTGCCAGAGATATCGGACGACGACCTCGCCGGGCTCTCGGAGTTCGCGTTGCTGCACGAGAATGCCGAGCAGGCCGGGGTGACCGGATCGCTGCCGGCGGTGCAACGTGTCAACTCCCAAACCGCCGACGGCATGGTCAGTGCGCTGCGCTGGGGTGAGGCCCCGCCTCGGGTGGTGTTCCTGCACGGCGGCGGGCAGAACGCGCACACCTGGGACACGGTCATCGTGGGGCTGGGCGAGCCGGCGTTGGCCGTGGACCTGCCCGGGCACGGCCGGTCGGCCTGGCGCGAAGACGGTGACTACTCACCGCGACGCAACGCTGCAACGCTGGCTGGGGTGCTGCAGGAGCTGGCCCCCGATGCCGAGCTGGTGGTCGGAATGTCGCTGGGTGGCTTGACGGCCATTCGGCTGTCCGATGTCGCTCCGGAACTGGTGCGCGAACTGGTGCTGGTCGACGTCACACCCTCGGCGATGGAACGGCACGCCGAGCTCACCGCCGACCAGCGCGGCACGGTCGCGTTGATGCAGGGCGAGCGGGTGTTTCCCAGCTTCGCGGCGATGCTGGAGCTGACCACCGCCGCCGCGCCGCACCGCGACCGGCAGTCGCTGCGCCGCGGAGTGTTCCACAATTCTCGCCGCCTCGACGACGGCACCTGGACCTGGCGCTACGACACGATCCGGTCCGTGCCGAACTTCAGTGGTCTCTGGGATGACGTCGCCGCCCTCGACGCCCCCGTCACACTGGTCCGCGGAGCCAATTCGGGATTCGTCACCGACGATGACGCCGCCGAACTGGGCCGGCGCGCCAAACTCTTCCGCGGTATGCAGGTGGTCGAAGGTTCGGGGCACTCAGTGCAAAGCGATCGACCCGGTGTCCTGGTCGACATCGTGCGTGACGTGCTGGCCGGCTGCGCGTCCGTCGACGAAGATGCCGGCGATGCCGGGATCGAGGAGCGGCGCACATGAACCCCGTCCGTCGACGAAGATGCCGGCGATGCCGGGATCGAGGAGCGGCGCACATGAACCCCGTCCGTCGAGGAGCGGCGCACAGAGAGTAGCCCCGTCGACCCGCTACCGTGAGCAGTGTGAGCGTCCCCCAGCAACCCATCCGTATCGGCGTGCAATTACAACCGCAGCACGCCCCCGACTACGGCGCCATCCGGGACGCCGTCCGCCGCTGTGAAGACATCGGCGTCGACATTGCCTTCAACTGGGATCACTTCTTCCCGCTGTACGGCGACCCGAACGGTGCCCACTTCGAGTGCTGGACGATGCTGGCCGCATGGGCCGAGCAGACTTCTCGCATCGAGATCGGCGCCCTGGTGACCTGCAACTCCTACCGAAACCCAGAGTTGCTTGCCGACATGGCGCGCACCGTCGACCACATTTCCGGCGGCCGGCTGATCTTGGGCATCGGATCTGGCTGGAAACAGAAAGACTATGACGAGTACGGCTACGAGTTCGGGACGGCCGGCGGCCGGCTCGACGACCTGGCGGCCGCACTGCCACGCATCAAATCGCGGCTGGCTCAACTGAACCCCGCGCCGACCCGCGACATCCCCATCCTGATCGGCGGCGGCGGGGAAAAGAAGACCCTACGGCTGGTCGCCGAGCACGCCGACATCTGGCACAGCTTCGCCACCCGCGACACCTATGCGGCGAAGTCCGACGTGCTTGCCGAACACTGTGCTGCCGTCGGGCGAGACCCCGCCGCCATCGCCCGCTCGACCGGAGCGGGCGGTGACGACGTCGACGCGCTGATCGCCGACGCTGAAGCGCTGGCCGGTCTGGGCGTCACCCTGCTCACCGTCGGTACCGGCGGGCCCGAGTACGACCTGACCGATGCCCAGGCCTTATGCCGGTGGCGGGACAGCCGCTGACGTTCGGCCACACATGCCCAAGAAGACAGGGTCTTGGTGACGATCCGCGAATCGGCTGGACTGCGCCGACTGGTCAGTGCGCTGGTCATCGTCATGCTGGTGTGCGGACTGAGCATCACCACACCTGCCGCCGCCGCCCCCGACCAGTGCGCGCCGTCCGGGCAGGACGGCGCGATCGCCTTGCCGAAGAAACTGGCCACCGCCAACCGGCCCACTGAGGACAAGTACACGACAGCCGACGTCGAACCATTGACTGACGTGAACATCAACGCTTTAGGGCTCAGCACACCAGGAACCCTGACCGTCGCCACGCTGTCCCAGTCGCCGCCGAACATCTGCATCAACAGCGCCGGGCGGTTCACCGGGTTCGACAACGAGTTGCTGCGCGCGATCGCGAAAAAGCTCAACCTGCAAATGAATTTCGTCGGCACCGACTTCGCGGGGATGCTTGCTCAAGTGGCGGCCGGCCGCTTCGACGTCGGCTCCGCGTCGATCAAGGCCACCGATGCGCGGCGGCGCACCGTGAGCTTCACCAACGGCTATGACTTCGGCTACTTCTCGCTGGTCGTACCGGCCGGTTCGGCGATCACCGGGTTCGATCACCTCGCGCCGGGTCAACGCATCGGCGTCGTGCAGGGCACGGTCGAGGAGGCCTACGTGGTCGACAGCCTGCGATTACAGCCGGTCAAGTTCCCTGACTTCATCACGCTTTACGCCAGCCTCAAGACCCGCCAGATCGACGCCTGGGTGGCATCGGCGCTGGAGGCGCTGAACGCTGTCCACGTCGGGGATCCGGCCGCGATCGTCGGGCACACCTTCGGGTTGGGCGACTACGTCGCCTATGCGGTTGCCAAGAACAACCGGCCGCTGCTCGCGGCGCTCAACGCAGGACTGGACGCCGTCATCGCCGACGGCACCTGGTCGCAGCTGTACACCGATTGGGTGCCCCGGCCGCTGCCGCGCGGCTGGAAACCCGGCTCCAAGGCCGCACCACAGCCGCATCTGCCGCCCTTCGCCACCATCGCCGCCCGCCACAACCGCACGGTCGACGAGCCACCGACACCGAAGTCGACGCTGGCCCAACTGGCCGATTCCTTCCTCGACTGGCAGCTGTACAAATCCGCCATCCCTGTGCTGCTGAAAACCGGGCTGCCCAACACGTTGACGTTGACGGTCAGTGCCGGCATCGTCGGATTGGCCCTCGGCATGGTGCTGGCCGTTGCGGGGATCGCGCGGTCCCGTTGGTTGCGCTGGCCGGCGCGGATCTACACCGACATCTTTCGCGGCTTGCCCGAAGTCGTCGTCATCCTGATCATCGGCCTAGGCGTCGGGCCGCTGGTTGGCGAGGTGACGCACAACAACCCGTACCCGCTGGGTATCGCCGCGCTGGGGTTGATGGCGGCCGCCTACATCGGCGAGATCTTCCGTGCCGGAATTCAAAGCGTGGAGCCGGGTCAGCTGGAAGCCGCCCGCGCGCTCGGGTTCAGTTATCCCGCAGCAATGCGACTGGTGGTGATGCCACAGGGCATTCGACGGGTACTGCCGGCGCTGGTCAACCAGTTCATCGCGCTGCTGAAGGGTTCAGCCCTGGTGTACTTCCTCGGGCTGATCGCCGGGCAGCGCGAGCTCTTCCAGGTGGGCCGCGACCTCAATGCGCAAACCGGCAGCCTCTCACCGCTGGTGGCAGCCGGCATGTTCTATCTGATACTGACGATCCCGCTCACACACCTGGTGAACCTCATCGACGCGCGGCTGCGTCGTGGCCGGCGGTCTCCGGAACCGGCGGACGCCTTCGATTTGATCACCACCACCTCCGGGCAGGAGATGACGTGACGGCCGGGACTCCGCAGCGGCAGCCAGTATCGTTGCAAGGCAGCAATATTCACCTCTCACTGGGTCATGCTGCGGTGCTGCGCGGCATCGACATCGCGGTGCCCGCCGGCCACACCCTGGCGGTGATCGGGCCGTCGGGCTCGGGTAAGTCGACGTTGCTGCGCGCGCTGAACCGGCTCTACGAGCCCGACCGCGGCGACATCCTGCTCGACGGCCGGTCGGTGTTGGACGACAACCCCGACGAACTGCGTCAGCGCATCGGCATGGTGTTTCAGCACTTCAACTTGTTTCCGCATCGCACGGTGGTGGACAACGTCATGCTGGCGCCGCACAAGCTGAAGAAGCTGCCGGTCGACGCCGCCCGCGAGTTGGCGATGGCTCAGCTGGACCGAGTGGGACTCAAACACAAAGCCGCCACCCGGCCCGCCACCCTGTCCGGAGGGCAACAGCAGCGCGTCGCGATCGCCCGGGCGCTGGCGATGACGCCGCAGGTGATGTTCTTCGACGAAGCGACCTCAGCGCTGGACCCGGAGATGGTCAAAGGCATCCTGGCGCTGATCGCCGACCTCGGTGCCGGGGGCATGACGATGGTCGTCGTCACCCACGAGATGGGATTTGCCCGCTCGGCCTCCGATGCAGTCGCATTCCTCGATCGCGGAAAGGTGGTGGAAACGGGGCCGCCGGAGAAAATCTTCGACGCAGCTGAAACACAACGACTGCAGCGCTTTCTGTCTCAAGTCCTTTGACGTCCGCCGAAAGATTTTCCGATCTGCCACACGCAGAGCAGTTAGACTGTCGAATTATGGCGGAGAGCGGAACCGTTACGCCTGAAGTGACGGACCTGGCGGAGGGCTTACACCGCACGCTGTCCAAGCTGTTCACTATTCTGCGCCGCGGCGACCCGAACGGAGTGGTCGCCGGGGATCTGACCCTCGCGCAGCTGTCGATTCTGGTTACGTTGCTCGACCAGGGGCCGATCCGAATGACCGACCTCGCCGCCCACGAGCGGGTACGCACTCCCACCACCACTGTGGCGATTCGCCGCCTGGAGAAGATCGGTTTGGTGAAGCGTTCCCGCGACCCTTCGGATTTGCGCGCGGTGCTCGTCGACATCACGCCGCGGGGCCTGGCAGTGCATCGCGAGTCGCTGGCAAATCGGCACGCCTCGCTGGCGGCGATGCTCAGTCAACTCACCGAGTTCGACCTCGACACGCTCACCAAGGCACTCGCGCCGCTGGAACGATTGGCCACCTGCGAGCCGGCAGGCAACGCCGCAGATGCGGAAGACGAACGCGAGCAAGCCTAACCCGCAACCGGTCAATGTGATTGGGCGCCGCGGCTAAGCTGTCAGGATGCCGACTGCACTGATCACCGGCGCCGGGGGCGGTATCGGCTCGGCGATCGCCACAGCCTTGGCGCCCACGCACAGCCTCCTGTTGGCCGGTCGGCCATCGCCGCGCCTCGACGCCGTCGCGCAGCGGTTGCGGGCCGAGACGGTGCCGCTTGATCTGACCGACACCGACGCCATCCGCGACGGCGCCGCGGCCGTCGGTGATCTCGACGTTCTGGTGCACAACGCCGGTGTGTCGATCCCCAGCCACGTCGGTGACTCTGAGGTCGAGGACTGGCGCGCCACCTTTGACGTCAATGTGCTTGGCGCCGTCGCGCTTACGTTGGCCCTGCTGCCGGTATTGCGGCGCCGCCAGGGCCACGTCGTGTTCATCAACTCCGGAGCCGGTCGCAGCGCATCGCCGGGCATGGCGTCTTACTCGGCCAGCAAGTTCGCGTTGCGCTCCTTCGCCGACTCCCTGCGGCTGGATGAGCCGGCGCTGCGGGTTACCACCGTCTTCCCGGGCCGCGTCGACACCAACATGCAGCAAGAACTGGTCGCTTTCGAAGGCGGCGAGTATGACGCCAGCAAGTTCCTGCGGCCCGAAACGGTGGCCGCAGTTGTGGCCAATGCGGTGGCCACTCCTTCCGACGGGGACGTTCAGGAGATCGTCCTACGGCCGCACTGAAGATTGTGTTGTATCGCAGACGTTTTGGCTGACAGCTTCTTGCCATCTGGCTCGACGGGTCAGGCGAGCCACGGGATGAACGTGCGGCGCGGCGTCGTTCGGCCACGAGTTGGTCTCGATCATCTCGGTTGCGTTGCGGACCGATCAGGGGTCGATTCCAGCTCTGGCGGTCGTCGTTGCGCGGTGGTTACAGTCAGCGCCCAGAGGATCGCCGTTCTCACCGACGCGCCGCGGAAGGACCCGACACGATGATGCGTCTAAACCACAGGTGGCGTATGGTCGCCGGCGGCGTGCATGTCAGCGTCGTTGCCGCCGTAGCCTTCGCCGGTGGCAACGCATCGGCGGAGCCGGTGTATCCACCGGGGCCGCCACCGGCACCGGCCACGGTCAATCAGCCGTTCGCCGCCGCACCGGGAGCAGTTGCCAACAGCAGGCTGGGTGCAGGTCCGGCGGCCGCGCCGGCACCCGCTGCGGTAGCTGCCGCACCGTCACCGCAGGCGGCGGTCGCGCCGGCAACTTCCGGCACGATTCGAGATTATCTGCAGGGCAACGGTGTTGCGCTGGAGCCGCAAAAGTCGGACGAGTTCAAGGCACTCGACATCACCTTGCCGATGCCACCTCGCTGGGCGCGGGTGCCCGACCCCAACGTCGTCGACCCGTTCGTAGTGATCGCCAATCGTTCGGGCACCAGCTTGTACACGTCGAACGCGCAAGTGGTGGTGTACAAGCTGATTGGTGACTTCGACCCGCGGGAGGCGATTACCCACGGCTTCGTCGACAGCCAGCAGTTGTTCGCGTGGAAGACCGCCGGTGCTTCGCTCGCTGATTTCGGTGGATTCCCGTCGTCGATCATCAAGGGCACGTACCGGCAGAACAACATGACGCTCAGTACGATTCGCCGCCACGTAATCGCCACGGCAGGCGAGGACAGATACCTGGTGTCGTTGGCGGTGACCACCGGCGCGGGCCAGGCGAGGGCCGAGTCGCCGGCTACTGAGGCCATCGTCAACGGGTTCCGGGTGGCAGCGCCGGGCTCCGCGCCGCCCGCGGCACCACCCGGCCCGCCGCAGCCGGCGTCGCAGCCCACGGCCGGCCCGAGCGTTTCGGCGCACTAGCCCGGTCGATGCGGGCGGGGTCCGCAACCAGGTGCCTCGTATTGTGAGGCCATGGTGATTGCGGGCCTGCTGTGTCTGTGCGCGGCTGCGATCCTCATGGCCTCCGCAATCGCCGGACTTTGGTTGTTCACCAGGTTGTCAGCCACCGACGTCGCCCTGACCGTGCGGCGCGCGCAAGCACCGACTCAGTTGGCAGCCGGAGTCATGCTCGCCAGCGGTGGCGCCGTTGCGCTGGTTGTACCGCACACGGCGGTGCCGGTTGTGTTCATCTGTGTTGCTGGTGCCGTCGGAACCGTGGCGGCCGGCTCCTGGCAGAGCGCCCGGTACGTGATGCGGCGGCAGGCGGTGCTGCAGCAATGCGGCGGCAGCTGCGCAGGCTGCACCCGATCCTGCCCCTGACGACCCGGCATGCTGAGGCGACTGTCGGCGATTCCGGTCGACACCTTCCTGCTGGCCACGGTGGCCCTCGGGGCCCCGGGGCTGCCCATGGCGCTGGTGTTGTTTCCGGCTGCCACGGTCGGACTGGTCATGCTGCCGCTGATGCTGTTTCACCAGATCCAGTTGATGGTGTGCGCGGTGATCGCCAGCGTGCTGTCTCGTGACGGCGAGCCCGCGCAGGCGACGTCGGCTCCACTCGGCCGGCCGACCCGGCGAGGCCGGCTAGTTCCGGCTGACGTCGATCGGATGGGTAGCCAGCAGCGACATCGGTAGCGGCTGGCGGCGCAGCGCCCGCCCCCACAGATCCACCCGCGGTTGAGCGAGGACGTCGGAGGGCAATGCCGACAACACGATCCAGTCGTCGCGCTCGATCTCCCCCTCCAGCTGGCCAATCGTCCAGCCGGAGTATCCGGCGTAGATCCGCACGCCTTCGAGCAGCGGTGCCATCACATCCGGATCGGCGTCAAGATCAACCATCACCACCCGGCCGGCCACATGCCGCAGACCGGGCGCCTCGTTAGGGTCGACGCCCACGCGCAGCGTGCCCAGGCACAGCGCGGCGTCACGCTTGACCGGCCCCCCGATGAACATCGTCTTCGGTTTGGCCGCCAGTTTCGCCCACTGCGGCAACACGTTGTAGACGGCCGTCTCGCTGGGCCGGTTGAGCACCACGCCCAGCGTGCCGCCGTCGTTGTGCTCGACGATGTAAATCACGCTGCGGCGGAACGTCGGCTCGAGCAATTCGGTGTTTGCCAACAGCAACGTGCCCGCCCGCACCCGATAGGCGGCAGGTGCGACAAAGTCCTCGGGGTCTTCGGGCTGCGCCACCTTCCCATAATGGCACCGGGCACCGACTGCGCGGCGGACAAGCGCGGCCCGTCCGAAATATTTGTACTGTGAAACGAAGTTGCGTGCGGTCCCTGCTGAGCGGCTGCCTGACTCGTGGAAGTTGGTTGTGTGTTTCGCACCCGTGCGCCGGTGACTGTTTGGCGCATGCTGCGCGAGTTGCCGGCGTTCCGGCGCCTGCTCGAGCTGCGAGTCGCCAGTCAGTTCGGCGATGGCCTTTTCCAGTCGGCCCTGGCCGGGGCGCTGCTGTTCAACCCGCAACGGGAGACCGCCCCGCTGGCCATCGCCGGTGCGTTCGCGGTGCTGTTCTTGCCGTATTCGTTGCTGGGTCCCTTCGCTGGTGCGCTGATGGACCGGTTCGATCGCCGGCAAGTGCTGTACCTGGCCAACACGGGCCGATTGGCGGCGGTGGCAGGTGTGGGCGCGATGTTGGCGGCCGGCGCCAACGACGTGGCGGTGTTGTGCGGCGCCCTGATCGTCAACGGCTTCGCCCGCTTCGTGTCCTCGGCGATGTCGGCGGCGCTGCCGCATGTGGTGCCACGGGAACACGTGGTCGCGATGAACGCATTGGCCACCGCCACCGGTGCGGTGTCCGCGTTCCTGGGCGCCGATCTGATGCTGGTGCCGCGGTGGCTGCTCGGGCCCGGTGACAAAAGTGCCGCCTCGATCGTCTTCCTCTCGGCGATTCCGGTGCTGATCGCGCTCCTGCTGTCCGTGCGGTTCGCCGCACGCACCCTCGGGCCTGACGAGACCCGGCGCACCGACCACAGGTCAGCCGTCAG
>CAWFTT010000008.1:0-174287 GCA_963818785.1 uncultured Actinomycetota bacterium | reverse complement strand
CGCGAAGACCCCTTGTCTCCTCCTCATTTCGATGGACCAAGACGAGTGCGTTATCTGAATGCCCCTGACGTAAAGCAATTCACGCTCTTGCCGGTACCCGTGCCGCAGGCAAGTCCATAGACGGATCAGAACGATGAGTGAGTGCGACAATCCGTATCTCGCCTTGGAGAATTCGTCGGTGATGGAAGGGTTCCGCTCAGGAGCACTGGTCCGTCCATCAGTTAGGTCGAGCTATTTGTGGCGGCAGCCGGGGCAGTTGCTGGCCTGGATAGTGTCGGCCGGTGACTCGAGGATGACTCCGATCCCGGCGGACACTAGTGGGCGGATCGAGCTCGACGAACTGCGAAAGCGTGCGGGGCGTTACTTTGACAGGATTACGGCAGGGCAGACGATCGAGGTCATTCGTGGCGGCAAGCTAGTTGCTCGCGTCGTGTCAGGCGCTGGGAACGAGCCCCGCAGTACAGCCTGAACACCGGCGTGACGTCCCCCACCGCGAAAATCGGCTGTTCACCCTTACTTCGGCGGTCAGGCGGCATTTTGGCGGAATCCTTCAGGCCGTCAAGCGTTCGAGCGTTACTGTCTGCCATGGGCACTGCGAAGAGGCTGGAGAGGGCAAATGACCGCCTATCAGACCATTGTGGTCGGCACTGACGGCTCGGAGTCGTCGCTGCGTGCGGTCGACCGTGCGGGCGTGATTGCCTCCGAGTCGAATGCGAAGCTGATCATTGCGACCGGGTACTTTCCCCAAAAAGACGATGCCCGCGCGGCCGACATCCTTCGGGACGAGGGCTACAAGGTGCGCGGCAACGCGCCGGTCTACGCGATCTTGCGTGAGGCCCGGGACAGGGCTAAGGCGGCCGGGGCAAAGACCATCGAGGAACGGGCGGTTCAAGAGGGACCGGTAGAAGCGCTTGTTGACCTTGCCGAGAAGGTTGCGGCCGATCTGCTCGTGATTGGGAATGTGGGACTGAACGCGCGATCCGCGATCATCGGGCGAGTGTTCTCGATCCCCGGAAGTGTCGCCAGCAGGGCCAAGGTCGATGTACTGATCGTTCACACATCGAACTGACGTGCTGCTAGTTGGCTCGTTGCCGTAATCGTTTCTGGCAAGGATTCGTCGGCGATGGAAGGGTTCCGCTCGGGAGCACTGGTCCGTCCATGAGTTAGGCCGAGCTATTGCCCGACGAGCACCAGAACCCGCGCAGCAGCCGCCGATGTGCAGCGAACATTAACGTAATTGGGTCACACCACGGCGGTAGCCCGCCGACCAGATGCAGGGCTGTCACCAAGATTGTCGACACGGTGGCAATCGGCTGGCACTTGAAGTACCGGCGGGCCGCGTTAGTCAGCAGCTCGTCGTCGGTGGCGAACAGGTCGTAAGCTGCTACGCCACTGGCCAGTGCCACCCAAGCTCGGTCTGAAGTGCGCACAGTCACCACCTCCTCTCCCACAACGACGTTCGGCGGGGCTGGAAAGTTCACGCGCTTCGACTCGGTTGTGCCAGTCGGCGGTGTTGGTGCAGGAAATTGGGCTTGCCTTTCCGGCGGCATCGGCCGCACCGGTGCTCGTGCGTACTCACGGATCTTCACGAGACTCCGGAAACCTTCCTCACCCCGAACGATTCGATCCGTATCGCTTCTGCGACACCCATTAAGGCTGATCCCGCGGTGGATCGTCGCACCGTCGCGGTCGCTGTGAACGCGCGGAATCGCTGTAGCTCGATCCGATGCTCATCGGCAATATCATGACGACGCTGAACCTGAACCTGCGACGCGAAGCGGCGGCAAGTTCGATTGCCGAACGCGTCCGCCGCAACCTGGACCACTTTGCCGACGAACATTGCGACATCCGCATCAAGGTTGTGAAACGCCACGGCACCAAGCCATCCGCCCTCGCGATCCATCAATGGGTTGCCCAGCTACGACGGATATTAAGTGGAGCCTCCTGTCAGGATTGAACTGACGACCGCTCGCTTACAAGGCGAGTGCTCTACCACTGAGCTAAGGAGGCCGGTCTAACCGTGCCAGCGTAATAGCCGGTGGCAGCGACGGTCATGTTGGCGTGACGCTCGGCGAGTGTCCCGCTCACAACTCCTCGGGGCCGACCCGGTCGTGGTCCACGATCCGCTGCGAGCGCACCGCCCGAGGCATCGACCGCCGCCGTCCGGGCAGCGGAATGCGCTCGGCGAAGTTGCTCAGCGGGTTGACCATCAGCGTCAGCGACGCGACGGCGTCCTGCAGGGTGTCAATTGTCGGCGCCAGCGCCTCCATTCCCGGCGTCACGCGGTTGAGTGTGTCGGCGACAATCGCGAGCTGCTCCAGCGGACCGTTGCGCGCCGTCAGCTTGTCCACTAACCCGCCCTCGGCGAGCAACCGGTCCAGCAGGCCGTCTTCGGCGAGCAGTCGTTCGATCACGCCGTCGTCAGCGAGCAGTTGATCCACCAGTCCACCGGGCTGCAGCGCACGCTCCAATACACCGCCTTCCACGGTCAGCCGGTCGAACGCACCGCCCGGCGCGGTCAGCCTGTCCACCACACCGCCGGGCCGCAGCAGACGGTCGACTGGCCCGTCCGGCACCAGCACCCGACCCAATGGAGCGTCTGGGCCCATGAGTCGGGCGAGCTGATTGGCCCGCACCAGCGCGTCCTCGAGCCCGAACATAAGGGCCACCGGGTTGCCGGGAGGCTGCCCGTCGACTTCGGCAACGGCCCGCTTGGCCAGGCCTACCGCCGACGCCGCAACGCCCAGACCAGCGTCAGCAGCGGCCAACCCCACCCGCGCCGGGGCGGTGGCCAGGGTCGCCAGGCTCTTACCGAAACTCATTCCTCGAGTGTATTCGCGGTCGGGGGCGGGCTTGGCGCCTCCGTTCGCAACAAAGTCACAGCGCCCACACAGCCAACCCCGAGGCTGCCTACAGCTAAGTGAGAGGAAATAGACAGATGGCAGTTGGCAGTAACGGCCTGGCAACAGAAACTACACCTGAGGCACGCGTACTCGTCGTCGATGACGAGGACAACATCGTCGAGCTCCTCTCGGTGAGCCTCAAATTCCAGGGCTTCGAGGTCCACACCGCCACCAACGGGGCGGCGGCGCTTGACCGCGCCCGCGAAGTGCGTCCCGATGCAGTCATCCTCGACGTGATGATGCCGGGCATGGACGGTTTCGGCGTCCTGCGCCGGCTGCGCGCCGACGGCATCGACGCGCCGGCGTTGTTTTTGACGGCCCGCGACTCGCTGCAAGACAAAATCGCCGGGTTGACCCTTGGCGGCGACGACTACGTCACCAAACCGTTCAGCCTCGAAGAGGTCGTTGCCCGTCTGCGGGTCATCCTGCGACGCACCGGCAAGGGCAGCACCGAACCGCGCAACGCCCGGCTGACCTTCGCCGACATCGAGCTCGACGAAGACACCCACGAAGTGTGGAAGGCCGGTGAACCGGTCTCGTTGTCTCCCACCGAGTTCACGTTGCTGCGCTACTTCGTGATCAATGCCGGCACCGTGTTGAGCAAGCCGAAAATTCTCGACCACGTCTGGCGTTACGACTTCGGCGGTGACGTCAACGTCGTCGAGTCCTACGTCTCTTATCTGCGCAGGAAGATCGATACCGGTGAGCGGCGACTGCTGCACACGCTGCGCGGCGTGGGTTACGTGTTGCGGGAGCCGCGGTGAACGGGAGACCGTTCGAGCGGTCGAGAACCGCGCCTTAAGCGAAGAATACGAAAATGGTGCACCGTCGAGGAGGACTGCCGCTACGGGTCGGGCTGGTAGCAGCCACCTTGATCTTGGTGACCTGCGGCCTGGCGGCCTCCGGGGTCGCGGTCACCTCGATCCTGCGGCACAGTCTGATCAGCCGGGTGGACCAGACGCTGTTGGACGCCTCGCGCGGCTGGGCGCTGGCGCCTCGACGGTTGCTGCCCGGCTCGAACGACGGCCCGAACTCCGGGCGCCCACCATCAAAGTTCTACGTGCGTGGCATGGCTCGCGATGGTCGCATCTGGATGGCCGGCAACGACCGCGACGCCGAACCCGCTTTGCCGGCCAACAACAACGTCGGCCCCTATCCGACCACCGTCGGTTCAGTCAACGGCTCGGAAGTGCGGTGGCGGGCCATGACGGTGCGGGGCCCACGCGGCGACCTGATCACCGTCGCCATCGACCTCTCCGACGTCCAGCACGTTGTGCGCTCCCTGCTGTGGTTGCAGGTCGGCATCGGCGCGGCGGTGCTGCTGGTGCTCGGAATCGCCGGCTATGCGGTGGTGCAGCGCAGCCTGCGTCCACTGACCGAAGTAGAACGCACTGCCGCGGCGATCGCGGCCGGACAGCTGGACCGCCGCGTCCCCGAACGCGACTCCCGCACTGAAGTCGGCCGACTGTCCTCGGCGCTCAACGGCATGCTGGCGCAGATTCAACGGGCAGTGGCGTCCTCGGAGTCTTCAGCAGAGAAGGCGCGCACCTCTGAGGAGCGGATGCGCCGATTCATCACCGATGCGAGCCACGAGTTGCGCACACCGCTGACCACCATTCGCGGCTTCGCCGAGTTGTACCGCCAGGGCGCCGCCCGGGACGTCGAAATGCTCATGTCCCGCATAGAAAGCGAGTCGAGCCGAATGGGTCTGCTGGTCGAAGATCTGTTGTTGCTGGCCCGGCTGGACGCGCAGCGCCCGCTGGAGCGACGGCGGCTGGATCTGCTCGCGTTGGCCACCGACGCGGTACATGACGCGCAGTCGATCGCCCCGAAACGTCGCATCGCGATGGAGGTGCTCGACGGGCCCGGCACCCCGGAAGTGCTCGGCGACGAGGCTCGACTGCGTCAGGTGCTGAGCAACCTGGTCGCCAACGCCCTGCAGCACACACCGGACACCGCCGACATCACGGTGCGGGTCGGCACCGACGGCGCCGAGGCAGTGCTCGAAGTCGCCGACAAGGGACCCGGCATGAGCCAGGAGGATGCTCAGCGAGTGTTCGAGCGGTTCTACCGCACCGACATGTCCCGCGCACGCAGCAGCGGCGGCACCGGCCTGGGATTATCGATTGTCGACTCGCTCGTGCACGCCCACGGTGGCACCGTCACCGTGAACACCGCCCCCGGTCAGGGCTGCTGCTTCCACGTGAGCCTGCCGCGGATCACCGACGTGCCCGCGCCGGTAGGCTGATTGCAGCGACCTCAAACCAGCTGTGCGAGCGCCTCTTTGATCTTGGTTTGCGCCTCGTCCAGCGACTCCTGCGACGGATTGGTGTCGACGTTGGCAAAACCGAAGTCGCTGAGGTCGCGCGCCGGGAACACGTGCACATGCAAATGCGGGATCTCCAGCCCGGCGATGATCACCCCGGCCCGATCAGCGCTGAACGCGCGGCACACCGCTTTGCCGATCAATTGCGCGACCGCCATCACCCGAGCGAACACCGCCTCGTCGAGGTCCTGCCACTGGTCGATCTCGGCGCGCGGCACCACCAGCGTGTGGCCCTGGGTCATGGGCTGAATCGTCAGGAACGCCACGATGTCGTCGTCTTCGTAGACGAACCGGCCCGGCAGTTCTCCGTTGATGATCTTGGTGAAGAGGGTGGCCATGCGGTTTACTCGTCCTTGCCGAAGGTCATCGCGCCGAGATTCCAGTAGCCGCGCATGTTGGTGATCAGGCCGCCGTCGTTGACGCGGTAGGTGAAAACACCTCGCACGGTGCCGATGACGCCGTTGCCGAATCTGCTGTGCAACACCAGGATATGAGCGATCTCGTCCGGTGAGCTGGACGGGAAAGTCTCCTCGCAGGTAATGGCGAGCCGGTTGGCGGCGATATTGGTGTCGAAGAACGCCGCCACCTGCTCTTTACCGCGAACGCCGATGCCGTCGGGGTTGGTGACGGACTTGCCGATCGGGTCTTCGATGACGACGTCGTCGGCCATCAGGGCCAGCCAGCCCTCCCGGTCGTGTGCCTGCACACATTGCCACGAGGACTGCGACGCAGTCAGCGCCGGTGACTGTTCGATCGTTCCCTGCGACACGGCGCTACCGGTCGGCGTCGGTGTAGCGGATGACGCCGCGAATGTTCTTGCCTTCCAGCATGTCTTGGTAGCCGTCGTTGATCTGCTCGAGCTTGTACTGACGGGTGATCATGTCGTCGAGGTTGAGTTTGCCGGCTTTGTACATCGACAGCAGCTGCGGTATGTCGTACTGCGGGTTACCGCCGCCGAAGATGGTGCCCTGCAGGTTCTTCTGCATCAACGTCAGCATCGCGAGGTTCAGGTTGACGTTGGTGTCCAGCAGACTGCCGATCGCGGTGAGCACGCAGGTGCCGCCCTTGGCCGTGAGGTTCAGGTAGTTGTCGACGTCGGCGCCGTGCAACTCGCCTACGGTGACGATGACTTTGTGGGCCATCAGGCCGTAAGAAGCTTCCGCGACCCCCATCAAGGCGGCGTTGATATCCGGGTAAACGTGCGTGGCGCCGAATTTCAGTGCCTGGTCGCGCTTCCATTCCACCGGGTCAATCGCGAAGATGTACCGGGCGCCGGCGCTGACCGCACCCTGCAGTGCAGCCATGCCGACTCCGCCGACACCGACGATGGCGACGTCCTGACCCGGCCGGATGTCGGCAGTGCGGACCGCCGAGCCATAACCGGTAGTGACTCCGCAACCCACTAGAGCCGCCACCTCGAACGGGATCGACGGGTCGATCTTCACCACAGAGCTGCGGTGCACAACCATGTAGGGAGAGAAGGTGCCCAGTAGCGTCATCGGGAACACGTTCTCGCCGCGCGCCTGAATCCTGAACGTGCCGTCGGAGACCGCCACCCCGCCCAGCAAGCCGGCGCCCAAGTCGCACAGGTTGCGCAAGCCGGCCTGGCAGGTCGGACAGTTACCACACGACGGGATGAACGACAGCACCACGTGATCACCGGGCGCGATGTCTTCTACGCCCGGTCCGACCTCGGTGACGATGCCCGCGCCCTCGTGTCCGCCGAGCACCGGAAAGCCTGCCATCGGGATGCCGCCGGTGACCAGGTGATGGTCGGAGTGGCACATGCCAGCCGCTTCCATCTGGATCTTGACCTCGTCTTTTTGCGGGTCGCCGATCTCGATCTCCTCGATGGACCACGGCTGGTTGAACTCCCAGATCAATGCGCCTTTGGTCTTCACCGTGTACCTGCTTTCGTCGTTGAACGTCGGTTAGGGACGGCCCGAGCTCCGCGCAAGCAACCGCTTGGTTGAGTGTAGGTCAGTAGGTGATCTGGGTCTCATTCGGAGCGGTCCTCACCAGATCGGCACGGGGGCCTGCCCCAACGGGTAGTAGCCGGGAAGCTGTTCACCCGCCAGGCTGCGCTCGATGCGCTTCTGCATGCCGGCGCTCAGATCACCGGACTCTATGAGGGACGCGAACATCTTCGCCACATGACCGAAGTCAAAGAAATCTCGCTGCCACTCGATGAGCTTGTCGGCATTGAGGCGAAACCAGCTGCCGCCGATGCCGTAGATCTCGTCCTGGGTACCGTCGGTTTTGTTGACGATCTGCTTCCAGAAGCCGACGATCTCGCCCTGCTTGTCGTCGATGAGCACCTTCTGGTAGTCGTACACCCAGTTCTCCAAGCCTTCCATTTCCAAGCCCAGCGCCACGTCGCGGATCTCGTCAACGCCGACACACATCACGTCTTCTTTGGGACCGATGTTCCAGCCGTAGGTGGCATCAGCGGCGTAGAAGTCTGCCAACGGCCGCCAGTCACCGGCTTTTTCACAGTCTTTGTTCGCCTGCAGCCAGGACCGCACCCACTGGTCGAGTTCGGCCCGTTCGAAAGAAGGCTTTGAATTAGACATGTCATTCCTCTTTGAGCTTGATGAACAGGGCTTGGGTGGGGCAACTGTCGACGGCCCGCTCGATTTCGTCGCGCGCTTCCTCGGGTGGTTCGGCATCGAGAATCTCGACCTTGCCCCGCCTGGGCACCCGAAAATAGTCCGGTGCCTCCAATTCACACATGGCATGGCCCTGACACAGATCCGCGTCCACTTCAATCCGGTAGCTCATCGTCAGTCCTTGGTGATGCGCCGGTAGCGCACCTTGGCGGGCCGGGCCAACTGCACCACCATCTTCGAGTGGTCGTTGCGGTAGCTGTCGGCGGGCTGAGCCATCTCGAACTGGTACTCCCGCAACAATACTGAAAAGATCGCTTTGATCTGCATGGTGGCGAACGCCGCGCCCACACAGCGGTGACGGCCGGCGCCGAAGGGAATCCACGTCCACCGGTTGGCGATGTCGGCCTGCTCGGGCTTGTTGTAGCGGTCCGGATTGAACGCGTCGGGGTCGGGAAAGTCCTCGGCGATGCGATTGGAGATCGCGGGCGATGCCGCGACATAGTCACCATCGCGGATCGGAAAGCCAGCCACCTCGAACTCGTCTTTGGCCACCCGCATGAGGATGATCAGCGGCGGGTGCAGCCGAAGGGTCTCCTTGACCACGTTGTCCAGCTTCGGGATTTGGCGCAGCGCATGAAAACTCACTTCCTGACCGTCGGCGTAAAGCTCCTCGAGTTCGGACAGCACTTCCGCGTACACCTCGGGATGCCGGATCAGTTCTATCAGCGTCCACGCCGAGGTGCCGGAACTGGTGTGGTGCCCGGCGAACATCAGCGAGATGAACATGCCGGTGACCTCGTCGGCGGAGAATCGCGGATTGCCGTCGTCGTCTCTGATCGATACCAGCACGTCGAGCATGTCCCGGTCGGTTTTGTCGCTGGGTGGGTTCGCGATTCGTTGATTCATGATGTCTTGCACCAGCGCCACCAGGTCCTTGCGGGCCTGGTCGCGCCGCTGGAAGCTTTCGATGGGCAGGTAGGGGTCGACGTAGCACAGCGGGTCGGTGCCCCGCTCCAGCTCGTGGTAGTAGTGCGCGAACCGCGAGTCGAGTTGGTTGCGGAATTTCAGCCCGATCAGGCAGGCGGTCGAGGTGTAGATGGTTAGCTCGGCGAAGAAGTCGAGTAGGTCGATTTCGCCTTGCTCGCCCCAGTCGGCGATCATCTTGTTGACTTCACCCTCGATGGTGGTCGCGTGGCCTTTCATGTGCTCACCGCGCAGCGCCGAGTTGTGCAGCATCTCCTTGCGCCGCTCCGGGCTGGCGTCGAACACAACGCCTTTGCCGAAGATCGGCGTCATGAACGGATACGCCTCCGCCTGATCGAGATCCTCGTCGGACGAGCGGAAGAAGAACTCGTTGGCTTCGGCGCCGGTCAGCAAGATGACGTGTTTGTCCGCCAACTGAAACCAGCCGACATCCCCGCACTCGTCGCGGATCCGTCGCATCAGGCCGATCGGGTCGGTCCGGAACTCCTCGAGATGGCCGTGTTCTGCCTCACCGCCCGAAACCCTCTGCACGGCCGCGGTATTCATTTGCTCACTCCTCATCGGCGCTCGTGGCTCGCGCCGGATCGCCGTGTCGCGAAGTCATGACAGCATTCCCTCTTCTCCGAGTGCGAGTTTCTGGCGGTCTTTCGTTGCGTTCAGCGGCGCCTCGGGCTGAAGCTCCATGTTCGCGATGAAGCCACCGCGGGGTGTCTCGGCGACGAACCTGATGGCTCGCGCCAGGTCCGCTGCGCGCAGAAAGTAGTCGTGACGGGCTTGGCCCCACTTGGCCCAATCTTCCAGTGCTGGGCCGATTTTCTCGGCCGGCAGGCTCCAGCCCATAGAGGTTTTCGTCGGACCGGGGTGCACAATCGACGCCCGCACCCCGGTGCCCTCCAGTTCCATCTGCAAGTTGGTGACCATCGCGACCAGCGCCGCCTTGGCCGCGCCGTAAGCGCCCATATGCGGCCGTTGGCGCAGCGCCACGTCGGAGCCGACGAAGATCAGGTCGCCGCGCTGCCGGTCGAGCATGCCCGGCAGCACCGCGGCGGCCACCCGATTAGCGCCGACCAGGTGTATCTGCAACTGCGAGTCGAACTCTTCGGTGGTGATCTCGGCGAGCTTGCCGAAGTAGGTGTCGCCCGCACCGGCCACCAGCACCTCGATGTGCCCGAGGGCGTCGACCGACTGTGCGACAAAGGCTTTTACTGAATTTGGATCGGTCACGTCCAGGTGGAATCCGACCGCCTCGCCGCCGTCGGCGTTGATCTTGCCGACGATGTCGTTGAGCTTCTCGACTCGGCGGGCGCCCAGGGCGACCGGGAAGCCGTGCGCCGCGAGTTCGATGGCGGTGGCCTCTCCGATGCCGGAGGAGGCGCCGGCCACGATCACCGGACGGCGTTCGGGCAAGGGATCGAAGCGGGGCATTCAATACACCTCCACTGCCATCGGCAGGTGAGCAAATCCGCGGACGTTGCTCGAATGGACCCGCACCGAGTTTGCCTCGTCGACGTGATATCCGCGGACGCATTTGAACAGTTCGGTAAGAGCGACTCGAGCTTCCATCCGCGCCAGATGCGCGCCCAGGCAGAAATGTGCTCCGCTGCCGAAACTCATCAACTTCGAACCGATTTCCCGGCCGATCAGGTACTCGTCGGGCTTCTCGAACACCCGCTCGTCGCGGTGTGCCGAACCGGGCAGGAGCAGGACGACGTCGCCTTCGGGGATAGCGGTGTCATAAAGGGTGAGCTCTTCAGAGACGGTACGTGCCAGGATCTGGCTCGAGGTGTCGTAGCGCAACGTTTCTTCGACCCACGCCGGAACCAGAGACAGATCGGCGTAGACACCTCGGAGCTGATTCGGGTTCGTGTGACCCCAAAACGCAGCGTTGGCCAGCAATTTGGTGGTGGTCTCGTTGCCGGCGATCACCATCAGAAACATGAACCCGAGGATCTCGTCGTCGGTGAGCCGGTCGCCGTCGATCTCGGCGTCCAGCAGAGCCGAGGTGAGGTCGTCGGCGGGTCGGGTACGGCGCTCAGCGATCATCTGCTGGTAGTAGACGATGAGATCGATGGATGCCTCGATCGCCGACGCCGGCACGTCGTTCACCCCGTCTTCGCGGTGCATGACACCGTCGGCCAAGCCGCGGATACGGTCGCGGTCGGCCACCGGTACGCCCATCAGCTCAGAGATGACGTCCATCGGCAGCTTGCCGGCGAATTCCGCCACGAAGTCGACGGTTTGGCCGCACGAGGCCTTGTCCAGCATGACTTCGAGGTGTTGCACCGCGAGATGGGTGACCCGCGGCTCGAGTTCCCGGATGCGGCGCGGGGTGAAGCCTTTGGACACCAGCGTGCGCAGCCGCAGATGCGCTGGATCATCCATCGCCAGAAACGACATCGTTTTGGCGGCGTGCGGTCCGCGCGACACCGGGTCCAGTGACACGCCGTCACGATTGGACAGCTTGGTGCTGTTGCGAAAACCCTGCAGCACGTCCCGATGTCGCGATAAGGCCCAAAAAGCCAGCTCTTCGTTGTGGTACAGCGGCGCTTCATCCCGCAACCGCTGGTAGTACGGGTATGGATCTTCGTGGAAGTCGTAGTCGTAGGGATCCAGCAGCGGCTTGTCGGTCCGAACGGTCATCGACGCTGATCTTTCTGGTCGCCGGGCAAGACGAGGCCGACGACGTAGGCCAACCGGTCGGCGATCTGGTGGTAGGTGAAGGCGCCGCTGGCGGCGTTGACCAGTGCGCCGAAAAACGTCATCTCCAGCGCCGACACGGTCCGCGGGTCAGCGTCCGGGCCGATCGCCGAGGTTATGCGGCGATGGATTTCCGCGCCGATCCGGTCACGGACGGTACCCACCGCAGGATCGGCGCTACCGCCGAGCAGCGCTGTGGTGCAGGCCGCGGCGACTTCGGGTTCGTCGGCGACTACCAGCGCCAGATGACGCAACGCCTGGTTCACCCGGGTCGGCATGGGTTCGTTGACATCGGTGAAGAACGGCACCTGACGCACCAAGTCCAGGTACACCTCGGCGATCAGGTGATTCTTCGATGAGAAATAGGTGTAGGCGGTTGCCGGGGCCACCCTGGCGCGTGCGGCGACCGCACGCACGGTCAGGTCGGCATAGGACTTCTCGCGCAGGACCTCCATCCCGGCGGCCAACACCTTGCGGAAGGTTTCTTGTTGCCTGCGGTTGCGCGGCGCTTCGGGCCGGCCGCCGGGCGTGATCGCGACCACTGCATCGCTGGACACTTGTCCAAGTTATCGGATAGTCGGTCCGATAGGCAAGCCGTAACTGAAAGCTGCATGTTCAGCCTGCGCAAACAGGAGGCGGGTTGGTTGAGTTGACGCGACTCTTGCACGCTGAGCGCCACAACGACTATCGTCTGACTGACCTGATCCGGACAAGTGTCCACCAGAACCTTCTAGAACAGAGGCGGGAGCAGGGCATGAATTTGTTGGCGGACGGCGCAAGCGCTCTGCTCATCGACGGCAAGCTGTCCGCTAGCAGCGCAGGCACCTTTCTGACCATCAATCCGGCCACCGAGGAAGTACTAGGCAGCGCCGCTGACGCCAACGCTGACGACATGAGCCGGGCCATCGACGCCGCCCGGCGGGCTTTCGACGACACCGACTGGTCGCGCAACGCCGAATTGCGCGTGCGCTGCATCCGGCAACTGCAGGAAGCGATGCGCGAGCACCTCGAAGAGCTCCGCGAGATCACCATCGCCGAGGTCGGCGCCCCCCGAATGCTGACCGCCGCCGCCCAACTCGAAGGACCGGTCGCCGACTTGAGCTTCGCTGCCGACACCGGCGAGTCCTACGAATGGAATCAAGATTTAGGGCAAGCCGCACCGATGGGTATTCCCACCCAACGCACGATCGTTAGAGAACCCGTCGGGGTCGTCGGTGCGATCACGCCGTGGAACTTCCCGCATCAAATCAACCTCGCCAAACTGGGTCCGGCGCTGGCCGCCGGCAACACGATGGTGCTCAAACCCGCGCCGGACACCCCTTGGTGCGCTGCACTATTGGGCGAGCTGATCGTCGAGCACACCGACTTCCCCCCGGGCGTCGTCAACATCGTCACCTCTAGCGATCACAGCGTCGGTGCGCTGCTGGCAAAGGACCCCAGAGTGGACATGGTGTCCTTCACCGGCTCGACGGCCACCGGCCGCAGCGTCATGGCCGACGCGGCGGCGACTATCAAGAAAGTGTTCCTCGAATTGGGTGGCAAGTCGGCGTTCATCGTGCTCGATGACGCCGATCTCGGCGGAGCGTGCGCCATGTCGGCTTTCACCGCCGCAGTGCACGCAGGGCAGGGCTGTGCGATCACGACCAGGTTGGTGGTACCCCGGACCAGCTACGACGAGGCGGTGGCGATCGCGGCGGGAACCATGTCGTCGATCAAGCCCGGCGATCCCAATGACGCCGGAACCGTCTGCGGACCGTTGATCTCGGCACGTCAGCGCGACCGGGTTCAGGGTTATTTAGATTCGGCG
Source organism: uncultured Actinomycetota bacterium (assembly GCA_963818785.1). Lineage (GTDB taxonomy): Bacteria > Actinomycetota > Actinomycetes > Mycobacteriales > Mycobacteriaceae > Mycobacterium. The sequence continues at coordinate 160,961 of CAWFTT010000008.1, read as the reverse complement.
ACCAGCGAAGGTGGAACATTCGCGTGTGGTGGCGGCCGGCCCGCCGATCGAGCCGCCGGCTTCTTTATCGAGCCCACCGTCATCGCCGGACTGACCAACGAAGCGCGAGCCGCGCGCGAGGAGATTTTCGGTCCGGTGCTGACGGTCATCGCCCACGACGGTGACGACGACGCGGTGCGAATAGCCAACGATTCACCATATGGCTTGTCGGGCACGGTGTTCGGTGGCGAGCCGCAACGGGCGGCGGGGGTGGCGTCACGGCTGCGGGTCGGCACCGTCAACGTCAACGGCGGCGTCTGGTACTCCGCCGACTCGCCGTTCGGCGGATACAAGCAGTCCGGTAACGGCCGGGAGATGGGTCTGGCCGGGTTCGAGGAGTACCTCGAGACGAAGGTCATCGCCACGGCGGTCTGACCCGGGTGGCCAGTTCACAAAGGTTTTCGAGATCAGCGTGCGCTAAGCGGTCACAGGCGGAAAGGGAAACATGCGATTCGAGAACAAAGTTGCCATCGTCACGGGTTCCGGCGGCGGTATCGGTCAGGCCTACGCCGAAGCGCTGGCCTCAGAAGGTGCGGCGGTTGTCGTCGCAGACATCAATGAGGAAGCGGCGCAGGGTGTGGCCAAACAGATCGGTGCCGACGGGGGCACCGCAATCAGCATCCCGGTCGATGTCTCAGATCCCGAGTCGGCCAAAGCGATGGCTGATCGCACGTTGGCCGAATTCGGCGGGATCGACTACCTGGTGAACAACGCCGCCATCTTCGGTGGCATGAAACTCGATTTTCTGCTCAGCGTCGATCCCGAGTACTACAAGCGATTCATGAGCGTCAACCTCGATGGTGCGCTGTGGTGCACTCGAGCGGTGTACAAGAAGATGACCAAGCGCGGCGGTGGGGCGATTGTCAACCAGTCGTCCACCGCGGCCTGGCTTTACGCCAACTTCTATGGTTTGGCCAAGGTCGGTATCAACGGCCTGACTCAACAGCTTTCCCGCGAACTGGGTGGCCGCAACATCCGGATCAACGCCATCGCCCCTGGTCCGATCGACACGGAAGCGAATCGGACGACAACGCCCAAGGAAATCGTCGACGACATCGTAAGGGGACTCCCGTTGTCGCGCATGGGGACGCCGGATGACCTGATCGGAATGTGCCTGTTTCTGCTGTCGGACGAGGCGTCGTGGATCACCGGGCAGATCTTCAATGTCGACGGCGGACAGATCATCCGCTCATGACTTCAGCGCCAGTGACGATGCAGAGCGTAGCGATGAGGAGGAGCGGCGCCGATGACCGCGCTGGTGACGATGCAGAGCGTAGCGATGAGGAGGAGCGGCGCCGATGACTGAGCCTGTAAAGCTCGGCTACATCGGACTGGGCAAGATGGGCGCGCCGATGGCCAAGCGACTGGTGGACTGGCCGGGCGGCGTGACGGTTTACGACGTGCGGGCCGAGGCGATGACACCGCTGGCTGAGGCCGGTGCCGGTCTGGCTGACAGTGTGTCGGATGTCGCCAAGGCTGACGTCATCAGCGTCACGGTCCTCAACGACGAGCAGGTGCGCGACGTCGTCGGCGAACTGGCCGACAGCGCTAAGCCCGGCACGGTCATCGCAATCCACTCCACCATCAGCGACACCACCGCAGTCGAACTTGCTGACGAGCTTCAATCCAAAGGCATCCACATCGTGGATGCACCGGTCAGTGGTGGGGGACGCGCTGCGAAGAAAGGCGAGTTGGCCACCATGGTGGGGGCAACCGATGAGGCGTTCGCGTTGGTCGAGAGGCCGTTCTCACTATGGGCTTCGCTAGTGTTACATGCCGGTCAACCGGGTGCTGGAACTCGAATGAAATTGGCGCGCAATATGATTCACTACATCTCGTTTGCTGCAGCCGCCGAGGCATCGAAGTTGGCGCAAGAGTGCGGCCTAAACCTGCAAGATTTGGGAAAGGTGGTGCGTCATACCGATTCCATCACAGGGGGTGCCGGCTCAATCATGTATCGCGATCATATGAATGCTCTAACACCGGACAACTTCCTGTACCAGCCGTTCATGCACGCGCGCCTGCTCGGTGAAAAAGACTTGGCTTTGGCGTTGGCTTTGGGCAAAGCGAATTCGGTTGAATTGCCCCTAGCGGAGGTGGCGCTGGAACGGCTCGCCGAGGGTCTGGGCGTACCACACGGAGAGAAAGAAACCTGATGGACGAGCTTCGCCGCAAGGGCCTGCAGAAGATGAACGAGGTCTACGGCTGGGAGATGCCCGACGTGCAGGGTGACCCCTACTTCGACCTGACCGTGGACCACCTCTTCGGCTCGATCTGGACCCGACCCGGATTGTCGATGCGCGACAAGCGCATCATGACGCTGACGGCAGTGACCGCCGTCGGAAACCGCGACCTGGCCGAAATTCAAATCAACGCCGCGTTGCTCAACGACGAACTGACGGAAGCTGAACTCAAAGAGATGGCCGTCTTCTTGACCCACTACCTCGGCTTCCCGCTGGGCTCGGCACTCAACGGTGCAATCGACACGGTGGTGGCCAAGCGCAAGAGGGCCGCCGCCAAGGGTGGCGCCGAGGACAAGAAGGCGAATGTCAACGACGCGTTGAGAATGCATTCGGGAAAGACCCTGGACTAGCTGCATCGCTCGCTCCGCTGATCCTGCTGATCACAACCGCCACTTGACTCCCCGGCGGAAAGGTATGACCTTGTTGCCCGCCTCTGAGCGACTTCAGGCGATCGAATTGCTTCCGGTAGAAAAAGAGTCGCTCAGAGGCGGACACAACGGGTGTTTCCGCCCTCGGGTGAGAAAGTGGCTGCTGTGACAACCGCCTACTTGTTCAAACGCACTGCGGAGACACAGACCGCTAAGGTGGCCTCGTGCGCGTCCTGGTGATCGGTTCGGGTGCTCGAGAACATGCGTTGCTGTTAGCGCTGAGCCGCGATCCGCACGTCGACGCATTGGCGATCGCCCCGGGCAACGCCGGTACCGCGTCGATCGCCGAACAACACCAACTCGACATCCTTGACCCGGACCATGTGGTGGCCCTGGCCCGCGAATTGCGGTCCGACCTGGTTGTCATCGGTCCCGAGGTGCCGCTGGTGCTCGGGGTGGCCGACGCGCTGCGAGATGCCGGTATCGCCTGCTTCGGGCCCAGCAGAGACGCTGCCCAAATCGAAGGCTCGAAGGCGTTCGCCAAAGACGTGATGAACGCGGCCGGCGTCCGCACCGCCGCCAGCGAGATCGTCGACAACCCGGCGAATCTGGATGCGGCCCTTGACCGATTCGGGCCCGCCGCCGGTGATCCGGCCTGGGTAGTGAAAGACGACCGGCTCGCCGCCGGCAAAGGCGTGGTCGTGACGCCGGAGCGGGCGGCCGCCCGGGCGCACGCCGCCGCCTTGCTCGACGCGGGACACCCGGTGCTGTTGGAGTCCTTCCTGGACGGTCCCGAGGTGTCGTTGTTCTGCGTCGTCGACGGCACGACGGTGGTGCCGCTGCTGGCGGCACAAGACTTCAAGCGGGTCGGCGACGGTGACAGCGGCCCCAACACCGGCGGCATGGGTGCCTACGCACCGCTGCCGTGGTTGCCCGCCGAGGTGTACCGCGACATTGTCAGCAAGATCGTCGAACCCGTTGCCGCAGAGATGGTTCGACGCGGGTGCCCGTTTTCCGGGTTGCTCTACGCTGGCCTTGCGATCACGTCGCGCGGTCCGGCGGTCGTCGAATTCAACTGTCGTTTCGGAGATCCGGAGACACAATCGGTGTTGGCGTTGCTCGACTCGCCGTTAGGTCAACTGCTGCACGCGGCAGCCACCGGTCACCTCGCGGACTTCGGGGACCTGTGCTGGCGAGACGGCGCAGCGGTGACGGTGGTGCTGGCAGCGGAGAACTATCCGGGCCGGCCCCGGCTCGGGGACGTGATCACCGGCGCGGACGCCGACGGGGTGCTGCATGCCGGAACGACGCGCCGCGACGACGGCGCAGTCGTGTCGTCGGGCGGTCGAGTGTTGTCGGTGGTCGGTACCGGCACCGATCTGACCGCGGCACGCCGGGCTGCCTACCAGATCGTCGATTCAATACGATTGCCCGGCAGTCATTTTCGCACCGATATCGGCCTGGCGGCGGCAGAAGGCAGAATCAGCGTCTAAAGTCCTGCGGCCTGACCGTCTCGGCGTGGATCGCTCACCGCGAGATACCCGCCCTCGAGCCGCCAAATCGCTTGGCAGCTGCCGAACTGGTTGTAGTCGTCCACGGTGACCAATTGGTGCCCGCGCCGCCGCAGTTCGTTGAGCGTCTCTTCCGGAAACCCATGCTCGCAGCAGACTTCCAGACCCTGCACCCAGCGGAAACGGGGTCCGTCGCACGCCGCCTGCGGATTCTGGCCATGATTGACGACGCGCACCAGCACCTGAACATGTCCCTGCGGCTGCATCTGGCCGCCCATCACCCCGAAGCTCATCACCGGCGCACCGTTTCGGGTGACGAAACCCGGAATGATGGTGTGGAAGGGCCGCTTGCCGGGCCCGACCTGGTTCGGATGCCCCGGGGTGGCAACGAAACCCATGCCGCGGTTCTGCAGCGCGATCCCGGTGCCCGGCACGACCACGCCGGAGCCGAAACCCATGAAATTCGACTGGATCATCGACACCATCATCCCGGCGGTGTCGGCAGCGGTGAGATAAACCGTGTCGCCGCGCGGTGTGCCCGCGGAGGCCGGCTTAGCCCGCTGCGGATCGATGAGCGACGCGCGGTGCTTGAGATAGTCCTTGTCCAGCAAGTGCTCGACGTGCAGCGACATGTGGTCCAGATCGCCGACGTAGGCCGCAGCGTCGGCGAACGCCAACTTCACCGCTTCGATCTGTAAGTGCACGCTGTCGGCGGAGTCAACTGCGCGCGAGGGCATGTCGAACTGTTCGAGTATGCCCAAAGCGATCAGTGCCACGATGCCCTGGCCGTTCGGCGGTATCTCGTGCACGGTGTAGCCGCGGTAATCGGCGCTGATCGTCGCGACCCAGTCCGCGCGGTGCGCGGCAAGATCGGCGGCACGCATCGCACCGCCGTTGGCCGCGGCATGCGCTTCGAGTCTGTCGGCCAGTTCTCCGTGATAGAATGCCGCGCCGTTGCTTGCGGCGATCTGCTCGAGCGTGGCCGCGTGGTCGGGCAGCCTCACCAACTCACCGGGGCGGGGAGCCCTTCCGCCGGGCATGAACGTGTCGGCGAAGCCGGGCTGTGACGCGAACAGCGGCACCTGTGCTGCCCACTGCGCCGCCACCATCGGCGACACCAGGTAACCGCTGCGGGCGTAGCCGATCGCGGCGTCGAAGAGCCGCTCGAACGGAACCCGCCCGAATTTGGCGTGCAGTTCGACCCAGGCCGACACCGCACCGGGTACGGTGACCGAATTCCAGCCGAGCGCGGGAACACCGTTGTCGCCGAAGTACTCCGGCGTCCACGCCGCGGGTGAGCGGCCTGACGCGTTCAGCCCGTGCAATTGCCGGCCGTCCCAGACGACGGCGAACGCGTCGGAGCCGATGCCGTTGGACACCGGCTCGACCACCGTCAGGGTGATCGCGGTGGCCACCGCCGCGTCGACCGCGCTGCCGCCCTCAGCGAGTATCTGCAAACCCGCCTGCGCGGCAAGCGGTTGCGAGGTGCACACGGCATTGGCTGCCAGAACAGGTGTGCGCGGCCACGAGTAGGGAAGCTTCCAATCGAACGGCGGCACCGCTTCAGACCGCCGTCCCGAACCGCGCGGCCACCGCCCGACGGTCAACCGAACCCTTTGCGGTGTGCGGTAACTCGTCGACTATGCCGATGCTGGCAGGCACCTCGAAAGCGGCCAGCCGATCGCGGCAGTACTCGGATAGTTCGGCGGACGTCGGCGGGGCTGACCGGTCGGGCACCACGACGGCCGCGACCGTCTCCCCGTAGAGCCGGTCCGGAACGCCGAACACGGCCGCCTCGGCCACTTTGGGATGACCAGCAAGGACACCCTCGACCCGTTCCGGGGATATCTTTTCTCCGCCGCGGTTGATGAGTTCCTTGATCCGGCCCCGCAGCGTCAGCTCCCCGCCGGGCGAAAGGGAACCCAAGTCGCCGGTGTGCAGCCAGCCGTCGGTGAAGGTGTGCGCGGTCGCGGTCGGGTTGGCCAGGTAGCCGCGCACCACCGTGGGGCCGCGCACCCAGATTTCCCCGACGCCGTCGGGGTCACAGGGTTGGCCGTCGTCTCCGGCGATCCGGAACTCCACTCCTGTCGGCCGCCCGACCAGTCCGGCTGTGATTGTGTCGGCGTCGCCGGTGCTCGCCGCCTGGTGGGTGGCCTCGGTCATGCCGTAGGCGCTGATCACCGGCGCCGCGAACTGGGCCTGCATCGCTTCAGCCACCCCCGGATGCAGCGCCGCACTACAGCTGCGGATGAAACGCAGGGCACCGCCGATGGGCCCAGCTCCGGAAGGGCCGCGATCAAGCAGGATCTGATGAATTGTCGGCACCGCAGTGAACCAGGTTGCCTGGGCGGCGCGGACGTCGTCGGCAAACGTGTGTGCGGAGAACTTGCCACGGGCCGGGACGAGCACAGTACCACCGGACGCCAGAGTCGACAGCAGGGTGGCGATCAGCCCGTGCCCGTGAAAAAGTGGCATCACCGCGACCGTCGCATCGTCCGGGCCAAGCCCGTAGGTGGCGATGACGTTGCGGACCGATTTCGCGATGTTGTCGTGCGTCCACGGGACCATCTTCGGCGTTCCGGTGGTGCCGCCGGTGAACATGATCAGGGCGTCGTCGGGACCGAGGTCGTCTGGAGCCGACGTCGGCGGGTGCGGATCTGCCGACGTGTCCAGATCGACACCCGCGTCTTTGCCGCCGGCGGTCACCGATACCCGCCAGGACGGAAACCCCGCATCACCTGTTGCGGCCGGCTCGCGGTCACCGACCACCACGACTCGGGCGCCGGCCGCCCGGATCCTGGCCTGCTGGTCGGCGACCGGCAGCGCGGGGTCTAACGGCACCGCGACCAGACCCGCGCGAGAAGCTGCGAACAGCCCGACGACGAACTCCGCACCGCTGGGCGCACGCAAGCCGACCCGGTCACCGGGCCGCAGGCCGCCGTCGGTCAGTCGACCGGCCAATTCGTCGACCAGCCGGGTCAGCGACCCGTAACTGATCGGCGCCCGATTCTCAGTGACGACCAGCGCGGTCGCCTCGGGGCGGTGGCCGGCCGCGGTGCTGAGCAGATCGGCGATGCGGGTACCCGAGGAGGTGATGTCGGTGGTTATGTTCAACCTTCCTTTCGCCTGGATCTGTTAGAAGTCGGTAGACACGTATCGCTGCATAGCCATTTGATCTTGGCCGCGGCACCAGCGCGCAACCACAGTGGGGTACAGCAGCACCGCGAGCGAGTACCCGATCGAACAGGAGTGTCACCAATGACGACGCCATCAGCGGGAGCAGAGCTGACCGACGGCTTTCACCTGCTGGTGGACGCGTTGAAGCTGAATGACGTCGACACGATCTACGGGCTGGTCGGCATTCCCATCACTGACCTCGCCCGTGTCGCGCAAAACTCGGGCATTCGGTTCGTCGGCTTCCGGCATGAGACATCAGCCGGCAACGCTGCGGCCGCCGCCGGATTTCTCACCCAGCGGCCCGGCGTGTGCTTGACAGTCTCCGGCCCTGGCTTTCTCAACGGCCTGGTAGCGCTGGCGAACGCGACGACGAACTGCTTCCCGATGATCCACATTGCCGGTTCCAGCGATCGCCCGATCGTGGACTTGCAGCGCGGCGACTACGAGGAACTCGACCAGCTCGCCGCGGCCCGGCCGTTCGCCAAGGCGGCCTACCGCATCGCGCGGGTGGAGGACATCGGGATCGGCGTCGCCCGCGCGATCCGCAGCGCGGCCTCCGGCCGGCCCGGTGGTGTCTACCTCGACATACCCGGTGCGGTGCTCGCAGAGGCGGTCGACGCGCGCGCCGCGGCCGACACCATCTGGCGAGTCGTCGACCCGGCGCCGCGGCAATTGCCTGCACCGGAGGCGGTCGACCGTGCCCTCGACCTGCTCGCGCACGCAGAGCGACCGCTGATCGTCGTCGGCAAAGGCGCCGCCTATGCGAAGGCAGACAAACCCATTCGCGCCTTCGTCGAGTCCACCGGCATTCCGTTCCTGCCGATGTCGATGGCCAAAGGACTGCTGCCGGATTCACACCCGCAATCCGTCGCGGCAGCGCGCTCGCTGGCGCTGTCCCGGGCCGACGTGGTGCTTCTGGTGGGTGCTCGGCTGAACTGGCTGCTCAGCCACGGGCAGGCGCCGCCGTGGTCAGGCGACGCGCGGTTTATTCAGGCCGACATCGAGGCATCGGAATTCGACAGCAACCGGCCGATCGCTGCGCCACTGGCCGGCGACATCGACTCGGTCATGTCAGCGCTGCTCGAGCGTTCGCAGACCCGGCCGATCCTCGCGCCGGCCGACTGGACCGCCGAGCTCGGCGAGCGCAAGACGCACAACGAGGCCGCGATGCGCAAACTGCTGGCCGACGATCCGCAACCGATGCGGTTCTTCAACGCCTTGCGCGCCGTTCGCGACGTGCTGGCCGAACATCCGGAGGCGTACGTGGTCAACGAGGGCGCCAACGCCTTGGACGTCGCCCGCAACGTCATCGACATGGAAGTTCCGCGGCACCGGCTCGACAGCGGAACCTGGGGGGTGATGGGCATCGGCCTGGGTTACGCCATCGCCGCGGCGGTCGAAACCGGCCATCCGGTCGTCGCCATCCAAGGAGACAGCGCGTTCGGATTCAGCGGCATGGAATTCGAAACGGTATGCCGCTACCGGCTTCCGGTCATTGTCGTCATCCTCAACAACGGCGGGGTCTACCGCGGTGACGAACAGACAGCCGGCAGTGCTGATCCGGCACCTACCGTCCTCAGCGCCCACGCCCGCCACGATATGCTCGCAGAAGCATTCGGCGGCAACGGCTTTCATGTGACGACGCCAGCGGAGCTGAAGTCGGCGCTGAGCGACGCTCTGGCGTCGCGGCAGCCGGCGATCATCGACTGTCAACTCGACCCGGCCGCCGGCGTCGAAAGCGGACATCTGACCAGTCTCAACCCCAAGAGTGCGGCCAAACCGCAGTTCAGCGCTGGGGCTTGACGCCGAGCAGCCGCTGCAAGCCCCCTGGTAGGCCGTCAGCGCAGCGGCAGGCCGGTGACGGCTCGTGCCATCACCAGCCGCTGAATCTCACTGGTGCCCTCGAATATGGTGAAGATTTTCGCGTCGCGGTGCATGCGCTCCACCGGATACTCGCGGGTGTAGCCGTTGCCACCGAGGATCTGAATCGCTTCTTCGGTGACGTACACCGCGGTCTCGCTGGCCACCAGCTTGGCCATCGACCCTTCGGCGTTGAGGAACGGCTTGTTATTGCGGGCCATCCAGCCCGCGCGCCACACCAGCAGCCTCGATGCGTCGATCCTGGATTTCATGTCGGCCAGTTTGAAGCCGATCGCCTGGAAGTCGCCGATCTTGCGGCCGAACTGTTCGCGCTGCTGGGCGTACTCCAGCGCGTACTCGTAGGCGGCGCGGGCCACGCCCAGCGCCATGGCTCCCACCGTGGGACGGGTGCGTTCGAAGGTCGCCATCGCTGCCTGGCCCGCGGCGCGCTTGCCCTCCCGCACGTGCGCGATGCGGCGGTCGAACTTCTCCTTGCCGCCCACCAGCAACCGCCCGGGAAGACGGACGTCCTCCAGCACCACCTCGGCGGTGTGGGACGCGCGGATACCGTGCTTGAGGAACTTCTGGCCCTGCTTGAAGCCCGGTGTGTCCGGCGGGATGATGAACGTCGCCTGACCGCGCGACCCGAGTTCGGGATGGACCGACGCCACTACGATGTGCACGTTCGCGATACCGCCGTTGGTGGCCCACGTCTTGGTTCCGTTGAGCACCCACTCGTCGGTGGCTTCGTCGTAACGCGCCCGAGTCAGGATCGCGCCGACGTCTGACCCGGCGGCGGGTTCCGACGAGCAGAACGACCCGAGCTTCGGGTCGTCGACAGTGCCGAACATCTGCGGCAGCCATTCACCGAGCTGCTCGGGTGTGCCGTTGGCGGCCAGCGACGCGGCGGCCAGCCCGGTACCCAAGATTGACAGCGCGATTCCTGCATCGCCCCAAAACATCTCTTCGAACACCGTCAGCAAGCCCAGCCCGCTGGGTTCCGCGGACTGCTCGGCGAACAGGTCGAGGGAGTAAAGGCCGACTTTGGCCGCCTCCTGGATGATGGGCCACGGAGTTTCCTCACGTTCGTCCCATTCCGCTGCGGCCGGCCGCATGACGTCAGCGGCGAACTCATGTACCCAGTCCCGAACGTGAATCAGGTCTTCGGAGAGCTCAAGTGAGAACGACATGCACATATCCTTTCAGCGCCTGGCATTTCCCCAGTACGCTCAAGTGAACAGTTGTGCACGCTACACCGCGAAGGTGAACTCCCTGCTCGGACGTTGGTTGAATATTCGGCGACCCGCTTCGCCCGGCTTTCAGCCGCCCTTGCGATCGCCGCTGATTACCGGCGGCGACCCGCTTCGCCCGGCTTTCAGCCGCCCTCGCGATCGCCTAAGCCGTTAGCAGCGGCGCCATCCAGGTCAATTCGGCGGGCAGCTGGGCACTCCAGAACGACGCGTCATGCCCGCCGGGCGAGAAGCCGCCCGCCGGCGGGTTGGGCAGCTGAGCCACGAACTGTTTGGTGGCGCCGTAGAACGGATCGCTGTTTCCGCAGTCGACGCGAATCGGGATCGACGCCAGTGCAGGCATACCGAACACCGAGTTCGCCGACCAATCGTCGGCGCCGTCGAAAGCACCCGGCGCGGTCGCCCCCGGAGACAGCCACAACGCAGGGCTTACCGCGCTGATGGCCGCGGTGCGGGCGGGCCCGAGCCGGCCGCCCAGCAGCAACGCGCCATAGCCGCCCATCGACCAACCCAGGAATGCCACCCGTGAGGTGTCCAAGCCTTGGCCGCTGAGTAGTGGAATGAGCTCGCCCAGCACCATGGCGCCGGAGTCCTCACCAGAGGCTCGTTTGTGCCAGTAGCTTCCGCCGCCGTCGACGGCGACGACTGCGAAGGGCGGCAGTCCCGCGTTGACAGCCTGGGCGAGGCCCTGCTCGACGCCACCCGCCATCACGGTGGCTGCGTCACTACCTTTGCCATGCAGCGCGATCACCGGACGCAACGTTTTGGTCTGACCGGGCGGGCGGGCGATGGCCCAGTTGGTGGTGACACCGCCGCGTGCCGCAGACACGAACGAGCCGGTCGTCATCGTCGGCGCCGCGACCGGCGCCGGCGCCGGCTCCGAAGGCATCCGCGGAGCCAGCGGCGCGCTGTACCCGGTTCGAACAGGCGCCGCCGACGAGGGCCGCGTCTGCGCCAGCATGTCGAGCGCGTAACCGCTGAACGCGCCGGCGGCCGCCCCGGCGCCCAGGCGAAACACGGCCCGGCGGGACATCTGCGGCATGGCAACACAGTGTAGGAGGAGCGCCACTCCGCTGGCGCTCTCCCTAGCGCTGCTGTGAACCGATTGTCCGAAAGGGCCATGCGGCACCAAGCTGACTGGCAGCATTACTAACCGTGACCGCGGCAGTCACTCCCAAGGGAGAACGGCGACGGTATGCGCTGGTCAGCGCCGCCGCCGAGCTGCTGTGCGAGGGTGGTTTCGAAGCGGTGCGCCATCGAGCCGTCGCCCGCCGCGCCGGCCTGCCGTTGGCGTCGACCACCTATTACTTCTCCTCGCTGGACGACCTGATCATCAGCGCGGTCGAGCACATCGGCATGCTCGAGGTCGCGCAGCTACGTGCCCGGGTCGCGGCCGTGTCGCGGCGCAGGCGCGGCGCGGAAAGCACTGCCGACGTGCTGGTCGACCTGCTGGTCAGCGAGGAACCCGGTCCCGGCCAGACCGAGCAGTTGATTTCCCAATATGAGCGCTACATCGCCTGTGCCCGTCAACCGGCGCTGCGAAAGATCCAGCGCCGCAGTGTGCGGCAGCGTGCCGACGTCATCGCCGAAGCGATCGAGCGATCCGGCCGCTCGGTGCGCACCGAACTGGTTTCCAACTTGATCTGCGCGGTCGACGGTGCGGTGATCTGCGCGTTGATCGAAGACGAGCCCGCTCCGCGCACAGCGGCGCGGGCTACGCTGATCGAGATCATCGATGTGCTTGCACCGCACGACCATCAAGCGGTGCACATTTGAGCTGTTAGCCGTCAAGGCCACCACAGGTGGCTTCGCCCGAAACCGTTGGCGAATCGCCGGCGGATTCGGGAGGTGCCGTGAACGCGTCCGAGGTGCGCGAAGAGGCCGATAAGGACGAGCAGCAGCCGCGGCTGCGCCGGGTGATGGGACCCGGCCTACTGCTGCTGTTCATCATCGGCGACATCATGGGCACCGGCATTTACGCGCTGGTCGGTGACGTGGCCGCACAGGTCGGTGGTGCCGCTTGGGTTCCGTTCTTGCTGGCGTTTCTGATCGCGGGTGTCACCGCGATGAGCTACCTCGAGTTGGTGACCAAGTACCCGCAAGCCGCAGGCGCCGCGCTCTATGCGCAGAGGGCCTTCGGTCGTCCCTTCTTCACCTTCCTGGTCGCGTTCGTGGTGATGTGCGCGGGCATCACATCGGCGTCCACCGCGTCCCGGTTCTTCGCCGCCAACTTCGTTGTCGCATTCCACATCGGCTCGGGAACCGTAGGCATCGTCGTCATCGCCTTGCTGTTCATGGCGGTGCTGGCGGCGGTCAACCTGCGCGGAGTCGGCCAAAGTGTTCGGCTCAACGTCGTCTTGTCCGGCATCGAGTTCGCCGGCTTGCTGCTGGTCATTCTGGTGGGATTGTGGGCGGTCATGGCAGGTCGGGGCGTCGACTTCAGCCGGGTCGTCGCGTTCGACACCGCGTCGGACAAGAACGTCTTTTTGGCCGTCACGACCGCGACGTCGCTTGCATTTTTTGCGATGGTCGGCTTCGAAGACTCAGTGAACATGGCCGAAGAGACGAAGAACCCGGTCAAAACTTTTCCGAAGGTCTTGCTGACCGGGCTGGGCATCGCGGGCGCGGTCTACCTGTTGGTGGCGGTGGTAGCGGTGGCACTGGTACCGGTGGGCACCCTGAAGTCCAGCGAAACACCGCTGGTCGACGTGGTACAGGCGGGAGCGCCGGGCCTGCCGATCAAGAATCTGGTGCCCTTCATCTCGATGGTCGCTGTGTCCAACACAGCACTGATCAACATGCTGATGGCAAGCAGGCTGATCTACGGCATGGCCCGCCAGAAAGTGCTGCCGCCAATTCTGGGTGTGGTCAGCCCGGTCCGCCGAACGCCGTGGGTGGCGATTCTGGGCACCACCGCGATTGCGTTCGCGGTCATTCTCTACGTGACGGCGTTCGCCAACAGCAATGCGATCGCGGTCCTCGGTGGCACCACCTCGCTGCTGCTGCTCGGGGTGTTCGCGATGGTGAACGTCGCGGTGCTGGTGCTGCGACGTGACGCCGAGGCGACCCGTCGCCGGCACTTCAGCACGCCGGCAGCGCTGCCGATCATCGGCTGCGCGGCCTCGCTGTACCTGGTGACACCGCTGTCGGGCCGGCCGGGTCAGCAGTATCTGCTGGCTGCGATCCTCGTCGTCAGCGGCGCGGCGCTGAGTATGGTCACATTGCTGGCCAAACGTCGGCTCAGCGGCCGCGGCGCCGCACCACCGTCAGAGGATCCCGCCGCTGATCTCTCTGGGTGAGGCCGCCCGCGGCTTTAAGCTGTGACGTTGTGAGCGTTCCCAACGTGCTGGCCAGCCGGTACGCCAGCGCCGAGATGGTGGCGATCTGGTCACCAGAGGCCAAGGTCGTCGCCGAGCGGCGGCTGTGGCTGGCGGTGCTGCGCGCGCAAGCGGAACTAGGTGTGGCCCCGCCGCACGGCGTCATCGGCGATTACGAGCGGGTAGTCGACGACGTGGACCTGTCCTCGATCGCTGCGCGGGAGCGGGTGTTGCGCCACGACGTCAAAGCCCGCATCGAAGAGTTCAACGCGCTGGCCGGACACGAGCACGTGCACAAAGGCATGACCAGCCGTGACCTGACCGAGAACGTCGAGCAGCTGCAGATCCGTCGCGCCTTGGAGCTGGTGTTTGCTCACGGTGTGGCGGTGGTGGCGCGGCTCGCTGAACGGGCCGTGACCTACCGCGATGTGGTGATGGCCGGACGCAGCCATAACGTCGCTGCGCAGGCCACCACCCTCGGCAAGCGGTTCGCGACAGCGGCTCAGGAAACGCTGATCGCGTTGACCCGGTTACGGGAACTGATCGACCGCTATCCGTTGCGGGGCATCAAGGGCCCGGTGGGCACCGCGCAGGACATGCTCGATCTGCTCGGGGGTGACGCGACGAAGCTCGCCCAGTTGGAGCGGCTCATCGCTGACTTCTTAGGCTTCACAACGGTGCTTTCCAGCGTCGGGCAGGTGTACCCCCGGTCGCTCGACCACGACGTGGTGTCAGCGCTCGTGCAGTTCGGTGCAGGTCCGTCGTCGCTGGCGCACACCATTCGGCTGATGGCCGGACACGAGCTGGTCACCGAGGGTTTCGCGCCCGGGCAGGTCGGCTCATCGGCGATGCCGCACAAGATGAACACCCGCAACTGTGAACGGGTCAACGGGCTGCAGGTCGTCCTGCGCGGTTACGCGTCCATGGCAGCCGAGCTGGCCGGCGCCCAGTGGAACGAGGGCGACGTGTTCTGTTCGGTGGTGCGCAGAGTGGCGCTGCCCGACAGTTTCTTCGCCGTCGACGGGCAGACCGAAACCCTCTTGACGGTGCTCGACGAGTTCGGCGCCTACCCCGCGGTCATTCAACGCGAACTGGACCGCTACCTGCCGTTCCTGGCCACCACCAAGGTGTTGATCGCCGCGGTGCGCGCCGGAATGGGCCGAGAAGCCGCGCACCAGGTGATCAAAGAACATGCCATCGCGACGGCGCTGGCCATGCGGGAACGAGGCGCCGAGCCCGATCTGCTGGACCGGTTGGCTGGCGACCCGCGGTTGCCGCTGGATCGCGGGCAGCTAGACGCGGCGCTGAGCGACCGGCGGGCCTTCACCGGTGCCGCCGGTGATCAGGTCGACGAGGTGGTGGCGGCGGTTGACGCGCTGGTCGGCCGCTACCCCGACGCGGCTAAGTACACGCCGGGCGCCATCCTCTAAAACCATGACCGCCACCGGCGTCTCTGGCCCGCTTGCCGCGATCGACTTCACCGATCTGAACAACTTCGCCGACGGTTTTCCGCACGACCTGTTTGCGCTGCACCGCCGCGTCGCTCCGGTGTATTGGCATGAGCCCACCGAACACACCCCCGACGGCGAAGGGTTCTGGTCGGTGGCCGGTTATGCCGAAACCCTTGCCGTGCTCAAAGATCCTGGCGCTTACTCTTCGGTGTCGGGAGGTGACCGGCCGTACGGCGGCACCCTGCTGCAGGATCTGGCGATCGCCGGCCAGGTGCTCAACATGATGGACGACCCGCGGCATGCGCAGATCCGGCGACTCGTCAGCGCCGGGCTCACGCCGCGGATGATCCGGTTGGTCGAGGACGACCTGCGGCGCCGAGCCCGCCGGTTGCTGGGTGCGGTGGTGCCAGGCGAGCCGTTCGACTTCCTGGTCGACGTCGCGGCCGAGCTGCCGATGCAGATGATCTGCATCCTGCTCGGGGTGCCGGAGTCTGAGCGGCACTGGCTCTTCGAGGCCATCGAGCCGCAGTTCGACTTCGGTGGTGCACGCAAAGCCGCCCTGTCGCAGCTGTCGGTTGAGGAGGCCGGGTCGCGGATGTATGCCTACGGCCGGGAATTGATCGCAGCCAAGCGGGCGGAGCCGACCGACGACCTGTTGTCGGCGGTCGCCAACGCCATAGCCGACGATGGCACGCCGGTGCTGGCCGATCTCGAGCTGTACCTGTTTTTCAGCCTGCTGTTCAGCGCCGGGGCGGAGACCACGCGCAACGCGGTAGCCGGCGGACTGTTGGCGCTGGCCGAGCATCCGGCGCAGTTCCGGCAGCTGCGGGCGGACCCGCGACTGTTGCCGACCGCGGTCGAGGAGATGGTTCGGTGGACGTCGCCTTCGCCGTCGAAACGACGCACCGCCACCCGCGACGTGACGCTCGGCGAGCAGCCGGTCCGGGCCGGACAGAAGGTTCAGATCTGGGAGGGCTCGGCCAACCGCGACAGCTCAGCGTTCGAGCGCCCCGACGAATTCGACGTCACCCGCAAGCCCAATCCGCACCTGGGATTCGGCCAGGGCGTGCACTACTGCTTGGGCGCCAACCTCGCGCGGCTGGAGCTTCGGGTGCTGTTCGAAGAACTGCTGGCGCGCTTCGGTGACGTCCGGGTGGCGGTGCCGGTCGAATGGACCCGCAGCAACCGGCACACCGGCATCCGGCACCTCGTCGTGACTTGCTTGTCGCCTTAGATCTGCTCGCCAATCCGCCCGCTTAGCCGGCCGGCTCCGGCGCCGCGTGGCTACGCACAGCGATTCCCGCCGAACGCAGCTCCAGACCCGCCAAGCCGTGGATGGTCGCCGCATCTTCGCGGCGCCAGGCCCCCACCGGGTCGGCGCTGACAGTGGTCAGCTTGCGCAACGGCCGATTCGCCAGTGCGCGCAGCGCCAGCAGTTGTTCACCAGCCGGTGTCGCGGCCAGCGCAGTCACCGCCAGTTTGCGGCGGAAGAACCGCAGCCGCAGGACTAGCCACGGCATCGCGACGGCCAGAATCGGCGGTGCCGCCACCGCCAGCGCCAAGAGCACCGCCAGCCAGGTGGCGGTCGTATCGAGGCTGTGCCCGGCGCCGGCGATGTCGCGGGCCGCGTCGCTTGCCGCGGTGAGCGGCTTGCTGATCGCGCCGCCCAATAGCGGGATGCGTTCAGCGCTGTGTCCGGCTGACCCGAGATTGTGTTGTACGCCGGTGGCGCCGTGCTCGACTTGGCGCCCGGCGTCCGCGATGGTAGCGATCGCGCTGTGCACTGCCACCCCGACGAGCACCCACACCGCTGTCCACAGGGACACGACAGCGTCGCTGACAAGCTGGGCAAGCAGGCGGCCGGGTCTGGTGGCGTAAGGCAACAACCGCAGTGTCATAGCCCGATCCCAACACAGGGTCGCTGCTCAGGGTGGGGATCCTCGTGCCGGGCCGGGCCTCCCCGGGTCGGTGTCACCTCGTCAGCGCGCGTGGATGGACGTCGCGAGCGGCGTGTCGGCGTGCAGACACGCACGCTCGGCACACCTGTCGGCCCGGCTAGCGTTGGATCGCCCGGTTCCTCCTCGCGCCGTCCCGGCGCGCATCGTCGCCGGGCTACGCTGACGCGATGCGTCCCGCTCTGTCCGACTACCAGCACCTGGCCAGCGGCAAGGTTCGCGAGCTCTACCGCATCGACGCTGAGCATCTGCTGTTCGTCGCCACCGACCGGATCTCGGCTTTCGATTACGTGCTGGACAGCATCATTCCGGACAAGGGCCGCATTCTGACCGCGATGAGCGCCTTCTTCTTCGACTTCGTCACGGCCCCCAATCACCTGGCCGGGCCGCCCGACGACTCGCGCATTCCCGACGAGGTGCTCGGCCGCGCGCTCGTCGTGCGGCAACTGGACATGCTTCCGGTGGAATGCGTGGCACGCGGCTATCTGACCGGCTCTGGACTGCTGGACTATCAGCGGACCGGGACCGTCTGCGGCATTCGATTGCCGCCAGGTCTGATGGAAGCGAGCCGATTCGCCAACCCGCTGTTCACCCCGGCGACGAAGGCTGAACTCGGACAACACGATGAGAACATTTCGTTTGCCCGCGCGATCGAGATCGTGGGCACGGTGCGCGCCAACCAGCTGCGCGACCGTACGCTACAGATATACGTGCAGGCCGCCGACCACGCCCTGACGAAGGGAATCATCATCGCTGACACCAAATTCGAATTCGGCATTGACGCCCGCGGCAAACTGGTACTCGCTGACGAGGTGTTCACGCCGGACTCGTCTCGGTACTGGCCGGCCGATGAGTACCGGGAAGGCGTGGTCCAAGCCAGTTTCGACAAGCAATTCGTGCGTAATTGGCTCACCGGCCCGCATTCGGGTTGGGACCGTGCCGGCGCACAGCCGCCTCCACCACTTCCCGACGACATCGTCGAAGCTACCCGAGCACGTTATATCGATGCCTACGAACGGATCTCCGGATTGCGGTTCGACGACTGGATCGGCCCGCGGGCATGAGTGAAACTGTGGTACCGCCGGTGGCGAAACGGGTCGACAGCCGGCGCGAATTCCACGGCGACGTGTTCATCGACCCGTATGAGTGGCTACGCGAGAAAACCGATCCTCAGGTGATCGCCTATCTCGACGCCGAGAACTCCTACGCCGACCAGTCCACCGCCGAACTGGAGTCGTTGCGGCAGTTGATCTTCGATGAGATCAAAGCGCGGACGAAGGAAACCGACCTGTCGGTGCCGATCCGCCGTAACGAATGGTGGTACTACGCCCGCAGCTTCGAAGGTAAGCAGTACGGCGTCCAATGTCGCTGCCCGGTAACAGATGTCGATGATTGGAATCCGCCGGTCTTCGACGAGCACACCGAGATTCCAGGCCAGCAAGTCCTGCTCGACGAAAACGTCGAAGCCGAGGGACACGACTTCTTCGCGCTGGGTGCAGCCGGTGTCAGTCCTGACGGCAACGTACTGGCCTACTCCGTCGATGTGGTCGGCGACGAGCGGTACACCCTACGGTTCCGGAATTTGCGCACAGGCGCGCAGTACGACGACGAGATCGTCGGTATCGGCGCCGGAGTGACGTGGGCGACCGATAGTCGCACGGTTTATTACGTCACGATCGACGAGGCGTGGCGGCCGGACACGGTGTGGCGGCATCGGCTCGGCTCGGGATTGCCGGCGCAGAAGATCTTTCACGAGCCCGATGAACGTTTCTGGGTCGGGGTGGGGCGCACGCGCAGCGACGCCTACGTGATGATCGCGTCGGGTTCGGCCATCACCTCAGAGGTCCGCTACGCGGACGCCGCCGACCCGGATGCACACTTCAGCACCGTGCTGCCACGTCGCGACGGTGTCGAGTACTCCGTCGAGCACGCGATCATCGGCGGCCAGGACCGGTTCTTGATCCTGCACAACGACGGTGCAGTGAACTTCGCACTGGTCGAAGCCCCGGTCACCGAGCCAACCGTGCAACGCACCCTGATCCCGCACCGCGACGACGTCAGATTGGACGGCGTCGACGCTTTCGCCGGCCATTTGGTGGTCAGCTACCGCCGCGAGGCGTTGCCGAGGGTTCAGTTATGGCCCATCGACGGAAACGGCGGTTACTCCCGGCCGGAAGAGATTTCGTTCGACTCTGAGCTCATGTCGACGGGACTCGGTGGCAATCCGAACTGGGACTCACCCAAGCTGCGGATCGGAACGGGATCTTTCGTCACGCCGACCCGGATCTACGACCTGGATTTGCAGACCGGCGAACGCACCTTACTGCGCGAGCAACCGGTCCTCGGCGACTACAGCCGCGCGGACTACGTCGAACGGCGCGACTGGGCGTATGCCGAGGACGGTACCCGGATCCCGGTATCGATCGTGCACCGCACGGACGTCGAATTTCCAGCCCCTGCAGTGCTTTACGGCTACGGCGCCTATGAGATTTGTGAAGACCCGCGATTCAGCATCGCCCGGTTGTCGCTGCTCGACCGCGGTGTGGTGTACGTCATCGCTCATGTCCGCGGCGGCGGCGAGATGGGCCGCCTATGGTACGAGCACGGCAAAATGCTGGAAAAGAAGAACACTTTCAGCGACTTCGTCGCGGCCGCTCGCCATCTCGTGGACTCGGGTCTGACCCGGCCGGAGAACTTAGTGGCGATGGGTGGTAGCGCAGGGGGACTGCTGGTGGGTGCGGTGGCGAACCTTGCTCCGGAACTGTTCGCCGGCATCCTGGCCAAGGTGCCGTTCGTCGATCCGCTGACCACCATCCTGGATCCGTCGCTGCCGCTGACGGTCACCGAGTGGGAGGAGTGGGGAAACCCGCTGCAGGACAGCGATGTCTACTGCTATATGAAGTCCTACTCGCCGTATGAAAACGTGACGGCCGCCCAATATCCGGCGATGCTCGTGATGACGTCGCTCAACGACACGAGGGTGTACTACGTCGAGCCGGCGAAATGGGTGGCGGCACTGCGGTACGCCAACACCGACGGCAGACCGGTATTGCTCAAGACGCAGATGAGTGCCGGTCACGGCGGTATCAGCGGCCGGTACGAACAGTGGAAAGAAGTTGCCTACCAATTCGCCTGGGTGCTGGCGACTGTCGACCCCGAGCGGTACGGCGGCGGTTAAGTGATCTGCTCAGCGGTGCACGAAACACCGTGGTCATCTCGCATCGATCGCCATCGAAGGAGCTCAATCAAGCTTGTCGGGCACCAGCGGCGCTGCAACTAGTGGGAACAACGCGCACAGCGCAAATGCCACGGGATATCCGCAAGCGGTAATCAGCGCACCGAAGGCCGGAGCAACGGCTGCCGCGCTTACTCGCTGCCAAGTGTTCTGAGTGCCGAGCGCGCGCCCGCTCCAAAACGGCCCGGCGTATTCGGTGATCGCGGTAGCTGCCAATCCGTTGTAGCCCATCGCAATCGCCGACGCGCTGACCATAGCGGTTTGGTTGAGTGGGGAATTGAATTGATCGTTGACGGCCAGCACAAGTAATGCCACGAAGCAGCCGACGGCGATGATCCGTGTTGGTCGCAGAGTCGAACCGATGCGATCAGACCAGCGCCCTGCAGCGATGCGGCCCAGGGCGCCGGTCAGCTGGCTGGCGGTGACGAGCGCACTGGCCGCTGGAACCGACCACTTCTGGTCGATGATCAGCCAGCTCAGCATGAAGGTGGTTGTCATCGACTGCGGCACCATTAGCAGCGCCGACGCCAGGTGAATGCGTTGCAGGACATGTGACTTTCGGTAGGGGTTGACCATCTGCGCTTCGGTGGCAGTCCCTCGCGGCGGTCGGGGCGGGTCGGCCAGGAATGCAGCGCTTGCCACGGCGGCTGCGGCGCACGCGACCGCGGGATATAGCAGCGCGGCGAAGAAACCATTTTCGATCTCGGTCAGCTCGGGCATGGCCACCGCGCCGATCGCGACTCCCAGCGGTTGGGCGGTCTGGCGGATTCCCATAGCCAGGCCGCGCTGACGCGGCGGGAACCAGCCAGAAACCATGCGGCCACCCGCAGTGTTGCAACTGGCCGCGGCCATACCGCCGGCAAACAGCAATCCGCCTATCGCTGTGAGCGAGTGCAGAGGCGCCGCGACAAAAGCTGCCACGGCAGTTAACCCAGCGCCGACTGTGAGCACAACTCGCTCACCGAAGCGGTCCGCCAGGTGACCCCATGCGATCAGTGTGACGACCATCCCGAGACTCGGCATGGCCGACAACAGACCAGCTTGCGTCAGCGACGTGTGACGGGACGTCTGCAGGGCGGGAACGAGGAAGATTCCGCAGTTGATGAACAGAAATGAACAGGACGTCACCGCGAGGGTTACCACTAGCGTGAACCACCGTCGCCCAGCGCCGGCAGATGGCGCGGACCTCATCTGTCTGCCGGTCGTTCTTTGAGCGGGTGTTGCTGCACTCGGTGCGCTTACAGACCGCTGTGCTGAATGTGGTTATCCATATTCGATACCTAGAGAATTACTGCTGTTCTTCGGTCAGACCACTGCTTCGGGACATCGCTGCGCGGGAACCACCTGTTTCCGCGGCAAGAACATCGCCGGGATGAACGTCGACACCACCAGGACGACCGCGACTACGAACACGACGGTGTACGCCCGAGACAGCTCGTGCACGACGTTGCTCGTGAAGTCCGGCGCGAGAGCCTGCGGTGGTATCGCCGACTGGTCCAGTCGCGTCCCGTGCCGGGCGGCAGTGGCCTGGCGTGCCGCCAGCCGATTGAACGTCGAGATGTTCTGGCTTCGGTTGAATTGGTTGGTCAGGATCACCGACATCAGCGCCGTCCCCACCGAACCCGCCACCTGGAAGTTGACGCTGACCAGCGTCGAGCCGCGCGCGATCTGGTGCGGACTGAGAGCCTGCATCGCCGACCCGGACAGCGGCGTCATCACCGAACCCATGCCGAGTCCGAGAACCACCAATCCGGCCAGCAGCGTCGGCCGGTAGCCGGCCTGCGCCCAAGCACCATAGGCGAACAAACCCATACCGGCAGTGATCAATGCGAGCCCGCCCAGCACCGCCTTGCCCGGGCCGCGCTTGTCCATGAACGTCCCGGCGGCCGGCATGGTCAACATCGCGCCCAGACTCTGTGGAATCAGGTGTAGGCCGGACTGGTAGGGCGTTTGGTGTAGCACCTGCTGGAAGTAACTGGGAATCAGCAGGGCGGCGCCGAAAAACGCTGTCCCGTAGACAAACATCGCTGAGTTGGCCAAGGTGAACACCCGATTGTTGAACAGCCGCAGGTTGATGAGCGGATGGTCGGCGCGGTTCAGCGCGTGCACCGCGAATCCGCAGATCAACGCTGCACCGATGGCAGCGGGAATCCATACCTGGCGGTCGGTTACCGTGCCGTGGGCCGGCAGTGAGGACACTCCGTAGAGGAACGTCGCCAAGCCCGGTGAGAGCAGCAGTATGCCGATGAAGTCGAAGGTTTCGGAGGGAGACGGCCGGTCTTTCGGGAACACGACGGCCGCCAGAACGAACGTGGCAACGCCGATCGGAAAGTTGATCCCGAAGATCCACTGCCAGCCGTAAGAGCCGATCAGCCAACCGCCGAGAATCGGCCCGCAGATCGGGCCCAGCATCATCGGAACCGACAGCACTGCCATCAAACGGCCGAGCCGCTTCGGGCCGGCTTCGTGGGTCAAGATCGTAAAGGTGAGCGGCATCAGCATGCCGCCCGCGAGGCCCTGCAGGATCCGGAACCCGATGAGTGATTCGATGTTCGGTGCTGCGGCGCACAGCAGCGAGCCGGCGGTGAACGCCAGTACCGAGCCCATGAACAGCCGCTTGGTGCCGAGCCGGTCAGCAGCCCAACCGGTCAGCGGGATCACCGTGGCCAGCGCCAGCGTGTAACCGGTCATCGTCCACGCCACCACAGCTTGAGTGGAGTCGAACTTCTCGATGAAAGTGCGCTGCGCGACGCTGACGACCGTAGTGTCCAGGATCGACATCACCGCGGCGATCACGCACACGCCTGCGATCCGCAGGAGCCGCGCGTCGAGTCGGTCGGGATAGGTGCGTTCCGCGTCGGTCAGCTCAGCGGGCGACTGCGGGTCGACAGCGCGGTTCACCACGGCTGTCAGAGTAGTGACAACAGGTGGCTGACCACGGTGCTTTGTGGCGAGTTGACGCCGCGTTCGGCGGCTCCCCAACAGCGGATCCGACGCCGGACATCCCCGTAGAATTCACCGTTTGGCAACCTGCCGTCGGCAAGATTGGGGGTGTGTCAGGAAACTTGATCGTCTCGGTGTCGGGCATCAGGGAGCGCACGCTCCCCGATGTCGACGCCTTCTGTGGACAGATGGACGCACGCGGGGTGCCGGTATCGCTGCTGGTGGCGCCACGGCTCAAGGGTGGATACCGCCTGGACCGCGACCCCGGCACCGTGGACTGGCTGGCCGCCCGACGCGGCCGTGGCGACGCCGTCCTGCTGCACGGCTATGACGAGGCGGCCACCAAGAAGCGGCGCGGCGAATTCGCGGCGTTGCCGGCCCACGAGGCCAACCTGCGGTTGATGGCCGCTGACCGGGTGCTCGAGCATCTCGGGCTGCGCACCCGACTATTCGCTGCGCCCGGCTGGACTGTGTCGTCGGGAACTATCAAAGCTCTGCCGCACAACGGTTTTCGGCTGCTAGCAGAGCTGCACGGGATCACCGACCTGATTCGGCAGACCACCGTGCGCGGGCGGGTCCTGGGCATCGGCGAAGGTTTCCTGGCTGAGCCGTGGTGGTGCCGGATGCTGGTGCTGTCCGCCGAACGTACCGCGCGCCGGGGTGGTGTCGTGCGGGTCGCGGTGGCCGCGCCGCATCTACGTAAAACAGGCCCGCTGCAGGCGATGCTGGACGCCGTAGACCTGGCGTTGCTGCACGAAGCCTCGCCGACCGTTTACCAGTGGCGCTCCGACAGGGCGGTGCTGGACGCCGCTTGATCGAACGCACCGAGCGTGCGGCTGGCCGCCAGCTCGGCGTCGAAGGTGCGGCTGGCCACACACCCAGCTGCAAGGCCGACTAGAAAGTGACGCCGGTCTCTTCGGGCAGCACCTGGAAGTCGGCGTTGGTCATCTCGCTGAGCCGCCCATAGTAGATACCGCGGGCATCGGGGTTGATCACCGCTTGATGAATGGGCACGGCGCGCTGCGGGGCGACCGCCCGCAGATAGTCGACGGCCTCGGAGATCTTCATCCACGGAGCGGCCGCCGGCGTGGCCAGCACGTCGACCGGCTCGTCGGGCACGAACAAGGCGTCACCGGGATGCATCAGCCGTGCCGGATGCTCGCCGTCGCCGACCAGGAACGAGATGTTCTCGATCACCGGCAGTTCCGGGTGAATGACCGCGTGCTTGCCGCCCAACGCCCGAATGGTCAACTGGCCTACCTGCAGCTCGTCGCCCACATGCACCGGCAGGACCGAGTCGCCCAGCTGCGCGGCGGTTTGCGGGTCGGCGTAAATCGGAGCGCCCGGATTGGCGTCGCGCAGCGCAGGCAGTCGTTCGGCGTCGACGTGATCGGGGTGCTGATGGGTGATCAGGATGGCTGACAGGCCGGTGATGCCCTCGAACCCGTGCGAGAAGTTACCGGGGTCGAACAAGATCGTGGTGTGGCCGAAATCGGCGAACAGACAAGAATGGCCGAAGTGCGTCAGTTGCATAGTTCGATTGTGCGCGCAGCGGCCCCGGCGGTGGCCAACCGGTAGAATCCACGGAGCAATCAAGGTAAGCAATTCAACTTCTGACAGCGAGGAGCGCCCGTGGCGCGGGTGGTGGTGCATGTGATGCCCAAGGCCGAGATCCTCGATCCCCAAGGTCAGGCGATCGTCGGTGCGCTGGGCCGACTCGGGCATGATGGCGTGTCAAATGTGCGGCAGGGCAAGCGGTTCGAGCTCGACGTCGACGACACCATCGATGATTCGCAGCTCGCTCAGATCGCGGAATCGTTGCTGGCCAACACCGTTATCGAGGACTGGACAGTGACACGGGAGGCGCAGTGACGGCGCGCATCGGCATCATCACCTTTCCCGGGACGCTCGACGACGTCGACGCCGCCCGCGCGGCGCGTTTCGTCGGTGCGGAGCCGGTCGGCTTGTGGCACGCCGACACCGACCTCAAGGGCGTCGACGCGGTCGTGGTGCCGGGCGGTTTCTCCTACGGTGACTACCTGCGGGCAGGCGCGATCGCCCGGTTCGCCCCGGTGATGAGTGAAGTGGTCGCCGCCGCAGACCAGGGGCTACCAGTGTTGGGCATCTGCAACGGTTTTCAGGTGCTGTGCGAGGCCGGCCTGTTGCCGGGCGCGCTGACCCGCAATGCCGGTCTGCATTTCATCTGTCGCGACGTGTGGCTGCAGGTGGCCTCGACGTCGACGGCGTGGACTTCACGCTTCGAGCAGGACGCGAATCTGCTGGTGCCGTTGAAGTCTGGTGAGGGACGCTACGTGGCCCCGCAGAAAACCCTTGATGAACTGGAGGGCGAAGGGCGAGTGGTGTTTCGCTACGCCGGGAACCCCAACGGCTCGTTGCGCGACATTGCCGGTGTCAGTTCGGCCAACGGCCGCGTCGTGGGTTTGATGCCGCATCCGGAGCATGCCATCGAAGCTCTGACCGGTCCCTCCGACGACGGGCTGGGCCTGTTCTACTCGGCGCTGGACTCCGTCCTGGCGGCCTGATTCCCGCCCCCGTGTGCGTGCACTGCGGCAGCTCCTCGGCGAGTCGCCGCCCTGAGTGCAGGCTCGAATTCGTCGACGCCTACTCGATGGCCGACTTTGGTCAGGCGCTCAAGCAGACTGAGGCTTCTGCGGTGTAGGCGAGAAAAGTCAGCGTCTCCTGCAGATACAACTGCACTGATTGGGCGTCGTGGCTGAGGTATCCGATCGAAACGTCAGTGCCCAGTTGCAGGTCGAAGTCGCCGCCGCGGGTGGTCAGCACGATTGCACCGTCGATGGCGGGCGCCCAGATGATGTCACCGTCGACCAGCCGGCGCAGATGCTCACGGATCGGATAGCCGTGTTCGGTGGTCTCACTGACGTTGGTGTAGACGTCGGCGGACAGCAGTACCGAGTAGGGGCCGTCAACGCCGGCCAGCCGCAGCCTGGACAGCGCCTGGGTGATCACGTCGGGAATGTCGCGGGCATCAGCGGGCAGGGTGAGCGGCGGGTTGGAGCTCGAACTGCGGATCCCTTCAATCGAGGCGGCCGCATAGCCCTCGAAGATGGTCCGGTCTTCGACGAAGGCCAGTTTCTTGGCGGCCTCTTTGACCGTATCCCAGTCCGAATCCTGGGAGCCGCGTTCCACGGCGTCGATCTCGCTGCGCGACAGGGTGAATGGGACGCGCAGCCGCACCAGGGGTTTGCTCGCCCGCAGCTGTGCGACGACTCCGTCGGTCGGCGCCTGCACGTCAATGAGCCGGCCCGTGCTCACCGCGGCAACGACGGGGCCGCCGGGCTCGCTGACGTCGACGACTCGGCGCCCCGCGATGTGGCGCTTGAAGGTGCGAGTCGCTTCCAATTCGATCTCGTCCCACGCTTGTTCGGTGACCGGCGCCAACTCCCGGTAAAGGTTGTTCATTGCGGGGTTCCTTTCAGGCTGCCGGTCGCCACAGTCTTCTCGGTGACGGCCGCCGCAGGTAGGCGCTTCGCCGCGTAGTGCACCGTCTGACCCTAACGTCCCTGCCAACACCGTAATGAAAAGATGGGTCCATGGCGGCTTCGGCAGCGGGCCTATGCGAGTTCATCGACGCGTCCCCTTCGCCTTTTCACGTGTGCGCGACGGTGGCACAAGCACTACGTGCGGCCGGCTACAACGAGCTTTCCGAGGCCGATGCGTGGCAGGGCGCGGGCAAATTCTTCGTGGTGCGGGCGGGTTCGGTGGTGGCCTGGGACAGCGCCGGAGATACTGAGCGGCCGTTTCGGGTGATCGGGGCGCATACCGACAGCCCCAATTTGCGGGTCAAACAGCATCCCGACCGGGTGGTCGCAGGCTGGCAGGTGGTGGCGCTGGAGCCCTACGGCGGCGCGTGGCTCAATTCGTGGCTGGACCGCGATCTGGGCGTCAGCGGTCGGCTGTCGGTGCGGGACAACGGCAACGGCGGCAACAGCTTGGCCCATCTGCTGGTCCGCATCGACGCGCCGATCCTGCGGGTGCCGCAACTGGCTATCCATCTGGCTGAGGACCGCAGATCGCTCACCTTGGACCCGCAGCGCCACGTCAACGCCGTGTGGGGCGCAGGGGACATCCCGGGCTCTTTCGTGGACTACGTCGCCGCGCAAGCCGGAGTCGACGGCCGCGACGTGCTCGGCGCGGACCTCATGACGCACGATCTCACGGCGTCCACTGAGAGCGGGCCCGACGGCGAGTTCGTCAGCGCGCCCCGATTGGACAACCAGGCCAGCTGCTACGCCGGGCTGCACGCCCTGCTTGCGGCTGAACCGCGCGGATATTTGCCGGTGCTGGCGCTGTTCGACCACGAAGAAGTCGGGTCCACCTCCGACCACGGTGCGCAGTCCGAGCTGCTGCTGACCGTCTTGGAGCGCATCGTGTTGGCGGCCGGCGGCAGCCGCGAAGAATTTCTGCGCCGGCTGGCCGGCTCCACGGTGGCATCAGCGGACATGGCCCACGCGACGCATCCCAACTACCCCGAACGGCACGAGCCTGGCCACCTCATCACCATCAACGGTGGCCCGGTGCTGAAGGTGCAGCCCAATCTGCGCTATGCCACCGACGGTCGCACCGCCGCGGCGTTCGCGCTGGCGTGCCGGCAGGCCGGTGTCCCGCTGCAACGCTACGAGCACCGCGCTGACCTGCCGTGCGGCTCGACGATCGGCCCGCTGACCGCGGCGCGCACGGGGA
This sequence comes from uncultured Actinomycetota bacterium, assembly GCA_963818785.1. Classification (GTDB taxonomy): domain Bacteria; phylum Actinomycetota; class Actinomycetes; order Mycobacteriales; family Mycobacteriaceae; genus Mycobacterium. Next base: position 132,890 of record CAWFTT010000008.1, on the reverse strand, counting down.
TCCCGACCGTCGACGTCGGTGCCCCGCAGTTGGCCATGCACTCGGCGCGCGAATTCATGGGCGCCGCCGACGTCGCCGCCTACGCTGCGTCCCTGCAGCGCATTTCTGTCGCCCGAGTGAGTCGGCGCCGCTGGGGCGAGCGTCGCCGGTGCAGACTCGATGTCCTAGAGCGCCGGCTCACGACGCGGAACCTAGACTGTCCCCGTGACGTCCGGGCTTACTCAGGCAGTCGACACAGTCGAGTCGGCCGCGGCCACCCCCGATCAGCCTCAACCGTTCCGCGAACTGGGTCTCAAAGACGACGAATACGAGCGCATCCGCGAGATCCTGGGCCGTCGGCCCACCGACGCCGAACTGGCCATGTACTCGGTGATGTGGAGCGAACACTGCTCCTACAAATCTTCAAAGGTGCACCTGCGCTACTTCGGCGAGACCACCACCGAGCAGATGCGCGCAGCGATGCTGGCCGGCATCGGGGAGAACGCCGGCGTCGTCGACATCGGTGACGGGTGGGCCGTCACCTTCAAGGTCGAATCGCACAACCACCCGTCCTACGTCGAGCCTTACCAGGGCGCGGCCACCGGTGTCGGCGGGATCGTGCGCGACATCATGGCGATGGGTGCCCGGCCGGTGGCGGTGATGGACCAACTCCGCTTCGGGGCGGCCGACGCGCCGGACACCCGCCGCGTGCTCGACGGGGTGGTGCGCGGTATCGGCGGCTACGGCAACTCGCTGGGCCTGCCCAACATCGGCGGCGAAACCGTCTTCGACGCCTGCTATGCCGGCAACCCGTTGGTGAACGCCTTGTGCGTCGGGGTGTTGCGTAAGGAGGATCTGCACCTGGCGTTCGCGTCCGGCGCCGGCAACAAGATCATTCTGTTCGGCGCGCGAACCGGTTTGGATGGCATCGGTGGCGTGTCGGTGCTCGCCTCCGAGACGTTCGGCGACGACGAAAACGGAACTGGGCCCGGGTTGAAACTCGATCCCGCAAGCGGATCTCGGAAAAAGCTACCGTCGGTGCAAGTCGGCGACCCGTTCATGGAGAAGGTGCTCATCGAGTGCTGCCTGGAGCTGTACGCCGCGGACTTGGTGGTCGGCATCCAGGATCTGGGTGGTGCCGGATTAGCCTGCGCGACATCGGAATTGGCGTCCGCTGGAGACGGCGGCATGACGGTCGAACTGAGCACTGTCCCGCTGCGCACGCAGAGCATGACCGCCGCTGAAGTGCTGTGCAGCGAGTCACAGGAACGGATGTGCGCGGTGGTCACGCCGGCCAACGTCGACGCCTTCTTGGCGGTGTGCCGAAAGTGGGAGGTGCTGGCCACTGTCATCGGGGAGGTTACCGACGGTGACCGGCTGCGAATCAGCTGGCACGGCGAGACCGTCGTCGACGTGCCGCCGCGCACCGTAGCGCATCAAGGTCCGGTCTACGAGCGTCCGGTCGCGCGCCCCGAGTCGCAGGACGCGCTCAACGCCGACCACACGGGCAACCTGCCGCGCCCCAAGACCGGCGACGAGTTGCGCGCGACTTTGCTTGCGCTGCTGGGCAGTCCGCATCTGTGCAGCCGCGCGTTCATCACCCAGCAATACGACCGCTACGTGCGCGGCAACACCGTGCTGGCCGAGCACGCCGACAGCGGAATGCTGCGGATCGACGAGTCCACCGGCCGCGGTATCGCGGTGTCGACCGATGCGTCGGGACGTTACACCGTCCTGGACCCCTACACCGGTGCCCAACTCGCCCTGGCCGAGGCCTACCGCAACGTCACCGTCACCGGCGCCACCCCGGTGGCCGTCACCAACTGCCTCAACTTCGGATCGCCCGAAGACCCGGGCGTGATGTGGCAGTTCGCCCAGGCGGTCCGCGGATTGGCCGACGGTTGCGCGGCGCTGGGCATCCCGGTGACCGGCGGCAACGTCAGCTTCTACAACCAGACCGGGTCGACGGCGATTCAACCCACCCCCGTTGTGGGGGTACTCGGGGTCATAGAAGATGTGAGTCGACGTCTGGCGGCTTACCTGGGCAGCACGCCGGGCGAGACGCTGCTGCTCCTCGGTGACACCGGAGATGAATTCGACGGCTCGGTGTGGGCCCAGGTCAGTGCCGGGCATCTGGGCGGGCGGCCGCCGGCCGTCGACTTGGGCCGCGAACGATTGCTGGCCGAAGTGTTGAGCGCGGCCGCCAAGGAGGGGCTGGTATCCGCAGCGCACGACCTGTCCGAAGGCGGCCTGGCCCAAGCGGTCGTCGAGTCGGCTTTGGCAGGTGAAACCGGATGCCGCATCGTGCTTCCCGAGGGCAGCGACCCGTTCGTCGCGTTGTTCTCCGAATCGTCGGGCCGGGTGCTGGTGGCCGCCCCGCGCGAAGAGGAGAGCCGATTCCTGGCGCTGTGCGCAGCGCGGGAAGTGCCGGCTGTACGCATCGGTGTCGTGGACCAGAGCTCGGAAGTGCTTGAGGTGCAGGGTTTGTTCACCGTCCCGCTGACCGAACTGCGCTGCACGTTCGAAGGAGTGTTGCCGGGGCTGTTCGGATGAAAGAGCGGCGCCGATGAGCACGCCGGTGCGCCAGGTCACCGGCGAAACGCCAACGCCCCCGGCGCATCGGCCGGACCGTCATCCGTTGGTGCTGTGGGCTTGGAGCTTGCTGCGCCTGAGGTTCACCGGCGTCGCGGTCGGTGCCCTGTTTTTCTGTGTGTCGCTGACGCCGTCGCTGCTGCCGCGCAGCTGGCTGTTTCAGGGGCTGATTGGTGGCATCAACGCCGCCATCGGTTACGGCCTTGGTGTACTGCTCGGCAAAGCGGTGGAACGCCTGGTGCTGCGTAACGTCTCGTGGTGGCCGCCGGGCCCACGAATAATGTTGGCACTGAAGGTAGCCGTCGTCGTGGCCGCGCCGACGGCGTGCGTGCTGATGCTGATCCCGGCGGCGGCCTGGCAGCGGCAGGTATCGGCGCTGATGGGCATCGAGGGCCCGGCCACGCCCACTTACCTGCGCACCCTCATGCTGTCCATCGTCGTTGCCGCGCTGCTGGTGTCGACCTCGCGGGTGATCATCGACGCCATCAGGCTGCTGGCCAGAATGCTGATCAGACGATGGCACCTCAACGACGAAGTGGCATTGTTCCTCGGCACGACGATCGTGGTCGCGCTGCTGATCGCGCTGTTCAACGGCGTGCTCGTGCGCGGATTCTTCGCCGGCGCCAACGCGATCTTCCAACCGCGCAACGACACCACCAGTGCGGGTCTGTCCGCACCGCTGCTGCCGGAGAAATCCGGTAGCCCTACCTCGCTGGCGCCTTGGGACTCGCTGGGATTACAGGGCCGCAATTTCGTGGCCACCGGTCCGCACGCCGCCGATCTGACCCGGCTCAACGGCCGGCCGGCCAAGGAGCCGATTCGCATCTACGCCGGGTTGGAGACCGCGGACAGTGACGAGGGCCGCATGCGGGTGCTCGTTGGCGAACTCGAGCGCACGCACGCAGTCGACCGCAAGCTGCTTGTCATCGTCCCGACGACCGGCACAGGCTGGATCGACCCGGCGGCGGCCAGCTCGGTGGAGATGATGTACGACGGCGACACCGCCATGGTGGGTGTTCAGTATTCGTTTTTGCCGAGCTGGGTCTCGTTCCTGGCCGATCGACAGAAGTCGAAGGACTCCGGCCGGTCGTTGGTCGACACCATCGCGCAGCACTGGCAGCAGTGGCCCGTCGACCACCGTCCGAAACTGGTGCTGTATGGCGAAAGCCTTGGTTCGATGGCAGGTCAGTCCGCCTTCGGGTATCTGCCCGACGTGTCGGAGATGGGCTTCAGCGCCGTGCTGTGGGAGGGCCCGCCGCAGGAAAGCCCGCTGTGGCATGCGCTGGTGGCGCGCCGCGACCCCGGCACACGTGAGGTCGATCCGCGCTACGACAACGGCCGTACCGTGCGGTTCTCCGAGGCCAACCGTCCCGCCGACATCGACGCCGTCGCGGCCCGCCCCTGGGCGGGCACCCGCGTACTGTTCCTGCAGCACGCGTCCGATCCGGTGGTGTGGTGGTCACCGCACCTGCTCTTCAGCCGGCCGGACTGGTTGAGGGAACGGCCGGGCCAGGACCGCACCGCGGCCATGGACTGGTTTCCGGTGGTGACCTTTTGGCAGGTCAGCGCCGACTTGACGGAAGCCGAGGAAATGCCCGCCGGGCACGGCCACAATTACGGTGACATGGCGCTCGACGGCTGGGCAGCCGTGCTGCCACCGCAGGGTTGGACGCCTGCCGACACCGACCGCACCCGCGCCGCGCTGAAAAAGTTCGAGGCAGCCGCCGGACCCTTGTCCTGATGTGCCGAGCGCTGGCGTTGGCGGCCGTTCTGTTGGGATGGAGTTTCGTCGGCCCGCGGGTGCCGACGCCGGCGCGGGTGCCCGCGCAAGCCGGATTCGGCGCACTGCTGGTCGCATTGACGCGGGCCTCAGTCGGACTGCGACCGCCGCGGCTGTGGTCGGGGCTGCGCTGGGGCTTGGTCGGCGGGGGAGTCGCCGGTGGCGCGGTGGCCGCGACGGTTGTGGTGCCGGCGGTGCGCCGGTCGATAGTTGGGCGGGACACGCCTGATTCGGTGGTCAACTGGCTGGCGGTACGAATACCGCTGGGCACTGTGTGGACCGAAGAGGCCGCCTACCGGGCGGCGCTGACCACCGTTGCGGTCCGGGCATTGGGCCCATCCGCCGGCCGGCTGCTGCAGGCCACCACCTTCGGGTTCAGCCATATCGCCGACGCCCGCGCTGCCGGTGAGCCGGTGCTGCCGATTGTTGTGGTCACCGGTGCCGCGGGCTGGTTGTTCGGGTGGCTGGCCGACCGTTCCGGCAGCCTGGCGGCACCGATGCTGACACATCTGGCGATCAACGAGACCGCGGCAGCTGCCGCGTTGATCGTCGGGCGGCGGTCGCCTTGACTCGTCGGCCTCGCCGCCGATGCCAGCGCTTTGAGAACCTGAGGTATGGGCCCTCGCCACCAAGCCGACCCAGCCGAGACTCGCCGGGCTGTCCTGGCGATCGAGGGCTGGTTGCGTGACGGCGACGATCCGGTGCCCGCTCGCGCCGAACTGGCCGCCGCCGTGCGGCTCACCGCCCGCACACTGGCCGCGCAGGCCCCGGGCGCCAGTGTCGAAGTCCGGGTTCCGCCGTTCGTGGCGGTGCAATGTGTCTCCGGGCCGCGGCACACCCGCGGTACACCGCCCAACGTGGTGGAGGCCGACGCGCGTACGTGGCTGTTGCTGGCCACCGGTCTGCTGGACCTGACGACGGCGCAAAGCTCCGGGGCACTGCGGCTGAGCGGTTCTCGGGCAGGCGAGATCGGGGTCTGGCTGCCGCTGCTCAACCTCGGCGGCTGACTTGGAATGTCAGCGGGTGTGACATCTGCAACAGATGTTACAGCTGAATACTTTTGGGAATTTGCTGGCGCTGAAATACGGTTGGCAGGGGACGCAACACGCCGTTTGAATTCGCAGACCCGACTGTCGTTTCCGTAGACTCCGTAACGTCTCCAAACCGCGCCCAGGGGAGCCGCCTTACTGTGACCGCTCAGCAGCCGATCGTCGACGAGAACCCGCCCGGTGAAGAGTGCGGAGTGTTCGGTGTCTGGGCTCCCGGTGAAGATGTCGCGAAGCTGACTTATTACGGCCTTTATGCCCTGCAGCACCGCGGTCAGGAGGCGGCGGGCATCGCTGTCGCCGACGGTTCTCAGGTGCTGGTGTTCAAAGATCTGGGTCTGGTCAGCCAAGTCTTCGATGAGCAGACGTTGGCGGCTATGGAAGGCCACGTGGCCATCGGCCACACCCGCTACTCCACCACCGGCAACACCACCTGGGAGAACGCGCAGCCGGTGTTCCGAAACACCGCGGCCGGCACCGGCGTCGCGTTGGGGCACAACGGCAACCTGGTGAACAGCGCCGAGCTCGTCGCCCGCGCCCGGGAGGCAGGACTGGTGAATTCCCGGGCTCCCGGCGCCGCCACTACCGACTCCGACATGCTGGGCGCCTTGCTGGCGCACGGCGCGGCCGATTCCAGCCTGGAGCAGGCGGCTCTGGAGCTGTTGCCGACCGTGCGCGGCGCCTTCTGCCTGACCTTCATGGACGAGAACACCCTCTATGCCTGCCGTGACCCACACGGGATGCGGCCGTTGTCGCTGGGACGGCTGGACCGCGGGTGGGTGGTGGCATCGGAGACCGCCGCGCTCGACATCGTCGGTGCCTCGTTCGTCCGCGACATCGAACCCGGCGAACTGCTGGCCATCGACGCCGACGGCGTACGGTCCACCCGTTTCGCCAACCCCACGCCTAAAGGCTGCATCTTCGAGTACGTCTATCTCGCCCGGCCAGACAGCACCATCGCGGGCCGGTCGGTGCACGGGGCGCGCGTCGAAATCGGCCGTCGATTGGCGCGCGAACACCCCGTCGACGCCGACTTGGTGATCGGCGTGCCGGAATCCGGTACGCCCGCCGCGGTCGGTTACGCGCAGGAGTCCAACATCCCCTACGGGCAGGGCCTGATGAAGAACGCCTACGTCGGGCGCACCTTCATTCAGCCGTCACAGACCATCCGCCAGCTCGGGATCAGATTGAAGCTGAACCCGCTGAAGGAGGTCATCAGGGGCAAGCGGCTCGTCGTCGTCGACGACTCGATCGTGCGGGGCAACACCCAGCGCGCCCTGGTGCGGATGCTGCGCGAGGCAGGCGCGGTCGAGGTGCATGTGCGGATCGCCTCGCCGCCGGTCAAGTGGCCTTGCTTTTACGGCATCGATTTCCCGTCGCCGGCCGAGTTGATCGCCAATGCCGTCGAAGACGAGGGCGAGATGCTCGAAGCGGTGCGCCATGCGATCAACGCCGACACCTTGGGCTACATCTCGCTGCGGGGCCTGGTCGCCGCCGCCGAGCAGCCCATGTCGCGACTGTGCACCGCCTGCTACGACGGCAGGTACCCGATCGAGCTGCCCAGCGGGTCCGCGTTGGGCAAGAACGTCGTCGAGCACATGCTCGCCAACGCCGCCCGCGACGCCGGCGCCACTCTGACCGGCGACGCGGCCCGTGGCGCTGACGAGGCTCTGCGCCGGCCCTAGCGTCGGTGGTCCAATCAGGCCCCAATTGGGCCTCAATCGGTTAATGCCGACGGGAACCGACCGGTAGCCTTTGAACCGATGACGGACACCGGAAAAAGTCCCGGACATGGTTCGGCCGTTCACGGCGTCACCTACGCATCGGCCGGGGTAAACATCGAAGCCGGCGAGCGCGCAGTCGAACTGTTCAAACCGCTTGCGTCCAAGGCGACCAGACCCGAGGTGCGCAGCAAGCTGGGCGGTTTCGCGGGCTTGTTCGCGCTGCGCGGTGACTACCGGGAACCATTTCTGGCCGCCTCCAGCGACGGGGTGGGCACTAAGCTGGCCGTCGCGCAGGCGATGGACAAACATGACACGGTCGGCCTCGACCTGGTCGCGATGGTGGTCGACGACCTGGTGGTGTGCGGTGCCGAGCCGTTGTTCCTGCTCGATTACATCGCGTTGGGCCGCATCGTGCCCGAGCGGCTGAATGCGATCGTCGGCGGGATCGCCGACGGGTGCATGCGCGCTGGTTGTGCGCTGCTCGGCGGTGAGACCGCCGAACATCCCGGCCTGATCGAACCCGACCACTACGACATCTCCGCCACCGGTGTCGGTGTGGTCGAAGCCGACGACGTGCTGGGCCCCGACCGGGTCAGGCCGGGGGACGTCATCATCGGGATGGGCGCTTCTGGCCTGCATTCCAACGGATACTCGCTGGCCCGGAACGTGCTGCTGGAGATCGACCGGATGAACCTCGCCGGCTACGTCGAGGAATTCGGCCGCACTCTGGGCGAAGAACTACTCGAGCCGACTCGGATCTACGCCAAGGACTGCCTGGCGCTGGCCGCAGAAACCCAGGTCCGGACCTTCTGCCATGTCACCGGTGGTGGATTGGCCGGCAACCTGGAACGGGTGATTCCGCACGGCCTGCTGGCCGAGGTGGACCGCGGCACGTGGACACCTGCGCCGGTGTTCGCGATGATCGCTCAGCGGGGCCGGGTCATGCGTGCGGAGATGGAGAAGACATTCAACATGGGTGTCGGCATGGTCGCCGTCGTCGCTCCGGAGGACACCGACCGGGCCTTGGCCATTTTGACCGCCCGGCATCTGGACTGCTGGGTGTTGGGAATTGTTAGCAAGGGCGGGAAGGAAGGCCCACGTGCTGCGCTCGTGGGCGAACATCCAAGGTTTTGACCTGCTTTGGTCAGGACGGCTTCAGCGACGCCACTCGTTGCTATCCCACGGGTCGTCAGAAAGCCCGCCGTCGCCGTCCAGCGAACTACCTTCGTCAGCCTCCGACCCCGAGAGCTCGCGCTGAAGCCGCTCGAAATCGGTCTGCGGTGAGCTGTATTTGAGTTCTCGAGCAACCTTGGTCTGCTTCGCCTTCGCCCGGCCGCGGCCCATGGGGGGACCCCCTCGCGCAATAACGGAGCGGCCCAACAAGTAGGCGGCTCCGATCTAGGTGTGTGTTTTGTCCTGATGTGTAGCTTACCGTGCCCGGTGGCCCTGCGCTGGGACGCCCTACCCCACCGTCGCACCACCGCGGCCGCATTGCGTCAAGGGTCACCGGCTTGTACCGCGCAGCCGGTCGACGGCTTGCCGACCGGCGCCGGCCACGTCGGCGGGCGGCAGCGAATCGGGATCGATCACCGCTGCCACCCCGGCGTCGCCGCCGGTGATCAAAGCCGCGTCTGCGGTCAGTCCGCGCTTCACCAGGGCCAGCGCGATTGGGCCCAGATCGACGTGGTCGACCACAGTGCCGAGACGGCCCACCGCCCTGCCCCCGGCCAGCACCGGATCACCGGTGATTGGCCGATCGGCCGAGCCGTCGAGGTGCAGCAGCACCAGCATGCGCGGCGGTTTGCCCAGGTTGTGCACCCTCGCGACCGTTTCCTGGCCGCGGTAACAACCTTTGTCGAGATGAACGGCGCCCAACCCGGGCCCGCCGATCCAGCCGACTTCATGCGGGATGGTGCGTTCGTCGGTGTCCACTCCCAGCCGGGGCCGGCGAGCCGCCACCCGGTGTGCCTCGTAGGCCCACACGCCGGCAGGACGGATCTCGGCCTGCGTCAGACGCTGCTGCCAGTCGGCTGAAATCCCGCGCGGCACCAGCAGATCCAACTCGGTCTGCGCCGGTGTCGCCGCCGGCATCCGACGCAGCAGGCCGCCGCCGGCCAGCGGCGCGGCCCTCATCTCCTCCGGTAGCGCCTCGAGGCCTAACACGTCCAGCACGGCTCGGTCAGTCAGGGCAGGACCCAACAACGAAAGCACCGCCACATCAGCGGCGTCGGGCTGCACGTCGGACCAGAACACCATCTTGCGCAGATACACCAGCAGCGGGTCACCTCGCCACGGCTCAGTGTCCAGATAGGTGACGCCGCCGAGTTCGGTCTGAAGCCAGTGGTCTTCGACGCGGCCCTGCCCGTCCAGACTCAGGTTCTGCGTGCTCGCACCGTCGGGCAGGGCACTGACATGTTGGGCCGAAATGCTGTGCAGCCACGGCTGCCGGTCGGCGCCGGTCAAGGTCAGGACCGCCCGGTGGGAACGGTCGACCAGGACCGCTCCGATCTGAGCGGCCCGCTGCTCGCCGAGCGGGTCCCCGTAATGCCACGGCGCGCCGGCGTCCGGTCCGGGATCGGGTGCGGGCACTGCTGACACGTAACAACTCTACGGGTAGCGGAGCTGCCTCCTCGCCCGTCGAACGTGCGGTCGGCCGCACAGCCGAGCTCGAGTGTGCGGCGGGCTGCACACCGGAGCCGGCAAGCTAGGCTTCTCGTCCATGGCCAGCCAAAAGGGTGTGGTCGTCACACTCGACGGCCAGATATTGGCGCCCGACGCGCCGCTGCTTTTTGCCGACGATCTCGCTGCGGTACGAGGCGACGGCGTCTTCGAGACATTGCTGGTACGTGACGGCCGGGCCTGTCTGATCGAGGCGCATCTGGACCGGCTGACCCATTCGGCGAAACTGACCGATCTGGCTCCGCCGGAGCTGGACAGCTGGCGACGCGCGATCGACGTGGCGGCGCAACTCTGGGTGGCCAACACCAGCGATGAAGGCGCGATGCGACTCATTTACAGCCGCGGGCGGGAAAGCGGCTCTTCGCCAACCACATACGTCGCGGTCAATCCGGTGGCCGAGCGAGTGGCAGGCGTCCGCCGCGACGGGATCGCAGCGATCACGCTGCCCTACGGGCTGCCCGCCAACGGCGTCGATGCCATGCCGTGGCTACTGGCCGGCGCCAAGACATTGTCGTACGCGGTCAACATGGCCGCGCTGCGGCACGCGGACCGTCAGGGCGCCGGCGACGTGATTTTCGTCAGCTCCGACGGTTACGTCCTGGAAGGTCCGCGATCCACGGTGGTCATCGCAGCCCGAGGAGAAGGAGCCGGCGGCACTATCGAGCTGCTGACTCCGCCGCCGTGGTTTCCGATCCTGCGTGGCACCACTCAGCAGGCGCTGTTTCAAGTCGCCCGCGCCAAGGGCTACGACTGCGATTACCGTGCCCTGCGGCCAGCTGACCTGGCTGCGGCCGAGGGGATCTGGTTGGTGTCGAGTATGACGCTGGCCGCACGGGTGCACACTCTGGACGGCCGCCGGCTGCCGCCGCCGGCGTTCGCCAGCGAATTCGCCGAACTGGTCGATGCCGCCGTTGTCAGCGATCGGTGAAATCGGTTGTCGCCGTGGCGGTGAACCGGTACCTTCGGCTGTACACAAGGAAGGAGGTGGTCCAGGAATTGTTAGCTTCATGGACATGTGAGGTGGCTGCGCGCTAAGCGGCGCCCAGCGAGGAATCACCTGCGCGCGCTGGCGAATTCCCCGCAGTCACCCGGCCCCCGAGCCTCCGGTCCGTCCAACCAGGAACATCGGCTCGGGGGCCGTCCCATGTCTGGACCTTGGCGCAAGAACTGCGCCGGCGCAGTTGATGGCGCCGCTCCTCCTCATCGCTGCGCTCTGCATCGTCGCCGGCGCGGTTGATGGCGCCGCTCCTCCTCATCGCTGCGCTCTGCATCGTCGCCGGCGCGGTCAGCCGACGAAGCGGGACAACCGGGCGGACAAATGCGGCACCAGGCCGCCGTCGGCGTCCACCCGCTCCTCGACGTAGGCCAAGTCGCCGCCCTCGACGATGCCGTAGAGCCGTTTGGCGCCGCCCACCAGCACTCCGGTCTTGCTGCACGCCAGCGCATCGGTCACCAGCTCCCACGACGACTGGTTTCGCGGGCGGCCGTAGAACAACTCGACGTAACCGGCCGAATGCGCCAGCAGCAGCTCAATGGCCTGCGACTCGGCCGGATCGAGGGGATCGGTGACGAACCGCCAAAAACCTGTCTCGCGCAGATCGTGCCCGTCGTATTCACCGGCCTCGGTCAGCCGCCAGGAGCGGGCTTCCCAGTTCAGATAATGCTCGCCGTCATGGGAGACGACAATCTGTTGGCCGAACCGGTAGTCGCCGTGCGTTCCGCGGCCCTCACCTTCGCCTCGCCACACACCCACCAGAGGCAGCAGCGCCAGCAGCGTGTCGTCGAGGTCAGCGCCTTCGCGCAGGTTGGCGGTATCGGCCGGGATCGGGAGGTCGTCGAAGACCGGAATGTTGCGGCTGGCGGTCGCCTTCGCCCGTTCGGCGGCGGCAGCTACGGCACGGTCAGCCGAGTCCGTGGCACGAACCGGCCCGGCGGATTTGTCTCTGAACGTCACGATTCGTCGGTCACCAGCCGGTACAGCGCATACAGCGCGAACCACGCAATGACCAGAACGGCCACCACCAACATGATTTCGAAAAACAACACCACGCCGACGAGTTTAGTCCGGCAACGATGCAGAGCGGGGACCGCGATGAGGAGGAGCCGGACCGACTAACCGAGTCGGCAACGATGCAGAGCGGGGACCGCGATGAGGAGGAGCCGGACCGACTAACCAAGTCGGCAACGATGCAGAGCACGGACCGCGATGAGGCGGGGGTACCTCCCAGCCGCGCAGCGGCGAGGGGGCGAGCCGGACCGACTAGCCACGTCGGGCCCACTACGCGCTCAGGCGATCTTGATGTCGACCTCGTGGACGCCGGGGCCGGACGGCGACACCACCGCGTCCCCGTTGCCGGACGCCGACAGCGCACGCACCGTCCACGAGCCGGGTGCGGCGAAGAATCGGAAGTCGCCGGTGGCCGACGCGACCACCTCAGCGGTGAACTCGCCTGAGGAGTCGAGTAGCCGCACGAACGCGCCGCCCACGGCCTGGCCGGAGCTGTCCACCACGCGACCGGTGATCACCGTCTCCTTCTCCAAGTCGACGCTGGCCGACAACGTCTGTCCTTGCTTCGGTGCAGAGCACATATATCTAGCTTCCCAACTCGATCGGGGCGCCCACCAGGGAGCCGTATTCCGTCCAACTGCCGTCGTAGTTCTTGACGTTCTGATGTCCGAGCAGTTCGCGTAGCACGAACCAGGTGTGCGAGGACCGTTCCCCGATACGGCAGTAGGCAATCGTTTCCTTGGACCCGTCCAAACCGGCGTCGGCGTACAGCTTGCTCAGTTCCTCGTCGGATCTGAACGTGCCGTCCTCGTTGGCGGCCTTGCTCCAGGGCACGTTGATCGCACTCGGAATGTGACCGGGCCGCTGGCTTTGCTCTTGCGGCAGATGCGCCGGCGCCAGAATCTTTCCGGAGAACTCATCCGGGGAGCGCACGTCGACCAGGTTCTTGATGTTGATGGCTTGGATCACCTCGTCGCGGAAAGCCCTGATGGAGGTGTCGGGTGTGGCAGCCGAGTAGGAGGTGGCCGGGCGGCTGACCTTGTCCGACGACAGCGCACGACCGTCCAGCTCCCACTTCTTGCGACCGCCGTCGAGCAGCTTGATCTGGGAATGGCCGTAGAGCTTGAAGTACCAGTAGGCGTAGGCGGCGAACCAGTTGTTGTTGCCGCCGTAGAGGATGACGGTGTCGTCGTTGGAGATGCCGCGGTCGCTGAGCAGCTTGGAGAATTGCTGGGCGTCGACGAAGTCACGTCGAACCGGGTCCTGCAGATCGGTGCGCCAGTCCAGCTTGACGGCGCCCGGGATGTGGCCGCCGTCGTAGGCGCTGGTGTCCTCGTCAACTTCTACGAAGACCACGGTCGGGGCATCGAGATTGCTCTCGGCCCAGTCAGCGGAGACCAGGACGTCGGAGCGTGCCATGGCGGAGTCCTTTCAGCTTTATTGGGTGCGATGTTGCTTATGCGGTTTCAGAAGCTTTCCGAGGCTTTTGGCGCCGTTCGGAGTCGGACCACCAGCGGGTACAGCCGGCAGCCCAGACAGATGCCGAAGGCGGCGTTGAGCAAGGCGGCGACCAGGGCGGCTCCGGTTGCGACGACACCCACGTAACGCGCGCCCGTCGCAAACCCGGCGACGCCTGCGACGGCGAAGATGAGGCCGACGAGTTGGGCGAACTTCAGCGGCGCTATCGGCTCCCGATCCCGGACCGGCCCCAGCTGGGGTGCGATCAGCCTGGCGAAAACCAGACCGTAGGGGTGCCGCTTGGGCCCGGCGAGCGCTCCGATCGCGAAAACCACGGCCTGCGCAGCAACGATGACGGCGGCCGCCGGGAGGCTGATCGCCGACGTGATCAGTGTGACGACCAGGACAGCGGTGGTCACCCAGGCGACGAACCGGGGACCGCGAACATCGACCTGTACCGGAATGGTGGTCGACATGGACTGCTCCTGCTCTTGATGCACGGAATGGTGGAGGCACGCCGGTCTGGCTGCTCCGAGCGCGGCACACGAACGCGCGGCGACTCAGCAGCTACAACAACAGCAACAGCCCGCGGTGCGGCACAGATCGACTGCGCGACGCTTGGTGAGCAGGAGCTCAAGGCGGGCGAACACGTCGGACAGCTTACCTAATCGCAGGGCGGTCAAGCCAACAGCGGTTCGAGCGCAGAGCGCAGATCAGCGGGTTTCGGAACACCGGCCGTGCGGTAGCGCTGGCTTCCGCCGGCGTCGAAGATCAGCGTGACGGGCAGCGAAAGCACCGAGAACCTCTGGGCCGCTGCAGGGTTGGCGTCCAGATCGACTTCGATGTGCGCGACGTCGCGCAGGTCGTCACATACCTGCTGCACCACTCGGCGGACCTGGACGCACTGCCCGCACCAACCTGCGGTGAAGTGCACGATGGTCGGCCCGGTCGGGGACAGCGCGAGGTCCGCGGCGTGCGGGTGGTGAGCGCTTGCGCCGGGATTTGTTTCCCGGACGTCGCCTGCCCTGTGGGTCAACAGCCAACCGGTCAGCACCGCGAGCCCGACGGCGGCCACGATTGCGACGACGGCGGTGATCAAGTGGCGGACCAGTACTGGCGTCGGCGGAAGTTCGTCATGACTGTCTGAACCCGTCCAGCGCGACGGTTACTCCCACGGTGATGCCTTCGATGATGACGTCGGAGCCGCGCGCTCCCTGGCTGGTCGGTGTCACCCCGAAGGGGAGCCGCTGATCCGGCACCCGCTGACGGAATGCCGCGAGCACCGCGTTCCGCTTGTCGTCGGGCACCCGCTGGTCGGCGGTGTCCGGCCCGGTGAGGATGCCGGTCGGTGTGAGCACCAGTGTGCTGTGGTCGGCGCCGGCCATCGACAGGTCCACCGATACGCTGACCCGCTTGTCGAAGTCCGCCGATTTGGGGGTGCCGGTGAACACCAGCCCGTGGCTGTCGGAGATCCCCGATTCGGTGGTGCCACCGGTCGCGTCGTTGGTGTCCTTGGCTGGCGCCTCGACCATCAGGTCGGTGATGCCCAGGTAGCGGCCCAAGTGCACCGAGTCGATGATGATGCGGCTCTCCAGCTTGCCGACCGGCAACTTGGCCTGCGAATCGATCAGCCACGACGTCTCGGCCAAGTCGATCGAATGCATGGTCGCCTCCAAGGTGGCCTTGCCCACCACCGCATGATCGACGGCGTTGGCTTTGATCTCCATTTCCTTGTAGCGGTCATTCATGGCCTGCGGAATAAATGGGAAGCCGAGGATCGCGACGAACGGATCAGAGCCGAGCTGTGCGGCCTGTCGAACCGCAATTGACAAGCGGTATTCGGCGTAGATGCTGGTGCCGAAGTCGACGCCGACGGCTGCCACAACGGCCACCGCCACGGCCGTGGCCGTCACCGTCGCAGCGAGCAGCACCTTGCGCATCTGGACATTTTAAGTACCGCGAATGTCGACTTGTCGGGCTGAGACCTCGCTGGTGCGCCCGGCAAGTCGACGTTGGCAGGGACTCGGCCCGCTCCGCACTGAGCGTCGTCGCCAGGCTAAACAGCAGGTAGCACGCTAAAGTTAGATGACCTGGCCGCTAACTACACATGTCGCCATGGGTCTTGGGGAAGGTTCTCCCCACGACGCTGGAGGGGCTTGTTGAATCTTTTGCTACTGAGCGCGGACCCGCACACCGATTCGGTTCTGCCGTCGTTGTCGCTGCTGTCCCACACTGTGCGGACCGCACCGGCCGACGTCTCGTCGCTGCTGGAGGCGGGCTCGGCGGACGCGGTGATCGTCGACGCGCGTCAGGACTTGTCGGCCGCGCGCAGCTTGTGCCGCCTGCTGGGAGCCACCGGCAGACCCATGCCAGTAATCGCAGTGGTCACCGAAGGCGGCCTGGTGGCCATCAACTCCGAGTGGGGTTTGGACGAGATACTGCTGCCCAGCACCGGGCCCGCTGAAATCGACGCCCGGTTGCGTCTGGTCGTGGGTCGTCGCGGTGGCCAGGCCGACCAAGACAACCTCGACAAGGTCAGCCTTGGGGAGTTGGTGATCGACGAAGGCACGTACACCGCGCGGTTACGCGGCCGTCCGCTCGACCTCACCTATAAGGAGTTCGAGCTGCTGAAGTACCTGGCGCAACACGCCGGCCGGGTGTTCACCCGCGCGCAGCTGTTGCACGAAGTCTGGGGATACGACTTCTTCGGCGGCACCCGCACTGTCGACGTGCATGTGCGGCGGCTGCGGGCCAAGCTCGGCCCTGAGCACGAGGCGCTGATCGGCACGGTGCGAAACGTTGGGTACAAGGCGGTCCGGCCGGCGCGCGGCCGCAGCGCAAACTCGCAGCCCGACGCTGCTAGTGATTTCGATGCCAGCGCTGAGACGCTGCGAGACCCGATACTTGACCCGCTGCGCAGCCAGTGACTCAAGCTGACTGGCGTTCGGCGCTCAGCGCCGACGAGCAGCAGCAGGTGCGCCAGCTGATCAACGCTGCAAGTGCTGTCGACAAGGTGACGCCAGTCGGCGAGCAGGTTTTGCGAGCACTGGCTCAGCAGCGCACCGAGCACCTGCTGATCACCGACGACGCGGGCGGCACTTTGCTGGGTTACCTCAACTTCGCGCCGGCTCGCGACGAGACCGCAGCGATGGCGGAGCTGGTGGTGCACCCGCGTGCGCGTCGGCGCGGTATCGGCACCACGATGGCGGGTGCCGCACTGGACAAGTCAGCCGGCCACAACCGGTTCTGGGCACATGGAACGCTGGACTCGGCCCGCGCGACGGCATCGGCGCTGGGTTTGGTCGCGGTTCGGGAGTTGATACAGATGCGACGTGCGCTGCAGGGCGCCCCTGAACCGGAGGTTCCCGATGACGTCCGAATCCGGACCTATGCCGGACCGGACGACGACGCGGAGTTGCTGCGGGTCAACAACGCCGCATTCCACTCCCACCCGGAACAAGGCGGCTGGACTCCGGCGGATGTGGCCGAGCGTCGCGCCGAACCGTGGTTCGATCCGCACGGGCTGTTCCTGGCCTTCGACACCACCACCGATAAGCTGCTGGGTTTCCACTGGACGAAGGTGCAGCTCGACAAGCCGGGAGTCGGGGAGGTGTACGTCGTGGGAGTCGACCCGTCGGCGCAGGGCCGCGGCCTGGGACAACTGCTGACCTCGGTCGGTGTAGCTGCGCTTGCGCGGCGGCTGGCCGACGTGACCGATCCGACAGTGATGCTCTACGTCGAATCGGACAACACCGCTGCGGTGCGCACCTACAAAGGGCTGGGCTTCGCTGTGTACAGCGTCGACACGGCGTATGCGGCGGCAGCGGCGGGTGATTGAGTGGGCGGCGCATAATCTCTCGAGTGACTCGGCAAGTTCTGCGGATGCAACAACAGCGGGATAAATGATCGCCCACGGAGTCGCCCGGTGGCCGGTCGCGGCTACGGCCACGCTCATGATGCTGGTGCTGGCCGGCTGCGGTAACGACAACAATATGCGCGGTACGAAGCTCACCTCCGAACCTGTGGGCGGGCCCGCGAATTGCGGCGGCAAAAACGCGTTAACCGCAGAGGGGTCCACCGCGCAGGAGAATGCGATCGCTTTGTTCAACCAGAGATGGGTCCAGTTGTGTCCTGGCAAGGCGCTGTCGTATGACCCGACCGGATCAGGTGCCGGTCGCGAACAGTTCGTCGCCGGCCATGTGGATTTCGCAGGTTCGGACTCGCCGCTGACAACCGCGCAGATCGACCCCGCGGTGAAGCGCTGTCAGGGGAATCCCGCTTGGCACCTACCTTTAGTATTCGGGCCGATAGCCTTGGCCTACAACCTGCCCGATGTCCATTCGCTGGTCGTGAACGCTGACATGCTTGCCAAGATCTTCAGCGGTGCCATCACGAGGTGGAAAGACCCGGCCATCGCCGCGCTCAACCGCGGCGTGGCCCTGCCCGACATCAAAATCATGCCCATTTACCGGTCAGATTCATCAGGCACCACTGACAACTTCCAGCAGTACCTGGTCGCAGCGGCACCGCAGAGCTGGACTAAAGGGGTCGGCACCGAGTTTCAGGGCGGCGTCGGCGAGGGTGCCCAGAAGTCAGCCGGGGTCGTGCAGGCCGTACGGGCCACGCCCGGCGCCATTGGCTACGTACAAAAAGGCTTCCCGGACCAGGCGCGTCTGTCCTATGCGCAGATCGACTCCGGCAGGGGGCCCGTTGTGCTCACCGATGACACCACCCGCAAGGCGATCGACGACGCGGCGATCGCGGGTGCCGGCAACGACCTCGTACTCGACTTGCAGTCGACATACGTTGCCAGGCAACCAGATGTGTATCCATTGGTGTTGGCGACTTACGAGATTGTGTGCTCGAAAGGCTATGACCGAGCGACATCCGCCAGTGTCAAGTCGTTTCTGACGGTGGCCGCCAACGACGGTCAGAGCGGCCTTACCGCAGCCGGCGACATTCCGCTGCCGGAAAAGTTCAAGCAGCGCCTCCTTACCGCAATCGATGCGATTCAGTGATCGACTAGGCAACTCGTGGCCGACAACGTCTGCGGACAATGTTGATGAGAAACCGACGGGAACGACACCAAGGGGAGCACAGTGACTGCGCCACATCCAGCCGATGCGGGCTCCGGCTATGTCGTTGCTGCATCTTTCCCCGGACCGAGAATGACGCCGGGCCGCCCCTGGGGAAACACCACAGCGCGCCTCGCGGACCGGCTGTTCCGCGCCCTGTCGGTGGGTTCCGGTGTCTTCATCGTGACTTTGATTGCCGCAATCGGCGGTTTCCTGCTGTGGCGAGCGATTCCTGCGCTGGCGCGCGATAAGGAGAACTTCTTCAGCTACGGCGGCAATTGGATCACCACCGACACCGCCGCGATGCACTTTGGGATCTTCGACATGATCCAGGTGACGCTGTTGGTGTCGCTGTTCGCGCTGTTCCTTGCTATGCCAGTAGCGCTGGGCATCGCGATCTTTCTGATTCAGTACGCGTCTCGGCGCGTCGCCGGGCTGTTGGCTTATCTGGTCGACTTGCTCGCCGCGGTGCCCTCGGTGATCTACGGCGTCTGGGGCCTGTATGTGCTGGCACCGCGGTTGCGCGGGATAGCGACCTGGCTTAACGACCACTGGGGCGGGTTCTTCCTATTCGCTACCGGGAACGCGTCGGTCGCAGGCGGCGGAACAATCTTCACCGGCGGAATCGTGCTGGCGATCATGATCCTGCCGGTCATCAGCGCGGTCACCCGCGAGGTGTTCATTCAGACGCCACAGGGCCAGATCGAAGCTGCATTGGCACTCGGCGCGACCCGGTGGGAAGTGGTCAAGACCACGGTGCTGCCATTCGGCCGCTCTGGATACATCAGCGGCGCGATGCTGGGTCTGGGCCGCGCACTTGGCGAGACGCTCGCACTCCTGATCATCATGCGCGGCACTCAACAGGCGTTCGGCTGGTCGCTGTTCGACGGTGGCCGCACCTTCGCCACTAAGATCGCGGCCACCGCTTTGGAATTCAATGATCAGTTCAAGGCCGGTGCTTACATCGCCGCCGGACTGGTCCTCTTCGTGCTCACGTTCGGAGTCAACGCGCTGGCGCGGGCCGCCGTCACCAAGCGAGCGGACCAATGACGTCGATGCTGGACCGTCCCGTCAAGTCGCGCAAGATCGGCGGCATCAGCCTGCGTCGTCGGGTCGCCAACCACATGGCCACCGTGCTGATCAAGTCTTCGATAGCGATCACCTTGGTGCCCTTGGTCTGGGTGCTGTACTCAGTGATTCGTCAGGGCGTGCGGGCGGTTTCGCACAGCTCGTGGTGGACGCATTCTCAGAGTGGTATGACAGCATTCGTCTCCGGCGGCGGCGCCTACCACGCGATCGTCGGGACGGTGCTGCAAGGATTGGTATGTGCCGTCATCGCCATCCCGATCGGCCTTTTCGTCGCGATCTACCTGGTCGAATACGGCGGTAGAACCGCGCTGGCCAAGCTGACAACTTTCATGGTGGACATCCTCAGCGGCGTGCCCTCCATCGTGGCCGCGTTGTTCGTCTACACGGTATGGGTCGCGACGCTGGGCTTCCGTCGTTCGGGGTTTGCGGTGTCGCTGGCGTTAGTGCTGCTGATGATCCCGGTGATCGTTCGGGCGACCGAGGAGATGCTGCGGATCGTCCCGCTGGATCTGCGCGAGGCCAGCTATGCGCTGGGCATACCGAAATGGAAGACCATTGTTCGGATTGTGATTCCGGCGGGGCTGTCCGGCATCATCACCGGAATCATGTTGGCATTGGCCAGAGTGATGGGCGAGACAGCCCCATTGCTTATCTTGGTGGGTTACTCGCAGGCGATGAACTTCAACATGTTCACCGGATTCATGGGGTCATTACCGAGCATGATCTACGACCAGACATCGGCCGGCGCGGGTGCCTATCCCATCCCGACTGACCGGCTGTGGGGTGCTGCGCTGACGCTGACCACGTTGATCGCCGTCATCAACGTCCTGGCCAGGCTGGTGGCCGAAGTCTTCGCACCCAAAGCATTCGACTAGGAGATTCAGTGGCCAAGCGACTAGACCTCAAAGACGTCAACATTTATTACGGATCGTTTCACGCCGTCGCCGGTGTCTCACTGTCGGTGCTGCCGCGCAGCGTCACCGCGTTCATCGGCCCTTCCGGCTGCGGGAAGACGACGGTGCTGCGCACCCTGAACCGGATGCACGAGGTCATTCCCGGCGCCCGCGTCGAAGGTACGGTCATGCTCGACGACGACGACATCTACTCCTCGGGCACCGACCCCGTCGGCGTGCGCCGAGCCATCGGCATGGTGTTTCAGCGGCCCAACCCGTTTCCCACCATGTCGATTCGCGACAACGTGGTCGCCGGTTTGAAGCTGCAGGGTATGCGCAACCGCAAAGTGCTCGACGAGACCGCCGAGTACTCTTTGCGCGGGGCCAACCTTTGGGATGAGGTCAAGGACCGGCTGGACAAGCCGGGCGGCGGGTTGTCCGGAGGTCAGCAGCAACGGCTGTGCATCGCGCGGGCCATCGCGGTGCAGCCCGATGTGCTGCTCATGGACGAACCGTGTTCGGCGCTCGACCCGATCTCAACGATGGCCATCGAGGACCTGATCGCCGACCTGAAGCAGGACTACACCATCGTGATCGTCACCCACAACATGCAGCAGGCGGCGCGGGTGAGCGATCAGACCGCATTCTTCAACTTGGAAGCCGTCGGCAAACCGGGACGCCTCGTGGAGATTGACGACACCGAGAAGATCTTTTCCAACCCCACCCAGAAGGCGACCGAAGATTACATCTCCGGCCGCTTCGGCTGACGACTAGTTCGCCGCCGCCAGCGCATCGTCGTCGGGGAGTCTGCCGGTCGCCTGGAAGATGACGCGTCTGGCCACTTGCACGGCGTGATCGGCGAACCGCTCGTAGAACCGGCCGAGCAGCGTCACGTCCACCGCGGAGGCCACGCCGTGCTTCCACTCCTTGTCCATCAGCACGGTGAACAGGTGCCGGTGCAGGTGGTCCATCGCGTCGTCTTCTTCGCGGATGCGCGCCGCCTTCTCTGGGTCCCGGGAGATCAGCACCTCCTGAGCGCTGTTACCCAGTTCCACCGCCACCCGGCCCATTTCGGCGAAGTAACCGTTGACCTCTTCGGGCAGGGCGTGCTGGGGATGACGCCGGCGCGCGATCTTGGCGACGTGCAGGGCCAATGCGCCCATCCGGTCGATGTCGGCGACCATCTGGATTGCGCTCACGATCGCACGCAGATCCCCGGCCACCGGGGCTTGCAGCGCCAGCAGCACGAACGCGCTTTCCTCGGCGCGAGCGCTCAGCATCGCAATCTGCTCGTGGTCGGAGAACACCTGCTCGGCTTGCACCAGATCGGCCTGCAGCAATGCCTGCGTTGCGTGCTCCATGGCCAGCCCGGCCAATCGGCACATCTCGCCGAGCTGGCCGGTCAACTCGGCGAGTTGCTCATGGTATGCGGTACGCATGGCGTTAAGACTACGACGGCGCCAGCCCAAACGGCGTGAAGCACCCGGTGGCACCGCAGTGAACAGTCGACGGGGCGGTGTTACTCGCAGCGGGTGTCAGCGGCGTTGGTGACTGCAAGGTCTTCGGGCAGCTTGGTCGGGGCGCTGCTGGTGTTGTGGTTGATCAGCATGCTGACCGACGACCCGGACGGCGGGGGAGCGGCCACCGCCCGGAAGTCCGGGCCGAGGACCACCTGCACCAGACTTCCGATGCCAGTGACCCGCTCGACCTTTGAGTTCGCCAACGTGGTGGCGACCGTCGCGGCGGCCTGTTCGTTGCCCGGGGCGAAAAACACCGTTGTCGAGCTCACCGTCTTGGGGTAGTCGTCCGGCATCATCACGCTGAATCCGCGCTGCTCCAACTGGCTGGTGGCGGTGGTGGCCAGCCCGGTCTTGCCGGTGGCGTTGGATACCTGAACGGTGACGTCCTGTGGCGAGGTGGTCACCGCCTGCACCTGGTCGGGGCGCGGCTGCTTGACCGGGCTCGGCACCGGAGCTTTGGTAGACGTCGTGCGGCTCTTTTTAGCTGACGGCGGACCCAAGTCTTGCGCGTTCGCGTCATTTTCTTCGGGCAGCGGATCGTCGTTGATGATCGCGTCGAACAGCGCCCGCACGTCGGTCGTGCGCGGCGGTTCATTGCCGTCCTCATCGGTGATCCCGGTCGTCGGGATGGTCACGAAAGTGATGTGTCCGGCGGTCAGCCCCTGCACGGATTGACCGAGGTCGACGAGGTCTTTGGTCTTGACGTTGTCGACGTAGCTGTTGTTGACGAACATGTTGACGACGTTGTTCAGCTTGCCCAGCGACAAGAAGGTGTTCTTTGAGATCAGCGAACGCAGCAGCGACGACAGGAACATCTGCTGGCGTTTGATGCGCCCGTAGTCGCCGTTGTCCTCCGTCGTAACCTGCCGGGCGCGCACGTAATTCAGTGCGGTGGTTCCGCTCACGACCTGACGGCCGGAATGCTCGAGGACGGTGCCTAGTTCATAGTCGTGCAGCGGAGTCTTGGAGCACACCTCGACGCCGCCGAGTGCGTCGACCATCTTGGAGAAGCCCACGAAGTCGATCGCCATGAAGCGGTTGATGCTCAGGCCGGACAACTTCTGGATCACCTTGACCAGGCACTTCGGCCCGCCGAAGGAGAAGGCCGAGTTCAGTTTGGTTTCGGTGTAAACCATGTCGGGGCCCCACGAACGGGTCTTGTCGTCATACAGCGGGCCGTACGCGCCGGTGTCGGGGTTCCAGGCCTCACAGCGCACCGGGGTGATGGCGAGGTCACGCGGGAAGGACACCGCCACCACGCGTTTGCGGTTGGCTGGGATGTTGACCAGCATGACGGTGTCCGACCGGGCGCCGCCGGCGTCCTCGGTGTCACCCGCGCCGATCTGGCTGTTCGCCCCGGCGCGGGTGTCCATGCCGACGATCAGGAAGTTTTCGTCACCGAACTGTCCGTTGGGATTGAGGACGTCGCGCGAGTGAGGGTCCAGCGCGCTCACCGTGTTCAACCGGTTGTTCTTCGACGCACTCCACTGATATGCCCCACCGGTCAACGCCAAGCTCAGCACCGCGATGACCGCCGCGATTGACCGCCCGGCCAACAGCAGCGGCCGCCGGCGACGAATTTCTGCGTCATCGGTATCGGGGCCTGCTTCGACTCCAGTGAAGGAGGCCCCGTCGCTGTCGTCGACGGCGAAGCCCTCACCTGGTTCGAATTCTTCGAGCGAATAGTCCGTGTCCAGGTGGGGTAGTAGTAACTCGTCGGCGTAGGCCCGTGCCGGTGGGAGTTCCGGGACGGCGTCGTCCGGTACGGCCGGAAGCACCTCGGTGGAGTCTACTTCCGGCGCAGCGTGGTGACGGCGGTGCCGCTTGGCCGGCACGCCGCCGACCTTCGCAATCAGGTCGGCGACGGTGAGCTCGCCTCCCGCGTGACTTCCGCCGCTGTCCGCGGGCCGCTCAGGCTCGGTTGGCGGCCGTTCCACGGGAGCGACGACGGCGGGGGATTCGGCCCGGGCGCTCACCGGGTGTCGGAACCGTTCCCAAGGCGCGGCGCCGAGCGGGCGCAGCGCCGGTTGGTCGGCGTCCGCTGCCGTGCCGCCGGAGGCAGTGTGCGCACGAGTGGCCGCAGCGGCGTCGTCGTCGCCGTCACTCATGTCCTACCGGCCTCCGAACTGCAGATCAGGTACCGATGTCGGTGCGCATCCATCAACACAGTGCCGGCGGTGGCAGCACTGCGAACCCACGCAACCAGTGGGTGCGCGCCGTCGTTCTCGCACTCCTGCGACGGAAGCCGGGCCGGCCCCCCACCGGACTGCGATGCGACAAGATCCACATCGTACTTAGACGGGCGCAGAAACGCGATGTGGGAGGTCGCGCAGACATTTCTAGCCCTAAACAGCGGACTCAACCGCCGGAGTGCATCATTTCGGCGCCGGCCGGCACCGTGCAGTCCTCGCTGTCGGTCAGCCAGCCGTCGGGCAGCGCCACCCGAGCCGGGGAACCCTGCCGGCCGCGCGGCCCCGTGGCGGCTTCCGGGAAGGCAACGTCGGCGTCCAGCCGGCCGAGCAACCGGTCAAGCTCGTCGTAGCTTTTGACCAGCGCCAGCGCGCGGCGCAGGTCGGACCCGGCGGGAAACCCGTGCAGGTACCACCCGATGTGTTTACGCAGATCGCGCATGCCTTTGTCGGCGCCGAAATGCGCCGAAAGCAGGTCGGCGTGCCGGCGGATGATGTCGGCGACTTCGCCCAGGCTGGGCGGCGTCGGCGCCGGGCGTCCGTTGAAAGCCGCCGACAGTTCGGCGAACAGCCAGGGCCTGCCCAGGCAGCCCCGGCCGATCACCACGCCGTCACACCCCGTGCTGGCCATCATCGCCAGCGCGTCTGAGGCGTCGAAGATGTCACCGTTGCCGAGCACCGGAATAGTGCGCACGTGCTGCTTGAGTCGGGCGATTTCGTCCCAGTCCGCCGTTCCGGAGTAGCGCTGTGCCGCGGTGCGGGCATGCAACGCCACTGCGGCGGCCCCTTCCGCTTCGGCGATCCGGCCTGCGTCCAGATGGGTGTGGTAAGAGTCGTCGATACCGATGCGGAATTTGACCGTCACCGGGATGTCGGTGCCGGCGGTGGCGCGTACCGCGGCCGCCACGATCTGACCGAATAACCGCCGCTTGAACGGCAGCGCCGCCCCGCCGCCGCGGCGGGTCACCTTCGGCACCGGGCACCCGAAATTCATGTCGATGTGATCAGCGAGGCCCTCGTCGGCGATCATCTTGGCCGCCGCGTAGGTGGTGTCCGGATCGACGGTGTAGAGCTGCAGCGAGCGCGGTGTCTCGTCAGCGGCGAACGTCGTCATGTGCAGGGTGACGGGATGACGCTCGACGAGTGCGCGCGCGGTCACCATCTCGCAGACGTAGAGTCCGCTGACTGTTCCGATGCGGGACTGCTCGAGCTGACGGCACAGTGTACGAAATGCCACATTGGTGACGCCCGCCATCGGTGCCAGCACGACCGGGCTGGCGAGCTCGATCGGGCCGATGCGCAACGCCGGCTACCGCCGGCTCATCACGAGCTTGCCCGCCGTGGTGTGCAGTTCCTGGGCGCTGATCCGCTTGCCCGTGCGAGCTTCCCGATCGAGTTGGCGTTGCTTGGAAATCTCGAATTTGTCGCAAGCGACTTCGAGCTCCTTGATCAGCAGGGCCAGATCGTCGCGCAACCGGTTGGCCTCACCGGTGAAGTCGTTGCGCTCGAAGATGCGCCACTTCTTGAGCACCGGCATCACGACCTCGTCGAGGTGGATGCGGGGGTCGTAGACACCGCCGACGGCGATCATCACGGCCTTGCGGCGAAACTCCGGCACCGAGAATCCGGGCATCTTGAAGTTACGCAGCACCCGGTGCAAAGCCTTCATCGCCCTGTTCGGTTCGATCTCCAAGCCTGCTTCGCTGACGTCGCGATAAAAAATCATGTGCAGGTTCTCGTCCTGCGAGATCTTCGCCAACAATTGATCGGCGATTGTGTCGTTGCAGGCCTTGCCGGTGTTGCGGTGCGAGACGCGAGTGGCGAGTTCCTGGAACGTGACGTAGATGACCGAATCGAACAAGTTCTCGGCCAACAGATCGCCCTGCTGATTCTGACCCGGGCTGAAGCCACGGTTCACCACTTCGAGGCGCAACTTTTCCAACTCGACCGGATCGATCGCGCGGGTCACCACCAAGTAGTCGCGCAGCGCGATGCCGTGCCGGTTCTCCTCGGCGGTCCAGCGATTGACCCATTGGCCCCACGCGCCGTCCATGCCGAAGCTCATCGCGATCTCGCGGTGATAGGACGGCAGGTTGTCCTCGGTCATCAGGTTCTGCACCATCGCCACCTGCGCGACGTCGGTCAGCTGCGATTGACCAGGCTCCCAATCCTGCCCACCGAGCGCATAGAAGTTCTTGCCGTCCGACCACGGGATGTAGTCATGCGGGTTCCAGCTCTTGTGCATCCGCAGATGCCGATTCAGGTTGCGCTCGACCACCGGCTCGAGTTCGCGCAGCAGGTCCAGGTCTTGTGGATCCGGCACAGTGCCCTCCCAGTTATCTGTGTCCGTCGGTTGCAGTCAATATATCTGTGTATGCCGGTGACATTCAAGGTTCCGCCCTAGCTTGGCGACTCGACTTTCCGGCGCGCGGATCTCCGATGTCCTCGGCGAGCTCATACGGCGCGGGGCGAACCAGCAACATGTCGACGCAAAAGTCGATGAATTGCTGTCGGTCAGCGGTCAGTCGGCCCTCGAGGTAGGCGCTGAACAAAGCGGTGAGACCACCGATCAGGCTGGTGGCCACCATGGCCTGGACCACCGGGTCGCCGATGCGGGTCAGTTTTCGCTGAAGCAGCTCGATGAAGTTCGGCATCCACTCCGCGCCCGAGCGCATCAGCACCGGTTCCACTCTCCGGGGCCAGCAGCAGTACCCGTCCGCGCGCCGGGTCGTCGACCATCAGCGCCACGAACTGCTCTACGGCTTCCCGCGGCGTGCCCGCCGATGTCAGGGTCGACATTGCGCGCGTGCAGACGTCGTCGTAGACCGCACGGACGAATTCATCGCGGTCGGCGAAGCTTTCGTAGAAGTAGCGTTCGGTCAACCCGGCCGCGCGACAGACCGCACGAACGGTCAGCGCCGGCCCGCTCTCGGCGCCCAGCAGCTGTACTCCCGCGGCAAGCAGCTCATCGCGGCGCACGGCCAGGCGATGCTGCAGCGGGACGCCGGACCAGCGGCCTTGGCGTTGACTGGACGGCACGTCTCTCCTAGTCTGAGAACTGACAACGGGCGTAGTCAAGGCGCCCCGCAGCGAAACAGGTATCGCCAGTGACTCAAGATACGTCCGACGCGAGCCCGCTGACCAGCGGCGGAGAAGTTGCCGGGGGCTGTCCGGTCGCACCGCTCGGGTACGACGCGCCACCGCGGGCGCTCGGCCCGGATTCGCTGACCTGGCGTTACTTCGGTGACTGGCGCGGCATGTTGCAGGGACCCTGGGCGGGATCGATGCAGAACATGCATCCGCAACTCGGTGCCGCCGTCGAGCAGCACTCCACTTTCTTCCGCGAACGCTGGCAGCGCCTGCTGCGGTCGCTCTACCCGATCGGCGGTGTGGTGTTCGACGGCGACCGTTCGGCATGGACGGGCGCCGATGTGCGCGATTACCACGTCGACATCAAAGGCACCGACGAGCTGGGGCGTCGCTACCACGCGCTGAACCCCGACGTTTTCTACTGGGCGCATTCCACCTTCTTCGTCGGCACCCTGCATGTGGGCGAACGGTTCTGCGGTGGCCTGACCGAAGCGCAGAAGCGCCAATTATTCGACGAGCACACCCAGTGGTACCGGATGTACGGCATGAGCATGCGGCCGGTTCCCAAGTCCTGGGAGGACTTCCAGAACTACTGGGACCGCATGTGCCGTGAGGTGCTGGAGAACAACTGGGCGGCGCGCGAGGTGCTCAACCTGACCGGGCTGCCCAAACCACCGTTTGCCCAATGGCTGCCCGACTGGCTGTGGGCTGCGCAACGCAGACTGCTGGCACCGTTTTTCGTCTGGGTAACCGTGGGGCTGTACGACCCGCCGGTGCGCCAACTGATGGGCTATGAATGGTCGCGGCACGACGAGTGGTTACACCGCCGCTTCGGTGACCTGGTTTATTTGGCCTTCAGCTGTCTGCCGCGCCGGGCGCGTATGCACCCACGGGCACGGGCGGGCTGGGACCGCGCCACCGGCCGGATCCCGGCCGATACGCCGCTGGTGCACACGCCGGCGCGCAACCTGCCGCCCCTCGACGAGCGCGACAACCCCAAGCACTACTGCCCCCGCGTCTGATCGGCGCATCCTAGGCGCGGGTCGCGCGGCGTTCACCGCCGTTGCGCTGCTGCCAGAACCGGTACACCTCGACCGCGGCATCCTGTGGCTCGTAGCGCATCGGCAGCCGCCGCTCGGCCCAGTCCTTGGCGAACTCGGCGTAGAACGTGGCCAGCTCGAAGTACTTGCGGTCGTCGACGTAGTAGTGCTCATAGGCGTCGCGCGAGGTCAGGAAGATGACCTGATCAGGTGAGCAGTAGTACAGCGCGCCCAGACACATCGGGCACGGGTGGGCCAGCACGTAGATAGTAGTGCCGGTCAGGTGCTCAGTGCCGAGTGCGGTACAGGCCGCGCGGATCGCAAGAATTTCGGCGTGCGCCGTCGGATCATGGCTTTGAGCAACGAGATTGGCGCTCTCTGCCAGTACTTCGCCGTTTCTGACGATCACCGTCGCGAACGGCCTGCCACCGGCCGCGACGTTTTGGCGGGCCAGCTCGATGGTCCGCTGCGCGAAGTCCATGCCAAGTCCTCCTTGCCGGCACCGCGCCGATAACTAGTGGACCTATATTATTTGCAGACTTCGAGATGGGAGCTGCGATGGCGCGGTCCGAAAGCGACAGCTGGAATCTGGCGACGAGTGTCGGGGTGACCGCGACGATGGTCGCCGCCCAGCGTGCCCTGGCCGCCGCGGGACCCGAACCGCTGATCGACGATCCCTACGCCGCTCCGCTGGTGCGGGCGGTCGGCGTCGACGTGTACACCCGGCTGGTGGACGGCGAGATTCCGGTGACCGAGGATCACGAGTTCGACCCGGACCGGATGGCGCGCGGCATGGCGGTGCGCACCCGGTTTTACGACCGGTTCTTCCTCGATGCGACAGACGCCGGTATCCGGCAGGCCGTCATCTTGGCATCCGGCCTCGACGCGCGGGCCTACCGTTTGCCGTGGCCGGACGGCACTGTTGTCTACGAGGTTGACCTGCCTGGGGTCATCGATTTCAAAACCTCCACCCTCAGTCAGCTGGGCGCCGAACCGACCGCCGAGCGCCGAATAGTCGCGGTGGATCTCCGTGACGACTGGCCCGCGACGCTACGTGACGCCGGCTTCGACCGCGACGCTCCCACCGCTTGGACCGCTGAGGGTCTGGTGGTTTATCTGCCACCCGAAGCCCATGACAAGCTGTTCGACAACATCACCGCTATGAGCGTGCCGGGCAGCCGGCTCGCCTGCGAATTCGTCCCGGACACCAGTATCTTCGCTACCGAGTGGTACCGCGCGCATCACGAGCGAATGAGCGAACTCGGGTTCGACGTCGTCGATTTCAACGAACTCGTCTACCACTTCGAGCGCGGCCACATCATCGACTACCTGGCCGGGCACGGTTGGCAGGTGTCGCCGCACACTGCCGCAGAATTACACGCCGACAACGGGTTCGACTATCCCGACGACGAAGTCGCTGCGGCGTTCGCCGACATGACCTACCTGCGGGCCGCGCTGCTGCGCTAGCGCGATTAGTGTAGCCGTGGCAGAACTTTGGTTCGGTAGAACTCGATTGCCGTCGTCGGATCCTGCTGCGGGAAGTGCACGAACGGCGTCGCGCCGGCGTCCAGAACCGTTTGGACTTTGGCGATGTGGACCTTGGGGTCGGTGCCGGTGGTCCACCCGCTGATCACCTTGTTCAGCGGATTGGCTTGCGCGGCGCGCTGAATGTCGACGGGGTTGGGCTGGTCGACGGCGCCGGCGGTGAAACGCCATTGCTCGGCGGCGCGGTTGATCACGTTGGCGTCACCGACGACGGCGAACATCTCCGCGCGCTTGCCGAGTGTGGCGGGATCCCGGTTGGACTGCTGAGCCCCCTGGTGGAACGCGTCGAGCAGCTTCTGATTCTTTAGGTCACCCGTCTGGCAGATCCAGCCGTCGCCGTACTGGCCGGCCAGGTGCGCGCTTTTCGGGCCACCGGCGGCAACGAAGATCGGCGGCGGTGACGGCGGCGGGTCGTAAAGCTTGAGCTGGTTGGTCGGAAAGTACCTGCCTTGAAACGAGATTCGTTGACCGCTCCACAGTTGACGGATGAGGTCGATGGCTTCGACCAACCGGTCGTGGCGTTCCTGGTAGGAACCGAACTGGGTGGTGGCGGCCTGCTCGTTGAGGCGCTCACCGGTGCCCACGCCCAAGAAGACCCGACCCGGATACAAGGTGGCCAGGGAGGCGAACGCCTGGGCGACCACGGTGGGGTGGTAGCGGTAGGTGGGGCAGGTCACGCCGGTGCCGAACGGGATGTGGTGAGTGCGTTGGCCGACCAGAGCCAGCGTGATCCAGGGGAACATGGAATGCCCCTCGTTGTCCTGCCAGGGCTGGATGTGGTCACTGGTCCACAGATAACGGAACCCGGCCTGCTCGGCGGCGACTGCCTGGTCGATGAGTTGAGTGGTGGTGAATTCCTCGTGGGACAGCACGTACCCGACGGCGGGTCCGGAGGGTGCAGGCGGCGGCACCGGGGGCGGGGACGCTTTGTGGCTGCACGCCGCCGCCAGGGCGCTTACCGCGCCCGTCGTGCCCAGCGCACCGAGCGCTGCCGTCAGCCGCGCGAATGACCGTCGTGACATACCGTTCATAGGCCCGGACTACCCGAGGAACAGTGCGCGAGGCAAGGGGGCGTTGCGGCCGACTCCCTACTTCCGGGAGTGTCAAGGATCAACCGAAGCAACTGTCACGCATCAGCCGAAACACTGTCACCCATCACCCGAAGACGACACGTCACGCATCAGCCGAGGTAATAAACCGGCGGTGGTGCCCCCACTAGGACTCGAACCTAGGACCTGCGGATTAAAAGTCCGTAGCTCTACCAACTGAGCTATAGGGGCGCGACGGATAGGATACTTGGCGGCTTCAGTGGCGTGCGTTTGAGGATTGGGTCGGCGGTGCCCTAAGCTGACGTGGCTCCCAATGCAACGCGTTGCGAGTACCCCGGAGAGATTCGGTTCTGGCCCCCTTCGTCTAGCGGCCTAGGACGCCGCCCTTTCAAGGCGGTAGCGCGGGTTCGAATCCCGTAGGGGGTACCGCGACGCGGCAACGCGGAGCATGTGGTTACAGCGAGGCCCTGTGGCGCAGTTGGTTAGCGCGCCGCCCTGTCACGGCGGAGGTCGCGGGTTCGAGTCCCGTCAGGGTCGCCAGTACGGCGAGGCCCACGCTGCGCCACGGCCAGGTAGCTCAGTCGGTACGAGCGTCCGCCTGAAAAGCGGAAGGTCGCCGGTTCGATCCCGGCCCTGGCCACCATGATTCTTCCTGTCAATTCGTTGACTCCCTCCTGAAGCTCGTTTGGCGCCAGCGTCGGCGTGGGTAGCTGAAGAAGGTGGGAGTGACCGTGGCCGTTACTGGCCCCACCGGCGAGATCGGTATTTCGGCGGTGACAGCACTGGAGCGCGACCCGGCAGTGGACGAGATCATCGGGATGGCCCGGCGACCGTTCGACGCTTCGGCGTTCGGTTGGACGAAAACCACCTACCGGCAGGGCGACATCCTCGACCGCGACGCGGTCGATGCGCTAGTCGCGAGCGCCGACATCGTCATTCACCTGGCCTTTGTCATCTTCGCATCGCGCGAGGACAGCGCGCGCAT
The DNA here is from genome assembly GCA_963818785.1 of uncultured Actinomycetota bacterium. Lineage (GTDB taxonomy): Bacteria > Actinomycetota > Actinomycetes > Mycobacteriales > Mycobacteriaceae > Mycobacterium. Next base: position 101,149 of record CAWFTT010000008.1, on the reverse strand, counting down.
CAATGTGCAGGGCGCCCGCAATGTGTTTGAGGCGACAGTTGCGGCTGGGCGGGCCAAGCGCCTGGTGTACACCTCCTCAGTGGCGGCATACGGCTACCACCCAGATAACCCGGTTCCACTGACCGAGGACATGCCGCCGCGTGGCTCCCCAGAGCACTACTACTCCCAGCAGAAAGTCCAGTGCGAGGAGGCGCTCGCCGAGATCACTGATGGCTCGTCGTTGCAGGTTGTCGTTCTGCGGCCGTGCGTCGTTGCCGGGCCGAAGGCGCCGGCGTTGGCTGAGGTGATGCGTGCGGTGGTCAAGACAGTGCCGCTGGTGCCTGATCCCGGCTTTCCGTTGCAGTTGGTCCACCACGACGACGTGGCGGCTGCAATCGTTCTGGCGGCAATGGCGCCGTCTCCGCACGGTACTTACAACATCGCGGGGGACGGGCTGGTGACCGTTTCCGATCTGGCGAGGGCTTTTGGTGGTCGACCGGTGCATGTCACTGCGAAGGCGATGTCGATGGTGTCCGGTGCGCTATCGCGGTTGCCGATCGGCCCCGCGGCGCACGAATGGCTACCCGTCCTGGGCGCACCTATCGTCATGGACACCACAAAGGCCAAAAGGGAGCTGGGATGGAAACCCATTTACACCTCCGCTGAGACGCTGACGTCCCTCACCGCGGCGTTCTAGCGGTGCTATTCCGCAGGCGAACCTTCGCACGGGAGATTGATCAAAGGTATTCCGTTGTTCCGGCGGAAAAACGTCGATCGATATGATTCTCACGTGGACCTGACCCATGCCGACCCTATTCTTTCAGAGCTGAGCTCAGGCGCTGGGTCCCAACGTGGCCGGCCTACGGTCGTTGGCTTGGCCGGGCCGCCTGGCTCCGGAAAGTCAACGCTGGCAACCTACATCGTCGACACGATCAACAGGTATCGAGACGGCACCGCTGTCGTCTTCCCGATGGATGGCTATCATCTCTCGAATTCCCAACTCGAAAAACGGGGCATCGCTGCAATCAAGGGTGCACCCGAGACCTTCGATGTTCACGGTTTCATCTGGGCGCTTTCCCGGATGCGGTCACCGATCCGAGATACATTGTTTGTCCCTGATTTCAGCAGAGTCCTCAACGAACCAATCGCAGCCAGTATCGCTATCACAGCGGAGACAGAAATAATCTTAGTCGAAGGCAACTATTTGCTACTGGAATTCGGCAATTGGAAAAATGTCCGGCAGTATCTCGATCGGGCCTGGTTCCTCGACATCGGGTGGGAAATCTGCCGCGACCGCCTCATTTCCCGACAGATAGCCGGCGGTAAGTCTCTCGCCGAAGCCGTGGAGTGGGTAGATCGGTCCGATAAGGCTAATTTCGATCTGGTGGTGAATCGTTCGGGAACCCAGGGCGTCTGTCTTATCTCGTGACCGTGGTCTCGGCACTCGCGAGGGCCAAAATTGCTCACAGCGGCTTCACGGTGGTCTTCCTCATCGCTTCTGCTGCTGGGGGCGGCATCGCTGTGCTGATACCGGCGAGCATTGCAGCCCGCTGAAGTGACCAACTGACCACTCCTCGGTCGAAACTAAGAAATGTCTCATTCAAGTCTCACCGATAGCAGTGTCGACACGCGGTGGGTGCACGGGGTTACCTGATCGTGTTGCGGGTGTGACCGATGGAGCTCACGTTGCTGATGTGGCAAGAGATCACCGCAGAGTATGCCTCGTGGCACATGCCATGACGGGAGACAGGAGCTCGACGTGACCGCTTTGACGATGGGTACGTCTCAACAAGACGTCTGGTCCGGGCGCTCGACGCCGTTCCGGCGAACCCGGGTGGCAATCGACCGGAGGCGGCTGGACCCGGTCGCCTTTCTCACGACCATGGCCAGTGTGCTGCGGCCCCTCGTCGTGACCGTGGCCGTGTGCGCGGCGGCCATGGCCTCCTCGACGCCGGCGCACGCTGACCCGGGCGACGATCCGGCCGGCTCGGTCTTGAACGGCATCGGAGCCGACGGCGCTAACCCGATCAGTGACGCCATTGCGCAGGTGGGACAGTCGATCTGCCCCGCGCTGGTGCAGCCGGGCAGCAGCCTGGCCAGCAGCGCAGCGCAGGTCAGTGGCCACGGCGGCGCCACCCCACCGATCGCCGGCTTCCTGGCGGGAATGGCCATCCGGGCGCAGTGCCCGGCGTTCATGACGTCGGTTGCCAATGGAGACGTGCCCTCGCCCATCGCCGGGATACTGCCGGGGGGCGGAAACTGAGTCTCGTATCGTCGTAGTGTGCTGATCGGCTTGCTGCTGGCTCTGGGCTGCTCGGTCTGTTACGGCGCGGCGTCGGTGTTGCAGGCCGCGGCCACCCGCTCCGTCGACGCGGGCACCGGCTCCGGCGTCGACGCCGCTCTGCTGTTACGGGCGGTACGGCAGTGGCGGTACGTGGCCGGGCTCGCCCTCGACGGGCTGGGGTTTGTACTGCAGGTGGTGGCGCTGCGCCTGGTGCCGATCTACGTCGTCGCCGCCGCGATAGCCGCCTCGCTGGCGGTCACTGCGATCCTGGCCGCCTGGATTCTGGCAGTGCGGGTGTCGAGTGCCGAGTGGACCGCGGTCGGCGTGGTGTGTGGGGGCTTGGCGATGTTGGGCATTGCTGCCGGTCCGGAAGGATCCCGGCACGGGCCGGCCGCTCTGGGCTGGGCACTGTTAGGCGTCGTCGCGGCGGTGTTCGTCGCCGGAGCCCTCGCCGGCCGGCTGGGTGACCGAGCCCGTGCCGTCACCCTGGGCATTGGTGCCGGCGGCGGGTTCGGTGTCGTCGAGATCGCGGTGCGCCTGCTTGACGAGGTCAATCCCAGAAAAGCGGCGTTTTACGAGAATCCGGCGCTGTATGCGGTGCTCGCTGGTGGCGCCGCAGGATTTCTACTGCTCACCTCTGCTCTGCAGCGCGGGTCGGTCACCACGGCCGTGGCCGGAATGGTTGTCGGTGAAACCGTTCCGCCCGCGCTCGTCGGGGTGGTGTGGCTGGGCGACCGCACCCGCGACGGTTTTGGCTGGCTGGTCGTCGCGGGGTTCGTGATAGCAGTGGCCGGGACGCTGGTACTCGGCCGGTTCGGCGAAGCTCCGGACACCGAGCCCAGCCCCGAACCAGACACTCGCGCTTCTCAAGTCTGACGCCGACGTGGCGATGCGGATCCTGCGCGGGCTCCTGGCCGGTGCGATGGTCGCGGGCTTCGGCTTGCGCGATAGTGCACCCGCAGGCGCCGACGTTCCGCCGGTCAGCCCCGCGGCGCAGGCCGCCGGATTCGTCGACGCCCTCAGCGCGGTGCCCGACGCGATCGTCGACCTGCGTTACGCCACGCCGAACAATTTCACCGGCGCCCCGGTGTATCCCGCGGATGCCCGCTGCCTGGTGCACCAGTCGCTGGCCGACGGTCTAGCCGCTGCCGCGGACGCAGTGCGCCCGTCGGGCCAGGTGCTGGTCTTCTGGGACTGCTACCGGCCCCACGACGCGCAGGCCAAGCTGTTTCAGGCCGTGCCGAACCCGGCTTGGGTCGCACGGCCCGGACCCTACGCGCGCAGTCATGAAGCCGGACGCTCGGTCGACGTGACGATCGCCGGTGAGCCGGAGGGTTGCCCGCCCGAACGCCGGCTCGCCGGCCGATGTCTGCTCGACATGGGCACCGACTTCGACGACTTCACCGCGCGCGCAACGGCATTCGCCACCGCCGGTGTCAGCGCGGTGGCGCAGGCAAACCGCGCACACCTTCGTCAAGCGATGGGCGCGGGCGGTCTGACCGTCTATTCCGGTGAATGGTGGCATTTCGACGGTCCCGACGCCGATTTGCAGCGGCCGATCCTCGACGTGCCGGTGAATTGACGGATTGCGACGCAACAGGTTTCCTGTTCTTGGCTTTGGCCGCGAACGAACGAACATAGTCGACAGCGGCGTAAAGCGCTGCGCGCATCGGCGCCGGGTCGACCGTTGTATGGCTGAGCATGGCGCCGCCCTGATGCGCCGCGACCAAAGCGACCGCGAGGTGCCGCGTGTCGGCGTCCGGTCGCAGGTCACCGCGCTGTCGCATGGCCGAAAGGCCGGCGTGGAACATGCTGAGCCATTCGTCATAACCGTCGGCCAGTTCTGCGCGGGTGTCGTCATCGGCGTCGATGAGCTCACCGACCAGTGAGCCGTACACGCACCCGCCCACGCAGTAGACGGTGCGCAGGTCAGCGGCGCACGCGTCGGCCCACCCTTGCAGCGCCTCGAACGTGTCGAGCGCACCAAGCCGCGGCTGAGAGTGGAACTTCCGCACATCGCTGCGCCGTCGGGCGATGACTTGACGAACGAGCTCCCGCTTGTCCGTGAAGTAGTGGGTGATCTGCGATCCACTGACATCAGCGCTTCGGCGGACCTCGTCGATGGTGGTCGCGGCGACCCCGCGAGTGAACATCAACTTGGCCGCGTAGTCGACGATCCGCGACCTCGTGGCGATTCCCTTCCGGGTCAACCGTGTTGCCGGCTGGTCGGACACGAGGTCGTTCAACTCCATCGACGCATGCGCCGCGGCGGACGCGCGACACTGTCGGCCGGGTTGGCGGCGAAGCTTCGCAGATAGTTGACCGCGAACCGAATGGCATCGGCGTGCGGCCACTCCTGGCCATAGGCGAACGCCATTGTGCCGCCGCCTTGATGAGCGCTGACGATGACCATGGCGAGGTGGCGCGGATCAGCGCTAGGGATTAGCAACTTCTCGTCTTTCATGCGCCCGATCGACTCCTCGATCAGGTCGACCCACTGCCGATAACCGGCCGCCAACGCCACACGGGTGGCATCGTCGGATTTGGCCAGTTGCCCGACCAGAGCATGGTAGGTGGGTGTGCCGGTATATCCCACACGGCGCAAATAGCGCATGTTCAACCGGATCCAGCGCTCGAAGTCGTCGAAGGTGTCCAGACCACCCAGCTTGGGTTGACGATGAAAATCCAACACGACCTGGGTCTGACGGGCGATCACCGCGCGAATGAGTTCCTGCTTGTCGGCGAAGTAGTGGGCGATCTGCGAACCGCTGACCGAGGCCAGCCGACGCACGGTGTCAACGTTCATTGCCGACAGACCCTGCGCGAGGATCAGTTCGGCGGCCACCTTGATTATCCGCTCCCGGGTTGCTCTGCCTTTAGCTGTGAACCGTTGTTCGTCGGATGACAGAGCATCAATCACGCCGCCAGATTACCGGCCGGTGGACCGTTTCTTTGGGTGGCGCGGCCCAGTCGGCAACATCACGACGGCCCGGTCACCGCTCAGCCCGGCGCTTCGTCCAGCACGACGACGAGTTTTCCGCCTGCTTCGCCGGATTCGGCCACTCGATGCGCCTCGCGGATCTGGTCGAACGTGAAAACACGCGCCGGTTTTGCGTCGAGCGTGCCATCGGCAACCTGCTGCGCGATTGAGCTCAGTGGCACATCTGACAAAGGGAAGCCCGGGTCACCGAACACGAAGCTGCCGAAGAAGTTGAAGTTGACCCCACTGGCCATCCGGGCCAATGGGTTGAAATCTCCGATAGGAGCCAGGCCACCCAACCACCCCGCCAGGCAGGCCGTGCCGCCGCGACGCAACAGGTCCAGGGAGTCGAGAATCGTGCTGTTCCCGACAAGATCCAGTACGGCGTCGATTTCTTTGGCTTCGGCGATATGTGCCGCCAGATCGCGTCGGTCGATCTCCACCCGGGAAGCGCCCAGCTTCTCGAGCGTCTCGAAGCGTTCGCGGCTGCGCGCGGTGGCAAGGACGTTGGCACCGGCGGCAACAGCCATTCCCACTGCGGCGCGGCCGAACGACGACGTAGCGCCTCGAATGAGCAGTGTCTGGCCGGCTTTCAGGTCTAGGTTGCGGAACAGGCATGTCCATGCGGTGGCATAGGTTTCCGGCAGCGCCGCCAGCTGCGGCCAGGGCAGCTCGGAGTCGATGAGGACCACGTTCGCCGCACGCACGCGGGTGTACTCGGCGTAGCTTCCGTTGATGGTCCGTCCCAGTCCGCCCATGAAGGCCGCCACCTTGGCGCCGACCGGAAATTCCGCACCCGGGCATGCATCTACGATGCCGACGCATTCGATGCCGCTCACCTCGGCGGCTTCCGCCCATTCACCGCGGCGCATGTGTATTTCAGCGTGGTTGATACCGAAGGCTTTCACCCGGATGACAACTTCGCCGTCCTTCGGCAGCGGCTTGGGTATGTCGGTGTAGACCAAAGTGTCCAGGCCGCCGAATCCCGTCAAGATGATGGCCCGCATCGTCTCGCCACCGGCTTTTTCGCGCACCACCGCAGGTGTCGTCGGCAGCGCGGTCACCGCCCGACCTCTCCCGAGACGGTGGCGACGTGCTGGACGGCCTCGTGTATGAGGTCGGTGACGACCTGCGGCCGGCTCATCAGCGCGCACCGGCGTAGGCGTGGGCGGCCAGGAGCACGGCTCCCGACGTTCTGTCGATCGTCCGGTTCAGCGCTCCGACGTCATCACTCAACGACGTCAAAGGGATTGGTGCGGCGCTGACGGCGATACCTGCGCGCCGAAGTGCCGTGATCACCGGACTCCAGCTGGATCCGTCCGCCCAGGCGCCATGAACGAGGACCACTGTGAGTGATAGTGCAGGCGCAATCATGGTTGACGTCCCATGGGAGTTCTCCGTTCGACTGCCAGCCAGGTGACCGCGTCGCTTTGGGCTGACCGTCCCAAAATATGTGCACCGCGGCGGCGTGTCAATCTCGGTAGGCCGGATGAGTTGGCTGCGGTCCAAAGTCAACGAGTGCATAATGGGATAGATAACCCATTCATCCGCCGTCCGATGGCCAGGAGGAAACGATCATGCCCGTTGTCCACCACCGCTACGCCACCGTCGACGGTCAACGGTTGTTCTACCGCGAAGCCGGTCCGCCGGGTGCACCGGTTGTGCTGCTGCTGCACGGATTCCCGACCAGTTCGTACATGTTCCGTGATCTGGTGCCGGCCCTGGCCGATCGCTATCACGTCATCGCCCCCGATCATCTGGGTTTCGGGTTGTCCGACGCTCCCGGGGTCGAAGAGTTCGACTACACGTTTGACGCCCTGGCCGCTTTGACGGCGGGCCTTCTGCGCTGCCTGGAAATTGAGCGTTATGCGATGTACGTGCAGGACTACGGCGCGCCGATTGGGTGGCGGTTGGCCCTCGGTGACCCGTCGGCCGTCACCGCAATCATCAGCCAGAACGGCAACGGTTACGACGCGGGATTCGTCGAAGGCTTCTGGAAGACGGTGTGGGCGTTCCAGCAGAAACCTGGCGCCGAGACAGAGGCCGCGATGCGCAATTTCCTGACGTTGGAAGCGACGCGTTGGCAGTACTTGACCGGCGTTGGCGACGAGACCGTGATCGACCCGGAATCCTGGCATCACGACTACGTGTTGCTCTCGCGACCGGGTAATGCCGAACTGCAGCTCAAGCTGTTCTTCGATTACGCGACCAACTCGTCGCTGTATCCCGGCCTGCACGAGTACTTCCGGAACACTCAAGTGCCGTTGCTGGCAGTCTGGGGGCGTGGTGACGAGATCTTCGGGCCGGCGGGCGCCAAGGCCTTCGCCGATGACCTTCCCGACGCCGAAATCCACCTCCTCGACGGCGGGCACTTCCTGCTCGAATCTGCCCTCGATGAGGTGACGACTCTGGTCCGCGCATTCCTGGACCGCGCTCTGCAGGCGGCCCACTAGATCGAGAGGCAACTTGATGAGTCAGGCCGGCTATCTGCACGGGCATCACGAGTCGGTGCTTCGTTCTCACCGCTGGCGCACGGTAGAGAACTCAGCGGCCTACCTGTCGGCTCACCTGCGCCCGGGGCGATCGGTGCTGGACATCGGTTGCGGGCCGGGAACCATCACCGTCGACATCGCCGCACGAGTCGATCCCGGCCGCGTCACCGGCGTCGATGTGAGTGAAGACGTACTGGACTCCGCCCGCGCGGAGGCCCGGGCCCGTGGCTTGTCGCACGTCTCCTTCGCGAAAGCCGATGTCCACGCGCTGAAGTTCTCCGACGCCGCCTTCGACGTCGTGCACGCTCACCAGGTACTCCAACACGTCACAGACCCGGTGCGGGCGCTGCAGGAGATGCGGCGCGTGTGCAGACCGGGCGGCATCGTGGCGGCTCGCGACGCCGACTACGCGGGTTTCATCTGGTTCCCCCGGCTGCCGGCACTGGATCGGTGGCGGGAGCTGTATGAGCAGGCAGCGCAGGCCAATCACGGTGAGTCGAGCGCCGGTCGGCATCTGCTGTCCTGGGCGCAGCGGGCGGGGTTCGACGACATCACGCCGACGGCCAGCGTGTGGTGCTTTGCGACGCCGGACGACCGCGGCTGGTGGGGCGGCATGTGGGCAGACCGGATCCAGCACTCTTCGGTCGCCCGCCAGTTGCTCGACGCCAAGTTGGCCACTCGCGCCGAGCTGGCCGACATCGCCGAAGCCTGGCGCACCTGGGCCGCCGCCCCGGACGGCTGGCTGGCCATTCCGCACGGCGAAATCCTCTGCCGGGCGTAGCCGGGTCGCCGCGCGAACGTGCCCCGGGCAGTGACGGCCGCGCCCGACGTCACTGCGGTGTCACGGAGCTGCACTCCTTGCAACGCGCGCTCTTGACCTGCGAGAATTGGGTTCTCAGCCATCACGTGCCGTATTGGAGACCTCTCGTGCCCGAAGCAGTCATCGTGTCCGCGCTGCGTACTCCCATCGGCACCGCCCGCAAGGGCACCCTGCGCGACACCACCGCATATGACCTCGCTGACCACGTCGTCAAAGAAGCAGCCGCCGAGCTTGATTCGGCTCAGGTCGACGACGTCATTTTGGGGGAGGGGCTCCACGGTGGCGGGGTGATTGCGCGGCACGCGGCGATCACCGCGGGACTGACCCGGGTTCCCGGGCTGGCCAACAACCGGCACTGCGCGGCCGGGCAGGCCGCGGTGCAAAGCGCGGCGGCCAGTGTGCGTGCGGGTATGGACGAGCTGATCATCGCCGGTGGCGTCAACTCTGCTTCTACCTCGCCCCGGTCGCGCCGTCAGGTCGGCGGTGAGTGGGTCGACTGGTGGCCGCCGACGCACCCGGACCGCCCCGATGCGCCCAACCTCGACATGTCGATCACCGTCGGGTGGAACGCCGCCGTCAAGGCGGGCGTCTCGCGGGAGGAGATGGACGCTTGGGCTTTTCGGTCGCACCGCAATGCGATTGCCGCGATCGACGAGGGCCGGTTCAAAGAGGAGATCGTACCGATCGAGACTCCGCACGGACTGTTCTCGGTCGACGAGCATCCCCGCCGCGACACCACGTTGGAGAAGTTGGCCGCCCTTAAACCATTACACCCGGAGATCGAAGGCTTTTCGATCACCGCCGGCAACGCGTGCGGAGTCAACGATGGTGCCGCCGTGCTGACCATCGCCAGTGACCGGCTGGGGCTGCCGGCTTTGGCAATCGTGCGGGCTTGGGCCTCCGTCGGGGTCGATCCGGCGATCACCGGCCTGGCGCCTGTCCAGGCGATCCCCAAAGCGCTTGACCGTGCTGGCTTTTCGGCCTCCGACGTCGACTTGTTCGAAATCAACGAAGCATTCGCGTCGATGTGCGTCGCCACCATCAAACTGCTCGACCTCGACGCGGACCGGGTCAACGTCAGCGGTAGTGGGTGCGGCCTGGGTCACCCAGTGGCGGCCACCGGGGCCCGCATGCTGGTCAGTCTGGTACATGAATTACGCAGGCGCGGCGGTGGTGTCGGTGTCGCGGCCATGTGTGCGGGCGGGGGAATGGGTTCAGCCACCGTCATCGAGGTGCCGGCGCCTTGACGCGGTGGTGAGCGAGGGGGAGGTCGACACTGACCGCTGCAGTCATCTCCGCGGTGACCGCCATCGTCGTGCTGCTGGTGGCCATCGTGATGAGCAACACCGTCCTGGTGGCGGTTTCCGTCGGGATTGCCATCATGGGCTTGATCTTGTTGCGCCGCGATTGGCTCAGCGAGGGCGCAGAGGCAGAGACGGAGGGTGCAGCGGGTAAGGACCCCGATCGGCGGGAGTCAGCGGCTGACAATCCTTCATCGGTCGGTGGCTTGACGCCCGAACTGTTCACCCCCGATGTGTCTTACGAAGAAGCGGTACGGCAAGTCGACGACGATGAGGAACTCGACCTCGGCGGCGGCGACTGACAACCAGTTGTTCATCAGCAGTTAATCCGCGCTCCGTCAGCTGTTCACGGTAAGCTCAAACGCCGACGTTCAGGGGCCCGAAGGAGTGCGGTGAAGTTGTACCGGTCAGGCGCAATGCTGAGCCTGATCGTCGTCGGCGTTCTGGCCCTGTCGGCATGCGGTGGCAAGCCGAATGCCTCGAACAGTTCCGCGGCCGGGGTGGACTGCAGTGGTAAGAACAAACTCATCGCCAGTGGTTCGACTGCGCAGAAGAACGCGATTGAACAGTTCGTCTACGCCTACATCCGTTCTTGTCCCGGACATACGCTGGATTACAACGCCAACGGATCAGGGGCCGGCGTCGAGCAGTTCGTCAGCGATCAGACCGATCTGGCCGGCTCCGACGTGCCGCTGGATCCCTCGAAAGGCGAACCCGACAAAGCCTCGCAGCGATGCGGTTCGCCGGCCTGGGATCTGCCCGCGGTCTTCGGCCCGATCGCCGTCACTTACAACATCAACGGGGTCAATTCGCTCAACCTCGACGGGCCGACCACTGCCAAGATCTTCAACGGCATGATCACCACCTGGAACGATCCCGCGATCAAGGCCTTGAACAAAGACGCGAATCTGCCCGCAACACCGGTTCGGGTCGTCTTCCGCAGCGACGCGTCCGGCACCACCGACAACTTCCAGAAATACCTCGACGCGGCCTCCGACGGCGCTTGGGGCAAAGGCGCCGGTAAGACGTTCAACGGTGGTGTTGGCGACGGTGAAAGCGGGAACGACGGCACGTCGACGGCGCTGCGGACTACCGACGGCGCGATTACCTACAACGAGTGGTCGTTTGCGGTGGGACGAGAATTGTCGATGGCCCAGATCATCACCACAGCCGGTCCGGATCCCGTCGCCATCACTACCGCCTCGGTCCGCAAGACGATCGAGGGCGCCCGGTTCAAGGGTCAGGGCAACGACTTGGTGGTCGATACGTCGTCGTTTTATCAGCCGACGCAGCCCGGCGCCTACCCGATCGTCCTGGCGACCTACGAGATCGTTTGCTCGAAGTATCCCGACGCCGCAACCGGGTCGGCCGTCAAAGCGTTCATGCAGGCCACCATCGGCCCCGGCCAGGACGGTCTGGACGAATACGGATACATCCCGCTGCCGGGCTCATTCCAGTCGAAACTCGCAGCGGCGGTGAATGCACTGTCGTGATCAGACCAAGGAGGCGTCGATGGTGAGCCGCAGCGAGCGGGGGTCGCGGTTCGGGCCCTACCGGCTGATGCGGTTGCTGGGCCGTGGCGGAATGGGCGAAGTCTACGAGGCCGAGGACACCCGCAAAGGCCGAGTGGTGGCGTTGAAGCTGATCTCCGAGCAGATGTCCACCGACCCGGTTTTCCGGGCCCGGATGCAACGCGAGGCCGACACCGCTGGGCGGCTGACCGAGCCGCACGTCGTGCCGATTCACGACTACGGCGAGATTGACGGCAGATTTTTCGTAGAGATGCGTCTGATCGACGGCATTTCACTGCGCAACATGCTGACCCGGTTCGGTCCGATGAACCCGGGGCGCGCGGTGGCCATCGTCAGCCAGATCGCCGCGGCGCTGGACGCCGCCCATGCCGGCGGTGTGACACACCGCGACGTCAAACCGGAGAACATCCTGGTCACGGGCGACGACTTCGCCTACCTGGTCGACTTCGGCATTGCCCGGGCCGGCGCAGATCCCGGGCTCACCCAAACCGGTCTTGCGATGGGGACCTATCAATACATGGCGCCGGAACGGTTCGGCGTCGACGAAATCACCTACCGCGCCGACATCTACTCGTTGGCGTGCGTGTTGGGCGAGTGCTTGACCGGTTCACCGCCTTACCGGTGCGACAGCGTGGAAAGGCTGATCGCGGCTCACCTCATGCAGCCGCCGCCGCGGCCCAGCGAACTGCGGCCAGGAAAGGTTCCTTCGGCCATAGATCATGTGATCGCCAAGGGAATGGCCAAGAATCCTCAGGACCGCTATCGCAGTGCCGGTGAATTGGCCAGGGCCGCCCATGAAGCCCTAACCGGAACCGAGCAGCACCAGGCCGCTGCAATATTGCGGCACGGCGACAACGCGACCGTCTTGGCCCAAGTCGCCGACGCAGGGCCGATCCAGTCACCGGATCGCGGCACTGGGTCGTGGACTCAGCCGGGGTGGGCGGCGCCGCGCGAGTCCGCGGACACCGGCTGGCGCGGCCGACCCGTCGTACCGCAGCGTGACACCGGCGACACCTGGCATGACCGACCGGTCCCGCCGCTGCCCGATGCGGGCGCAACGTGGCGGGCCCCGGCCATTAACCCGCAGCGCGACACCGGCGACACCCGGCACGACCGACCGGTCCCGCCGCGGTCGGATACTGGCGCTACCTGGCACGGGACCGCCAGTGCCCCGCCGCGCGAACCTGAATGGTCCGCTCAACCTCACGCGCCGCGGGACACGCCACCGGTGGCCAGCCCGGCCAAGTCGCCGGACTTCAAGCAGACCGCCAAGCCGGCCGGCAAGCGGAAGCTGGGTCTGCTGATCGGTGCTACTGCGCTGTTGCTGGTCGTCGCGGTAGTTGTCGGATACCTGTTGCTGCGGTCCTCGCGGCCGTCGAACACCCAGTGGACGGCAGCGTCGGGGCAAAGCGTCTTACCGTTCAACGGACTGACGTTCCGCTTTTCGCCAGGCGGGCTGGCGCTTGGCAGTGACGGCAGCGTCTATGTCACCAACCAGGGCATGTACGGGCGGGTGGTCAAGCTTGCTCCGAACTCCGCCGAGCCGACGGTGCTGCTGTTCAAGGGCCTGTACGAGCCGCACGGGGTGGCCGTGGACAGTGCCGGCGCGGTCTATGTGACCGACGAGAACAATCGGGTGGTGAAGTTGCCACCCGGGTCGAACACTCAGACGGAGATACCGCTCGCCGGCCTGTCCTACCCCGAGGGCGTCGACGTGGATTCGGCGGGCAACGTCTACGTCGCCGACCGCGGCAACAACCGGGTGGTGAAGTGGACGGCCGGTTCCAACACCCAGTCCGACCTGCCGTTCAACGGCCTAAACCATCCGGACGGGGTGGCTGTCGATTCCGGCGGCAACGTGTATGTCACCGACTCGGACAACAACCGGGTGGTCAAGCTGGCGGCCGGCTCGAACAACCAGACCGACCTGCCCTTCTCCGGCCTCAGCGTGCCCTGGGGGATTGCGGTGGACTCAGCCGGTGCGGTCTACGTCACCGAATACGAAGTGCAGAAGGTCGTGAAGCTGGCGCCCGGGGCCACCACCCAGACTGAGCTGCCGTTCAACGGTCTGAACAGTCCATTGGAGTTGGCGGTGGATAAAAGCGGCAACGTCTATGTCGCCGACCGGGGCAACAACAGGGTCGTCCGGCTGGCCGCGGGCTAGTGGCGATCGCGAGCGCGGCTGCAGGCCGGGCGAAGCGGGTTGCCACACCGGTGACAGTGGCGATCGCGAGCGCGGCTGCAGGCCGGGCGAAGCGGGTCGCCACCATCGATACGCCGGTGACCTGCGGTCAACGGCGCCCGCCCGGCAGGACGCGGGTGGCCGCCGCGGCGATCAGGTTGATGACGGCCACCACGATGATCAACGTCAACGCCGCACCCCAGACCCGCAGGAAACCGGCATGCTCCGGGTTGGTCAACTCGGTGTAGATCAGCAGCGGCAGGGACGCCATGTTCCCGTTGAAGATGTCGTAGTTGATGGAGCGGCTGTACCCGACCAGCACCAGTACCGGTGCGGTTTCACCGATGATCCGCGCAATCGAGAGCAGCACGCCGGAGATGATCCCGGGCAGCGCGACCGGAGCGACTATTCGCAGGATCGTCTTCCACTTCGGAATGCCCAACGCGTAGCCTGCTTCTCTTAGCTCGTCGGGAACGAGTTTGAGCATCTCCTCGGTCGATCGCACCACCACTGGAAGCATCAGCAGCACCAGGGCCAGCGACACCGCGAACGCGCTCTGCTCAAATCCCAACGTCGCGATCCACAAACTGAACACGAACAGCGCCGCCACGATCGAGGGAACCCCGGCGAGCACGTCGACCGTGAAGGTGGTCACCCGCGCCAGGCGATCGGAGTTGTACTCGGCCAGGTACACCGCGGCGAGCAGCCCCAGCGGCACGGCCACCAGGGCAGCCACCGTGGCCTGCGCGAGTGTGCCGTACAGCGCGTGATAGATCCCACCGGCGAACTCCTCCGGCAGCACCCCGTGTAACGAGTGTGTCCACCAGCCCGACCGGGTGACGGCGTACCAGCCCCGTGCGGCCACCACGCACAGCAGCCAGATCAGCGGCACCAGCGCGAGGATGAACGAGACAACGAAAAATACAGCGGCGACAGAGTTTTTGACTCTTCGTGCGGTGCTGACGGAGCGAAAAACCGGCGCCTTGACCGGCCGGTTGAGGGCACTCAGGACCATGTGCGCCGCTCCTCCTCATCGCTGCGCTCTGCATCGTCGTCGGCGGGGATCATGTGCGCCGCTCCTCCTCATCGCTGCGCTCTGCATCGTCGTCGGCGGTCATCCGTTGACCTTCCCGCCGGCGATCACCCGGGCGGCGGCGTTGACGACGAAAGTCAGCACGAACAACACAAAGCCCGCGGAGATGAAGGCGCCAGTCGGTAACGGCTCACTGAACTCTGATGCGGCAGAGGCGATTTTCGAGGCGAAGGTGTAGCCGCCGTCGAACAGTGACCAGCCGCCGGGGTGGGCGGCTGCGCGCAGGATGATCAGTACGGCCACGGTTTCACCGAGGGCGCGGCCGAGCCCGAGCATCGACGCGGCGACGACGCCACTGCGGCCGAAGGGCAGTACGGTCAGCCGCACCACCTCCCATCGGGTGGCGCCGAGCGCCTGTGCCGCTTCCATCTGGATCGTGGGAGTCTGCCGGAACACTTCCCGCGACACCGACGAGATGATCGGCAGCACCATCACCGCCAGCACCGTACCGGCGGTGAAGATGTTGCCGCCGCCCGCCAGCGAGACGTCGCCCGTCTTGAACAGGAACAACCAGTCCAGATGTCGGTTCAGGAACTTCTCGAGCGGTTCGAGTTGGGGGGCCAAAACGAAGATCCCCCACAACCCGAAGATGATCGAGGGAACCGCGGCCAGCAGGTCAACCATCGCGGCGAAGGGGCGCGACAGCCGCGCCGGCACGTATTGGGTCAGGAAAACGGCGATCCCGACCGCTACCGGCACAGCCAGCACCAAGGCGAACGTGGAACTGAGCACCGTCACCATGAACAGATCCCGGATGCCGAACGCCAGGTGGTTGGCGTCGGCGGTGTCAAAGCTGGCGTTGGTCAGGAAGTTGGCATGATTGACCAGCAGCGAAGGCACGGCCCGGACCAACAGGAAAACCGCGATCAGGATGATTGCGGTGACGATCGTCGAACCGGCGGCGGCTACCGCGATCCTGAACAGCTGATCCCCGCGCTGTGCCGTCCCCGCTTCGATGGCCGCCGGAGCGGGCGTTATCCCGTCCGGAATAGGACGCCCCGGCAGCGGTCCTTCGGTCACGGCGACCTCGGTTCAGCTGATGGCGTTGATGGCGGTCGTCAGCCTCGGCTTGAACGCGTCGGGAATCGGAACGTACCCGTTGTCCGCAAGACCGGCCTGCCCAGCGCCGATGGTGCTCTGCAGGAACGCTTTGACGGCCGTGCCCACCTGAGGGTCTGGGTACTTGGAGCAGACGATCTCATAGGTGGCCAGCACGATCGGGTAGGCGCCGGGCTGGTTCGGCGTGTAAAACGACGTCGTGTCGAGCACCAGGTCGTTGCCCTGGCCCTTGATCTTGGCACCGGCGATGGTTTTGCCGACCGTGTCGGCGCTGATCGCAACCGGTTCAGGGCCGGCTGCGGTGACGATCGAAGCGATGTTCAGTTGCTGCGCCTTCGCGAAGGACCACTCGTTATAGGTGACCGACCCTTCGGTGCTCTTGATGGCCGCCGACGTGCCGTCGTTGCCCTTGGCACCCTCCCCGACGCCGCCTTTGAACGCCTTGCCGGTGCCCTTACCCCACGCGCCCGCGGATGCGACGTCGAGGTATTTCTGGAAGTTGTCCGTGGTGCCGGATTCGTCGCTGCGGAAGACGACGTGGATCGGGGTGGCCGGCAGGTTGACGTTCGCGTTGAGCGCCTTGACCGCCGAATCGTTCCACGTCGTGATGGTTCCGTTGAAGATCTTCGCGGCGGTGGGCCCGTCGAGGTTCAGCGCGGTCACACCGCTGATGTTGTAGGTGACCGCGATGGGCCCGAACACCACCGGCAGATTCCAGGCCGGCGAGCCGCAGCGCGGCTGGGCCTTCGCTGCCTCGTCGGTGCTCAGCGGCACGTCGGAGCCGCCGAAATCGGTTTGATTGCCTAGGAACTCGTTCACCCCGGCGCCCGAGCCGTTGGCGGTGTAGTTCAGGGTCTGGTTGGGGCAGGCTTGCTGAAACGCGTTGACGAAGCGGGTCATCGCGTTGGCCTGTGCTGTCGATCCGCTCGCCTTGAGTGACTTCTTACCGCCGCAGTTGGCCTTCGCTGCCGACGACCCCGACGGCGGTTTTCCGCTGGGTGCGCCGTTGTCGCTGCCACACGCTGACAGCAGCGCCGCACCAGTGGCTAGAACACACAGTGCTGCACCGATTCGGTTGAGACTCAAAACAACTCCTTCGATGGTCGAGTCCTGCTGCGGTAGGGCCAACAATGCCATCGGGGCACCGTGCAACCACGGCGCGCCATCGGTGAAGGTATCACGATCGGTTGCCAGAGCACGAGGAAGTTGCGGTAGCCGCACCCTGACGCGGCGTCAGTTTTGCGCCGCGCCGACGAATCCGCGCGAGCAGAAGTCCCATACTTCATCGGCGGTGATCGGCTGGACTATCGCGTCGTCAGGGCCACTGAACTGCGCGATGAACATGACCGTTCGCATGGTCATGGCGGCCATGCGCCGAGGATCGGCATCGGGGCGCAACTGCCCGGCCGTGGCGGCCTGTTGCATCAATTCGGTGAGCAGAACAACAAGTGGTGCGTACGCGGTCTTCACTTCAGCGGGGTGAGTGACCAGCAATCTGGGCGCGAAGTCGGTGAACAGCGGCCGTTTGGCCATCGGGTCCGGGCGGGATGCCTCGAACAGCAACTGCACCGCAATTTTGAGCTGGTCGAGGGGATCACCGTGGCCGGCGGTGGCGGCGCGGATCTGGCTTGCCGACCGGCTCAGCGCGTCTTCGAAAAGCGCCAGCAGCAACTCGTGTTTTCCGTCGAATTGCAGATAAAAGCTGCGCAGCGACTGACGGGATCGGTCGACAACTTCCTGCACGGTGAAGTCGGTGCTGCCTTTTTCGATGATGATGGCTTGGGCGGCGTCCAAGAAACGCTGAACTCGCTGGGCAGCTCGAAGTTTGGCGGTCTTGATCGAACGCTCGACCGCACGCTGCTTCCAGGCCGGCTCCTCGCCAGGACTCGTCACCGACGGCCCAGTCCATTGCCGTTAGAAGAGAACACGGTTGGACTTTACCGGAGAACGCCGTGCAATTGCCGGGCAGCGAGGGTGCACAGTTGTTCAAACCACCGGAACACGTGCGAAAGGCCGTCCCGCGTGAGCCGGCCGGGTGAACCTACGCATCGACTCTTGCAACGTTGCTGCGGCTGGGCAGATCTTGATTCTCGTCTCCTGAGAAGCTAATTTTCGTTGCAGGAACCTAGCGGCCTCCGTGGTGAGCACCCGACGGGACCCGAGAGATGAGGACCACCCCGGTGAACAAAGAAGACATGATCTTGATCAGCGTCGACGACCACACCGTCGAGCCCCCCGAGATGTTCAAGAAGCACCTGCCCTCCAAGTACGTCGACGATGCTCCGCGTCTCGTGCACAACGCCGACGGCTCCGACACCTGGCAGTTCCGCGACATAGTGATTCCCAACGTCGCGTTGAACGCGGTCGCGGGCCGCCCGAAAGAGGAATACGGGCTCGAGCCGCAAGGTCTGGATGAGATTCGCAAAGGCTGCTACAACGTTGACGAGCGGATCAAGGACATGAATGCCGGCGGCATCCTCGGCTCCATTTGCTTCCCGTCGTTCCCCGGCTTCGCCGGCCGCCTGTTCGCCACTGAAGACCACGACTTTTCGGTGGCCCTGGTTCAGGCCTACAACGATTGGCACATCGATGAGTGGTGCGGTGCTTATCCGGCGCGGTTCATTCCGATGGCGCTACCGGTGATCTGGGACGCCGAGGCATGCGCCGCTGAGGTGCGGCGAGTGTCTAAGAAGGGGGTGCACGCGCTGACCTTCACTGAGAACCCGGCCGCGATGGGTTACCCGAGCTTCCACAGCGACCACTGGGAACCACTGTGGAAAGCGTTGTGCGACACCAATACCGTGATGAACGTGCACATCGGCTCCTCAGGCCGGCTGGCCATCACCGCGCCGGACGCACCGATGGACGTGATGATCACCTTGCAGCCAATGAACATCGTGCAGGCCGCCGCGGACTTGTTGTGGTCCAGACCAATCAAGGATTACCCGGATCTGAAGATCGCGCTCTCCGAGGGCGGCACCGGCTGGATTCCCTACTTCCTGGAGCGAGCAGACCGGACCTATGAGATGCACTCGACGTGGACTCACCAGAACTTCGGTGACAAGGTGCCCAGCGAGGTATTTCGTGAGCACTTCTTGACGTGCTTCATCAGCGACAAAGTGGGCGTGGCACTGCGCAACATGATCGGTATCGACAACATCGCATGGGAAGCCGACTATCCGCACAGCGATTCGATGTGGCCGGGCGCGCCCGAAGAGCTGTGGGACGTCCTAAGTCTGAACCACGTGCCCGACGACGAGATCAACAAGCTCACGCACGAAAATGCCATGCGCTGGTATTCCTTCGATCCCTTCACCCACATCACCCGGGAGCAGGCGACGGTCGGCGCGCTGCGTAAGGCCGCCGAGGGGCATGACGTGTCGATCCAGGCGCTCAGCCACCGCAGGGACACCGGATCGGGCCCGTCGTTCGCGGACTTCGCCGCCACCGCGAAAGAACTCACCGGCAATAAGGACTGACCACCCGCTCCAACGCGCGAACGTTACTCGAGGCGGCGACCACGTGTGCTTTTGGGTGACGGAGCTGGGCGCCGGTCGGGATACTTACCGCAAGTGAGTAACTTCGCAACCGAGGATGCCGCGGAAGTTACCCAGATCGGAGCGAAAGATGCGTGAAACAGTCATCGCCGAAGCGGTTCGCACCCCGGTCGGCAAGCGCAACGGTGGATTGTCCGGCATGCATGCGGCCGATCTGTCGGCGGTCGTCCTCAACGAACTGATAGAGCGAGCCGGCATTGGTCCGGAGGTCGTCGACGACGTCATCTGGGGTTGCGTGTCCCAAGTCGGCGACCAGTCCAGCAACATCGGCCGCTACTCGGTGCTGGCCGCTGGCTGGCCGGAGAGCATCCCCGGGACCACGGTCAACCGGGCGTGCGGGTCCAGCCAGCAAGCTCTTGACTTCGCCGTGCAAGCGGTGATGTCGGGTCAGCAGGATGTCGTCGTCGCGGGTGGGGTCGAGGTGATGAGCCGGGTGCCGCTCGGCGCCGCCCGGGCCAGCGGTATGCCGTATGGACCGAAAGTGCTTGAGCGCTATAACGATTTTTCGTTCAACCAGGGAATCTCCGCGGAGAAGATCGCTGAGAAGTGGACTTTCTCCCGTCGCCGGCTCGATGAGTATTCGGTGTTGTCCCATGAGCGTGCTGCCGCCGCGCAGGACAGCGGCGCCTTCGACGCTCAGATCGTGCCGGTTTGGGTCGACGATCAGCGGTTTGCGGCCGACGAAGGCGTGCGGCGCGGCACCTCAGTCGAGAAGCTGGCCGCGCTCAAACCTGCGTTCGCCGACGGTGGAGTGATCCACGCGGGCAACTCCTCGCAGATTTCCGACGGAGCTGCGGCGCTGCTGGTGACGACAGCCGCCATTGCGCTGGAGCTCGGCTTGACGCCGATCGTCCGCTACCGAGCGGGCGCTGTCACCGGAGCCGACCCGGTGCTGATGCTCACCGGTCCGATACCGGCCACCGAAAAGGTACTGGCCAAAGCCGGAGTCAGGCTCGACGAGGTGGGCGTGTTCGAGGTCAACGAGGCGTTCGCGCCGGTGCCATTGGCCTGGCTCGCCGAGACCGGCGCCGATGCCGACCGGCTCAACCCGCTTGGCGGCGCGATCGCGCTGGGCCATCCACTTGGGGCGTCCGGCGCGGTATTGATGACGCGCATGGCTCATCACATGCGTGAGAACGGGATTCGGTTCGGCTTGCAGACGATGTGTGAGGGCGGCGGCACAGCGAACGCCACGCTGGTCGAACTGGTTCGGTAGCGGCCACCGGGCACGTTGACGTCGGCGAGCCGCTGTGGAAGCCTAGCTCGTCTATGAGAGGCACATTCTCTGATTCACAAGTCACCGCGATGGGCTGCGGCCTCGCCGAGCTGCACTTGAAGTGGGCGCCGGCCGGATCATCCCAATGAAAGTCACCGTCGACAATGAGCGTTGCCGCGGACACGGAGTCTGCGTGACGCTGTGTCCCGAAGTGTTCCAGCTGACCGACGATGGATACGCCGAGGCGTATCTGCCTGACATTCCTCCGGAGCTGGAGCAGGCGGCGCAGGAAGCAATCGACTGCTGTCCTGAGCAAGCCATTACCGAAAACTGACCGAATCGGCGCCAGCAGACGCAAATCGTTTGAAACCGCCGGCGCTCGATCAAAGTGTGCTCGTGCAACTGGGCCACACCACGCCCAAGGCGATCAGGGGTCCTCGTCGTTGAGAAGTTCCTCCGGGCGGTGGATCCGGTTGACTTGCGGTGGCCCGTGGCCGTCGCTCCAGGCGAGGCGGCCTTCGTCGGTCACCGTCGTCGTGATGTGGCCGTCTGTCGCCTCGGCATGGTCGGGTGCGCAGGCGAAAAAGAGGCTGTCGGCGTTGGTTTGGCCGCCCTTGGCCCAGTCGAGCGCGTGGTGCACTTCGCAGTGGTAACCCGGCTCAAGACAATTTGGCCGAGTGCAACCACCGTCGCGCGCATAGCACACAATGCGTTGGTCTGCCGTAGCGATGCGCTTGCTGCGGCCCAGGTAGAGCGGACGTTCAGAGTGGTCGTCGAACACGGCAAGGTAGTGAAGACTGTTGCTGGCCAAGCGGATCAGATCTCGCATCGGCAGCCGGCTGTTCCCGCCGGTGCGGGCGTGCGCCGGCATCGAAACGCGAGGATCTTGTGCCGCGCGCGCGGCCTGGTCAAGCTCGGCCAGCGTCGTTTTAACAATGACCGTCACCGGCACGCCGCGATGGACACCAAACCGCCCCGACGAAAGCGTTTGACGCAAGGCAAGTTTCAGTCCATCGTGGCAGCGCTGCGCGGGTGTGCGATTATCACGCACATTCTTCGACCCGTCGCACCCTTCGGGTGAGTGACGTCCGGGCCGCACGGCCGCGCTGACTGCTTCCACGTATGCACGGGTCTCGGGATCGAGCCACCCGTTGAGCCGGCTCATACCATCAACGCCCTGTGGTCCCAGGATCAGACGGCGACGCTTTGCGCGGTCCTCATCGGAGAAGTTGCCGTCAGGATTAAGGCAATCGGCAATCCGGTTGCCGACCGCGGTGACGAATTTCGCGTCTTGTCGCGTGGCGTGCCGGACCAGGGTGCGCTCGGCCTTTACACGGCCGACCGCGCTCACCGCCGAAGGGAGCGCATCGAGAGCGTGGCAAACCGCGGCGATGTGATCGTCACCGACGGCACCCGCTTCGACCGCGGCGGCCAATTCCGGCAACTCGGGCGGCAAGGCCGGTCCAGTCATAGAACGGCGTGGGCGAATACGAATGGCCGCGCGAAATCGGCGCCGAACCTCAGCAGGGGTGATCCGCAGCCTGGACGACAGCAGATGCCGCGTCGACGCCCCGGCCGACAGCGCCGGGTCGTCCGGTCCATCGGCCGGGTCGGCTATTTCGCCGAACACCCGATAGGACAGTCCACGATTTACCCGGTCCAAGGTCTCCAACCGCTCGGCCAGCTCAATGCGAAACGCATTGCCTGCCAGGTCGGTGCACATCGCGCGCAGCCGGGCGTAGGCAGCTTCGATCTGCTCGAGATCCCCGCGCATCCGTGCCCGCGCCACTTCTGCGGGCAAAGCCGAAGCGGAGGAGCACATGAACCAAGGGTATCGAACAGGAGTTCGAGTTACACGCGTCCGTAACGGTATCTGTGGATTAACGCCCAATTGTGGATAACCGCCGCACCCGTAGGCCAGCTTGCCCGTTAATCCTCGACCGAGATGGCCTGCCGTGGACACTGGCGCACCGCTTCGAGCACCGCATCTTGATTTTTCGGCTCGACGTCGGGCTGCAGAATCGACAGCGTGTCGTCGTCGTTGAGCAAGAACACGTCGGGGGCGACGCCCATGCATACCCCGTTGCTTTCGCAGAGCCCGAAATCTACGTGCACCTTCACTTCGCCAGCCCTCTCAACGCAGCACCCGCACCGGCACATTCTGGTAGCCGGCGACGTTTTGCATGTGAACCCGCTGGAGCCCATCCCAATTCACGTCGTAGCGCGGCATGAAGTCCAGCAACTTATCCAACGCAATCGCGCTTTCCATCCGCGCCAGCGCGGCGCCGAGGCAGCTGTGAATGCCGTAGCCCAGGCCCAGGTTCTGCGCCTGAGCACGGTCGCGCTCGATGTCGAACACCTCTGCGTCGGTGAATGCATCCGGATCACGGTTGGCCGAAGCTCCGATCAGAAACACCGGCTTGCCGGCCGGGATCCTGCCACCGCTGACGTGCGCCTCTTTGAGGGTGTAGCGGACGTTGTACTGGACCGGGCCCTCGTAGCGCAGTAACTCCTCGACTGCGGCGGGGATCTTGCTGCGATCCTCTCCCAACAGCTGCCATTGGTCGGGATTGCGCGCGAAGATCACCGCCGCGTTGCCGACCAGCTTGGTGACCGTTTCGGCGCCAGCGCCGCCCAAAAGCGCAGCGAAGCCGGTGATCTCGATGTCGTCAAGCTTTCGTAACCGACCATCCTCGCCGGGGATCTCAGCAGCGATCAACCGGCTGATCATGTCGTCCTGCGGCTCTTCGCGACGCTGCTGCACCAGCGAGAAGTAGTACATCGCGCTGGCGATGGTGGCCTGCCTGCCGGCCTCCCCGGCCGCCGCTTGTCCCGGTTCCCGGTGCAGGCTTATGTCGATCCAGTGCCGCACCTGCTGGCGGTAGTCCTCCGGGACGCCGGCCATCCGGGTGATGACCTCGACCGGGAAAGGCCCGGAGAAGTCTTGCACGACGTCGAACTGATCTGGATCGGCCGCATTCAAAAACTTCTCGACCGTTTCCAGCACCGCTTCCTTCTGCGACTGGATGGCCCGCAGCGTGAACGCTTTGTTGAGCAGGCTGCGCATGTGCCGGTGTTCTGGCGGGTCCATGAAAATGATGGACTTATGCGGAACCTCGCCGGAGCGCACCATGGCCAGGTCGCAGCCACGGGCCGACGAATACGTCTCGTAGTCCTTGAACGCGGCCGCGACGTCTACGTGGCGGGTAAGTGCGTAGAAGTCTTCTTCCTCGTTGTAGTACAGCGGTGCTTCCTCGCGCATTCGCCGGTAAATGTCGAACGGGTTGTTGAAGAACTCTTCGGAGAACGGATCGAAAACGACCTTCGGTTTCGTCATTGCATCACTCCTCAGCGGCGGCCCGGCGGCTGAATTCGTTACGACGGAATGCGTGACTGTAACGCTAACGGTAGATCATTCCTGTTGGGTGGAAAACACGTCAGTCAACTGCCATGCTGCATCGATGACGCTGTCGGCGGCAGCGCGGCCAACTCCACGGATGAACCTCGTCTTCACCGAGGGTGTTTCATCAGGTTCAGGGCGGCATCAGCTGCCTGCAACACGGCACCGCCGTCAGCGCAGGCATGCTCGGTGATGTCGACGACGAGGCGGACGTCTTTTTGCAGCAGTGGACCGGCATGGCCGGCGAGCGCGTCGATGCTGCCGGACCCACCGACCACGCTCAGCGCGAAGCTACTGCCACTGCTCCGGGAGATCACTTCGGTGAGGCGCTGCGGCGAGACGCCGAGCGCTTTGCCCAGGGCGAGCACCGAGGCGGCGGTTCCCGCATTGGCGGTGAACAGCAGGTTGTTGAGCAGCTTGGTGGTTTGGCCCGAGCCCAGTTCACCGAGGTGCACGACTGGGCCCGCATAGGTCTCGAAGACTGGGCGGCAACGTTCCACGGTGGTCACATCTCCGCCGACCATCACCAGCAGTCGGCCGTCAGCCGCCGCCGGACCGCCGCCGCTGACCGGCGCATCGATGACCGAAACGTCATGCGCCGCCGCCTTTTCGGCGAGCGTGCGAACCGTGTTCGGGTGTACGGTGCTGTGTACGGCGATCACGCTGCCCGCCTGCAACGCCGACAGCACGCCGTGCGCGCCGCCGACCACCTGCTCGACATCGGCGTCACCGACGACGCACAGGCAGACCAGGTCGCTGTGGGCGGCCAGTTCGGCGGGTGACCCCGCTGTCTTGGCGGCAGTGTCGGCGTACGGCTTCAGTGCTGCCGGCCGGCGTGCCCACAAAGTCGTCGGGTAGCCGGCGTCGATGATTCGCCGCGCCATCGGTCCGCCCTGGCTGCCCAACCCGATGAATCCGACACGCATTGACCCCGGATTGGCGCCGGTCAACGCTCGAACCCCCACTCCGCCTCGTTGTCCTCGATCTTGAGGCTTGCCACGGATTCGCAGGCAGCGCTCGGCGCCGGCGTGCCCGGGGCCGAGATTCGGCGAGCACCGACCTCGGTGATCGCGTGCACCGGGCAATCGAGCAGTGCGCGCAGCACTGCGCCGCGATCCGCGTCAGCGACCTCACCGTCACCGATCAACGAGGCATATCCCCAGTCGTCGAGTGAAAAATACTGTGGCGCATGTTTTGCGCAGATACCGAAGCCGTCGCAGATGGTGCGGTCGAGTTTCACCGTCATTCGTTCGCTCACGCCGGCCTCACCGCCTCCACCTCGTAGGGGCGGTCGGCGCTATAGGGACTTGCCGCGCACGACTGGCAAACGTTGTCGAGATGACGACCGACCTCGTCGGGGAACTGGTCGAGCAGACTGGCGGCGGTGTTCGTCGCGGCGTCCAGCGTTGCGCAGGCACCACGACCACGCAGTACCACCGACCAGCGCCGCAGCCGCGCTACGTCCTCAGCGGTGGCCACGCCGTCACGCAACGCCGCGGCAGCTGCAGCCATGGCCGCGGTGCCGTTGAAACACGAACCGCACTGACCGGCGTTCTCCCGGTCGAAGTAGCCCAGTACCGAGGCGGCGACGGCGACCGGGCAGTCGTCGGTGAGGACGCAGATCGCCCCGGCGCCCAGGCCGCTGCCCATCTCCTGCAACGTCTCGTGGTCCAGGGTCGCGTCGAGCACCGTGCGGTTGAGCAGCCCGGCGAAATACCCACCCATCAACGCGCCGCGCACCTGATCGGGTGAGACCCCGTGTAGCCCAATCAATTCGGCGAACGGTAAACCGTGCGGAATCTCGTACAGACCCGGTGGTCGACCCGCCCCGGTGAGAGTCACCAAGAACGTGCCTGGTGACCGCGACGTGCCTTGGCTGCGGAAGGCAGCTACGCCGTGCTGATGCAGGAACGGCAGGTTGGCGAGTGTTTCGACATTGTTGACCAAAGTCGGCAGCTCGTCCACACCGGCTTGGAACGGACGCGGCGGTTTGTCGGTCGGCTTGACCGGGCCGCCGTTGAGCGCCCGCACCGCAGCCGTCTCCTCACCGGCGACATAGCCGGGATCGACCAGTCGCACTGCGACGGTGACGCTACCGAGAACCGCTGAATCCAATTCACTCAGTGCCGCTTTCACCGTCTGCGCAGCCACGGCGTCGGAGACGTAGATGAAGGCGCGGTCGGCGGCTACCGCTGCAGCAGCTAGCCGCACACCGTCGAGAATCAGGTGCGGACGGTGCCGCAGCAGCCAGCGGTCTTTGACCGATGCTGGCTCACCCTCTTCACCGTTTGCGATCACGACGGTGCCCGTGCGACCGTGGCGGCCGTTGTCGCGCACCGCGCGTAGTTTCCGTCCTAGCGGAAAGCCGGCCCCGCCGCGACCCAGCAATCCACTGCGCTCGACTTCGGCAAGCAGACCGTCGGCGTCGGTCAGCGGCCGGTAACCGCCGAGTTCGCGATACGTCGAATAGCTTTCAGCATCGGTGCGGACCGGGTCGCTCAGCAGCCGCGCGGTGCAGCCGGGCCAAGCTGTCACGGTGACGCGCGACGGGACGGTAGTTTCCATCACGCTGCACCATCCGTGCACAAAGCTAGGGTTTGATTGCCCGGCTCCTCCTCAGGCCATCCTGGCCTGCATCGTCGCCGAGCTAGGCTGAGCGCCATGCGGACTGCGGTGGTGCGCGTCAACGTCGATCCCTCCGGAATGCTCACTGTCTGGCAGTTACGCGAAGGCATGACGGCGCTCCACTGCCTCGCCCGCGAGGCGGGCGCGGCGATGGTGGAAAACGACATCGCGGCGATGCCGGTCGGCCGGCGGGAAGTGCAACTGCTGATCGCCGGCAACGACGCCGAGGCGGTACAGAAGTCTGCGGTCGACCTGTGCGACCAAGCCTTCGGAAGTCACGGCGCAGCACCGATTGCCGGTGTGCTGACCTACGTCAGCAGAGGCACTGACGACGACGCGCACGGTGTGCTCGCCGGGTTCGGGCTCAGCGGCGAGATTAGACGTTCGCCAGGCGACGACGGATTCGACGTCGTGTACATAACGCTGCGCGAGTCCGATCTCGAGCGGGTGCCGGAGAGCCGGATTCACACGGCCCTGGAAGCCTCGCTGAACTGCGAGGTCCGCATCCTGACCACCTGAAGCCAACGGGCACCTCACGATCGCAGGAACTCGAGTATCGGCGGCGCCGCCTGCACCCAGGTGTCGAACATGTTGAAGTGGGTGACCTTGCCGGCCGCGCGTGCCTGGGAGGCGCGTTCCCAGGCATCTTCCGGCCACGGTGGGTCAATGAGTGTGCAGCCCTTGATCAGACAGCTGACTTCCAGCGATGTCCGCTTGGGATGATCCCAATCGTTCTCGCCGCCGCGAATGATCAGTGTGGGCACCGTGATTCGATCGAACATCTCGTCGTCGACGCCGGGAATGGTTTGACCCGGCTTCGAGACGAACGCATTCAGCCAGCGCAGCATCACCTTCAAAAATTCATCCCGGTCGAGGTCGAGGATGCGTTGCTTGTTGTTCGGGTTCTTCTCGACGCACTCGCGCCATTCCGGCACTTTCAGCAGCCCGTCGACACCCGTTCCGCGCGCCGTCAGGATGCTGGGAACGATGTAGTAGGAACCCAGCATGAACGTTCCGTAGATTCCACCGACTATGTTCCACACGGCCAGCTTGGTGACTAGTTCCGGGTAGAGCATCGTGGTCAGGATTGAATCCCGGGCACCGCCGGAGCCGCCCGCGAGAATGCAGGGGCCCTCGCCGATAGCGGTCAACAGAGCGTGCAGCGTCTCGGCCCGCATATGCGATTCGCTCTGCCCGTAGAACTGCACGTCGGATGCACCACAATTGGGCCGGTCCCACAGCAGCACTCGGTAGCCGCCGTCCACCAGCGCCTCGGCCAGCGGGCGCAGGCCGTCGATATCCTTGCTGAATCGGCCCCCCGGAGTCAGGACAATGAGATCTGTTGCCGTGCCGAGGATTTCGTACACGACGCGTCCGCCGTTTACTTCTACGGAAGCCACCGTCCGCCCTGTGCTCACGCCATCACCAGAACGTCGTTGCCGACAATCCGCACCGGGTAGGTGCGAATGCTCCACTCAGGTTTGACCGCGGTGGTGCCAGTGGCGAGCTCGAATCCCCATTGGTGCCAGGGACAGTAAATGTATTCCAGGTCGCGCACCATCACGCAGTCACCCGCGGCACTCTCATCGACGACGGTGCGGCCTCGGGCGCGACCCGAACACAACGGCCCGCCCTGGTGGGGGCAGTAGTTCGCAATCGCGTAGAAAGCACCGTTGACGTTGTAGACACCTACACCGTGACGACCGATCGGCACCAACTTGTGTGTGCCGGGCGGAATTTCGTCGACCGTCGCAACGGCGTGCTCACGACCCTGAGCAAGCCGCGGCCGCCTGGCCTCGTCAGGCATGCTACGACACCCGGGCCTGGCCCTCGAGCACCGGAACGCTCTCCGGCAGGTGGTAGGTGGCGATGCCGTTCTTGTACATCACGGCCTCCCGCGCGGCTTTGGGCAGGTGTTTGATCAACCAACGCGGGTCATCGAACGTCCAGTGCGGATAGTCCGATGAGTAGAGCAGAATCTTGTCGCACTCCATCCACTCCAGCGCGCGGGTCAACTCGGTCTTGTCTTCCGGGTAGTCCAGCGGCTGGGTGGTGAACTTGATGTGCTCCTTGAGGTATTCCGACGGCTTGCGTTTGATGCTCATCCGCGACTTACGTGCTTGGTAAATGGCGTCCATCCGCCACATCAGTGGCAGCACCCAGGTGAACGCGTGCTCGACGAACACGATCCGCAAAGTGGGGAAGCGGTCGAAGACGCCGTCGAAGATTAGACTCATCACCTGATTTGCGGCCAGCAGCGAGTAGGTGACCATGAAATCGTGGTTATAGCTGGGGAATCCGACCGGCGGCATCGGCAGCATCTCGAAACTGCTGCGCGACAGGTGACAGCTCACGGTGATGTCGTGCTTAGTGGCGGCCGCCCAGATCGGATCGTACATCGGATGACCCCAGGACGGCCGCGGCTCGGCTTTGATCAAGACCTGTGCCATGTAGGAGTGCCCGGCCCACCGTTCGATCTCCGCGGCGGCACCGCTCGGGTCCTCGATGGCCACACAGATCGAGCCTCGCCAACGCTGGTGCCAGTTGTTGTGGCTGTCCAGCCAGTGGTTGGCCTGCCAGTCGTTCAGGGCGATCGTCATCGCCTGGTTGGCTTCAGGTATGCGCGGTGCGCGGGCGGCGGGTTCCAGTATCGCGATGTCCGAACCGGCTTCCATGATCAGCTGCCGGAACGCCATGTCTGGGTCGCTGCCCGGGAATTCGCCGTCGGGTGGAAAGGTGTCGACGCGCATCGCGTAAGCGTGCGCGTAGTCGGGTGCGTCGTAATAGATGAGTTCCCCGACCCGGTGATCCTTGAAGTACTGACTGCGCCACGGCTCGGGAACGTACTGCGTGAGTTCGCCGCGCTTGGGCACCGGATGGACGTCGGAGTCGACGCACCGGACGGCGACGCGTTCGGCGGCCGGTACCCGCTCCTGCAAGCGTGTCAGCGTCATCGTGGTCTCCCTTGCTTCTGTCGGCGGCGACCCGCTTCACCCGGCTTCCAGCCGCGCTCGCGATCGCCGCTGTCCTTCTACTGTGCAGCGAGACTGGCCGCGATGTCTATGCCGTAGAGGTCGGCCGCGTTGCGCCAACACAGCTTCTCGCGCTGCTCGGGCGACAGCGCACCGGGCAGTCCGGAAGCATCACCGTTGTGCCAGTGCGGATAGCTGGAGCCGAACATCACTTTGTCGTCCTTGCCGGTGAAGCTGAACCACTCACCGGCGAACGCGGTATCGCCCGGCCCATCGAGGCTGCCCTGAATGAAGTACACGTGCCCGGGCAGATAGTCGCTGGGTATTCGCGGCGCCCAAGGCGTCTGCTCCAGGTGCGGCCGGCCGAAGGTGTCCATCCGCCAGATGAATGGGGTGAGGAAGTCGGCGGCGCCGTCAGCCCACACGAATTTCAAAGCGGGGAAACGCTCGAACACACCCTCGGCGATCATGTTCATCAGGTGGTAGAGGTAATTCAACGCCATGAAGCCCAGATACTGCTCATAGGTTTGGGTGTGTCCCGACGGTGTCGGCGGAAAACCGATGCCCTCGCCGGTTTCGATGTGTACCGCGACCGGAAGCCCAGCAGCCGCCGCGGCTTCCCACAGCGGCCAGAACTGCGGCTTGCCGTACAGCTCGCGGGATTGCAGCGGGACGCCGACCTGCACCACCCGGGGATGATCCCGCCATTTCGAAATTTCTCGCAGCGCACCGGCGACGTCGTCGGGATTGACCCGGACGGTGCCGCGGAATCGGCCCCCGAACTCGCTGGAGTCCAGCCAGCGCGACACCATCATCTCGTTGTGTGCGGCATGCAGGGCGCTACCAAGGTGGCGGTCTGGCATGATGCCGCGCGTCATCGGGTGCAGCACGGCCACGTCTACGCCGCGCGTCGAAAACAATTGTTCGGCAACAACTTCGACATTAGAGCCCGGATATCCGATGTCACGTTTGCCGGTGCCTTCGGCGTACTCGCCGCCCGGCGCCCCGTACCAGTCCGACTCGTAGTCCGGGAAGCCGCGGCTCTTGAACGGCTCACGCAGAAAGGCGCGCAGATCGGAGTTGGATGGGAAGAAGATGTGCACGCTGGCGTCGATCAGCGGTGTGTGGGTGCCGTCCGGGTGCTCGATCACCTAAACCACCTCTTAGCTTCGAGCCCGTGCTCGTCGTCGCTATGCCGATGAGAGAAGAGTATTCTCCCGCACGTCGATCGAGATAGGGAGCCGCTGCGATGTTGTTGAGATTCGACGCCGGCCCGATGCGACGCGTCGCCGCTGAGGTGGCAGCCTGATGAAGCCGCTCGAGGGAATCCGTGTACTCGAAGTCGCGATGTACGGGTTCGTCCCGTCGGCAGGCGCGGTGCTCGCCGAGTGGGGCGCCGATGTAATCAAGGTCGAGCACGCCGTCACCGGCGACCCGCAGCGCGGACTGCGCCAAACCGGCTTGTTGCGCGTAGAGGGTGACCCGAACCCGAACATCGAACACGCCAACCGCGGCAAACGCAGCATCGGCCTGGACATCAGCGTGCCCGAGGGCCGCGACGTGCTCTACGAACTCGCCCGCCGGGCCGATGTCTTTCTGACCAGCTTCCTGCCCGGGCACCGCAGGAAGTTCGGCATCGACGTCGACGACATCCGCGCGGTCAACCCGAAGATAATCTACGCGCGCGGCAGCGCGCTCGGTCCGCGCGGTGACGAGGCGGAGAAGGGCGGGTACGACATGACCGCCTTCTGGTGCCGCGCCGGAACCGCAGCCACCGTCACCCCGCCGGGCACCGACGGCATGATCGGTCCGCCCGGGCCGGCCTACGGTGACACGATCTCGGGAACCAACCTCGCCGGCGGTATTGCGGCAGCGCTGCTCGGCCGGGAACGCACCGGCGAGCCGTCGGTGGTGGATGTGTCGCTGCTGGGCAGCGGCCTATGGTCGCTGGGGCACACGGTGGCGCTGACCCTGCACCTCAACCAACGGATGCAGGCCATGCCGCCCGGCGTTCACGGCTCTCCTATCAATCCGCTGGTCGGGCTGTACACGACATCGGACGGTCGCTACATCTCCATGGTGATGATGCAGCCGGACAAGTACTGGGCCGACGTATGTCAACACATCGACCGCCCGGACCTCGCCGACGATGCTCGATTCGTCAGCACCGAGCTGATCGCCGCCAACACCGCCGAAGCCGTCGCGCTGTTGAGCAAGGCCATCGCGACTCGCACCCTCGCCGAGTGGAGCGAGCGGTTCGCCACCCTTTCCGGGCCGTGGGCGCCGGTGCAAGACACCTTGCAGGCAGCCGGTGACGCGCAGGTCCGGGCCAACGAATATGTCCGCCGCGCAGGCGAACTCGAATTGGTGGCCAACCCGGTGCAATTCGACGTCGCTGCCCCGCACACCGGCCCGGCGCCGGGCTTCGCCGAACAAACTGAGCAAATCCTGATAGAACTCGGTATCGACTGGGACCACATCGCCGAACTCAAAACGGCTGGCGCCGTAACCTGAAGCCGGATTTTGAGGCGATCAGTGTGCTGGCCGATGCGCGAATAGCGCAGCACCGTATTTGCTACCGGCGGGTAACCGGAAAGTGACGGGCAACGTCCGAGTTTCCTGACACTGATGTGCATTTCGCGCCCGCGACGTCATGCGGTAGGTAATAATCGCCAGACGCGCACTACCGGGGGCCCTGACTTCAGCGGAAGGTCCTCGCAAAATCCCCGAGCAAGGAGGGTAGCGGTGGCGAAGTCCGCCGCTGTCGACGCCGAAGGGTCGGCGTCCGATGGCCAGTAATCTCGTGGATCGCTGGTCTTCGGGCATCACCTTACCGGGCAACCTCTCGAAGGGCATGGAGGCCGTCGGCGCCCTGGTGGCGATGTCTGCAGACGCCGTCCGGTTCTTGTTCCGGCGTCCGTTTCAGGCACGGGAGTTCCTCGAGCAGTCCTGGTTCATCGCGCGCGTGTCGTTACTGCCGACTCTACTGGTCGCCATACCGTTCACAGTTCTTGTCAGCTTCACGCTCAACATCTTGCTGCGGGAGTTGGGCGCTGCGGACCTCTCGGGTGCGGGCGCGGCCTTTGGCGCAGTCACCCAGGTGGGGCCATTGGTCACGGTGCTGATCGTGGCCGGCGCGGGCGCCACCGCGATGTGTGCCGACCTCGGTTCGCGAACCATCCGTGAGGAGATCGACGCGTTGGAGGTGCTGGGCATCAACCCGGTGCAACGGTTGGTCGCTCCGCGGATGCTTGCTTCCGGCCTGGTGGCGCTGCTGCTGAACAGCCTGGTAGTGATCATCGGCATCCTGGGGGGCTACAGCTTCTCGGTGTTCATTCAAGATGTCAACCCCGGCGCTTTCGCTGCCGGCATCACGCTGTTGACCGGGGTGCCGGAGGTCATCATCTCCTGTGTCAAAGCAGCACTGTTCGGCCTGATCGCCGGTTTGGTGGCGTGTTACCGAGGACTGACAATCTCCGGTGGCGGGGCCAAGGCGGTGGGCAACGCCGTCAACGAGACTGTGGTGTACGCGTTCATGGCGCTGTTCGTCGTCAACGTGGTGGTCACCGCCATCGGCATACGGTTCTCGACCAAGTGACCGGAGGCCTGCTGTGACCGCAAAAGTGCTGAGAGGCACCTACCCCCGGACATTCCGGGTGCTCGACCAGTGGCGCAAACCCGTCAACGCGCTGGGCGGAATCGGTGACCACACTCTGTTCTACGGTAGGTCGCTTGCCGGAATACCATTCGCCATGACTCATTACGGGCGCGAAATCGTGCGCCTGATCGCCGAAATCAGCATGGGCGCCGGAACGTTGGCCATGATCGGTGGAACCGTCGTGATCGTTGGCTTCCTGACGCTGGCTGCGGGCGGCACCCTGGCCGTCCAGGGGTACAGCTCGCTGGGCAATATCGGGATCGAGGCACTGACCGGTTTCCTCGCGGCATTCATCAACGTCCGCATCTCGGCACCGGTGGTCGCGGGAATCGGCCTGGCAGCCACCTTCGGCGCCGGCGTGACAGCGCAATTGGGCGCCATGCGGATCAACGAAGAGGTCGACGCGCTGGAATCGATGGCTATCCGGCCGATCTCATACTTGGTCAGCACCAGGATCGTGGCGGGGATGGTTGCGATCACGCCGCTGTACAGCATCGCGATCATTTTGTCTTTCGTTGCCAGCCAGTTCACCACGGTTGTGTTGTTCGGCCAATCGGGCGGCCTGTATCACCACTACTTCGACACCTTCCTCAATCCTTACGACTTGTTGTGGTCCTTTCTGCAAGCCGTCCTCATGGCGATCGGGGTCTTATTGATTCACACCTATTACGGCTATTTCGCCAATGGCGGCCCTGAGGGTGTGGGAGTGGCCACCGGCAACGCGGTCCGTACTTCACTGATCGTCGTGGTGTCGATCACTCTGCTCGTTTCACTGTCGATCTACGGCACCAACGGAAACTTCAACCTGTCGGGTTAGGAACCAAAAGCGATGTCCAAGAGCGGGCTAAGTGCACTCGCGGGTCTGGCGACCATCGTCGTACTGGCCGTGATTGTCGGCGTCGCAGTGGGCTTGTTCCAGGGTGCGTTCACCCCGAGCGTGCCGGTCACGGTGCTGTCACCGCGCGCGGGCCTGGTGATGAACGCCGACGCCAAGGTGAAATTGCGCGGGGTGCAGGTGGGCAAGGTCGCCTCGATCGAGTCACGGCCTAACGGCCAAGCGGCGCTACATCTGGCGATGGATCCGTCGCAGCTGCACCTCATCCCCGCCAATGTCCTCGTCGACATCGCATCGACTACCGTCTTCGGCGCCAAATTCGTCGAATTGGTGCCTCCTGCGGATCCCGCACCGCAGCGACTGCACGCCGGTGAGACGCTCGACAGCCAGCACGTCACCGTCGAGGTCAATACGGTTTTCCAAGAACTCACCTCGGTGCTGGACAAGGTCGATCCGACCAAACTCAACGAGACCCTGGGCGCTATCGCGTCAGCACTCAACGGCCGCGGCCACAGAATCGGCCAGATGCTCAGCGACCTCGATTCCTTTCTGGCTAAGCAAGATCCAAGTTTGCCCAGGCTGAGCCACGATCTCGCGGTATTTCCCGCGGTCGCCAACACCTACGCCGACGCCGCGTCCGACCTGACCGAAACGATCGCTAACGCGACCAAAGTAAGTCGGACGGTCGTCGACGAGCAGCATAATCTGGATGCGTTCCTGATCAGCGCGATCGGTCTGGCCGACATTGGCAACGACGTGGTGGGTGGTAACCGGCAAAGACTGACCGATGTGTTGCACATGCTGGTGCCGACGACCAATCTGACCAACGAATACCACCAGGCGCTGTGGTGCAGCATCGCCGGTGGAGCGCAGCAGGTGAAGGCTCCGCCGCTGGCTGACCCGGGTATCAAGATCTTGTTCGAGGTCGAGTGGGGTGCCGAACGTTATCGGTACCCGTCCAATCTGCCCAAGGTCGCCGCGACCGGCGGCCCGCAATGCCGCGACCTGCCCAACGTGCCACCCGACGTGGCCCCGCCGTACCTGGTCACTGATGTCGGCTCCAACCCCTGGCAGTACGGCAACCAGCAACTGCTGATCAACTCCGACGCCCTCAAACAGCTGCTCTATGGGCCGATCGACGGGCCACCTCGCAACTCGCTGCAGATCGGGCAACCCGGATGACCAGCACACGTGGAATCATCGTCAAATTCGGGGCCTTCGCGGCCGTGATGGTGCTGCTGACGGTGTTCCTCTTCTTCATCTTCAGCCAGTACCGAACCGGTTCGACGGTCGGGTACTCCGCAATCTTCAACGATGTGTCGCGCCTGAAGACCGGTCAAACCGTGCGGGTCGCCGGTATCCGAGTGGGCACCGTCCAAGGTGTCTCGCTGCGCCCCGACAAGAAGGTCGAGGTGAAATTCGACGCCGACCGCGGTGTGGTGCTCACCAGCGGCACCCGTGCCGCCGTTCGCTACCTCAACCTGGTGGGTGACCGTTACCTGGAGTTGGTGGACGGCCCCGGCTCGACCCGGGTGCTGCCAGCAGGTTCGCAGATCCCCGCAGACCGAACGTCACCGGCTCTGGATCTCGACTTGCTGCTCGGCGGGCTCAAACCCGTCATCTCGGGACTGAACCCGCAGGATGTCAACGCGCTCAGCGCCTCGCTGGTGCAGATCTTCCAAGGCGAAGGCGGCACGCTGGATTCCTTGCTGTCGAAGAGCTCGTCGTTTTCAAACACGTTGGCTGACAACGATCAGACGGTGCAGCAGTTGATCGATCACCTCAACACGGTAGTCGGCACACTGCAAAAAGACGGTGACAAGTTCTCTGGTGCGCTGGATCGATTGCAGCGACTGGTCAGCGGCCTGTCGCAGGACCGCGACACAATCGGGACGGCGATCGACTCGTTGGACAAGGGAACCGCGTCGATTGCGAGCCTGCTCACCAACGCGCGCCCGCCACTGGCCGGCACGGTCGAACAGCTCAGCCGGTTGGCTCCATTGCTGGATCAGCAGAAGGATCAGATCGACGTTTCGCTGCAGAAACTGCCGAAGAACTACCGCAAACTTGTGCGGCTCGGCGCTGACGGCAGCTGGCTGCCGTACTACTTATGCGAGTTGAGCATCCGCGTGTCGGACCTGCAGTACCGGACGGTAGTAGTGCCGCTGTTCAAGCAGGAAAGCGGGCGGTGCGCGGAGCCCAGCGATGAAGAGGTGCGCGCTAACCAATGAACAAATACCGCGGAGCCAAGCTGATTCGGTCCGGATTCATCGGTGTCGTGCTGGTGCTGCTGGTCATTGCTGTCGGTTTGTCGGTGAATCAACTGGGCCAGCGTGCGACGGCGGTCCGATACCAAGCCCTCTTCTCCGAAGCCGGCGGCCTGGCCATCGGCAACGACGTCACCGTATCCGGAATGAAGGTCGGCAACGTCTCCAAGATGGCCCTGCACAACGGCGATGTGCTGGTGACTTTCGTCCTCAAAGGGACGGTGCTGCTGGGTTCCGAGACCACCGCACAGATCAGGACCGGTTCGCTGCTGGGCCAGCGCGTGCTCACCCTCGAGTCGGCGGGCAGCGGCAGGCTGCACCCGATGGACGTGATACCCGTGTCGCACACGTCGTCGCCCTACTCTCTGAACGACGCCCTCAGCGACCTCACTACAAACGTTGCCAATACCAATACGCAGTCCCTCAACGAGTCACTCGACACGCTGTCGACAACGCTCAACCAGATTGCGCCGCAGCTGGGCCCGACCTTCGACGGCGTGTCGCGGCTGTCGCAAGCGCTCAACAGCCGTTCTAAGACCCTCGGTGAGTTACTCAAAGGCGCCGCCGATGTCACCAAAATCCTGTCGCAGCGCAGCAACCAGGTGAACACCCTCATCCTCAACGCGGACGATTTGCTGCAGGTCCTGGTTGCGCGGCGGCAGGCGATCGTCCAGCTGCTGGCCAACACCTCGGTGGTGGCCAAGCAACTTTCCGGACTCGTGCACGACAACGAAGCCAAGCTCGCTCCCACTTTGGACAAGCTCAACTCCGTGACCGCAATGCTGGAAAAGAACCGGGACAACATCGCCAAAGCACTGCCGGGTCTGGCCAAGTACCAGCTCACCCAGGGTGAGGCCGTCGCCTCGGGCTACTACTACACCGCATTTATCCCGAATGCGTTCGCAATCCCGCTTTTCCAGCCGTTCTGGGACTTCTACTTCGGATTCCGAAGGGGCGCCAACGGTGGCCGGCCGCCGGACACCGCCGGGCCGCGGGCACTGTTCCCCTTCCCGTCCAACGGTATTCCGCCGTGCAACGGCTGCACCATAGGCGGAAGGCTGGGGTCCCAATCATGACGTCACGCAAGAAATTGAGGATCGGGCTGGTCATCGTGCTGGTGGCGCTTATCGCCGTCGGCGCGGTGACCGTGCTACGCAACACGGTGTTGCGGCCTAAAACAATCACCGCTTACTTCACCACTGCCACGGCGATATACCCGGGCGATGACGTTCGGGTCTCCGGGATGAAAGTCGGCAAAATCGCCGCCATCCACCCGGAAGGGACGCAAGCCAAGATGGTCATGCACGTCGATCAAGACGTGCCCGTTCCGGCAAATGCCAAAGCGGTGATCGTCGCCCAGAACCTGGTGGCCGCCCGCTACGTGCAACTCACCCCGGCTTATCGGTCCAGCGGCCCCACCATGGGTGACGGTGCCGTGATACCGGTGGAACGCACCGCGATACCGGTTGAGTGGGACGAAGTCAAAGACCAATTGATGCGCCTGGCAACAGATTTGGGACCCAGCAGCTCGGTGTCGAGCAGCTCGATCGGGCGCTTCATCGACAGCGCCGCGGACGCGCTGGGCGGCAACGGACAAAAGCTGCGGGAGACCCTGACCCAACTGTCCGGTCTCGGGCGGACACTGGCAGACGGCAGCGGCAACATCGTCGACACCATCAAGAATCTGCAGACCTTCGTCACGGCGCTGCGCGACAGCGGCCAACAGCTCATGCAGTTCAACAATCGGCTCGCCACGCTTTCCAGCGTGCTCGACGACAACAGATCCGATTTGGACGCGGCGCTGAACAACCTCGCGACGGCGATTCCCGAGGTGCAGCGGTTCATCGCCGGCACCCGTGACAAGACATCCGAGCAGCTCGCCCGGCTGACTGACGTAACCCAGGTCCTGGTCGATCAGAAGATGGCCGTGGAGAACATCATGCACGTCACGCCGAATGCGCTCGCCAACGGCTACTCCGACTACAACCCTGACACCGGCGCCATCCGCGGCGCCTTCGGCTTCAATAACTTGACCAACGCCGTGTGGGCTATCTGCTCGAACATGGGGGCGATCGAGAACGCCACCGCAACCGAATCGGGCAAGCTGTGCGCCCAGTACGCCGGTCCGGCGTTGCGGGTGGTCAACCCGTTCACGTTCCTGGCCTTCGGCTTCCTGCCGAACTTCAACTATCTCTACATGCCGTTGAACTTGTTCCTGCAGAAATCGGCGGACCCGCAGAACATCGCCTACAGCGAGGCGCGACTGGCTCCCGGCGGCGAAGGCCCCAAGCCGGTTGCGCCCGACCTGCCGCCTGCGGTGTCGGCCTACACCGGGCTGCCCGGGGATCCGGTAGGACCGCCGGGGGCGGTGCCGCCGGCGCGGATACCGGGAGCGGCGAAGCCCCAGCCGCCGGCGCCGTCAGTACCCGAGGAATCGCCGCCGCCACCCCCGCCGGCGGACCTGCCGGGCATGTTGCTTCCGGCAGAACGGCCGCAGCCATGATCGCCTTGAAGCTGATGCGGCGAACGGCCGTCGCCTGCAGCATCTTGCTCGCCGCCAGCGGCTGCGCATTCAACGGGCTGACCTCGCTACCCCTGCCCGGTGCGGTCGGGCAAGGACCCGGAGCCGACATCTATCACGTCGAAATCGCCAACGTTTCGACGATGGAACCGAATTCGCCGGTGCTGATCGATGACGTCGTGGTCGGCAGTGTGGGCAAGATGCGAGTCAAGGGCTGGCACGCCGACCTGGAGGTCTCGGTCAAGCACGACGTCGTGGTACCCGCCAACGCAGTAGCCAGCATCGGCCAGACCAGCTTGTTGGGATCGGTGCACCTCGAGCTGAATCCGCCGCTCGGCCAGCAGGGAACCGGACGGCTGAAGCCCGGCGCCACGATTCCGCTGAACAGGTCTTCGACCTATCCGTCGACGGAGCAGACCCTGTCGTCGCT
The DNA here is from genome assembly GCA_963818785.1 of uncultured Actinomycetota bacterium. Lineage (GTDB taxonomy): Bacteria > Actinomycetota > Actinomycetes > Mycobacteriales > Mycobacteriaceae > Mycobacterium. The sequence continues at coordinate 61,946 of CAWFTT010000008.1, read as the reverse complement.
GTCGGTCATCATCAACTCCGGTGGGTTGACCCAAATCGGCGACGTCATCCACAACTTCAACGCGGCGTTGTCCGGGCGGGCAAGCGCCGTGCGCGATCTGCTCGTTCGCCTCGACCGGTTCGTTGGGACACTCGACGAACAACGCGACAACCTCGTCGCGTCGATACAGGGATTGAATCGGCTGGCCGACACGCTGGCCGCACAGCGCACCGTCATCGACACCGCGCTGCGCCAGATACCGCCGGCGCTCGACGTGCTCGTCACCGAACGGCCGCGCATAGTCACCGCTCTGGACAAATTGCATACCTTCAGCAACACCGCCAATCGGCTCATCAACGACGCCGGCTCTGATCTGGTGACGAACCTGAAGAATCTGGAGCCAACGATCCGCGCGTTGGCTGATGTCGGACCGGACCTGGGCTCGGGCGTGTCGTATCTGACCACCCTGCCCTTCAACCAGAACATCATCGACCGCGCCGTCCGAGGCGACTACACCAACGGATTCTTCACGCTCGACCTGACCAACGCCGGGCTCAGGAGAAGCCTGCTGCTGGGCACCCACTGGGAACGACTGGGCGCCGAATTCGCCCCGGCGCCCGGGGATCCGTACTACCTGCAATACCAGTACACGCCCGATCCGCTGCATCCCGATGCGCCAGGGCCGGTGCCGCCACCGGTCGGTGCGCCGTTGACGCCCACCGCCGCGCCGGCACCGATCTACGGCGCGCCGCTGCCCGCACCGCCGATCGGTACCTGCGACGGCGCGGTCGGGCCATGCCCCGCAGCCAATGCCCAACCGCCACGACCAGTGCCGCCGCTGCCGCCAGGACCGGGCGCGCCGCCCGGGGTGGCACCGGCCGGCGCACCGGCCCCCGCTGAACCCGGACCCGGGCCGACGCCGCCGGAAACGAACCCGCCGACGGATGGGAGTGGCTGATGCTCAGCCGATTTGTCCGCATCCAGTTGGTGATCTTCGCGATTGTCGGCACCCTGGGTGTAATTGTGATGCTCTTCGCCTACATGCAGGCGCCCACCCTGCTCGGTATCGGCCGGATGACGGTGACCCTGGAGCTACCCGCCGGCGGGGGGCTTTACGAGTTCAGCAACGTGACCTACCGCGGCGTTCAGGTCGGCAAGGTCACCGGGCTGGCTTTGACGCCTCACGGCGCCAAAGCCACTCTCTCCCTCGGCTCTTCGCAGAAGATACCCGCCAACTTGCAGGCCGACGTGCGCAGCGTTTCGGCAGTAGGCGAACAGTACGTGGATCTGCGGCCCCGAACTAACTCCCCGCCCTACCTGCACAACGGCTCAGTGATCGCCGTCCGCGACGCCAGCATCCCGCAGCCGGTCGGTCCGGTGCTCGACAAGACCAGCACCTTGATCAACAGCATCCCCAAGGGCAAACTCAGCGCTTTGCTCGACGAGTCGTTCAAGGGATTCAACGGGGCAGGCTACGATTTCGGATCGCTGGTCGATTCGGCAGCGCAACTCAGCGGTGACCTCAACGGCGTCGCCGACAGAACCCGAACCCTGACTGAAGACACCGCGCCACTGCTGGATTCGCAAGCGCAAACCACCGATGCCGTCCGGTTATGGGCACACAGCCTCGCCGGCGTCAGCGACCAGCTGGTGACCAACGACCCGCAGCTGCGCACCCTGCTGGAAACTGGGCCGGGGGCGTTGGACGAGGCGTCCCGACTGCTGGAACAGGTCAAACCCACGCTGCCGGTGTTGCTTGCCAACCTCAGCACCGTCGGTGAGATACTCATGACCTACAACCGTTCGCTGGAACAGATTTTGGTGTTGCTGCCGCCATTCGTTGCCGCCCTTCAGTCGTTGGCACAAGTCAAGAATCCGACCGGATACGCCCGCGGCGACTTCGCCGTCACCGTCAGCGATCCGCCGGCCTGCACGGTCGGCTTTTTGCCGCCCAATCAATGGCGTAATCCGGCCGACACCAAGACCATCGATACGCCGGACGGGTTGTACTGCAAACTGCCGCAGGATTCACCGATTGCGGTTCGTGGCGCCCGCAACTACCCGTGCATCAGGCATCCCGGGAAGCGCGCGCCGACAGCCGAAATCTGCAACAGCGACAAGCCGTTCGAACCGCTGTCCATGAGGGAGCACGTGTTCGGTGCCTATCCGCTGGACCCGAACCTGCTCAAACAGGGCATCCCGCCCGACGACCGGGTCAACTTCTTCCGCGACCGGATCTTCGGACCGGTGGACGGAACACCGCTGCCGCCTGGAACCCCCTTGCCCGCCGGCTTGCCGGCGCCGCCTGGGTCAGCGGCGAGCGCTCAGAGCCCGGCACCTCCGCCGGCCAGTCCACCGCCTCCGTTCGCGCCGATGGATGTCCCGGACGCCGCCGCACCGCCGGCCGGCCCGCCAGTAGGCGGCCCGCAGGCGGCGCCAAGCTCGTTCACCGACAACGGGTCTCGGCCCGGTCCGTCGGTGGCCGTCACCCACTACGACCCGCAGACCGGTACTTATGTCGGTTCCGACGGGCAGCTGTACCGGCAGTCCAACCTGGTGCGGCGGTCGGGCCCGAAGAAGTGGCAGGACATGCTTCCGACCTGAGCCGGACGAATCGACTCTCGGCTGATCAGGCGATCTTGTCCAACCGGAAAGGCATCTCGACGACCAGCCACCGGTTGACGCCGCAGGCGCCGCTCGGGCCGACCGTTTTGTCCCTACCTGCCAGCGTTGGCGATCCCCGCAGTGTGAAGCCGTCGGGGCCGACGGGGGTGAACTGGAAGGTTTGGCGCCCGGTGACCGCGGAACCGTCGTCGCACTGTTCCCAATTCGGGACATCGCGTCTGACATACCACAGTGTTCCGTCATGAACGTTTATTGGTGCGCTCCAGCCTTGATCGCTAACCACCTGCCCGCTGCAGTCCTGGAAAGTGGTGCACGAGGTGCTGATAGTCCAGGTACTGCGCACCGTCTGCTCGTCGTTGTACGCCTCGTTGGTCTTGGCCCACTCACCGACCGACGTCGCAATGTACCGGCCGTTGAGCGGGTAGCTCTCCGCATGAGCCGACGGTGCCCCGCTCAGAGCGCCGGTCACGACGAGTGCCATCAGCAGTGTGGTTGAACGGCTCGTTGAACGCATCACGTACTCCTCGACGCGCTACAGTCTGGGGCCAAGTGCCCCGCCACAGGGTTCCTCGGTGCGGCGGCTCAATTGCTGACATTAACACCGTGCCAAACAGTCACGACGCCGATTCGCAGCGAAAACCATAGGAAGGTCATAAGGCGTCGAAATTGGCAATGAGCCAGGAACCGTTGACCTTCCTCAGCGAGACGCGCACGCTGCTTCCGGTTGTGGCCGGTTGCGGCTTGTCCGGGCTTGCCGTCTGCTGGTTGATGAACACCAGCACGACAGCTGAAGTCGGGTGAAGTTCGCTTACGGCGGCCCGAATCACGCGCGTCTTGGTCGTCAGTCCGCGCTGCGCCGTCGGCGCCACGATCTGTTCGGTGAATCGCTTGTAGTAGTCCTGAAAGTCGTCGGTAAGGTGTTTCTTGGCGTTGGCGAAGTCGCGGCTCAAAGTGTCGGGCGAGTAGGATAGCAACGCCACCGTACCCTCAGAAGCAGCCCGAATCACCTCGCGCGCCGACGCCTTATCGGTTTGCTCGTCTGGACGGTAGTCAACGACAAACAGCTGAACGGCCAGACCCGTCGCGGTAATCACCAGCAGCGTCAACACAATTGACCGCCACCGGGTCGCGTGTCGGTGAAATTGATTCCACTGGGCACGAATTCGGCGCTGATTGACTGGTTTCACATCGGACTTGGCCACTTTATTCCTTGGTGATCGATCGCCGACCGTCACCGTACGAACTCGATTTTCGCGATCTTGAGCTGCCCGCCGTCCCGTTGCAAAGTCATGACGAGTCTCCAGTACCGCGGCGGCGATTTCGTGTTATCAGCACCGACCGCTTCAGATTTCGTCGTGACAAGCACCACTGCGGAATCTGCGGTCATGGATTCGACAGCCACGGCCGTCACCGTGGCTTTAGTGCTCATTTTAGATTGCTCGACCTGCTCGACGCGATCGTTTGCGGTGAGCAGCATTTCGTTCTTGAACTGACCCGTGGCGTTGTCGATGATGCGCTGGAGGTCCTCGCGGGCCTTGCCGGCGTCGATCGACATCAGGGTGACGGCACCTTGCCGCGCCGCGGCAGCGAACTGCACACTGCGATGTTGCTCATCGACAGTCGTGCGGTGATGAAACACCACATAACCACTTACTGCCAGCGAAGCGCAGATGAGCACAATAGCGGCGCCGACAGCGATACTCGTTGGCCCGGGGCGTGGCAACGCTACCCGTCGCAACCGAAATCGTGCGATTGGCGCTCGCGATCTGACACCGTCACCGCCCGGGAAAGCCCCGTCCGCGCTGCCATTTCGGTCCGCCGAAACGATCGTGTCGACCTGAGGGCCGGAGTCCTCGCTCGCCGCAGCTGCTTCGGCGGCCTGTCGACTCAGCTGAGCCGCGCGGGCACGAGCGGCTTCGGCGCGCGCTTCCGCCCGGGACAGCTCCTCGTTTGCTGCCGCCAGGGTGGCGTCGTCGCCACGATCGGAGTCCGTCGGCCCGCCAAAACGCTCGCGCGACGACACGGTCACCTCCTTGTCGTGACAGCGGGCGGCATCCGTTCATTTGTGTGTTTCACGCCCGGCCGCCGAACCCGAGTAATTTTCCCCCGGCTGTGCCAGAGTAATTGAGTGCGATTCGTCGTGGCGGCGATTGCCGCGTTGGCGGGTTTAGGGATGCTGCCGGCACCGGCTGCCGTCGCGGGGCCGACTGTCTGCGACTACCCCACCTGCACACCGGGCATCACGCCGGGGGTGGTTCTCGGCGCGCCGTGCGACAACAGCACCTATTACGTGTTCGGCACCGTGGACTACAACATCAGCTTCGCAACGCAGCCGGGACGGCTGCTGTTCTGCGGTTCGCCGCGTCGACGTGAAACCAGATGGTTCCGGTCACCGCCGATGGCCGGCGTCAAGAACGAAAACTCCAGCTGCGAGGACTGGCCTGAGTACTACGTCGCTCAGGCGCCGGACGGCCTATTTCTGACGTGTGTGGCGCAAAACGGTCAGGCCAACTGGGTCCGCGGCGACACCTGAGGCTGATCACCACGGGCGCATCGAGCAGAGCACCCCTCTCGGACCATCCTGCATGGCCACGATGGCACCGTCAACCATCAACTGGCAGTGGAAGTTTGGAGTGCCTGGTTCGTGGCCGGCACTGGCGGTGAAAAAAGCCCACTGAAACGGGTTTTGGAGGTCGAGCTCGTAGGTCCAAGCCGCCTTCGGGCCGACGTCGGCCTGAACGTTCGGAACGAACGGGTAGGGATCGTGGCTGTAATCGGAGAAGAGCGCAGGCTCCTGATCCAGGTAATAGATATCTGCGTAAATCGGGTTGGCGGCGGTCAGCGAGTATTTGACGTGATGCATTACCGGCGGATCATCCGCGTCCGCCCGCGCGGTCGCTGACAGCAGGCCAGTCAGCGGCGACAGCAATGCCAAACTGAGGCCCACCAGGGCGCGGCCCACGACTCTCATGCTCGCTTCTCCGCTCCTGACTGCGGACTCAAGGTGCGGCTTTTCGTACGCAAACTAGAGCCGCATTCGCGAGCGTATCGCCGCCGTAACAGAAAATTTGCTGATCTCGCGATTTCCCGGCTCGCAGAAAAATGAAACTGTGCGGGAATGCTCAGCCAGGTGTGTCGTCGCGATACACCCAACGCAAAGTGACGTTGACCTGCGCACACTTGAGCGCCGCGCCGTCGGGCTGCTGAGCCGAGTCATTGCGAGCAGCGCAGGGCACGGCAACTTCGCGCACACCGACCAAGGGTTCCGCCGGCGCCCAAAAACCCGCGTTGACGCACACAACGGCCTTCGAATTGGCATCCAAGCCGAAGTCGTAGAAGTGCTGCGGAACGCAGGGCGCTCCTGCCACCACGTCACGAGCCACGTTCGGCACACAGTCCGCTGCGTCGCAATACGCCGTGGCCTCACCGGCAGGCAGCATCAATGCCGCGGTCACCACACCGGCCAGGACCGACGCGGCGGCGATTCTTCGAACCATGAACGAAACAGTAGACACGAGGATGGAAGCTCTGCTCCTAAACGGCATAGGTCGCAGTTTTCAGTGCCAACGTGCGACCAGGTCGAGTAGGGTTGCGCTGCGTCCTGGCCGGTCGCTGGGCGCAGAGACCTGCCAACTACGGCCGAAAGTTTCCTCGCGAGTCATCGCAAGCGGTGGAGGAGTGCCATATCCGGTGCGTGCTGGAATCAAGAAGATAGCAGTTTTCCTCGGTGAACGGGTCGGTGATCCGCGATTGCCGACGCCGGTCATATTGCTGCTGACGAGAGACCGGCTTTCGTGACAGAGAACGAAACACCCAGCACTGCTGCCGATATTCGGGCGATGGCCGAGCAAGCAGAGGCGGAGGCCGCGGAGGCCGAGGCTCTCGCAGCGGCGGCCCGCGCCCGGGCACGGGCCATCCAGCTGCGCCGCCGGGCGCAGCAAGTCGAAGAGACCCAGCTCGACGAGGCGCCCTCCGAGGGGGCTGGTGAGAGCCAGGCGGCTGCCGAGCAGTCTGAGATCGAGCCACAGGACGCTAAAACAGCGGTCGTCGAGGCCGATACGGAGGCCGACGAAACGGTCGTCGACGGGCAGCCCGACGTTCCTCCCTTGGCCGGATTCGAGTTGACAACGGATCAGCCGGCAGGTCATCGAGGTCGCCGTCGTCCAAAGCTCTCCACAGCTGCTGCTGTCCTTGCCGTCCTCGTTGTGATTGCCTTATCCGCGAGCAGCGCGTGGATGATGCTGCAACATCGTCATGCGACTCGTCAGCATCGGCTTGCCGCTGAATTCTCGGCGGCAGCGCGGCAGGGTGTCGTCACCCTGACGTCGCTGGACTTCAACGACGCCAAGGGCGGCGTACAGCACATCCTGGATAACTCCACCGGCTCGTTCAAAGATGACTTCGCCAAAATGGCAGGCGATTTCACGAAGGTTGTCGAGCAGTCGAAGGTGGTTGAGCGCGGCACCGTCCAAGCCGTGGGCGTGGACTTGGACTCGATGACCGAGAACTCAGCGGTGGTGTTGGTGGCCTCCACCTCCGAAGTGACCAATGCCGCCGGCGCGAAGCAGGATCCGCGCACCTTTCGGTTGATCGTCACCCTCACCCGTGACGGCGACCAGCTCAAGATGTCGAAAGTCGAGTTCGTGCCATGACCGCAGAACAGACGTCGCCGGCCGACGAGCCGGCCGCCCAAGAGCCGGCCGCCCAAGAGTCGGCCGCCGAAGAGCCGGCGAAGCGCACTGTGCACGACACCGGCAAGCCTGCCGCTCGCGGGCGGCTGGTAGACCGCATCAAGCAGGTGCCGAAGCGCGGCCTGCTTGCCGCGCTGCTGATTTTCCTGGTCGTGGCTTCGGCGGCACTGGCCGGTAGCTTGCTGTATTTCCAGTACCGGCCGGACCGGGCCACCGACGCGGCGGCCGCTAAATCGGCGATCACCGCGGCTTCTGACGGGACGGTCGCCATCCTCTCGTACTCCCCGGACACCCTCGACCGCGACTTTTCCTCCGCCAAATCCCGCTTGACCGGTGACTTTCTCTCCTATTACACGAAGTTCACTCAGGAGATCGTCGCCCCGGCGGCCAAGCAGAAATCCGTCAAGACCAACGCAGTGGTGGTCCGTGCGGCCGTATCGGAAATACATCCAACTTCGGCTGTAGTGCTGGTATTCGTGAATCAGAGCACCGTCAGCGCCGACCGGGCTGAACCGACACTGACCTCGAGCAGCGTCCTGGTCACCGTGACGAAAGCTGGCGGCAATTGGCTCATTTCGTCGTTCAACCCGGTTTAACGCAGCGGTGACGCACAACGGCGAACAGTCGCTCATCATCGCTGCGGACTACCGCGTGCCCGACCCGGGGCGGGTTTGGCCGCTCCTACAGCGTCGGCAATCAGCGCTCGCCCAAATCGGCGCCCACCACGTGGTGGTGCACACGTCGACCGGTGACTACGGCCGTGTCCTGGTGACCATCGGCGTGCGCAATCGGCAGCCCATCGTTGATCTGCTGCGATCACGGGTGTTCTTCGATTGGTTCGACGCGGTGGGCGTCGACGACATTCCGGCGGTGTTCGCCGGCGAGACGGTCGAACGGATCAACTTGACCGATCCGTTGCCCGCCGTACCGCCCGCTGTCATCGTCGCGGCTATGACGTCGGTCCGTGACGTGCCGACGCTGGTCGACCGGGTGCATTCCGCGCTGGACAGATTCCGGATCGCCGGAGTTCAAAAGACGTGGATCTACCGAGCTTTCGACGATCCGCGCGAGGTGATGATTCTCCAGCAGATCGACAACGAAGAAAGTGCCCGCCGCTGGATCGACCGACCCGACAGCGCCGCCGAGTGGATGGTGGGCGTCGGAACGGGCGCCTATCCTTCGCTGTTCGTCGGCGAATTCCTCAACATGATGCACATCAGTGAGACGCCGTAACCCGACGACTTCATGCCGCTGGGCCGGCGCGTGGTCACCGTCGTGCGCTGCCGTCGGCTGAAGTGGACCGGGTCAGCTCAGTCAGCAGGTCGGGAATGTCGAGCCGCGGCACAACGGCTTCGACGAGCACCATGCGGTCTCGATGGGCGGCCGCCGCGGTCAACGCTTCGTCGAGCTCACCGTAAGTGTGGGCCCGGAACATCAGGTGGTCGGTCACGCCGAGCGCCGCGGGGATCTGAGACCAGTTCCACGGCACGATGTCGTTGTAGGCAGCCGTTTCTCCGTGGATGGCCCGCTCGACGGTGTAGCCGTCGTTGTTGACCACCACGATGACCGGCGCGAGTCCCTCGCGGGAGAACAGACCAAGGTCCTGCACAGTCAACTGGGCAGCGCCGTCACCGATCAGCAGTACGGTCCTGCGGTCCGGGTGAGCCAGTCCGGCGCCGAGCGCGGCGGGCAACGTGTAACCGATCGAGCCCCACAGTGGTTGCCCGATGAACGTCACACCCCTGGGCAACCGGTGGCCGGCCATCCCGTAGAACGACGTGCCCTGGTCGGCGAGCACCACGTTGCCTGCTGTCAGCGCCTCGGAAAGCCGATCCCACAACGCTTTCTGAGTTACGGGTGCATCAGGCAAGGGAACGTCGGTACTGACCGGCCCCGATGTCGGTTTCACCGGCGGTGAGGTGATCTGGCGCCGGGACAAAATTCCGGTCAGCGCATCCAGCGCCGCATCCATTTGCAGCGGTGCGAACACCCGACCGGCCACCGTGCTTTGTTGCACGCCGACATCGATGAGCCGGGCCGGGTCGATGCGCTGGCTGAAGAAGCCGCTGACCATGTCGGTGAACACCACTCCGGCCGTCACCAGCACCGGCGCATCCTCGATAGCCCGGCGAACCGGTTCGTCGCTGGCGGCCCCGGAATAGATGCCGACGAAATTTGGGGCGCTCTCGTCGAGCATGCTTTTGCCCCACATCAGCGTTGCGTAGGGCACGACATCGGCGAGCAGCAGCGCTTCCAGGCAGGGAACCGCCTGGAGGCGGTGAACCAGGAAGTCGGCGAGCACGGTCACTTGGTGGTCGGCGATGAGCTCGGTTGCCGCCTCGACGAATAAGGCAAGGGCACGCGGACTGGTGCCACCGGTGTAGCGCGGCAGCGGCGCCTCGGGCGGCTCGGCGGGAAAGCGTGCCACGTCAGTGGCCATCAGCAGGTATCCGGGCCGTTTCTGTTCCCGCACTTCACTGAGCACGCGGTCGATCTCCCTAGTGGCTGTGGCCGGCATCAAAGCCGCTTGCGCACAGGTGATCTCGCGGCTAATCCGCAGAAAGTGTTCAAAGTCGCCGTCACCGAGTGAATGGTGCAGCGCCCGGCGGGTGCCCTGGGCGTCCTTCGACGGTCCGCCCACGATGTGCACCACCGGCACATGCTCGGCATAACTACCTGCGATCGCGTTAGCGGCCGAGAGTTCGCCGACTCCGAACGTGGTCACCAACGCCGCCATCCCGCGCAGCCGCCCATAGCCGTCGGCGGCGTAGCCGGCGTTGAGTTCGTTGGCGTTGCCCACCCAGCGGATGTGCGGGTGCGCAATGACATGGTCAAGGAATTCCAAGTTGTAGTCACCGGGCACACCGAAGATCTCGGATACCTGAAGTTCGGCCAACCGGTCGAGCAGATAGTCACCCACGGTGTAGACGGATTCGGCTGTGCTCACTGGAATGACGGTACGCCCAACGCGACCGAAAACAGCCCCGGTGAGACGGCGCCTCGCTACTGTCCGGGCATGGCAATCAAGGAATCCCGCGAAGTGGTCATCGAAGCAAGCCCAAAGGAGATTCTCGACGTCATCGCCGACTTGGAGACACTGACCGAATGGTCTTCGGCGCATCAGAGCTCTGAAGTGGTCGAGCGCGGCGACGACGGGCGCCCCAAGGTCGCGAGGATGAAAGTCAAAGCTGCCGGCATCACCGACGAGCAGGTGGTCGCCTACACCTGGGGCGACAACGAGGTGAGCTGGACGCTGGTCAGCGCCACCGCGCAGCGGTCGCAGGACGCGACCTACACGCTGACGCCCCAAGGTGACAAGACGCGGGTGCGGTTCGACATCGCCATCGATCCCCTGGTGCCGCTACCGGGATTCTTGATCAAGCGCACCATCAAAGGCGTGCTGGACACCTCAACCGAGGGCCTGCGCAAGCGCGTGCTGAGCGTGAAGAAAGGCGCTTGCTGAACTCTGGCCGCGGAATTGCTGTCGGCTCTCCGCAGCGTTGATAACTTGATTGTCAGTGGCCGTACGAGCATCCCGGGAAATCGTCATCAATGCGCCGCCGGAAGCAATCATGTCGGCGCTGGCCGATGTCTGCTCGGTGCCGTCCTGGTCGTCGGTGCACAAGCGAGCAGAAGTTGTCGACACCTACCCCGACGGTCGGCCGCACCATGTGAAGGTGACGGTCAAGGTGATCGGCATCGTTGATGAGGAATCGCTCGAATATCATTGGGGCAGGGACTGGTTGGTGTGGGATGCGCAGAAGACCCTGCTGCAGCACGCCCAGCACGTCGAGTACACGCTGCGGCGAGAAGCCCCCGATACGACTCGGGTTCGTTTCGACATCACGCTCGAACCGTCGGCTCCGCTGCCGGAGTTCCTGGTCAAACGAGCCCGCCGGGCGGTTCTGAAGGCTGCGACCGAAGGGCTTCGCAACAAGGTGATGGCCCGCGCCGGTGCGGATAGGCAGGCCTGAGTGGCTGTCCAGGCGTCCCGGGAGATCGTCATCGATGCGCCGCCGGAGGCGATCATGGCGGCGCTGGCCGATATCGACACATTGACGGAGTGGTCGTCGGTGCATAAGCGGATGGAAGTCCTGGACCGTTACTCCGACGGCCGGCCGCACCATGTCAAGGCGACCGTCAAGGTACTCGGGCTCGTCGACAACGAGATCCTCGAGTACCACTGGGGTCCCGATTGGGTGGTCTGGGACGCCGAAGGCACTTTTCAGCAGCACGGACAGCACGTCGAGTACACCCTCAAGCGGGAGGGTCTGGATCGGACCCGGGTGCGCTTCGACATCACCGTCGAACCTTCGGGCCCGGTCCCGGAGTTCCTCGTGCGGCGTGCCAGCAACATCGTTTTGCGCACCGCGACGAAAGGCCTGCGCGAGCGGGTGATGGGCGCTAGGAATCCTCGGCCGTGATCGCCGGGCCGTCGCGAAGCGTGCCCAGCCGCCGGATCGCCTCGTCGATGACTTCCTCGCGTTTGCAGAAGGCGAACCGCACCAGGTGATTCCACACCCGGGAATGCTCGGCGGCCTGATCACAGAACGCGGACAACGGTATTGCGGCCACTCCCACCTTCTCGGGCAGCGCGGCGCAGAGCGAGGTGCTGTCGTCATACCCGAGCGGACGCGGATCAGCGCACAAGAAGTAGGTGCCGAAGCTGTCGTGCACTTCGAAGCCGATTCGAGCCAGGCCAGCCGCCAGCCGGTCACGTCGCTGCTGCAGCGAGGCCCGCAACGCCGCCACCCAGGCTTGTTCACAGTCGAGCGCGTGAGCGACCGCCGGCTGAAAGGGCGCCCCGCCGACGTACGTCAGGTACTGCTTGGCTGCCCGCACGCCGGCCAGTAGCTGCGCCGGCCCACAGGCCCACCCGATCTTCCACCCGGTGCAGTTGAACGTCTTGGCCGCACTGGAGATGGTGACCGTTCGCTCGGCCATGCCGTCGATCCCTGCCAGCGGGACATGCCGGCGGCCCGATGGCGAGCCGTACACCAGGTGCTCGTAGACCTCGTCGGTGATCACCAGCAGATCGGCGGACACCGCGATGTCAGCGACCGCCGCGACCTCCGCCTCGCTGAGCACCGCGCCGGTCGGATTGTGCGGCGAGTTGAGGATCAACGCTTTGGTTCGTGGTGTGACCGCGCGGCGCAGTGCATCGGCGTCCAGCGCAAATGCGCGGCCATCGGCGACCATCGGCACCACCACGCGCCGCGCGCCGGCCATCGCGACCACCGGCGAGTAGGAGTCGTAGAACGGTTGGACCAACAGCACCTCCGAGCCGGGTTCGACGAGACCGAGTACCGCGGCCGCGATGGCTTCAGTGGCCCCGACGGTGACCAGCACCTCGCTGTCCGGGTCGTAGTCGATGCCGTAGTCGCGCCGCCGCTGAGCGGCCACCGCCTCCCTCAGCGGCGCGATGCCCTGTCCGGGTGGATACTGATTGACACCCTCGGCGATCGCGTCCTGGGCGGCCTTGAGCATGCCGGGGGGTCCGTCCTCGTCGGGGAAGCCCTGCCCCAGATTGACCGCGCCAATTCGGGCGGCCAAAGCCGACATCTCGGCGAACACCGTCGTGGCGTAGGGCCGCAGTCGCGCCACCGTCATGGTGGTCGAGCCTAGACGTGCCGACCTCCGGCGTGACGCCATCTTCACGCTCGGCGCGCAGTGTGACTGCACCGTCACGCGGGCCGGCCGACCTCCCAACCAACAGGTTGGCCGGGGGTCCTGTTAGGGTTGCGAACAGAGGACTAGCGTCCGAACGGACGGATCCGAACTCCCATCTGCGAACAGGAAGCTGACATGTCCGAAGAAGCCTTCGTCTACGAGGCCATCCGCACCCCCCGTGGCAAGCAGCGCAACGGGTCGTTGCATGAAGTCAAGCCCATCAGCCTCGTGGTGGGGCTGGTCGAGGAGCTGCGCAACCGCTTCCCCGACCTCGACGAAAACCTGATCAGTGACGTCATCCTCGGGGTCGTGTCGCCGGTCGGTGACCAGGGCGGCGACATCGCCCGGGCCGCGGTGCTGGCCGCGGGCATGCCCGACACCACCGGTGGCGTGCAGCTCAACCGGTTCTGCGCATCCGGTCTGGAAGCGGTGAACACCGCCGCGCAGAAAGTGCGCTCCGGCTGGGACGACCTGGTGCTGGCCGGCGGTGTGGAGTCGATGAGCCGGGTGCCGATGGGATCCGACGGCGGCGCCTGGGCGCTGGACCCGGCGACGAACTACGACCTGGGTTTCGTGCCGCAGGGCATCGGGGCCGACCTGATCGCCACCATCGAAGGTTTTTCCCGTGACGACGTCGACGCCTACGCGCTGCGCAGCCAGGAGAAGGCTGCCGCGGCGTGGTCGGGTGGATACTTCGCCAAGTCGGTGGTGCCGGTGCGCGACCAGAACGGCTTGCTCATCCTCGACCACGACGAGCACATGCGGCCCGATTCGACGCTGGAGACTCTGGGCAAGCTGAAGCCCGCGTTCGAGGGCATCGCCGCACTGGGCGGCTTCGACGACGTCGCGCTGCAGAAGTACCACTGGATGGAGAACATCAACCACGTGCACACCGGCGGCAACAGTTCGGGCATCGTCGACGGCGCCGCGCTGGTGCTGGTCGGCTCCGAGAGTGCCGGCATCTCGCAGGGCCTGACCCCGCGCGCCCGCATCGTCGCCACCGCCACCAGCGGATCTGAACCCACCATCATGCTGACCGGGCCCACCCCGGCCACCCGCAAGGTGCTCGACCGGGCCGGCCTGACCGTCGACGACATCGACCTGTTCGAGCTCAACGAGGCATTCGCCTCTGTGGTGCTCAAATTCCAGAAAGACCTCAACATCCCCGACGAGAAACTCAACGTCAACGGTGGCGCCATCGCGATGGGTCACCCGCTGGGGGCCACTGGCGCAATGATTCTCGGCACCATGGTCGACGAGCTCGAGCGCCGCAACGCCCACCGTGCGCTGGTGACGTTGTGCATCGGCGGCGGGATGGGCGTGGCCACCATCATCGAGCGAGTCTGAGAAGGAATCCGAAAGACCATGGCAGAAAACACCGTTCACTGGGACCAGGATGCCGACGGCATCGTCACGCTGACGCTCGACGACCCGTCGGGGTCGGCCAACGTGATGAACGACGCCTATATCGAGTCGATGGGCAAGGCGGTCGAACGTCTTGTCGCCGAACAGGACTCGATCATCGGTGTGGTGATCACCAGCGCCAAGAAGACCTTCTTCGCCGGAGGTGACGTCAAGTCGATGGTGCAGGCGAAGCCCGAAGACGCCGGCAACGTCTTCGACACCGTCGAGACCGTCAAAAAGCAGCTGCGCACGCTGGAGACGTTCGGTAAGCCGGTCGTCGCGGCCATCAACGGCGCCGCACTCGGCGGCGGACTGGAGATCGCGCTGGCGTGTCATCACCGCATCGCCGCAGATGTCAAAGGCAGCCAGATCGGGCTGCCCGAGGTGACGCTGGGCCTGCTGCCCGGCGGTGGCGGTGTCACGCGCACGGTGCGGATGCTCGGCATCCAGAACGCGTTCGTCAACGTGCTCGCGCAGGGCACCCGCTTCAAGCCGGCCAAGGCCAAGGAGACCGGGCTGGTCGACGAGGTGCTTCCGACCGTCGAGGAGCTTGTGCCCGCGGCCAAGGAGTGGATCAAGGCCAACCCGGACGCCCACGTGCAGGCCTGGGACCAGAAGGGCTACAAGATGCCCGGCGGATTTCCGTCCTCGCCGGGGCTGGCGGCCATCCTGCCGTCGTTCCCGTCGAACCTGCGCAAACAGCTCAAGGGCGCACCCATGCCGGCGCCGCGGGCCATCCTGGCCGCCGCGGTGGAAGGTGCGCAGGTCGACTTCGACACCGCCACCCGCATCGAGAGCCGCTACTTCGCCTCGCTGGTCACCGGCCAGGTGGCCAAGAACATGATCCAGGCGTTCTTCTTCGACCTGCAGCACATCAACTCCGGCGGGTCACGCCCGGAGGGCATCGGCAAGACCCCGATTAACAGGATCGGCGTGCTGGGCGCGGGCATGATGGGCGCCGGCATCGCCTACGTGTCGGCGAAGGCCGGCTACGACGTGGTGCTCAAGGATGTCAGCCTGGAAGCCGCGCAGAAGGGCAAAGGCTACTCGGAGAAGCTGGAGGCCAAAGCGCTGCAGCGCGGCCGCACCACCGAGGAGAAATCCAAGTCGCTGCTGGACCGCATCACCCCGACGGCCGAGCCGGGCGATCTCAAGGGCGTCGACTTCGTGGTGGAAGCGGTATTCGAGAACCAGGATCTCAAGCACAAGGTGTTTCAGGAGATCGAAGACGTCGTCGAGCCCAACGCAGTACTCGGCTCGAACACCTCGACGCTGCCGATCACCGGCCTGGCGACCGGCGTCAAGCGGCAGGAAGACTTCATCGGTATCCACTTCTTCTCGCCGGTCGACAAAATGCCGCTGGTCGAGATCATCAAGGGCGAGAAGACCTCTGACGAGGCGCTGGCCCGGGTGTTCGACTACACGCTGGCCATCGGCAAGACCCCGATCGTGGTCAACGACAGCCGCGGGTTCTTCACCTCCCGGGTGATCGGCACCTTCGTCAACGAGGCGTTGGCCATGCTGGGCGAGGGTGTCGAACCGGCCAGCATCGAGCACGCCGGCAGTCAGGCCGGCTACCCGGCGCCGCCGCTGCAGCTTTCCGACGAGCTCAACCTGGAGCTGATGCACAAAATTGCGACCGCAACTCGAAAGGGTGTCGAGGATGCCGGCGGAACCTACGAGCCGCACCCGGCCGAAGCCGTCGTGGAGAAGATGATCGAGATCGGTCGGCCGTCGCGGTTGAAGGGCGCCGGTTTCTACGAGTACGTAGACGGTAAGCGGACCGGTTTGTGGTCCGGGTTGCGGGAGACCTTCCACTCGGGTGCCTCGCAGCCGCAGCTGCAGGACATGATCGACCGGATGCTGTTCGCCGAGGCGCTGGAGACGCAGAAGTGCCTCGACGAAGGGGTGTTGACGTCGACCGCCGACGCCAACATCGGATCGATCATGGGCATCGGTTTCCCGCCGTGGACCGGCGGCTCGGCGCAGTTCATCGTCGGCTACCAAGGTCCGGCCGGCATTGGCAAGGACGCATTCGTCGCGCGTGCCCGCGAACTGGCGGCCCGGTATGGCGAGCGGTTCCTGCCGCCGGAGTCGCTGAGCTCGGTGACTCAGGCCTGACGCTGGAATAGGTAGTACCGCGCCGGCCACTTGCCGGCACCGTTGGACTCCCGCTCGTCACCGGAGGACAGCAACGTCCAGCCTCGGACGAAGCGTCGTTCTATTTCGGCGGGTTTGACGCCGCGCACGCCTATCCTGCCGCCCGGGACGAACGCGACGATGAACAGTCGCGCTTGGGGTGCCGCTAAAGCGCTGACCTCTCGGACGTACGCGTCGCGATCGGTGTCGCTCATGTTGTGCAAACAGCCGTTGTCGACGATCAATTCGAAACCGGTTTTGAGGCCGGCTCGAGTGAGGCGGGTGACGTCGGCGTGGACGAAGTTGACCTTGACGGCAGCGGCGTGGGCCTTTGTGCGAGCTTTGTCCAGCGCCTTCGGCGTGAAGTCCACCGCAGTGACTTCCCATCCGTGCCGGGCCAGGTATATGGACGAGTCTCCGGTTCCGCATCCCAGGTCAAGAGCCGACCCCGGCGCCGCCTCGGCTTCCTCGATGAGCTTGCGCAGCACGGCGGACTGCGGATGGCCGTCCCATGGCGTGAAGCCGATCGCATAAAAGATCCGGAACAAGGTCTGTCGAGAAGCCATGAGTTTCTCCTATGTCAAGCCGCTGCCGTTTGACAGGGCTGAGTTCGGTTTCGGTGGTCGGCGTGTAGGTGTCTGAAGACGACGCGAGATAAGCGACGCTTGAGGCAGCGCAGGGCCTCGGTGGTGGAGTGGCCGGCAGCGAGTCGGTGTCGGTAGTAGGCCTGCCCAAGGCCGTCGAGGCGTATCTGGGTGACAGCGATGCGGTGCAGGGCGGCGTTGAGTTGGCGGTTGCCTGAGCGGGTCATTCGGACTCGGCCGGCGGTGTTGCCTGACCACACCGGGATGGGCGCCACCCCGGCATGGCGGGCAAACGCGGCCTCGCTTTTGAACCGGGTCACCCCGGCGACCTCACCGACGAGTTTGGCCGCGGTCAACTCCCCACAGCCCGGAAGAGAAAGCAGCCCCGGGCCGACGGCGCGGACACGCTCAGCGATCCGTTTGGCCAAGGTGTTGATTGCCTCGGTGAGCCGGGTGATGTCGGCCAGCTCATCGCGGGCGAGCTCGGCGACCAAGCCAGGCACCGTGGCAAGCCAATCACCGATGACGCGGCGATGTTTGGCCAGATTTAGCGAGCGCGCCTTGGGCGCGTGTCCAGGGTCAAGTTCGTGCACCCGCCATAACAGCCGGTTGATCGTCGCCGTGCGTTGCGCCACAAGCACTTCCCGACGATCCACCAACAACTTCAACTCACGCGACACCTCATCGTGAGAAGCGACCGGTAAATCGGGTTCACGCAGAAATCCCCGCGCAACTGCCAGCGCGTCGATCGGATCAGACTTGCCCCGAGTGCGCGCCGAAGCGCGGGTCTGGGCCATCAACTTCGGCGGCACCCGCACCACCTGCTGACCCGCGGTCAGCAAGTCCCGTTCCAGCCGCGCCGACAGATGCCGGCAATCCTCGATCGCCCACACCACCTGGGCGCCGAAGCGCTCCCGAGCCCACATCACCGCCTCGGCATGACCCACGCTGGTCGCAGCAACGACCTTCTCGCCGAGCTTGCGTCCGACCTCATCGACGGCAACGAACGTGTGCGTGCGCTTGTGTACATCGGCTCCAACAACAACCATGGTGGTTGCCTCCTTCACTGTGAGGTGACGGTTGGGCCGGTCGGCGGACACATCTCAGTCGGGGGCGATGCCACGCTCCTATCAAGTCACGCCGGCCGGTCCTTCACACCTGACGCCGACAAAACCCATGCACGCCAACCCAAAGGCGGCACACACCGTACGAGCCAGACACCAGGTGATCAGGATCCAACCACCGCAACATGCGGCACGTCACCCTGACACTGACTTCACCGTAAGCCTGCTACTTCCGGAAGCGGCCTACGACCGGTCGGGCGTCGAGTAGTTCGAGCGGGAGATCATCCCGGCCCTCGGCTAGACCGCCGGGCCCAGCAGGTCGTCGGCGTCGCGGATGACGTAGCCGTACCCCTGCTCGGCCAAGAATCGCTGTCGGTGCGCGGCATAGTCGGCGTCCAGGCTGTCGCGCGCGACGACGGAGTAGAACACCGCGCCGCCGCCGTCGGCTTTGGGTCGCAACAGCCGGCCCAGCCGCTGCGCCTCCTCCTGACGGGAGCCGAATGTTCCCGAAACCTGCACTGCCACCGAGGCTTCGGGCAGATCGATGGAAAAGTTGGCCACCTTGGACACCACCAGTGTGGTGATCTCACCGCGGCGGAACCCGTCAAACAGGGCTTCACGTTCGGCCGTCTTGGTCGACCCTTGAATGACGGGTGCGTCGAGCACCGCGCCGAGTTCGTCGAGCTGGTCCAGATACGCCCCGATCACCAGCGTCTGCTCGCCGCGGTGCTTGTCGAGGATGGACGTGACGACGGCGATCTTCGAGTGCGCCGTCGAACACATTCGATAGCGTTCGTCAGCTTCGGCGGTGGCGTACATCATCCGCTCGCTGTCGGTCATCGTGACTCGTACTTCGATGCACTCGGCCGGTGCGATCCAGCCCTGCGCCTCGATGTCCTTCCACGGCGCGTCGTAACGTTTCGGGCCGATCAGCGAGAACACGTCGCCTTCGCGGCCGTCTTCGCGGATCAACGTGGCGGTCAGGCCCAGCCTGCGCCGGGACTGCAGATCGGCCGTCATCCGAAACACCGGTGCGGGCAATAAATGGACCTCGTCGTAGATGATCAGACCCCAGTCGCGGCTGTCGAACAATTCGAGATGGCGATACTCGCCTTTGGTGCGACGGGTGATGACTTGGTAGGTCGCGATGGTGACCGGACGAACCTCCTTGCGCTCTCCGGAGTATTCGCCGATCTCTTCTTCGGTCAACGACGTCCGCGATATCAGCTCCCGTTTCCACTGGCGGCCGGCAACGGTGTTGGTCACCAGGATCAACGTGGTGGCACCGGCTTTGGCCATGGCGGCCGCACCCACGAGCGTCTTACCGGCTCCGCACGGCAACACCACCACACCGGAGCCGCCCGCCCAGAACGACTCGGCGGCCAGCTCCTGATAGTCGCGCAGATGCCAGTTGTCCTGCCGCAGATCGATCGGGTGCGCTTCACCTTCGACATAGCCGGCCAGGTCTTCGGCCGGCCAGCCGATTTTGAGCAGCATCTGCTTGACCCGGCCACGCTCGCTGGGATGCACGACGACGGTGTCGTCGTCGATGCGGGCGCCCAGCATCGGCGCGATCTTCCTGTTGCGCAACACTTCGGCGAGCACCGCGCGGTCATGGCTGACCAGGGTCAGGCCGTGTGCGGGATGCTTGACCAACTGCAGCCGGCCGTAGCGGGCCATGGTGTCGACGATGTCGACCAGCAGCGGCTGGGGGACCGCGTACCGCGAGAAGCTGACCAGTGCGTCGACCACCTGTTCGGCGTCGTGGCCGGCGGCGCGGGCGTTCCATAACGCCAGCGGCGTGATGCGGTAGGTGTGTACGTGTTCAGGTGCGCGCTCCAGCTCGGCGAACGGGGCGATAGCAGCGCGCGCGGCGCCGGCCAGCTCATTGTCGACCTCGAGCAGCACCGTTTTGTCGGACTGCACGATCAAAGGTCCGTCGCTCATGAGAACTATTATCCGGCTTCTGCCGACATCACCGCCGCTCCTCCGCATCGCTTCGCTCTGCATCGTCGTCGACGGGCGACATCACCGCCGCTCCTCCGCATCGCTTCGCTCTGCATCGTCGTCGACGGGCGACATCACCTGCGTGATGCGGTGGATGGCGAACTCCCGGGCCCGTCCCGACGTCGAATCGAACGCCACCAGCTGGCCACCGACTACCGCAACCGGCGACACGACTCGCTGCGTGGCCAATCCAGCGGCGTCGACATAGCTGATCACCACGGTGTCACCGTCTTGAGCGGCGCGCTGCAACAGCGACATCGCAACCGCCGGATCGACCCGGGTGTTGGCGAAGGGGGCGGCGCTGACCTTGCGTAACACTGCGACCACCCCGCTCAGGGTTTCGCGACCGGGACGCGGGATCGGACGGATCGGCCTGCGCGGTGGAGGGGCCGGCACCCGGGCGCCGCGGGAGCCGATGTCGACGATGGCGCCGGTGGCATCCTCAGCGGCGGGCGCAAAACCCGCGTCGCGCAGGGCGGCCAGCACCTCGGCGATCGGCGCCTGGGAGATCGCCACCGTCGGGGCCAGCCTTCGCAGCTGCACGTCCGCAGCGGCCGGTGCGCTCACCGCCTGAGCGAGCAGCGCGGGATCGTCGCACCGCACGAACGACGCGGCCATTCCGATCCGCAGCTGCCCGTGCCGGCGTGCAACGTCGTCGATCAGGTAGCTGAGCCCCTGTGGCAGCGGAGTTCTGGAGTGCTCGGTGAAAAAGCAGTGCAACGCGTCGGCGGTCTTGCCGACGTCCAGTGCGTGCCTGATCGACGCTTCGCTGACCCGGTAGACCATCGCGGCTCCGGCGGATTCGACGGTAGCCACCGTGGCCAACTGCTCGGCGAGTCCGCGCTCCAGCGGACCGGGCACCACGACGGTCAGATCTGCCTGTACCAGGAAGTGGTCGATCGGCTTGGGCAGCGCGCGGTTCATAGCCTCGATGACGTCGGCACTTCCATCGATTCCGGCCAGCAGTGCGCGGCCGGGTGTGCTGATCGCACCGCGGCCCACCAGGCCCACCAGGTGCGCTTCGTTCAGCAGGTCCGCCACCGGACCGGGTTGCAGCCGCTTCGCCCACCGCGGCCGCCGCCATACCAGCGCGGCCGAAGCGGTGTTTTCGTCGACTCTGCTGCCGGGCGGCAACCCGGCCAGCACGCTCAGCAGTAACCGGCGGTCTAGCGGAGCCGCCGTCGAGTAGACGGAATCAGACAGCGCGCCATAGGGTTTGGCGTCCGGACCGCGGGTGCCGACCAACGACGGACGGGCCGGCAAGTCGAGCCAGGTGTCGGCCAGCAGCTGCCAGCGCTGCGCGGTAGATGCTTCGGCGAACCGGTCGGCGGCCACCGTCGGCGCCCAATGCGGCCCCTCGCCGCCGGGCGGTTCTGGATCGGGCTTACCGCTGGCGATCAGACCGGCCGCCGCGACGAGTTCGAGGATAATGCCGAGCCGGGCGTCGTCGATGCCGGTGAGCTTGGCCAACCGCTTGACTTCTCGTACGCCGAGCCCGCCGCTGCGCAGCTCGGCGACGGGTGCGGCGCTGAACGAATCGAGCAGCACGTCGATTTCCCGCAGCACATCGAGGACAGCTCCCGCCGCGGCGGCGTCGACGTCGGCCGGTGTGGTGGTCGCGAGGACCGGGTTCGGCGGCGTCAGCCCGGCCGGCCCGAAGCGCTCGCCCCGCAACACGTGGCCGACCTGCCGGGGCAGGATCACCGTCTCGGCGTCAATCCGGCGCAACAGGCCCGCCGCGAGCAGGCGCGGCACCGGCCGCTCCGGCGGTGCACCGGGCGCGGCATCACGGGTGCGTCCCATCGGTGACCCGCCGAGGAGCTTGTCCAATACTTGCGACTCTGAGTCTTGGAGTTCGGCGACCAGCTCGGCGATCTTCTCGGCTGTGCGCGACTCGTCCTCCAAAGTCACCTGCCCGGGATGCCACGGCAGCCCGCTGCCGACATCAACGGCCACCCGGACTTCCTGGTCACCCCACACCAGGGCGCGCTCCCGCAGGTCGTTCAGTGCGGTGGCCACTTCGGTCTCTGGTGCCTGCTCGCCGATGACGGTGAGCAGCTTGGTGACCGGGACGCCGGTGGTGTCGGCGTGCAGCACCAGCAGCGCATCGATGACCGCCAACTGCAGAAAATCCAGTTCATCACAGGCGGCTTTGACGGATTGCCGGGCCTGGGCGCGGGCAGCGAGCGCCGCGACACTGCCCGGCGGCGGTTGAGCAAGGTCAGGCCGCAGTTCCAACAGGCGGATCAGGCCCTCGTCGGGCAACTCGGCCAGCCATGACCCCAGCGCCATACCCGGGGTGTGTTCGGTCATCGTTGACCAGCGTAAAGCAGTGGGGCCTGCCGACGCCGCCGGCGATTGACACTGTGGGCGGCCGCCGGAAAGACCTGTCAGAATGGAACCCGTGGCTGACAACGCGGACAACAAATCGCCGAAAAACAAATACGTCGACAACGGTTGGCCGACGACGGACCCGGACGATCATCCGGTGAGCGAGCTGGCGACCGACCGGGTGGGTGCGTTGTCTCCTTTCGGTGACGTCACTTTCCCGGTGCCCTCCGACGACTTGCCTTACGTGCACCCGGTCACCATCGTCAACCGGTAGGCGGTCGCCGATGTCGGGCGCTGCGGCACCGTGGCAGCCGGAGTCCGGCGGCCTCTCGCACGTCGATGAGCGCGGCGCGGCGCACATGGTCGATGTGACCGGCAAGCAGGCAACCAGACGCACCGCCGTCGCGGCGGGCACCTTACGCACCTCTGCGCAGGTGGTGTCGTTGATCTCCGCGGGTGGGCTGCCCAAAGGCGACGCGCTGGCAACCGCTCGGGTTGCGGGCATCCTGGCCGCCAAGCGCACCAGCGACTTGATTCCGCTGTGCCATCAGCTCGCGCTGACCGGGGTCGACGTCGACTTCACCGCGGCCGGGGCGGACATCGAGATCACCGCAACCGTGCGCAGCACCGACCGCACCGGAGTGGAGATGGAGGCGCTGACGGCCGTGAGCGTAGCCGCTTTGACGCTCTACGACATGGTGAAGGCGGTCGACCCGGCCGCCCGCATCGACGACGTGCGGGTGCTGCGCAAAGACGGCGGCCGCAGCGGAACCTGGACGCGGTGATCAACCCACGCTCCGCCCGGATCGTCATCGCCTCAAATCGGGCCGCGGCCGGCGTATACGAGGACCGAAGCGGTCCGATCATCGCCGATTGGCTGGCCCAACGGGGGTTCTTGTCAGCCCAACCACAGGTGGTTCCCGACGGGGAACCGGTGGGCCAGGCGCTGCGCGACGCGATCAGCGCCGGGGTCGACGTCGTGATCACCTCCGGCGGAACCGGGATTTCGCCCACCGACCACACCCCGGCTCAAACGGTGGCCGTGCTGGACTACGAAGTGCCCGGCCTGGCGGACGCGATTCGCCGCTCCGGGCTGCCCAAAGTGCCTACTTCGGTACTTTCGCGCGGGGTCTGCGGCGTGGCCGGGCGGACCCTGGTCGTCAACTTGCCCGGCTCACCGGGCGGCGTGCGCGACGGCCTCGCGGTGCTCGACGGCGTGCTCGACCACGCGCTGGATCAATTGGCCGGCAGAGACCACTCGGGTTGATGGCGCCACAGGTGCGGCGCGCCGAGCTGACCGGGCAACCGATCGCGCTGGCCGAACACGAGGCGTTGGTCGGTCACGACGCGGCGGGAGCCGTTGTCGGCTTCGTGGGCGTGGTCCGCGACCACGACGGCGGCCGCCGGGTGCTGCGGCTGGAGTACTGCGCGCACCCGTCGGCCAGCCAGGTGCTCGCCGACATCGTCGGCGACGTTGCCGCGCGCTCATCTGGTGTACGAGCCGTCGCGGCCAGCCACCGCATCGGCATCCTGCAGATCGGTGAGGCAGCGCTGGTGGCCGCCGTGGCGGCCGACCATCGCCGGGCCGCGTTCGAGACGTGTGCCCGGCTGGTCGACGCGATCAAGGAGCAGTTGCCGGTGTGGAAGCACCAGTTCTTCGCCGACGGAACCGACGAATGGGTCGGCTCCGCCTGAACCTCCCGGTTAGTGCAGCTGCCCGTTCAGAGCGTTGCCGGGATTGACACCCTGCGACTGGATCGCCTCCCAAAGGTTCTGCCGGAAGCCACTGTCACCCGAGCCGTGAGCGACGGCCGAGTCGGGTGACGGTGCTGGTGCCTGCGGCGCCGGGGCGATGGTCCAGTACGACACCGTGCTGGCCGCGTGGACGTCTCCCGGGGCGGGGGCGTCCGGAGCGTCAGCGTCGGGCTCCTGCACGACGGTCTCGACCACCGGTGGTGCCGCGGGCTCTTGCGCCGGCGCAGGTGCGTCGTCACCGGCTGGCTCGACGGAAGCCGGCTGATCGGCCGGGGCCGGCTCGTCGACCGGCGCCTCGGGGGCTGGAGCGTCGGGAGCCGGAGCGTCGGGAGCCGGAGCGTCGGAAGCCGGAGCGTCGGAAGCCGGAGCGTCGGGAGCCGGCGCCTCGGGGGCGAGCGGCGCATCGGCAGCGGCCAACTCGACCGGCGGTGCCGGGTCGTCGGCAGGGGCGGGCGGCAGATCCTCCGGCGGTGCGGGCGCATCCACCGCCGCGAGCTCTGGCTGGTTGTCCGGGTCATGCACCGTGGGCTCGGTGACGACGTTGCGCGGTGTGGCCGCAGACAGGCCGTGACCGCACACCGGCCACGCGCCACGGCCCTGGGTGGCCAGGACGCGCTCGGCGACCGCGATCTGCTGTTCCCGAGTGGCCTGGTTGGCCGACGCAGCGAACTGGCCGCCGCCGTGCGCTGCCCAGGTGCCTTGGGAGAATTGCAGGCCGCCGTGGTAGCCGTTGCCGGTGTTGATCCCCCAGTTGCCGCCGGATTCACATCCGGCCACCCGGTCCCACTCGCCGTCGGTTGCCGCAGAGGCATGGCCCGCCAATGTAAGACCGCCACCACCGATCACAGCTCCGGTAACCGCTATCTTGGCGACGCTGATGCCCGACGTAGTGGGCTTACGATGCCGTCCGCTCATGAGTGCGTGGTATTCCTCTCTCTGCACGCGCCTGCGAGGTCAGCTGTCGGGTTCGGGCTGGAGAGGCTGCCCGGCCAGCGTCGTTTCCGTGCGGCAACGAATCTGGCTTCACCCCAAGGAGCCGCGAACGGCTCCGAGTCCGATTCGGGTGGACGTTTGGGTCCCCCGCCTCCATCCATCGGGTGTAGTTGGTTTCCCTGGCCTACCGGATGGAGCTCGGCGCTGTAGGAGGGAAGGCTCGCCGCTGGGTCCGGCTCGGCGCGCCCGGGGGAAACGGTAACGGCTCAAGGCACTTCCGTCATTTTTTATTCAGTCCGGCGTTTCGTCCGGCGTCGTACGGGAAAACCCCTGGAAACGACGCCGTTCGCGCAGGTCACCACGAACGCAATCGCGCCGTTGCCGGACCGTGATTAAACCGTTATGTGGTGTAAATCACAGCTAACCGCCCGCGAAGGGTGGCAACACATCGATCGTCTGGCCGTATTCCACGGGCCGGATCGCCGCCGCCTGCGCACCGACGGCGACGCCGTCGCACAGATACGAGCAGCGGGTCAGCACCGTCGACAGGTGCGAATTGCGCTGCGCAAGTCCGTGCACCACCTCAGCGAGGGTGACGCCCGGATGCACCGTCACGGTTTCCGACTCGATACCCGCAGCAGCCCGCGCCGCCGCGAAATAACGAACCGTCACGCGCAGTTCGCGCGAGTCGGTCTGTTGGGTCGCCGGGTCAGCCACCGATCGCGCTCATCGGGCGGTCCGGTTGGACGAAGTCGGGGTTGTCGATCCCATGCCCGGCCGCCTTCCGCCACATGGCGGCACGCCACGCCGCTTCGATGGCGTCATCGCCTGCGCCGTGGCGCAGCAGCCGCCGCAAGTCGGTCTCCTCGGTGGCGAACAGACAGTTGCGAATTTGTCCGTCAGCGGTCAGCCGGCTGCGGTCGCATTGCGCACAGAACGCGTGCGTCACCGACGCGATGACACCGACCTTGCCTGCGGGGCAGTCAGGCGTTGCGTCGACAAGCCACAACTCGGCCGGTGCTGAACCGCGGGGTGCCGAGTCCGGCCGCAACCGAAATTCCTGCTGCAGCATCGCCAGCACGTCGTCGGCAACCGGTCCGGCGCCGCGACGCCAACGATGCCCGGCGTCCAGCGGCATCTGCTCGATGAACCGCAACTGGTAACCGCCGCGCAAGCAGAACCGCAGCAGGTCGACGATGCTGTCCTGGCTGGTCCCCGGCACCAGGACGGCGTTCACCTTGATCGGCCGCAGTCCGGCGACTTTGGCCGCCGCCAGGCCGGCGAGTACGTCGACGAGCCGGTCGCGCCGCGCGACAGCGGCGAAACGAGCGCGGTCCAAGCTGTCCAGCGAGACGTTGACCCGGTCCAGTCCGGCGGCGGCCAGCGCGGCCGCGCGGTGTGCCAGCCCGAGGCCGTTGGTGGTCAAGGCGATCTCCGGGCGGGGCCGCAGTGCGGCAGTCACCGCGATCACCTGTTCGAGGTGCCGGGCCAGCAGCGGCTCTCCACCGGTGAACCGCACGCTGGTGACGCCGAGCCGGGTGACCGCGATGCGCAGCAGCCGGGCCAGTTCTTCGGGGCGCAGCACCTGCTCGCCGGGCAGCCAGTCCAGGCCCTGCGCCGGCATGCAGTACGTGCAGCGCAGATTGCAGCGGTCGGTCAGCGACACCCGCAGATCAGTAGCGACTCGACCGAAAGTGTCGATCAGCGGCCCGGAAGTGGGCATGCCCGTCGCGGCGGGGCGGCCCGTCGGGTTTCGCACCGCCGGCACGCCCAGC
The DNA here is from genome assembly GCA_963818785.1 of uncultured Actinomycetota bacterium. Classification (GTDB taxonomy): domain Bacteria; phylum Actinomycetota; class Actinomycetes; order Mycobacteriales; family Mycobacteriaceae; genus Mycobacterium. The sequence continues at coordinate 34,989 of CAWFTT010000008.1, read as the reverse complement.
GGGGTGACGCTCATATGTGCACCCAATCCGAGCGCGTCGACGATCCGGCGGGCACGATTTGCTTGCCCAGCGGCAGCAGGGACACCGGGATGAGTTTGAGATTGGCCAGGGCCAGCGGAATCCCGATGATCGTCGCCGCCATCGCCACAGCGGTGGTCAAATGGCCGATGGCCAGCCAGAAGCCGCACAGCACGATCCAGAGCACGTTGCCGACCAGCGCGCCGTCCCCGGCGCCGGGCTTATCCACGATCGTGCGCCCGAACGGCCACAACGTGAACGACGCGATGCGCAGCGCGGCGAAGCCGAACGGAATGGTGACGATGAGCAGGAAGCAGATCAGCGCTGCCAGCAGGTAGCCGAGGGCCAGCCACAGGCCGCCGAAAATCAGCCAGATGACGTTCAGGATCAGACGCATTTCTCCTCCAGCGGTGACCTCAACCCTACCGAGAAATCCGGGTGCTCCGCTGGCTGCCACCCGAGTAGGATCTTCAGGCACACGCGTCCTGCGCAGGCGGGACGCTTCCTTGTGCGGCCCTTCGAGTAATCCATCAGACAAGCAGGTGAGACCAGTGCCGACAGGCAAGGTGAAATGGTACGACGCCGCCAAGGGGTTCGGCTTCCTGTCACAGGAGGACGGTGAGGACGTCTATGTCCGGTCCTCGGCGTTGCCTGCTGGTGTCGAGGGACTCAAGGCGGGTCAGCGCGTCGAGTTCGGCGTCGCTTCCGGTCGGCGCGGCCCGCAGGCACTGAGCCTCAAGCTGATCGACCCGCCGCCGAGTCTGGCCCGGACCCGGCGGGAAGCACCGGCGTCCGTCGAGCACAAGCACAGTCCCGACGAACTGCACGGGATGGTCGAAGACATGATCACCTTGCTGGAGAGCGCCGTACAGCCCGAATTACGGAAGGGTCGTTATCCCGACCGCAAAACGGCCCGCCGGGTTTCTGACGTGGTCAAGGCGGTGGCCCGGGAATTGGACGCTTAGCCGACCGCCGATCACAGCGCGACATTCGCAGCCGCTGTCATCGTCGAATCGAGTGATGTGCGGGTGCTCCTGGCAGCACACTAGAAGCGGAAGTCCCGGGAGGTTAGAGCACGAGAGGGTGGCCGCGATGACGCAGCAAGCTCATGTCACCGAAGAACAGGCGCGCGCCGTCGCCGAGGAATCTCGGGAAAGCGGCTGGGAGAAGCCTTCCTTCGCCAAGGAGCTGTTTCTCGGCCGCTTCCCGCTGGAGCTGATCCACCCATTCCCGCAGCCATCGGAGCACGACGCTGCCCACATCGAGGCGTTTTTGGCCAAGCTGCGCGACTTCCTCAAAACGATCGACGGCACCGTGATTGAACGCGACGCCCAGATTCCGGACGAATACGTCAAGGGGCTGGCCCAGCTCGGCTGCTTCGGCATGAAGATCCCCTCGGAATACGGCGGCTTGAGCCTGTCCCAGGTCGGCTACAACCGGGCGCTCATGCTGGTGTCGAGTGTGCACCCGAGCCTTGGGGCGCTGTTGTCGGCGCATCAGTCGATCGGCGTGCCCGAGCCGCTCAAGCTGGCCGGGACTCCTGAGCAGAAGCAGAAATTCCTGCCGCGGTGTGCGGCCGGCGCCGTTTCGGCGTTTCTACTCACCGAGCCGGACGTAGGTTCGGATCCCGCGCGTCTGGCCTCGACCGCCACGCCGGTCGACGACGGGCAGGCGTATGAACTCGAAGGCGTCAAATTGTGGACGACCAACGGAGTGGTCGCCGATCTGCTCGTGGTGATGGCCAAAGTGCCCAAGAGCGAGGGACACCGAGGCGGGATCAGTGCGTTTGTGGTGGAAGCTGATTCACCCGGTATCACCGTCGAGCGCCGCAACCGGTTCATGGGACTGCGCGGCATCGAGAACGGCGTCACCCGGCTGCACGGTGTTCGGGTGCCGAAAGAGAACCTGATCGGACGCGAAGGCGACGGCCTGAGGATTGCGTTGACCACCTTGAACGCCGGCCGGCTCGCCATCCCGGCGATCGCCACCGGGGCGTCCAAGTGGTCGTTGAAGATCGCACGTGAGTGGTCTGCCGAGCGAGTGCAGTGGGGCAAGCCGGTCGGCAGACACGAGGCGGTGGCCGGCAAGATCGCCTTCATCGCCGCCACGGCCTACGCGCTCGACGCGGTCCTGGAGCTGTCCGGTCAGATGGCCGACGAAGGCCGCAACGACATCCGCATCGAGGCGGCGCTGGCGAAGTTGTGGTCCAGCGAGATGTCCTGTGTGATCGCCGACGAACTGCTCCAAATCCGCGGTGGCCGTGGCTATGAGACGGCCGAGTCGCTGGCCGCCCGCGGCGAGCGCGCAGCGCCGGTCGAGCAGTCGCTGCGGGATCTGCGGATCAACCGCATATTCGAGGGATCCAGTGAAATCATGCGGCTGTTGATCGCGCGGGAGGCCGTCGACGCGCACCTCTCGGCCGCCGGTGACCTCGCCAAGCCGGACAGCGACCTGCGGCAGAAAGCGTCCGCGGCGGTCAGTGCGAGCGGCTTCTACGCCAAATGGTTGCCGCAGTTGGTGTTTGGCGAGGGCCAGCGGCCCACTTCCTACCGCGAGTTCGGCGAGCTGGCCACCCACTTGCGGTTCGTGGAACGGTCCGCACGCAAGTTGGCGCGCAACACCTTCTACGGGATGGCGCGCTGGCAGGCCAAGCTGGAGCAAAAGCAGCAGTTCTTGGGCCGGGTCGTCGACATCGGTGCGGAGTTGTTCGCGATGTCGGCAGCGTGCGTTCGCGCCGAATCCCACCGTGTCGTGAATGAGACTGTTGGCCAACAAGCTTACGAACTTGCGGGCGCGTTCTGTGAGCAGGCGACTCTGCGGGTGCAGACGCTGTTCGACGCGCTGTGGACCAACACCGACAGCACCGACGTCCAGTTGACGCGCGAAGTGCTCGACGGCCGCTTCGCCTGGCTCGAGGACGGGATCCTCGACCCGTCGGAGGGAACCGGACCGTGGATCTCGCACTGGGAGCCGAATGCGTCGACCGAGCCGAACCTGGCGCGACGGTTCTTGCACCTGACGCCCGAACTGCAGCAGTAGACTGCAACAGGTGGCTTCCTATGTGGCCGGCGGTGGCGACTTCAACCGGGACACCGATTACATCACTACCCGTATCACCGCTGACGGCCGTGACGGCTTCCCCGTTGAGCCTGATCGGTACCGCCTGATCGTTGCCCGTGCCTGTCCGTGGGCCAACCGCGCGATCATCGTGCGCCGGCTGCTTGGGCTGGAAAAGGTTCTGTCAATTGGCTTTTGTGGGCCCACCCACGACGAGCGCAGTTGGACGTTCGATCTGGACCCCGGTGGGGTCGACCCGGTGTTGCAGATACCGCGGCTGCAAGACGCCTACTTCAAAAGGTTCGCCGACTATCCGAAGGGGATCACCGTCCCAGCCATCGTGGACGTGCCGACCGGCGCTGTGGTCACCAACGACTTCGCCCAGCTCACGTTAGATCTGTCTACCGAGTGGACCGCATACCACCGCGACGGGGCCCCGCAGCTGTACCCCGAACCACTTCGCGAAGAGATCGACGAAGTAAGCAGGCGGATTTACACCGAAATCAACAACGGCGTGTACCGCTGCGGATTCGCCGGTTCGCAGCAGGCCTACGAGGCGGCTTACGACCGGTTGTTCACCGCATTGGACTGGGTCAGCGAGCTGCTCAGCGGTCAGCGATATCTCGTCGGCGACACCATCACCGAAGCCGACGTCCGGCTGTTCACCACGCTGGCCCGGTTCGACCCGGTGTACCACGGGCATTTCAAGTGCAATCGGCAGAAGCTGGCCGAGCTGCCGGTGCTGTGGGCCTACGCTCGCGACCTGTTTCAGACCCCGGGTTTCGGTGACACCATCGACTTCGTGCAGATCAAGCAGCACTACTACATCGTGCACGCCGACATCAATCCCACCGGAATCGTGCCGAAGGGTCCCGACCTGTCCGGCTGGCTGACTGCACACGATCGAGAAGCGTTGGGCGGCAGGCCCTTCGGCGACGGGACACCGCCGAGCCCACCGGTCGAGGGTGAGCAGGTGCTCAACGCAATCTGACTGGTCGAACGTCTACTTGTTGCGAGAATTTGCCACCTTCGTCACAACAACTCGACGTTCGCCGGTTGGCTTAGGGCCGCCAACCGGCGGCCACCAACGCGCGGCGCGTCCGCTCGACGACGACCTGCGGTCGGTTTCGCAGCATGTCGGCACTGACCCGGACGACCGTCCAACCGCGCGCCTCCAACTCGGCGAGTCGGTCAATGTCGCGGGTGCGTTGCACAGCGTCGGTCCAATGGTGTGCGCCGTCGAACTCGACGGCCACCTTCCACTCGGCCCATCCCATGTCGACGCGGGCCAAGAATATGCCCCACTCGGTGCGGATCTCGATCTGGGTCTGCGGTCGCGGCAATCCGCCTGCAACGAGAACAAGGCGCGTCTTCGTCTCACAGGGTGATTCGGCGCCCCCGTCCACCATTGGCAGTGCACGCCGCAGCTGCACCAGGCCGCGTGCACCCCGATGACGGTCTGCCAGCAGTTCGACGTCGGCCAGCTTCAAGTCGGCCGCCTGGACCAGCGCATCCAGGCGAAGCACCGCTGTCAGCAGGCCTTTTCGCCGCCCGAGATCGAATGCTGTGCGAGCCGGTGTGGTCATCCGGATGCCGTCCCGCATGCAGATCTCGTCATCCCACAGCGTGTCACTGTGCAAGACGATGTTGCGCGTCCTGTCCCGGCTGGGCCGGTTCAGCTCGGCAGGCAGCCAGTCGTCGATCCACAAAGTGCGGTGCAGGGCGGCCGCGGAAAAGCCTGCCACGATGGCGGTTCGCCCCGACCACAGCCACGCAGCGACCGCCCGGGTCACCGGAGTTAGCTTTTGCCCGCGCGGGACATAGACGTTCCGGTGCACTTGCTGAAATCGCGTCCGGAGTTGGTGCGGCGTCAGCACGCCGGCAGCGAGTGCTTCAGTGCCTCTGAACGGCCAATCCAAGTTGGGCATGCGGCCACGATGCCGGTTAGTACCGACACCTTGGGCTCAACGTCGACTTGTTGTGCAGGAACAGCTGATTCGGCCCAACAACTCGACGTTCGCGCTCGAAGCCGTCAGAAGACCATCCGCACCGACCATTCGGCGTGCGGTACGTCGATCAGCTGACCACGTGGATCGAAAGCCAGCGTCAGCAGCTGCACGGCGATCCCGGTCAGCCGGCCGCGTTGCGGGTCGACGGTCGGGACGGTGACCGCCAGCCGGCTGGCGGGCCGGTAGAACGTCGACGTGGTATTGGCTGGATCGTCGTAGACCCGCAACAACCGCCACGGCGCACGACCGATCTCCGGTGGCACCGATAGCTGCACCGGATCGTGGTCGTTGACCCGCAGTTCGCCCTGCTCCTGCGGCCGCAGGCAGTCGTTGAGATCGAGAACGTTGCAGAGCAGGTACGGCCCTACCCGGGCGAGGTGCCCGTCGGAGTATGCGCTGATCTCGGGTTGGCGCGAAACATGTTGGCGGGCGTACAGCCACGCGCCGGTTCCGGTGCCCGCAAGCACCACAGCCGCCAGGGCCGCTGCCGCGAGCACCGCAGCGGTACGCAGCTTCACGCTCGCTCGACCATCACTGGTCGGTTACCACCCAACCCCGGAATCAACGACTCACCACGGAAGCTGACGACGGTTTGCGCCAGCCCCAGCATCAGCAGCGCGCTGACCACGGTGAAACCGATCCACAGTTCGGTGTACAACAACACCCCGAGTGCACCGCCGAGCACCCAGGCCAACTGCAGTGTCGATTCCGAACGGCCGAATGCCGACGCGCGGGATTGCTCGGGCAGGTCGTCTTGCAACGAGGCGTCCAGGGACGCCTTCGCGATGGCACTGGAACCGGACGTAAACAAAGTCGCCCCGGCCGCCACCAACAGGCTGCCGGTCACCGCGGCCGTCAACGCCGCGAAAGTCACAACAACTGTGCAGCGCACCACGACCACCGCCGGCCGGCCCAGCCGCAGCCGCGCGCTGGTGAAGTTGCCGGCGAAGTTCCCGAGCGCCGCAGCGGCGCCAATCAACCCCAGCATCGCGACCTGACGCCAACCGCTGGCGTGTTGTGCCTTGGCCACGAAAGCCGGATACAAAAACAAGAATCCCACCATGACCTTGATGGTGCTGTTGCCCCACAACGAGGTGATGATGTTGCGGCCCAAAGGCTGCCGTAGGGCACCGGTCTTCACCTTCTGCTGCCAACCGGATCGTGCCGGGCCGCCGGAGCTCCGGTACCGCAACTGCGTCGGCACCTCCCCGGCAGTCACCTCGACCCATCGCGGAATACCCATCGACAACGACGCGCCCGCCACGGTGACCACAACCACGACGAAGAGTGCACCCGGCATGGCGAACAGGTGGGTGAACAGATACTCCATCCCGCCCGCGATACCACCGCCCACGATCGTCCCACCGAGCAGGCCGAACATGGTCAGCCGGGCATTGACCCGCACCAGATCGATCGTCGGCGGCATGACCCTTGGGGTGACCGCGCTGCGCAATACGCTGAACGATTTCGACAGCACCATCATCGCCAGGGCGCATGGATAAAGCACCCAGGACGGGAAACTGCCGGTCGCACCGTCGTAGTTGAAGATCAGCACCACCGCCAACGCCGTGCGCAACGCGAACGACGTAGCCAGCGCGACGCGGCGGCCGTGCTGCAGCCGGTCCAGCGCCGGACCGATCAACGGCGCGATCACCGCGAACGGTGCGATCGTGATCAGCAGGTACAGCGCCACCCGGTCCTTGCTTTCCCCCGAAGCGGCCGCGAAGAACAGCGTGTTGGCCAGTGCAACGGCCATCGCGGAGTCGACTGCGAAGTTCGCCACCACCGGCCAGGTCAGTGCCGTCAGCCCGGATTTGTCGGCACCGTCAGCGGTGGCGGCCCGCTGAACCAGCCAATACATTCGGGAACCCATTTCCCGGCTGCGCTGGGCGGCGGCGCGGGTGACGGTGATCCGTTCACCTGCCCGCTCCGCACCCGGCGGTCCGCCCGGCCCGGCGGAATCCTGCCGATCCCGGTTCAGCGGCGGCAGATAACGGTTCGCGCTGGGCATCGGCGGCGGCCGGCGGGGCCGCCGCTGTTGTGGCTCCCCGGCGGGGTAATTCGCCATCCCGGGATGCTCGCCGGCCGGCGACGCCAGACCAGCGGTGCGGGGATGACGTCGTTCGCCGGGCACCGGTCAATTCTCCCCCATAGCCAGCGCGCCGGGGCGCAGGCCGTCGGTGTGGCTGGCCACCTCCCTGCTGCGGCAGAATCAGAGACGATGGACAGCATGATCGAGTCGTCAGAAGCCGGAGAGTCGGCGGCAGTCCTGCTCAATGCGGTCGAGCAGGCCCGCGACGCGATCGCGGAGTTCAGCGGTGCCGACAAGGTCGGTGACTATCTCGGGGTCAGCTACGAAGATCCGACCTCGGCGACTCACCGCTTCCTGGCGCACCTGCCCGGCTACCAGGGGTGGCAGTGGGCCGTCGTAGTCGCCGCGTATCCCGGCGCCGACCACGCCACGGTGAGCGAGGTGGTGCTGGTGCCCGGCCCCACCGCATTGCTGGCGCCGCAGTGGGTGCCTTGGGAGGAGCGGGTCCGGCCGGGTGATCTGGGGCCTGGGGACTTGCTGGCCTCGCCTGCCGACGATCCCCGGCTGGTGCCCGGCTACAGCGCGACCGGTGATCCGCAGATCGACGAAGTGGTCGTCGAACTCGGCCTCGGCCGACGGCAGGTGCTGAGCGCGTGGGGCCGCATCGAGGCGGCGCAACGTTGGCACGACGGCGAGTACGGGCCCGGTGCGCAGATGGCCCGCTCCACCAAACGGATGTGCCGGGACTGCGGCTTCTATTTGCCGTTGGCCGGGTCGCTGGGCCGGCTGTTCGGGGTCTGCGGCAACGAGATGTCGGCCGACGGGCACGTCGTCGACTCCGAGTACGGCTGCGGTGCGCACTCGGACACCCCGGCGCCGGCGGGCAGTGGGTCGCCGGTCTTCGACCCCTACGACGACGGGGTCCTCGACGTCACCGACCAGCCGGCCGAGTAGTCAGGCCTCGGCCGCGGCCTTGATTTTGGTCAGCGACGCGTTCATCCCGTCCAGCAACTCCCGCTCGAACTTCGCCGTTCCGCCCATGAATGCGTTGACCGACAGACTCGAGATGGGTTTGACCCCGTTCTCGGCGTGCCGGCTCTCGATTACCCGGGTCCCGTCGGCGGTCGGTTCCAGCTCATAGGTCCAGATCGTGTTGTTGGCGTTGACCCGGAACGCCAGCCGCTGCTCAGGGATCACTTCGGTGACCGTGCAGGTGGTGAGCCAGACCAGGCGGTTACGCCGGTTGACGTTGATGGTGCGGGTGCCCTGACGCAGCGGACCGAGCGGCTTCATCCACCGGCACTGCGGACTCCACTGCGGCATCCGGCGGAAGTCTGAAATGAGCTGCCACACCGTCGAGGTGGGCGCTTTGATGTCGATCTGCGCTTGCAACAGCGGCGCTGCCATGCTCAACCTTTCGTTCCGAATCCGATTTGTGCACCGCGCGCACCGCGGCGGGCGGCGTCTCGCTGCCACAAAAAGATACTGGTGCCGATCAGCCCGGTGACCAACCCCGCCAGCGTGGCCGGACGCCAACCGGCCAGCGCCGGCACCGCGAAGGCGACGACCACTGCGACCAGCCAACCCACTGCGCCGGCGGCGACGACCGGCCACACCCGCAGCAACGGAAGCGGCAACGGCGGCGGCTCAGGGGCCTTGGCAGATCGGTCCGGCATCGAGACTCAAGTTAGCCGCTTTCAGGCCGCTCCGCCGCCGGTGCCCAGTGTCCGTTGCATATCCGGCTTCATGGCTGCCAACTGTGCACCCCAGTAGCCCCAGCTGTGCACCCCGTTGCTGTCGATGTTGAAGGTGGCGTTGTGACCGCCCGCAGCGGTGTAAGCGTTCTGGAAGGCGAGGTTGCTTTGCAAGACGGTTTGCTCGATGACTTGGCCCGGCAAACTGCCCTCACCGATTATCTCGGACGGCGTGCCGTTGCCGCTGTAGATCCAAAGGCGGGTGTTGTTGCCGGCCAGTGTTCCGGCCTGCACCGTGGGATCGTGGCGCTGCCATCCCGCGCCGCCGGATGGTCCCCACATGTCTTCGGGGTTGTATCCGCCCTCGTCGTTCATGGCGAACTTGATCAGAGTCGGCCCGTTACCGCTGGAGGGGGTGAGGTAAGCCGACAGGGAGCCGGCGTAGGCGAACTGCCCCGGATGGTAGGCGGCCAAAATCAGTGCCGAGGAACCCGACATGGACACGCCGACAACTGCGTTGCGGCTCGACCGCACACCTCTGCCCGAGAGATAGCCGGGCAGCTCGCTGGTCAGGAAAGTTTCCCACTTGTACGTCTCACCATTCGCCGACCCGTACCAGTCCGAATAAAAGCTGCAGCGCCCGCCGACCGGGGCCACCACCGAGATGCCCGAACCGGCGTATTCGTCGAATGCATTGGTTTCGATGTCCCAGCCGCTGCGATCATCTCGGGCCCGCAGGCCGTCGAGGAGGTAGACGGCCGGCGCGCCGCCGCCCTGGAACTCGACAGTGATGTTGTGGCCCATGCCCGCCGACGGCACCTGAAGAAATTCCGGTGCGGCCGCCCGGGCGGCGTGACCACTCGCGATGGCGCCGGCCAACACCGGAAATGCGGTGACCGCAATCGCAGCCCGCACCAGTCGACGCGTCAAGCTCCTTCTACGATCGTCCATCCCTACTCCTTCGAAGAACTAGCGGTCAGCGGTGCTCGTCACCGCTGAGGAAGAAAATCTCGACAACACGCTCATGAGCGCTCGATTCATCACGAGGCGCCCCCGCGTGCCGGGATGGGATGACCGCCCTGCAATCTTCAAGACGGACGATTACTTAGTTCCTAACAAAGACAGGCCCGTCTGTCCAGGAAGGCCGGACGACTGAAAAGTCCCAGGAAGCGCAGCCGGTGTCGTAACGTTCGCGCTGTGATTGACGGCGAGCTGTGTTAGACCCGGATACGGGGCTGGCCAGCGATTTGTCGTTGGCAGTCATGCGGCTGGCCCGTCAACTGCGGTTCCGGCGGCCGCAGTCACCGGTGACGCTGTCGCAAATGTCGGCCCTGGCCACTTTGTACAAGGAGGGCGCGATGACGCCGGGCGCTCTGGCCGTCCGGGAGCGGGTGCGTCCACCGTCGATGACGCGGGTCATCGCGTCGCTGGCCGACATTGGCCTGGTGGACCGCACTCCGCATCCTGATGACGGACGGCAGGTCCTGGTGTCGGTGTCCGGTGCCGGTGCTGACCTGCTGGAAACTGAACGCCGCGCCAGCCGGGAATGGTTAGCGCAGCGGCTGGCGACGCTGAACGGTGCCGACCGGGACACGCTGCGCACCGCCGCCGACCTGATGTTGGCGCTGGTCGACGAAGGCCCGTGAGCCGCGCCGGCGACGATGCAGAGCGTAGCGATGGGGAGGAGCGGCGCCATTGACTGCGCCGGCGACGATGCAGAGCTTAGCGATGGGGAGGAGCGGCGCCATTGACTGCGTCGGCGACGATGCAGAGCTTAGCGATGGGGAGGAGCGGCGCGATTGACCGACGTCCTGGACGTCCGCGATCCTGACGACCCGAGGCTCGACGATTTTCGCGATCTGAACAGCATCGACCGGCGGCCTGATTTGCCGACGGGCAAGGGGCTGGTGATCGCCGAAGGTGTGCTGGTGGTGCAGCGCATGTTGGCGTCCCGGTTTGCGCCGCTCGCCCTGCTCGGCACTGATCGCCGGCTGGCTGAGCTGTCGGCCGACTTGGCCGGCGTCGACGCACCGTACTACCGTGCGGCGGCTGACGTGATGGCCCGCGTGGTGGGATTTCACCTCAATCGAGGGGTGCTGGCCGCCGCTCGGCGGGTGCCCGAGCCCGGCGTCGCTGACGTGATTGACCGCGCCCACACCGTCGCCGTCCTGGAAGGTGTCAACGATCACGAGAATCTGGGTTCGATCTTCCGAAATGCGGCCGGCCTGGGTGTGGATGCGGTGATATTCGGCACCGGGTGTGCCGACCCGCTGTACCGCCGGGCGGTGCGAGTGTCGATGGGTCATGCGCTGCTGGTGCCTTACGCGCGCACCGCGCACTGGCCGGGCGATCTGGCGCTGTTGCGCGAACGGGGTTTCCGGTTGCTGGCAATGACGCCGAACGCTGCGGCGCAGTCGCTGCCGCAGGCGTTGGCGACCATCCGGCAGGAGCGGGTGGCCATCCTGGTCGGCGCCGAAGGCCCCGGGTTGAGCGCCATGGCGTTGCGGGCCAGCGACCTGCAAGTGCGGATCCCGATGACGCGTGGCACCGACTCGCTCAACGTTGCCACCGCGGCAGCGCTGGCGTTTTACGAAAGAGTCCGCCTCGCCGACGGAGCTAGGCTTTCGCCGTGAACGGCGAGCCCACCCCCTGGGCCACGGGGCTGACAGTGTCCGGATTCGTCGCGGCGGTGACCGCAGTGGCCGTCGTCGTGCTCAGCCTGGGACTGGTGCGGGTACATCCGCTGCTCGCGGTGGGCCTGAACATCGTCGCGGTCGGCGGCTTGGCCCCTACCCTGTGGGGCTGGCGGCGCACGCCGGTGCTGCGCTGGTTTGTCTTCGGTGCCGGCGTCGGTGTGGCAGCCGCCTGGCTGACGCTGCTGGCGCTGACGTCGTTGCCGAACAGCTGATCAGCGCTGCCCGGTGGAGCGTACGCCCAGTAGCACGTCTTCCCACGCCGGCACGGTCGCCTTACGGCGCCGCGGGCGGGCGGGTACCGGATCGGGTCCGGGTTCGGCCGCCGGGCTATCCGCCTGCTCGACCGGTGCGGGGGACTCGGTGCTGTAGTCGTTGAACTCGAGCTGCGCCACTGGGGCCAGCGGCCGCAACGGACGCTCGAAACTCGGGTCGATCAGCTCGCTGGCGCCGTCGTCGACCGCTGTCACCGTCCCGCCGTGGGCGCCGGGGCTGTAGCGGAAGTGAGCCAGATTGTCCGAACGGCCGGCTTTCCAGGCCAACTGCACCGTCCAGCGGCCGTCTTCGTTACGCCACGCGTCCCACCGGATGCTGCCGGGATTGTGGCCCCGAGCCACCAGCGCGGCGGTGACGGTCTCCAACAGCGTCAGCACCGCGGGGCCGTCCGCCAGGACGGGATGCGCAGCGGTGGCCAGCTCAGCGGCCCGCGAACGTTCCAGCAGCACCGGATGGGCGAAACGTTGCACTCGGGAGATGTCCGCTCCGGCCGCTGCGGCCACCTGTTCGACGGACGCGCCGGCGCGGATTTGCGCCTGGATCTCTTTGGGACTGAGCATTTTGGTGACCTCGATGTCGATTTGGGTTTGCGCTACCCGAGCCCGGTCGCCGCAGACGGCCGCACGCAGCCGATCGTCGATCGCCACCCTGAATTTCTCGGTCGGATCTGCGTTGCCTGCAGCGCTCTCGCAGATCATGTGTCTGCCATCGACGTCGAGTCCAACGACCTTTAGTTCCTGCATGGCTTCTCCTCACAGGCTGCTTGACGCACCTACGTCAGGCCTGTCAGCTGCGGACTTTAACGCAGGCAGCGGCCCTGGTGGTGCTGACACGCTGGCCGGTAGGTCAGAGTCTTTCGGCCACCCAGTCGATGCACGCGGTGAGCGCACTGACGTCATCGGGCTCCACGGCGGGGAACATCGCGACCCGCAGTTGATTACGGCCGAGTTTGCGGTAAGGCTCGGTGTCAACGATTCCGTTGGCCCGCAGCACCTTGGCGATCGCGGCGGCGTCGACCTCGTCGACGAAGTCGATGGTGCCCACGACCTGCGAACGCAACCGCGGTTCGGTGACGAACGGGTTGGTGTACGGCCGGTCCTGCGCCCACGAATACAGCCGCTGCGAAGAATCAGCGGTGCGCTTGACCGCCCAGTCCAGACCACCGTTGCCGATCAGCCAATCGATCTGTTCGGCCAGCAGCACCAGTGTGCCGATCGCCGGTGTGTTGTAGGTCTGATCCTTGAGGCTGTTCTCCACGGCGATGGGCAGCGACAGGAAGTCGGGCACCCAACGACCCGATGCGGCGATCGACTCGATTCGGCTCAACGCCGCCGGGCTCAGAATCGCCAGCCACAGACCGCCGTCGCTGGCGAAGCTCTTCTGCGGCGCGAAGTAGTAGGCATCGGTATCGCTGACGTTCACCGGCAGACCGCCGGCGCCAGAGGTGGCGTCGATGACGACCAGTGCGTCACCGGAGTCGGTCGGACGGCTGATCGGCACCGCGACCCCGGTCGACGTTTCGTTGTGTGCCCAGGCGATGACGTCCACCGACGGATCACTTTGCGGCTCCGGTGCGCTGCCCGGGTCGGCCTTGACGACGATGGGGTCGCCGATGAACGGGTTGTTGGCGACGGCCGACGCGAACTTGTTGCTGAACTCGCCGTAGGCCAGGTGCAGCGACCGCTTGTCGATCAGCCCGAAGGCCGCCGCGTCCCAGAACGCCGTCGCCCCGCCGTTGCCCAGGATCACTTCGTAACCGTCCGGCAGCGAGAAGTATTCGGCCAACCCCTTGCGGACCCGGCCGACCAGGTTCTTCACCGGCGCCTGACGGTGTGACGTGCCGAACAACCCGGCCGCGCTGGTGGCGAGAGCCTGCAACTGTTCCGGACGGACCTTGGACGGGCCCGAACCGAACCGGCCGTCGCGAGGTTTCAGGTCTTCGGGGATCGTGAGCTGGTCAACCATGACCACAAGGGTAGTGAGCCGTCCGATGTGAGCTGGCTCACCAAGTAGGCCGATCCGGGCATAGCCAACAACTCCTGGATAGTTGCCGATACCTGCGGTACTGTCATTCGACAAAGCGCCCATAAATGTAAAGTTCGGCGGAAGGCTGAGAATGGCCCAGGCGGGAACGATCCAAAAGCAGGCTCGAACGAGACTTGTGCGACGCTGGCGCCGCAACATGGACGTCCAGGACGACCCGGCGTATGTGCGGCTACTGACCACCCTCTCCGAAGGGTCGGTGCGGCGAAACTTCAACCCCTACACCGACATTGATTGGTCATCACCGGAGTTCGCGGTCACCGAGAACGATCCCCGGTGGATTCTCCCGAAGACCGACCCGCTGGGCCGGCACCCCTGGTACCAAGCGCAATCTGAGGAGCGCCGGATCAAAATCGGCATGTGGCGCCAGGCGAATGTCGCCAAAGTCGGCCTGCACTTCGAGTCCATCTTGATTCGCGGTCTGATGGAGTACGCGTTCTGGGTGCCCAACGGGTCACCGGAGTACCGGTACTGCCTGCACGAAGCGGTCGAAGAGTGCAACCACACCATGATGTTCCAGGAGATGGTGAACCACATCGGCGCTGACGTGCCGGGCATGCCCCGGCTGCTGAAATGGATTCAGCCGTTGATTCCGCTGGTGGCGGGGCCGTTGCCGATTCCGTTCTGGTTCGGCATTCTGGCCGGCGAGGAGCCCATCGACCACACCCAGAAGGACGTTTTGCGCGAGGGTAAAGAATTGCACCCGATCATGGAGCGCGTGATGGCCATCCACGTGGCCGAAGAAGCGCGCCACATCTCGTTTGCGCACGAATACCTGCGCAAGCGAGTGCCGCGTCTGCCGCGCCGCAAGCGCTTTTGGCTGTCGCTGTTTGTACCGCTGACCATGCGGATGCTGTGCTCGGCGATCGTCGTTCCGCCGAAGGCGTTCTGGCAGGAGTTCGACATCCCGCGCGAGGTTCGCAAAGAGGTGTTCTTCCGGTCGCCGAGTTCGCGCCAGATGCTGCGGGACATGTTCGGGGACGTTCGCATGCTGTGCCACGACACGGGTTTAATGAACCCGGCGGCCAAGTCGATATGGCGGATGTGCAAAATCAACGGCAAGCCGTCGCGCTACCGCAGCGAACCACAACGCGAGCATTTGGTCGCGGCCTAGAAGCTAGGGTTACATGCCGCACGTCATCACCCAGTCGTGTTGTAGCGACGGGTCTTGTGTCTATGCCTGTCCGGTCAACTGCATCCACCCGTCGCCGGACGAGCCGGGCTTCGCCACCGCCGAAATGCTGCACATCGATCCGGTGGCGTGCGTCGACTGTGGTGCCTGCGTGAGCGCTTGCCCGGTCGGTGCTATCGCGCCGCAGACCGCGCTGACGCCCGGACAGCTACCCTTCATCGCGCTGAACGCCGCTTACTATCCGGATCGCCCGGCCGACCAGAAGCTGCCGCCGACGTCGAAGCTGGCGCCGGTAATACCCGCTCCGCAACTGCGCGGAGAGCGCCGAAGTCCGCTGACCGTGGCGATCGTCGGTTCGGGACCGGCGGCGATGTACGCCGCCGACGAGTTGCTCACCCAACGGGGTGTCCGCGTCAACGTTTTCGAAAAGCTGCCTGCGCCTTATGGATTGGTGCGTGCCGGGGTGGCGCCTGACCATCAGACCACCAAGCGGGTGACCCAGCTCTTCGACCGGATCGCCCGTCACAGCGACTTCCGGTTCTTTCTCAACGTCGAGATCGGCAAACATCTCAGTCACGACGACCTGCTGGCGCACCACCATGCCGTGATCTATGCCGTCGGGGCGCCCAATGACCGCCGGCTGAACATCGACGGCATGGGCATCCCAGGTACCGGCACCGCCACCGAACTGGTGGCATGGATCAACGGTCACCCCGAGTTTGCCGCATTGCCGGTCGATTTCAGCCACGACCGCGTCGTCGTCATCGGCAACGGCAACGTCGCCCTCGACGTGGCGCGGGTTCTCACCGGTGATCCGGACCAGCTTGCCGGCACCGACATCGCCGACCACGCGCTGGCAGCGCTACGCGCCTCGCGGGTGCAGGAGGTGGTCATCGCGGCTCGGCGCGGTCCGGCGCATTCGGCGTTCACGCTGCCCGAGCTAGTCGGGCTGATAACGGACGCCGACGTTGTGCTCTCCGCTGACGACCACGATCGGGTGCGGCGCGATCTCGCCGGCGGGGCCGATGGCCTAGCCAGGCAGAAGCTGGAGGTCTTGAGCAAACTCGGCGACGCTGCAGGCCCGTCGCGACGGCCGCGGATCCGGCTGGCCTACCGACTGACACCGATGCGAATCCTGGGGGAGCACCGAGCCACCGGAGTGCAGTTCTCCGTCACCGGCAGCGACGAGGTGTACCGGCTGGACGCCGGATTGGTACTGACGTCGATTGGCTACCACGGCAAAGCAATTCGCGGCTTGCCGTTCGACGATACCGCAGGGACGGTACCCAACGACGGCGGCCGGGTGGTCGACCCGCAGTCCCGGCGGCCGGTGCGCGGCGCTTACGTTGCGGGCTGGATCAAACGGGGGCCGACTGGATTCATCGGCACCAATAAGTCGTGTGCGCTACAGACCGTGCAGCGATTGGTCGACGATTACAACGCCGAAGCCCTGAGCGATCCGCTCGGCAAGCCGTCGGCGCTGGACAATTTGGTCCGGGCGCGTCAGCCCGATGTCGTCGACGGGGCCGGTTGGCGGGCGATCGACGCCGCCGAGGTGGCGCGCGGTGCAGCCGACGGCCGCACCCGCGTCAAGTTCACTGACGTCGGCCAGATGCTGGCGGCCGCCGCCACCGCGCCGGCCATGCCGCTGCGCCGGCGGCTCGCTGAGCGGCTGCGCCAAATCGTTTAAGAAATTGAACGGTTAGCGGGTTCAAAGCCCGTGTTCCGGGCTACCCCTGGTCGGCATAGATTCGTTTCCAATTCGAGTGATCTCTAGGAGTAGCACCATGCCCAATCCCATTGACTTGCAGAAGGCGTTGTCCGGCGCGAACTACCCGAGCAAGAAGCAGGACCTGATCTCCCACGCCAAAGACAACGGTGCCGACGAAGAAATCCTCGACGCGCTGGACAAACTTCCCGACGGCGACATCAGCGGGCCCGAACAGGTGCAAAAGGCGGTGTTCTAGCGGCGCTACTGAGCCGCTATGAAGCGGCGCGGGGCTGATCCCAGCCCTCGACTGCTTCCGGACCGCGCGGCCCCGGCCCGACGTAGACCGCCGACGGACGGACCAGCTTGCCTAACCGCTTCTGCTCGAGGATGTGGGCGCACCACCCGGCGGTGCGCCCACACGTGAACATGGCCGGCATCATCGTCGCCGGCACCCGGGCGAAGTCGAGGATCACGGCTGCCCAGAACTCGACGTTGGTTTCGATCGCCCGGTCGGGACGACGTTCCCGCAATTCGGACAGCGCTGCCTGCTCCACTGCCAGGGCGACCTCGTAGCGGGACGCGCCCAGCCGTTTGGCCGTCGCGCGCAGCACCCGGGCGCGCGGGTCCTCAGCGCGGTACACCCGGTGGCCGAAACCCATCAGCTTCTCACCGCGATCGAGAATGCCCTTCACCAAAGCCTGTGCGTCACCGGTTCGTTCGACCTCTTCGAGCATGGGCAGGACCCGAGCCGGCGCACCACCGTGCAACGGACCGCTCATGGCGCCGATCGCCCCGGACAGGGCGGCCGCCACGTCGGCGCCCGTCGAGGCGATCACCCGAGCGGTGAACGTCGAGGCGTTCATGCCGTGCTCTGCTGCCGACACCCAGTAGGCGTCGACGGCTTCGACGTGACGCGGGTCCGGCTCGCCCTGCCAACGGGTCATGAAACGTGCTGTGACGGTTGAGCACTCGTCGATCACGCGCTGCGGCACCGCGGGCTGGTAGATGCCGCGCGCCGATTGGGCGACGTAGGACAGCGCCATCACCGAGGCCCGGGCCAGCTGGTTGCGCGCAGTGGCTTCGTCGATGTCGAGCAGCGGCTGGTAACCCCAAATCGGTGCCAACATCGCCAGTCCAGCCTGTACGTCCACGCGCACATCACCGCTGTGGATGGGCAGTGGGAAGGGTTCGGCTGGGGGCAGGCCGTGACCGAACCTGCCGTCGACCAGTAACGCCCAGGCGTCACCGAAGGTCACGTGACGGCTCACCAGATCCTCGATGTCCACACCGCGGTAGCGCAGTGCCCCGCCGTCCTTGTCCGGTTCGGCGATCTCCGTGGTGAAGGCCACCACACCGCCCAGGCCGGGGACGAAATTCTCCGGGATGCTCGCCGAAGTCACACTCATGAACCGATTCTCCCACGCCCGTTGGTAGCGTTGGCGCGATGGCAGGACCGGACAATCACTTTCTGGCGGACCATCTGGCGACGATGCGGGCGGAGTATGGGTCGGTGGAAAAAGACGGTAGTCCCGACCTCGACGTCGACTGGCTGGACTCCGGTTGGGTTGCATTGCTGCGCAACTGGATTAACGATGCCGAACGGGCTGACGTCGCCGAACCCAACGCCATGGTGTTGGCCACCGTCGAGACCGGGCGCCCGGTGAGCCGGGCGGTGCTGTGTAAAGGCGTCGACGAGACGGGCATCACGTTCTTCACCAACTATGACTCGGCCAAGGGTGTCCAGTTGGCGGAGACGCCGTACGCCTCGGCCACCTTCCCCTGGTATCAGCTCGGCCGGCAGTTCCACATCCGCGGTCCGGTGACCAAGGTGGACCGTGCGGCGACCGAGGACTACTGGTCCAAGCGGCCGCGCGGTTCCCAACTGGGCGCGTGGGCGTCGCATCAGTCGTGGCCGATCGGCTCGCGTGCGGATCTGCTGGCTCAGCTTGTCGAGGTGACCGACCGCTTCGCCGACGCCGACCGGGTGCCGGCACCGCCGAACTGGGGTGGCTACCGGATCGCGCCCGAAGTAGTCGAGTTCTGGCAGGGCCGGGAAAACCGGCTGCACAACCGAATTCGCGTGGTCGGCGGCACTATAGAACGCCTGCAACCGTAAGCTGGGGGGATCAGCGTGGTGAGGCTGCTGGCCGACACCACTGAAGTTGCGGAATCTCGACTTCCGCCGGTTGTGGGTGTCCGGCATTGTCACGGTCGTCGGCGCCAACCGCGAACGGCCGGGCGGCCCCGGTGCTGTGGGCGGCGCTGGGCTTCCTGGCGCTCGGCGGCGGTGGTCGGCACCTCGACAGCGGTTGCCGGGGGAGGTGCGGCAGTCGTCCTCGCCGTCCTGGTCGCAGCCCTCGTCCTACCGGCTTTCACGCGTTACCGGGCGCCTCAGAGGTGCCTCAGCCGCGGCCCCGGTTAGCTCTGCGCGGCTGACGCCGCCCCCGCGCAGGCGCGACTTCGCAACAACGACTACCTTCAGCTATGACGCAACCGATCAGGCCGGCGCCGACCGAAGACCGCGAAGGGGTTCCTGTGGCCGCAACCGACGACTCTGCCACTCTTCAGTACCCGGGTGGTGAGTTGGATTTACAGATCGTCCACGCCAGCGAGGGCTCCGACGGCTTCGCGCTAGGCTCGCTGCTGTCCAAGACCGGGTACACCACCTTCGACAACGGCTTCGTCAACACCGCGTCCACCAAAAGCGCCATCACCTACATCGACGGAGACGCCGGCATCCTGCGCTACCGGGGCTACCCGATCGAACAGCTCGCCGAGAAGTCGACCTTCATCGAGGTCAGCTACCTGCTCATCTACGGGGAGTTGCCGACCAAGGAGCAGTTGACGGCGTTCACCCACCGGATCGAGCGGCACACCATGCTGCATGAGGACCTGAAGCGCTTCTTCGACGGCTTCCCGCCCAACGCCCATCCGATGCCGGTGTTGTCCAGCGTGGTCAACGCCTTGAGCGCCTACTATCCGGATTCGCTGGACCCCACGGACGCCGAAGAGGTCGAGCTGTCCACCATCCGGCTGCTGGCCAAGCTGCCCACCATCGCGGCATACGCGTACAAGAAGTCGGTCGGTCAGCCGTTCCTGTATCCCGGACAACTCGCTGTCACTGGTGGAGAACTTCCTGCGGATGACGTTCGGTTTGCCTGCCGAGCCCTACCAGGCTGACCCCGAAATCGTGCGAGCCCTGGACATGTTGTTCATCCTGCATGCCGACCACGAGCAGAACTGTTCGACGTCGACGGTTCGGTTGGTCGGCTCGTCGCGGGCCAACCTGTTCACCTCGATCTCCGGCGGCATCAACGCGTTGTGGGGACCGCTGCACGGCGGCGCCAACCAGGCGGTGCTGGAGATGCTCGAGCAGATCCGCGAAAGCGACGACGACGTCAGCGAGTTCGTCCGCAAGGTGAAGAACCGCGAGGCCGGCGTCAAACTGATGGGCTTCGGACACCGGGTCTACAAGAACTACGACCCGCGCGCCCGGATCGTCAAGGAGCAGGCCGACAAGATCCTGTCGAAGCTCGGTGGTGACGACGACCTGCTGCACATCGCCAAAGAACTCGAAGAGGCGGCGCTGACCGACGACTACTTCGTCGAGCGCAAGCTGTACCCGAACGTCGACTTCTACACCGGACTCATCTACCGGGCGTTAGGTTTCCCGACGCGGATGTTCACGGTGTTGTTCGCCCTCGGGCGGTTGCCGGGCTGGATAGCGCACTGGCGTGAGATGCACGACGAAGGCGACAGCAAGATCGGGCGGCCGCGCCAGATCTACACCGGATACACCGAGCGCGACTACGCCGCGCTCGAGCAGCGTTAGGCCCTAGTTGAGGTAGCCCTCGACTTCGTCGGGCGGACGGACGGTGGCCTCGCGCGGGTCACCGCCGGTTTCGCGCAGCGCCCGACGTTGCCGCAGCAGATCCCAGCACTGGTCGAGCTCTATCTCGACACGGCGAAGCCGCTCCTGTTCCTCGGACTCGGTGACGGCGCGGTGCTGCAACTGGTCCCGCAGCGCTTTCTCCTGGGCCACTAAGTCGTGAATGCGGGCGAGAGTGTCTTGATCGGTCGGTTTACGGTCGTCTACCACAGCTCTAGGATAGGTCGTCGTTTATCGAGCTAGGGGAGGGCCGATGGCGAGATCCGCCCCGCAGTGGCGACGAGTCACCAAGTTCTACCGGCGGCCGCTCGGATTGGCCTGGCTGGTCGCATTGGTGGTGATTCCGCTGTTGTTGGGCGCCATAGGTTATGGAATGCAGGACCGGCCGGCGTCCTGGGCGACCGGGCCCACCAGTGAAGTTTCGCCGCTGACCCGCCCCCCGGCGATCACCTGGGCTCCGGCAGCGGTCGTCCGCGACGGCAACAACATCACGCTGTCCGGCGAATTCCCCGACCAGAAGGCCAGAGCGGCGCTGGTGGACGCGGTCGCCAATTCACTGCCGCGCGGGGTCAGCCTGATCGATCGACTCCGTGTCAGTCCTGACGTGGAAGCACTCGATTTCACCGATGCCGGAAAGGTTTTCGACGCCGCGACGACGATCTCCGACTTCCGGCTCACCGTGCAGGGCGACACCATCACGTTGGCCGGCACCGCACCCACTGCAGACGCGCGACACGCGGTCGAGCAGGCGGCCCGGGACACCTGGCCCAACGTCGCCGTCGTGAACACCCTGAAAAGCCCGGGTCCGCAAGGCGACTGCAGCAACCCGCAGCAAGCCATCGCCGGTGCCTTGACCGAACCGATCGTGTTCGGCGTCAACGCAGCTCAACTGACCGCGGATAAGGAGCGGGAATTGACCGCGCTCGCAGACAGATTGAAGGCCTGCCCCAACGTGCGAATCACCGTCAACGGCTACAGCGACAACACCGGCGACGACAACGTGAACGGCCCGCTGAGCGCCGAACGGGCCAGAGCAGTCACCGATTATCTGCTTTCCACCGGGGTGTCGCCTGAGCAACTCAACTCGAACGGTTTGGGCTCGGCCAGTCCGATCGCCGATAACGCCACACCGGAAGGCCGCGCCCGGAACCGTCGTGTCGAGATCGTTGTGAGCTGAGGAGAATTCTTCGATGGATTTCGTCAGCCAGTGGTTGTGGTATCTGACCGCATACCTCGCGGGTTCGGTGCTGGCCTGGGTGATCACCATCCTGGCGATCCGGCGAACCAGCGAAGAAGAGGTTGTCGCGGACCTGCCGGGCTCGCGTGAGATGACAGCACGGTGATGAACCACCCGCACTGGTGGCTTATCGGGATGGCCTTCGCGCTCGGATTTCTTGTGACGTTCGGGTTGACGATCCGGCGCGTCAGGCGTGAAGTGCCAGTAGGTGTTTCGACCAGCCGACGTTGGCCCTGGTGGGCGCTGGGCGGCGTCCTGTTGGTGGCGGGCCTCGCGATAGCGGGGACGTCGGCTGTCGACGCGCGGCACCGCGGCAGCTCGGCTTCCAGCACGGCGTCGCCCGCTGCACCGGTGGCCGCGCCCACCCTGGCCGGTCTGCTGCTACCCGTCGACCAGGTCGCCGGCATCGTCGGTGCGGCCAAAATGGATCGGGTCGGCGGCGGCTCCGCGCTGATCCCCGACACTCAGCCAGGGATCGCCGAGGCGGACTGCCTCAGCGCGTGGAACGCGGGCCAGCACAGCGTTTTCGCCGGCACCGGAGAGACCGGCGTGTTCAGCCAGACCCTGAGAGCCCAGGAGAAGCCGGTGCGGCACTTCGCGAGCCAGGCTGTGATCGCCTATCCGACCGCCGTCGCGGCCAACCGGGTGGTGGCCAACCAGTTCGCGCAATGGTCCGCCTGCTCGGGCCGGACCGTCACGTTGACCCCTCCGCCTCCCCGGACGCCGAGGCTGTTCACTTTCGGCCCGGTCACCAACACCGGCGGCGTCTTATCGGTGACCCAGACCAGCGTGGACAACGCCATCTGGGGGTGCCAGCGGGCGCTGGCCGCGCGCCGCAATGTGGTCATCGACATCCGGGCCTGCCGTCCCGACACCACGAATCAGGCGGTCGACATCCTCGATGCGATCGCGGCGAAGATCCCGCACTGAGTCAGCTCGGGCCCGGCAGCCGCAACAACAACCGTGCGCCGCCGAGCGGGCTGTTCTCCAACGATGCGGTTCCGCCGTGCAGTTGGGCCTGTTGAGCGACCAGTGCCAAACCCAGCCCGGACCCGGAATGTGACGCCGTCGAACCGCGGGAGAACCGTTCGAAGACGACGCGACGCTCCTCCTCGGGGACCCCGGTGCCGTTGTCGTCGACAGCTATCTGCACGCCGGCCCGCGAGCTGACCGCGGACAGCTGGACTCTGTTGGCGCCGCCGTGCTTGACGGCGTTGGCGATGGCGTTGTCGACGGCCAGGCGCAGCCCGGCCGGCAGCCCCACGATGATGCAGGTCGGTGACGGTACCAGGGAAACATCGAGGTCGGGGTAGACGCGCATCGCGTCGTGGGCCGCACGGTCGAGCAGTTCGGTGATGTCGACCGGAACGTGGTCGTCGGAGGTGGACAGCTCGCCTTGGGCCAACCGCTCGAGGGCACCCAGCGTGGCTTCGATGCGCGACTGGGTGCGGATGACGTCGTTGAGCACTTCCTTGCGCTGGTCGTCCGGCAGGTCCAGGGTGGCCAGCACTTCCAGATTGGTGCGCATCGCGGTCAGCGGGGTGCGCAGTTCGTGGGAAGACACCGCGGCGAAGTCGCGGGCGGAAGTCAGCGCTTCCTTCGTGCGATTCTGCTCATTCCAAATCCGTTGCAGCATGCCCCGGATCGCTTCGGCGATCTCCACCGCCTCGGTGGCGCCCCGCACCTGGACCTGCGGCGCCTCGTCGCCGGCGTCGATGGCCCGGGTCTGCTGGGCGAGCCGCTTGAACGGTCGTACCGCGAAAGTGGCCAACAGCCAGGCGAACACCGCCGCCGCGCCGACAGCGAACGCACAGATCAACACGACCCGGCGGTGCAGGCTGTTGGTCTCGGCGATCGTCTCGTCGTAGGTGGCGCCGACTTCGACCGACATCACCTGCGGGGCGGGGATGTTCACCGTCCGCACGCGGTAACGGATCCCGTTGACGTAGGTGTCGTCGTATCCGGCGGGCAGTTCGGGCAGCACCACCGTCGAATTCGAGGTGACCTGGGTGCCGTTGCGGACGGTGATCATCGCGTCGGCGTCGTTGGGTGAGCGGGGGATCTCCTCGAGGCCGCGCGGCAGGAATGGGATCGCGAACCCCGCCGCTTCGTCGAGCCGCCGGTCCAGTCGCTCTTTGCGGTCGTTGGTGATGCCGAACCACACGACGGTCCCGACGATGAGCACCGGGATCGCCGCGCCGATGGCCGTCGCAACCACCACCCGGGCACGCAGCGACGGCGTGCGGGTCAATATCCGAGACAACAGATTCATGACTACCTCGTTACTGCATGCGCAGCACGAATCCCACTCCGCGGACGGTGTGCAGCAGCCGGGGTGCGCCGCCGGCCTCCAGTTTGCGCCGTAGGTATCCGATGAACACGTCGACGACGTTGGTGTCGGCGGCGAAGTCGTAGCCCCACACCAGCTCCAACAGCTGTGCGCGGGACAGCACTGCGGTTTTGTGCTCAGCGAGCACCGCGAGCAGGTCGAACTCCCGCTTGGTCAAATCGACGTCGATGCCGTTGACCCGGGCGCGCCGACCGGGGATGTCGACCTCCAACGGCCCGACCGTGATGGTTTCCGAGGAAAACGTCGCGGTGGAGCCGCGGCGGCGCAGCAGCGCGCGCACCCGAGCGACGAGTTCGGCCAGCACGAACGGTTTGACCAGGTAGTCGTCGGCACCTGCCTCCAGCCCGGCCACCCGGTCGTCGACCGAACTACGGGCGCTGAGCACGCAGACCGGGACGTCGTTGTCCATCGCCCGCAGCGCGGTGACCACGCTGACACCGTCGAGCACCGGCATGTTGATGTCCAGCACGATCGCATCCGGCCGGGTTTCGGTGGCACTGCGCAACGCCTCGGCGCCGTCGACCGCGGTGGACACCTCGAAGCCGGACAACCGCAGCCCGCGTTCCAGCGAGGCCAGGACGTCGGAGTCGTCGTCGACAACCAAAACCCGAGGTGAGGCCACGCCAGCGTCCATGGGAGATATTTTGCCTGATCCGGGCGCCGTTCTGTGGGATGCTGACCGGCTGGTTCGGGCTCAGCGGTAAATCAGACCGGAGAGCCGCCAGGCCAGCCCCCGCCGCACACCGGGCACCTGGGCGGCCAGCCTCATCACCCCGTTCCTCGCCGGACGCGCCGCTTGAGGCAGCGTTGCCAGCCGGGTCAGCCGGCCAGTCATCCTCAGCACCTGGCGGGCGATCGGCTTCCGGGCGGCGTTGTAGGCGTTGAGCGCGGTCTCCGATCTGCCCTCGAGAGCGTCGGCGAGCGAATCAGCCAGAGCAACGGCGTCCTGAATGCCTAAATTCATGCCCTGGCCACCGGCCGGGCTGTGCACGTGCGCGGCATCACCGGCCAGCAGCACCCGGCCGGCCCGAAAGGTGTCGGCCACCCGGTGATGGATCCGGAATCGCGACGCCCACACCACGCCCTCAACCGTGGTACGCCCCGGACCGAATCCGCGGGTATCCAGCAGTCGCTGCACGAACTGTGCAGACGGCACGTCCGGTGCATCGGCGGCCGGCGCCACGACACGGTGAATGCCACCCGGCAGCGGCGCGAGCACATTGAGGCCGGCCGTCGAGTAGAACAAGACGACCTCGGCCTCCGGCGCCTCCCCGGACAGGTGGACGTCGGCCAGAGCGAACGAGTCGGCGTACTCCCCGCCGGAGAAAGCGATGCCGGCTTGCTCGCGGACGGTGCTGTGCGCGCCGTCGGCTCCAACGATGTAACGCGCCCGGATGGTTCCTCCGTCGTCGAAGTCGGCCAACACGTTGCCGCCGTCCTGGTTCAGGCAGGTCAATGCTTTCGGGCGAACGACTTCACCGCCGAGTTCGCTCAACCGATCTACCAGCAACGACTCCGTCATCGCCTGCGAGATCATCAGCGTGTACGGATGTTCGGTCGGCAGCTCGGAGAAATCGATCGGGATCAGCACTCGGTCCTGCTGCCGCATGGTGAACCGGGGCGCGATGAGGCCGGCTTTGACCATGCGCCGCGCGACGTCGAGGTCTTCAAGGACCTCGAGAGTGCGGGCATTGACGGCGGCGGCACGTGAGGTGTTGGCGCCGACGGCCAGGCCGTCGACGATTGTGACCTGCACTCCCCGCGTGATCAGGGATATCGCCAGTGTCAGCCCGGTCGGGCCGGCTCCGACGACGAGGACTTCGGTGTCCGTCATGGTGAACCTCCATAGAAAGTCAACGCTTGTTGGCACTTCCAGCTTCTGCCTGTTTCGCGACCAAGTCAACACTTGTTGCCCTACAGTAGAGGGCGTGAAACGCACGTCTGGAGACACGAAGGCCGCAATCTTGGCCGCCGCGCGGGAACGGTTCAGCAGCATCGGGTTCCAGCGCTCCACCATCCGTGCTATTGCGGCAGACGCGGGGACCGATCCCGCGATGGTGATGCGTTATTTCGGCAGCAAAGACCGGCTGTTCGCCGCTGCCGCGGAGTTCGACCTGAGCTTTCCCGACTTTGCGGCAGGCGACAAAGCGCAGATCGGCTGGGCAATGGTTCGGCACTTCCTCGATCGATGGGAGGGCGATGAGGCACTGGTGATCCTGCTGCGGTCGAGCGCCACGAACGAGGAAGCAGCGTTGCGGATGCGGCAGATCTTCGGGACGCAGCTGCGGCCATTGGTGGCGACGCTTACACCGGACGCCGAAGCTGACTGGCGGTCCGGGCTGATTGCCACCCAAATCATCGGCTTAGCGTTATGCCGGTTCGTGCTGCGGTTGCCGCCGGTCGTCGCGATGAGCCGAGACGAGGTCGTCGAGAACTTCGGCCCGACAATTCAGCGTTATCTGGGACTGCCTCAAGCGGGTAGCGGTGGCGTTCAGGCCAACCCGATCCGCCGGTAGCGGTCCAGCCGGGCCGCCAGCCGCTCCCGGTCGGGCAACGCGCGCAAAACGTGAACCTCAGCGGCGATAGCAGCGGCCAGCCGTTCGGAGAACTCGACCGGCTCGTCGGCGGCGTCCGGGTACTCGGGCACGATCACGTCGACGATGCCCGACGTCAGCAGGTCCGTCGACCGGATGCCCTGATCGTCGGCCAGCTCGGCGGCGTGCGCGGTGTCGCGGAAGACGATTGCGCTGGCGCCTTCCGGCGGCAGCGGCGCCAGCCAGCCGTGCAACGCGGCCAGCACCCGGTCGGCCGGCACCAGCGCCAGCGCGGGCCCCCCGCTGCCCTGGCCGAGCAGCACCGAGACCGTCGGCGTGTTCAGGGTCACCAAGTCAGCCAGACAACGGGCGATCTCGCCGGCCAGCCCCCCTTCCTCGGCCTTCGCCGACAGCGCCGGGCCGGCGGTGTCGATGATCAGCACCAGCGGCAGGCGCAATTCGGCGGCCAGTGCCATACCGCGCCGCGCCTCGCGCAGCGCAGCGGGCCCGGTGATACCACCCACCACCCGTTGCTGGCCTAGCACCACCACCGGCTGGCCGGCGAATCGGGCCAACGCCAGCAGCATGGTCGCCGCCTCACCCTGGGCATCTTGCTGGTTCAACCCGGACAGCAGCACCCACTGATCGGCACCGTGCCGCAGCAGAACCTGCACGCCGGGGCGGTCCGGTCGCCGAGACGCCGTCACCGAATCCCACGCCGCTAGTGCTGGACTCGGCTCCGGCGCAGGTGCCGGAGGCGGTGGCTCAGGAGCGTCCACGACGACGCTGAGCAGCCGGTCGATGGTCGGCCGCAGCGCCGCGATCGGTACGACGGCGTCGATTACGCCGTGCTGCTGCAGGTTCTCGGCGGTCTGAATGCCGGACGGAAACGGCTCACCGTAAAGCTGCTCGTAGACCTGTGGACCCAGTAAACCCACCAGAGCGCCGGGCTCGGCGATGGTGACATGCCCCAACGAACCCCATGATGCGAACACCCCGCCGGTGGTCGGATGCCGCAAATAAACCAGGTACGGCAGATGCGCCCGTTTATGCAGCGTGACGGCGGCGGCGATCTTCACCATCTGCAGAAACGCGACGGTGCCCTCCTGCATGCGAGTGCCACCCGAGCATGGCGAAGCCAGCAGCGGGAGCCGCTCGGCGGTGGCCCGTTCGACCGCGGCGGTGATTCGTTCGGCCGCCGCCACCCCGATCGAGCCGCCCAGGAAGCCGAATTCACACACCAGCACGGCCACCCGGCGGCCATTGATCCGGCCCTCACCGGTCAGCACCGATTCGTCGTGACCGGACGCGGCGCGGGCGGCGGCCAAATCCCGCGCGTAGGAGTCAGTGGTCGCTGGCTCCAGCGGCGCGCTGTCCCAGCTGATGAACGAGCCGTCGTCGAGCACTGCGTCGCGCAGTTGATCGGTCCCGATCCGGCTCACGCGTTTCTCCTATGTCAAGCCGCTGCCGGTTGGCAGAGCTGAGTTCGGTTTTGGTGGTCAGCGCCTAGGTGTCTGAAGACAACGCGCAAGAGGCGGCGCTTGAGGCAGCGCAGCGCCTCGGTAGTGGAGTCGCCAGCGGCGAGTCGGTGCCGGTAGTAGGTCTGTCCGAGGCCGTCGAGGCGGATCTGGGTGACAGCGATGCGATGCAGGGCAGCGTTGAGTTGGCGGTTGCCCGAGCGGGTCATGCGCACCCGGCCAGCGGTGTTGCCCGACCACACCGGCACAGGCGCCACCCCGGCATGGCGGGCAAACGCGGCCTCGCTTTTGAACCGGGTCACCCCGGCGGCCTCACCGACCAGTTTGGCCGCGGTCAGGTCCCCACAGCCCGGAAGAGAAAGCAGCCCCGGGGCGACGACGCGGATGCGCGCACCGATCCGTTTGGCCAAGGTGTTGATCGCCTCGGTGAGCCGGATAATGTCGGCCAGCTCATCGCGAGCGAGCTCGGTGACCAGGCCGGGCACAGTGACCAGCCAGTCACCCAGGATGCGGCGATGCTTAATCAGATCCAGCGATCGAGGCTTTGGCGCGCGGCTGGGGTCAAGCTCGTGCACCCGCCATAACAGCCGGTTGATGGTCGCCGTACGTTGCGCCACAAGAACTTCCCGACGATCCACCAACAACTTCAACTCACGCGACACCTCATCATGCGAAGCGACCGGCAGATCGGGTTCCCGCAGAAACCCGCGCGCAACGGCCAAGGCGTCGATGGGATCAGACTTACCCCGAGTCCGCGCCGACTTACGGGCCATCGCCATCAACTTCGGCGGCACCCGCACCACCTGCTGACCGGCGCTCAGCAAGTCACGCTCCAGCCGCGCCGACAAGTGCCGACAATCCTCGATCGCCCACACCACCGCCGCGCCAAAGCGCTGCCGCGCCCACATCACCGCCTCGGCATGCCCGCAGCTGGTCGCAGCAACGGTTCTCTCACCAAGCTTGCGCCCAACTTCGTCGACAGCGACAAAGGTATGCGTGCGCTTGTGTACATCGGCTCCAACAACAACCATGGTGGTTGCCTCCTTCACTGTGAGGTGACGGTTGGGCCGGTCGGCGGACACATCTCAGTCGGGGGCGGTGCCACGCTCCTATCAAGTCACGCCGGCCGGTCCTTCACACCTGACGCCGACAAAACGCGTGCACGCCAACCCGAAGGCGGCACCGAGGCTATGAGCCAGACACCAGGTGATCAAGATTCAACCACCGCGAATGCGGCACCTCACCCTGACACTGACGACGAGGCTAATAGGCTGGCGGTCATGATCGGTATCACCCACGACGACAACGTGCTGACGATCGAGCTGCAGCGCCCGGAGCGGCGCAATGCGCTGAATTCCCAGCTCGTCGAGGAACTGCGCGAGGCGGTGGAAAAGGCGCCCGGCGAGAACGTCCGCGCGATCGTGCTGACCGGTCAGGGAACCGTCTTCTGTGCCGGTGCCGACTTGTCCGGCGATGCGTTCGCCGCGGACTACCCCAACCGGCTGATCGCGCTGAACCTGGCCATCGACGCGACGCCGCTGCCGGTGATCGGCGCGATCAACGGACCGGCCATCGGCGCGGGTCTTCAGCTGGCCATGATCTGCGACCTGCGGGTCGTCGCACCCGAGGCCTACTTCCACTTTCCGACCTCCAAATACGGTCTGGCGCTGGACAACTGGAGCATCCGCCGGTTGTCGTCGCTGGTCGGATACGGCCGGGCGCGGGGAATGCTGCTGGCGGCCGACACGTTGACCGCCGAGGCGGCGTTTCAGACCGGGATGGCCAACCGGATCGGGACGCTGGCCGACGCGCAGGCCTGGGCCGCTGAGATCGCCGGTCTGGCGCCGCTGGCGCTGCAGCATGCCAAGCGGGTGCTCAACGACGACGGCGCCTACGAGGATCAGTGGCCGGTGCACAAAGAGCTTTTCGACAAAGCCTGGGCCAGCCAGGATGTTATCGAGGCGCAGGTCGCCCGCGTCGAGAAGCGACCGCCGAACTTTCAGGGAGCTTGATCGTCATGCTGCGCGGAGCGTTACGGCTGGCGGCGGGCACCGCCACGCTGGCGGCCGGGGGGTGGGCGCTGCGCGCCCTACATGGGGCGCCGGCCGCGCTGGGCGCCGACCCGACCGCGATCCGGGCGGTGGCCACCCGTTCTCCGCACTTCCGGGACGGTGTCTTCCACAACGTCGACCCGGCATCGCAGTTCAATTTCGATCGCGAGCAGCAGCGGCTCATCCTTCGGGAGCTGGTCGGTGGGCGTAGTGCCAGCCGCCCGTCCGCCCCGGTTCCGCTGGCGACGCCGAGGCTCATCGACGGCACTGCCAGCGGGCTGGCCGTCACCTGGTTCGGCCACTCCACGGCGCTGATCGAGATTGACGGCTACCGCGTGCTCACCGATCCAGTGTGGAGTAACCGCTGCTCGCCTTCGGATGTCGTCGGGCCCGAGCGCATGCATCCGCCGCCTTTGCAGCTGGAGGCGCTGCCGGCGGTCGACGCCATCGTGATCAGCCATGACCACTACGACCATCTCGATATCGACACGATCAGCGCGCTGGCCCGCAGCCAGTGGGCGCCGTTCGTGGTGCCGTTAGGTGTCGGCGCCCACTTACGGGCCTGGGGCATCCCCGAGCCGCGCATCATCGAGCTCGATTGGGGTGAGCAGACGCAGCTGGAAGAACTGACCCTGGTCTGCACTCCGGCGCGGCACTTCTCCGGACGCTTCCTCAGCCGGAACAACACCTTGTGGGCGTCGTGGGCGCTGCTGGGGCCGAGCCGCCGCGCCTTCTTCGCCGGTGACACCGGTTACACGAAGAGCTTCGCCGACATCGGCTCGGAACACGGGCCCTTCAATCTGTCTTTGATGCCGGTAGGTGCGTACAACCCGTCGTGGCCGGACATCCACATGAACCCCGAAGAGGCGGTCCAGGCCCACTTAGACGTGACGGGTATCGGCGCGAAGGATTCCGGTTTGCTGGTGCCGATTCACTGGTGCACTTTCCGGCTGGCGCCGCATCCGTGGGCCGAGCCGATCGAGCGACTATTGGCCGCGGCAGAAACCGCTCAGGTCCGAGTCGTCGTTCCGCGGCCGGGTGGTCGCGTCGACGCCGGAGAGGCGGTGGAGAACGATGCGTGGTGGCGGCTGGAAACCGAAACTCGTCTGACCAGTCAGAGCAAGAAGGCCGAGGAAAGCTGAGCTATGGCGAAACTGTCCGGATCGATCGACGTCCCGATACCGCCGGAACAGGCTTGGGCGCACGCATCGGACCTGTCCCGCTACAAGGAGTGGCTGACGATTCACCGGGTTTGGCGGAGCAAACTGCCCGAGCAGCTCGAAAAAGGCTCTGTCATCGAATCGATCGTCGAAGTCATGGGCATGCCCAACCGCATCAAATGGACGATCGTGCACTATAAACCACCGGAAGCCATGACGCTCAACGGAATCGGCGTGGGCGGCGTGAAGGTCAAATTGATGGCAAAGATCAAACCGATCGACGACGGCTTAGAAAAAGGCTCGGTGGTCGGCTTCGACGTGCATCTTGGCGGCCCTGCGCTTTTCGGGCCGATCGGCATGGTGGTCGCCGGCGCGCTCAAAGGTGATATCCGCGAGTCGCTGGAACGATTCGTCACGGTGTTCTCACCCGCCTGACTCCGATCAGCGGGCGCCCAAAGTCAAATCGGCGTAATCGAATCCGGGCACCACTACGCAGCTGACCAGGCTCGGTTCGTCGTCGCGGGGCCGAGCGCGCTGCCAGTGCCGCGCGGGCACCACCAGCTGTGGCTGCTCGCCGGCGAGAAGGTCACTGCCGAGCACAGCCGTTGTGGCGCCGGACCGTTCGGCTCCGAAGTCGATCAGCAGCGGGCTGCCACGATGGTGCAGCCATAGTTCAGCGCTGCGTACCGTATGCCAGGCGGACTGCTGGCCCGGCATGAGCAGAAACAGGATCGCCGTGCCGGCGCTCCGTGGACCCGCATAGTCGGATGGCAATGCTGACGGGTTGATGGTGACGTCGCTGGCCCAGGTCCGGCGGAACCAACCGCCTTCGGGGTTAGGAGCCAGATCCAGCGGGCGGGCCCAGTCGGGCAGGTCCGTCATCGCCAGCGTGTGCCCGGCGGCCAATGCCGCAAAACAAGTAGGGTCGCTGCTATGTCCTGCCGGCGCCCCGGGTGGCTGATCACGCTGTGCGCCGCAATCGTGTCGATGAGCACCTGGCTGCCGTGGCTGACGACGAATGACACGGGCGGCGGCTGGGCAAGCGCCGTCGGCGCCAGCATCGGCAGCCTGCGGTTGCCGCCTGGATTCGGTGCCGGCCAGTTGATAGTTCTACTGTCGTCGGCGTTGCTGATTTGCGGCGCGCTGGTCGGCAGGGGCTTGTCAGCGCGGTTGGGATCGGTTGCCGCGATACTTTTTTCACTCCTGATCGGGCTGTCGACGGCGTGGTACTACCACCTCAACGTGCATCCCCCGGTCTTGGCTGCCTACGGACTCTACGTCGGGTCGGCGGGCGCGACCGCTGCGCTGTGCTGTTCGGTGTGGGCGTTGGCGAAAAGCTTCTCCGGCGCCGTGCTGACAGCGGCTGATCGCTGACCGGAATGCGACGATATCCCGCCGTAATTAGTTCTGGCGGTTAATTAAGCGGTCCCGTCGGCTCTCGGGCTGAACCGACGAGACCTAAGCGGGACGACAGGTCGACCTACCCTCCCACCTAACCCAGCCACATTGCCGTCGTCGGCATTCGACAAACATGCTTCTGGTATCGGCGAAGTCGGTCCCGACGTATATCTCACCTCCGCGCAGGGGACAATGGTCTTATGTCAGGCGGATCAGATCAGGAACTGGCCACGCGGATGGCGGAGCTGGCCCGATCGTTCGCGGGCCCGCGCAAGGTCAGGGAGGTGCTCGCAGGCGTGACCACCGCAGCGGTCGAGCTGATCCCGAAAGCGGACACCGCCGGCGTGCTACTGATCGCCAAGGGCGGCAAATTCGAGTCGCTGGAGGGCACGTCGCAGCTGATCTACGAGTTGGACGAGTTACAGGAGCAGCACGGCACCGGGCCATGCATTGACGCCGCCGTCGATCAGCTCATCGTGCGGGTCGACGACTTCTCGACCGACCAGCGCTGGCCGGGTTACAACGAGGCCGTTGCTAAAACCGGCGTGCGCAGCAGCCTGTCGTTCAAGCTGTACACCGGCGACCGCACCGCAGGCGCGCTCAACATCTTCAGCACTGAGGTCAACGCCTTCAACGGAGAGGCGGAGGCCATTGGGTCGGTGCTCGCGGCTCACGCCGCCGCGGCGCTGATCGCCAGCCGCCACGGCGAGCAACTCCAGTCTGCGCTGACCACCAGAGACGTCATTGGTCAGGCCAAGGGCATCATCATGGAGCGCTACAACGTCGACGCTATTCGTGGGTTTGAAATGCTGCGGCAGTTGTCCCAGAGCATGAACACCCGGCTCGCCGATATCGCGCAGCGTGTCGTCGACACCCGCGGGGAGTGAGCCGTAAAATTTCGGCGCTAAGTGCCCCCGGCAGTGTGTGGTACCAGGACATACGAATAGCGTGTCGCAAGACATCGGAATAGGGTGAGCGCCTGACTGTCGGCCTGTGTCGAAGTCTCGCTTAGTCATCACCGCCGTTGTCGTCGAGGGTCGCAGCCAATCGGCGGTGGCTCGTGAGTATGGGGTTTCGCAGGGCTGGATCAGCCGGCTGGTGGCCCGCTACAAGCGTGAAGGCGAGGGCGCCTTTCAGCCCCGCTCACGCCGCCCGCATACCAGCCCGGCGCGGCTGGCGCAGCCCACGATTGATCTGATCATCGCTTTGCGCGAGGAGCTCGCCGGCAACGGCCTCGACCACGGTCCCCATACCATCGCCTGGCACCTACGGCATCACCACGGCCTAGACGTGTCGGTCAACTCAATCCACCGTCACCTGCGCGCCGCAGGCTTGGTGACACCCACACCGCAACGGCGCCCCAAGTCGTCCTACATCCGCTTTGCCGCCGAACAGCCCAACGAGCGCTGGCAGGCCGACTTCACCCACTGGTGGCTCGCCGACGGCACCCACGTCGAGATCCTCGACTGGCTCGACGACCACGCCCGCTACGCGCTTTCAGTCACCGCCCATCGCCGCGTGAGCGGACCTATCGTCCTGGCTGAATTCCGCAAAGCTGTTGCTGTTCATGGTATTCCGGCCTCGACGTTGACTGACAACGGGATGGTCTTCACCACCCGGCTGTCCGGAGGCAAAGGAGGCCGCAACGGCTTTGAAAACGAACTACACCGCCTGGGGATCACCCAGATCAACTCCACTCCCAACCACCCCACCACCTGCGGGAAGGTGGAGCGCTTCCACCAGACCCTCAAAAAATGGCTCACCCGCCACCCCCGCGCCGTCACCATCGACCACCTACAGACCCAACTCGACGCCTTTGTCGAGGCCTACAACCACCGCCGCCCACACCGCTCCCTGCCGCACCAGGCCACCCCCGCCACCGCCTACACCGCTCGCCCCAAAGCCAACCCAGCAACCAGAACCGACACCCACACCCGAGTCCGCCGCGACCGCATCGACCAAGCCGGCGTCCTCACCTTGCGCGTCGCCGGCCGGCTACACCACATCGGCGTCGGGCGAACCTACAGCGACACCCGCGTACTGCTCCTCGTCCAAGACCTCGACGTACGGATCATCAACGCCGCCACCGGTGAACTGCTACGCCAGCTAACCCTCGACACCACAACCGACTACCAACCCACCGGCGCACCCAAAGGCCCCAAACCGAAAAAGGTCCGAACCTAACGCAGGTTCAGACCTATTCCGATGTCTTGAGACATCACATGGT
>CAWFTT010000007.1:0-111868 GCA_963818785.1 uncultured Actinomycetota bacterium | reverse complement strand
CGTCGATGACCCCTTGGCCTGACCGATGATGTCGCGGGAAGCCAACGCACTGCGGAACTGCTCAGAGGAGTCAGAGCAGGCTGCGAAGGCTCTCGATGAGCTTGACCCGCTCCGCGGCGGTGCCGGCAATCGGTGTCACATTCAACGTGGTCACCCCGGCCTCGGCAAAAGCCGCTACCCGTTCTTTCACAAAGCTCGGTGTACCGATCAAGGAGACGTCTCGCACGAGTCCGTCGGGCACCACGCTGGCGGCGCCTTGCTTGTCGCCGGCGAGGTACAACTCCTGGATCCGATCCGCCTGCGGGCCGTAGCCGTACCTGGTGGCCAGCGTGTGATAGAAATTCCTGCCTTTGGCGCCCATTCCGCCAATGTAGAGCGCCAGGTGTGGTTTGACGAACTCGCGCAGCTCCTCGACGTTTTCGCCGATCGCCAAGGTCGGGCCGGCATACACTTCGAGGTCTCCCAAGGCGGCGTCGCGCTTGGCCTGGCCGTCGGCCAGCGCCTGCCCCCACACGTCGCGGGCCTTCTCCGGCAGATAGAAGATTGGTTGCCAGCCCTCGGCGAGCTCGGCGGCCAACTCGACGTTCTTCGGTCCCAGCGCGGCCACCAAGATCGGGATGCGTTCCCGGACAGGCTTATTGATCAGTTTCAGCGGTTTTCCGAGTCCGGTGCCCTGGTCAGCGGGCAGCGGGATCGCGTAGTGCTTGCCCTGGTGTTCAACTCGCTCCCGGCGCCACACCTGTCGACAGATCTCGATCACCTCGCGGGTCCGGGCAATCGGGGCGTCGTAAGGCACGCCGTGGAAACCCTCGATGACTTGCGGCCCGGACGCGCCCAGGCCGAGGGTGAAGCGGCCGTCGGAAACGTAGTCCAGCCCGGCGGCGGTCATCGCGGTCAGGGTCGGCGTCCGGGTGTAGAGCTGCAGGATGCCGGAGGCCAGCTGAACGTGTTCGGTGCTGGCTGCCAGGTAACCCAAGGCGCTGACCGCATCAAACGAGTACGCCTCGGGAACGAAGACGATGTCGAGCCCGGCGCGCTCGAGGTCGGCGACTTCGGCGGCCACCTCTTTGAACCCGCCCGCATAGTTGATGCCCAACCCGATCCGCATAGTGCATCCCTACGCGGTGGCGAATCGATCGGCAAGTTCGACAGCCTCTTGCTGGATCCGACCGAACTGGGCACCCATCGCCTCGGACAGCGCCGACGCACCCGAAAGCGGCCGCACCATCACCATGAAGTCGTCGATCAGGCCGTCGTCATCGAAGTGCAGGAAGTCGCAACCGGTGACAGTGACGCCCGGCGCACCTGCGATCTTCGTCTCGAACACGAACGCATGATCGCGACCGCTGCTGCCGGCGATTTCGCGGACGTAGCGGAAGTCTTCGAAGATGCGTAACACGCCGCGCAGAATCGCCGCGGTGATCGGCTTACCCACGTAGGGCTTGAAGGCCACCGGGCTGGTGAACACCACCGTGTCGGCAAGCATCGCCTGGATGGCCGCCTCGTCGCGCTCCTCAACCGCCTTGCGGAATGGATGCATCAGACACCTCCGGCAATCAACTTGTTCGGTGTTCTCTAGTGACATTAGAAGATGTTGGCGTGGACTTCGAGATGCGCTATGACCGGTGGATCCGCGGTTTGATGACCGTCTTTGGGGCAGGACCGAAGCGGACGAAGATTCGTGTGGCCGACGGCACGCTTCACATCAAAGTCGGCTACATCTTTCGGTTGGACATCGCGCTGGAAGACATCAAGTCCGCCCGATTGCTTGGCGAGCGACGTAGGCGATTGATCGTCTGGGCCATCGGTGTTCATCAGACCGGAGACGGTTGGCTGATCAACGGATCACGACACGGCGTTGTGGAGCTGACCTTCGGCAGGCCGGTCAAACCGACGAAGGTTCCGCTGAGCCCCCTGATCGGCGGGCCTGTTCGCGCTCTTTACCTCGGCCTTGCCGAGCCGGAACAGTTCATCACGGCGCTGACGTCCGGTCGCTGACCAACTCTGGGTGAAACTTGGCCGCCATCCGGCGCATCCCGTCGCGCCACTCGACGGACGTGCTCCCGACGATCTCGTGCATACGGGTGACGTCGGTGGGCACGCCACGCAGCGCCTGCCCGCTCACTTCGAACACCGGTTCCCGCCCGATCAACGAACCCAGATAGGCACACCAGTCCTGCAGGCTGACCGTCTGGGCGCCGGCCCAGTTGACCGTGACCGCCGGAACCGACGCCGCTGCAAACAGTTTCGGTATTGTCGCCAGGATGTCGTCCTGATGAATCGGGTTGTATCGCGCCGGGCCACCAGACGGCACGGGAATCGGCATGCCGGCCAGCATCATCTCCATGTGAAAGTACGGCCAACCGCCGTTGTCCCCGTACGGAAGATTGAGGCGAGCGATGATGGTGGGAAGTCCGACGATGCGCGCCGTCGAGCGCGCAACGACCTCTGCGGCGATCTTGGAGATCGAGTAAGTCGGGAACATCGCTTTGTGGTTGTCGCCGAGCGCGGCCCGTTCGGTGCGGGGTTCGTCGTCGGGCGGGTCGTAGACGGCGGTCGACGAGCAGTGCAGGAACGCTTTCGCGCTGCGGCAGTGCGCCATGAGCAGACCCACCGATTCGGCATTCGCCCGTAGATCAATGTCCCAGTTGCCGCTTTTGGCCACCGCCAGATTCAGGACGTAATCGAAGTCGGTGGGCAGCTCGCTGAAGTCACCGGCGGCCAGGTTCACCGCTACGCAGTGCACCCCTGCCGTTTCGAGCGCTTGGCGCGACGATTCGTCGGTGAAGCGGGCGATTCCCCAGACCTCGTTGTCGACCGCGAGCGCCCGCGCGATCGGCGCGGCCAGTTGACCCGTCGCACCGGTGATCAGGATCTTGGCAGCACGCATGCGCTGATGTTAAGTGACCTCATCGAGCCGGTGACCGACAGCTCCGGCGTCGGCTGAAGACCGTGCGGCCTGAGCGTCACTCCAGATCACCCAGGTCGTCAGGCACGTCGACCGCGTACTGACGAAGTGTTTCCAGCGGGATCACGTCGAGCGTGCGTTCATGAGTGGCGGCCAGCACCACCGGGGCGGCGCAGCCGTCTTGGTGGGCTCGCAGCCAGTTCATTGCAGTCACGCACCACCGATCGCCGGGCTTGAGACCGGGAAACCGGTATTCCGGTCGGGGCGTCGACAGGTCATTGCCGATCGATCGTTGATGCTGCAGAAATTCCGCGGTCACCACACCGCAGATGGTGTGACGACCGATGTCCTCCGAACCCGTCGAACAGCAGCCGTCTCGGTAGAAGCCGGTCAGGGGGTCGGTGCCGCAGGCATCCAGCGGCCCGCCCAACACGTTGCGGTCAAGCACCGTGTCAGTATGGCCGTCAAGTCAGGTCGGCCACCACGTCCGCCACTTGGCGTAGCTGACCGAAATCAGAACTGGTTGGAATGAGCAGGATTTCGTCGGTGCCGATCGCCTCGAAGCTACGCAACACCGCCGCCAGTTCGTCCTGGTTGCCGGCCCAGCCGGTGGTTGGCGCCATCGCGTCGACGAAATCCGCCGGAATCCAGTTCATGTAGCGGCGCAAATGGCGGTGTACCTGCGCGCGGGCGTCCGCCGCCGATCCGACCGCAAACCAGAACGACGTCGCCAGGTGCGGTGCGGGCTTACCGGCCTCGGACCACGCCGAGCGGGCCACATCGAACAACTCGTTCTGGCTGTCGACGTTGAGGTCCAAGGTGGTGCCGGCCACTCCGTCGGCCCACCTCGCGGCGCTGCGGACGGTTTTCGGCCCGATGGTGCCTACCAGCAGCGGCGGCCCACCCGGCTGCACCGGCGGCGGGCCGACCGGGAGCGTCGAGTCGGTGACCTTCTCCTGAGCCCAGACGCGTTTCATGACCGCCGCCCGCTCCGCCATACCGCGCCTACTCTGAGCCGTCAGGTCGGCGCCGACCGCGTGGTAGTCCTCATGCCGACCGCCCACTCCGAGGCCGACGGTGAGTCGTCCACCCGAGAGCAGGTCGCCGGTCGCTAGAGCCTTGGCCAGCATGACCGGGTCGTGCAGTTGAGGAACGATCACCGTCGTCACCAGGCGGACCCGCTCAGTCCAGGCCGCCACCGCTCCCAGAAACGTCAACGATTCAGGATTGCTGAACGCGATGCGCTCACGGGCACGGGGGGCACCTCCCGCTTGCGGGGGACGATGAGAACGGTCCTTCGTCGATGGCGCGCGCCCAGTCCCGGAGCACCGTCGTATCCAGGTCCGGCTCCATGACCGGCATCGTCATACCTATCTGCACGACGGCGATTTTGGCATGCCGGGGAAGTGCGCTTGCGACGTTTCCTGGTGGCAACATGGATCGGATGGTGATCAGCAGTAGTTCCATCGCGCACGTCCGGCTCACTGTCACCAACATCGAGCGTTCTCGGCACTTTTATGAGAGCGTGTTCGGCTGGCCGGTGCTGTTGGAGGTTCCCGACAATGCCGACCAAGCGACGCGCGGGCGGCTGGAATTTCTTTCCGGCGGAGTCGTCTACGACCTCGGCGGCGCACTGATCGGGCTGCGTCCCGTTGCCACCGACGTCTTCGACGAGGATCGGGTCGGGCTGGACCACATCTCGTTCCGCACCGGCAGCAAAGCTGAATTAGACGATGCAGCTGGGCATCTCGATATCCTGGGCATCGGGCACGAGCCCGTCAAAGACATCGGACCGTCCTACATTCTGGAGTTTCGCGACCCCGACAACATCGCGTTGGAATTGACCGCGCCCAAGTAGCTGGTGCTTGGGTCATGTGCGAGAGTGCACGAAATTACGGCTTCAACGGCGTGTCACCGTACAGACGCGCACGCTCGCGCCAGGAAGGAGCGGAAGCAATGACTATCAGCTTCAATCACACCATCGTCGCCGCACGGGACAAGCGCGAGTCCGCGTCGTTTGTCGCTGAGCTGTTCGGACTGCCCGACCCGGCGCCGTTCGGCCCTTTCATGGTTGTCACGCTCGATCACGGCGCCAGTCTCGACTACGCCGACACGACGGAAGACGACGTGATCCGCCCGCAGCACTATGCGTTTCTGGTTTCCGAAGACGACTTCGATGCGATCTATTCCAAAATTCAGACGCGCGGACTGCAACATTGGGCTGACCCACGCGGCGAACGGCCCGGCCAGATCAATCACCGGGACGGGGGCCGCGGAGTGTACTTTGCGGACCCGGCGGGCCATTACCTGGAGATCCTCACCCGCCCTTACGGGTCGGGCAGCTGAAGTCACCCCGCTGAACGCCGGCCGTGCCGATCACGCTCCTGATCGCGGTAGTCGCTGGCCAGTTGGGCGACGTCTCCGGGCAGCGCGCCCGCGGCCACATCGGCCAGGCTGGTTCGTTCCAGCACTGCGCGCATGCTGGCACGCAATGCCCGCCAGACGTCGGTCAGGGCTGCCGTCGGACCGGCATAAGGCAAGTCGCCCAATCCCATGTCGCGCACACTGGCCAACGGTCCGTCGATACATCGCAGCACGTCGGCGATGCTGATCTCCGATGCCGGGCGGGCCAACGCGTAACCTCCGTCGCGCCCGCGGTGGCTGCGCACCAGGCGGTCAGTGCGGAGGTCGGAGAGGATGTCGACCAGGAACTGCGGCGGGATGCCCTGCGCCGCCGCGAGGTCGTCAGTCTTGATCAGCGTGCCGCTCTCGACGGTGGCGAGCTGAATCATCGCCCGTACCGCGTACTCCGCCTTCGCCGACATGCGCACGGTTGCCCTCGTCGCCGTCAGGAATTGATTGCGGCCAGCACCGCGTCGGCGTATTCGGGTCGGCACACCAACAGATCCGGCAGCATCGAGTCGGCCTGGTTGTAGCGCAGCGCAGACCCGTCGATCCGCGAGGTATGCAGACCGGCGGCGCGGGCCACTGCCACCGGAGCGGCCGAATCCCACTCGTGTTGCCCGCCGGCATGCACGTAGACGTCGGCCAGACCTTGCACGACCGCGGCCACTTTGGCCCCCGCGGAACCCATCTCCACCAGCAGGCCGTCCAGCTGCTCACGGACCCGCAGCGCGATCGCCGGCGGTCGAGTCCGCGACACCACGATCCGCGCCGGACCCGAGTTTGCCGCGGGCGCCGCAACATCCGGGGTGGCCAGGGTGACGCCCTGCGCAGGTAAAGCGACCGAGCCTGCGGCCAGTTCGCCGGATTCCCACAACGCGACATGCACCGCCCAGTCCGGCCGACCGAGCTCAGAGAATTCCCTGGTGCCGTCCAACGGGTCGACGATCCACACCCGTTCGGCTTTGAGCCGTCGCTGATCGTCGGCGCCCTCCTCGGAGAACACCGCGTCGGTCGGCCTGGCATCCGTCAGCGCCTTCAGCAGAAATTCATGAGACCTGCCGTCTCCGGCCGACTTTCGCTCTTCTTCGGTGGCTTCGGACAGTTCCTCGCGCACGGCGAGCAGCAGGTCACCTGCTTGGGTCGCCAGCCGGGCAGCCAGTTGGTGGTCACTCATCCGCGTGAGTCGAGCAGGTCGATGACTTGCTGCGCCAACTCGTCGAGGCTGTGGTCTGCGGTAAGCCGCAGATCCGGATGCTCGGGCCGTTGGTAGGGGCTGCCGATACCGGTGAAGTCGGCGATCTCACCGGCGCGGGCTTTGGCGTACAGACCCTTCGGGTCCCGCTGCTCGCACTCCTCGATCGATGCGTCGCAAAAAACCTCGTAGAACTCCAGACCCGCATCGGCGTGCACCCGGCGGGCCAGTTCACGGTGCTCGACCAGCGGACTGATCACCGGCACCAGCACCGTCTGCCCGGAATCGGCGAGCAACGCCGCGACGTGCGCGAGTCGGCGCAGGTTCTCCGCCCGATCTTCCAGGCTGAACCCCAGATCCGCGTTCAAGCCGTGTCGCAAGTTGTCCCCGTCGAGAACGTATGCGGCAACGCCCTTTTCGAGCAGCTTCTGTTCGACGAGCATCGCCACCGACGACTTTCCCGACCCGGACAGTCCGGTGAACCACAGCGTGCGGCCGTGCGAGAGCCGGTCCTCGGCGGTGACCAACGACTGGTGCCGCACAGTGTTCGGGCTCGCGGTGTGAACGGAAACCTCATGCAAAACCATTCCGGCTGCCACCGTCCCGTTGGTGTTGGGATCGATGAGGATGAACGAGCCGGTGCTGGCATTGCGGGTGTACTCGTCGAGCAGCAGCGGGACCTGGGTGCGCAGCGAGATGCGACCCAGTTCGTTGAGGTTCAACGCTGTTGCCCCGGTGTCGTGCTCAAGGGTGTTGACGTCGAGGCGGTAGTCCAGCGCCGTCACCCGCGCACGGGTAGTTCGGGTGGTGTGTTTGATGACGTAGTCGCGGCCGGGCTCGAGCGCGGACCCGTCGGCCATCCAACACACCGTGGCGTCGAAATCCTGCGACGCGCGCGGCGGGTTGTCGGCGTAGGCGATCATGTCACCACGAGAGATGTCGATGTCGTCGGCAAGTCGCACCGAGACGGCCATCGGCGGAAACGCTTCGTCGACCGGCCCGGTCGGCCCGTCGATGGCGGTGATGCGTGAACTCTTGCCGGTCGGCAGGACCACAATGTCGTCGCCGGGGCGCAGCACTCCGCTCGACACCGTTCCGGCGTAACTGCGGTGGTCTTGGTGCTCGCGGCTTTGCGGCCGAATGACGTACTGCACGGGGAAGCGCACGTCGGCTAGGTTGCGGTCGCCGGTGATGTCGATCTGCTCCAGATGCGCCAGCAGTGCCGGCCCGTCATACCAGGGGCTGCGGTCGGACTTGGTGACGACGTTGTCGCCATCCAGCGCCGAAAGCGGGATGGTGGTGACATCGGGCACATCCAGGCGGGCCGCGAACGACCGGAAGTCATCGCGGATCTCCTCGAATCGCGTTGCCGCCCAGCCGACCAGGTCCATTTTGTTGATCGCCAGCACGATGTGGCGGATGCCCAGTAGCGAGGCAAGAAAGGCGTGCCGGCGGGTCTGTTCTAGTACGCCGTGCCGAGCATCGACCAGCACGATCGCCAGGTGCGCGGTGGACGCGCCGGTCACCATGTTGCGGGTGTACTGAACGTGACCCGGGGTGTCGGCGATGATGAATTTGCGCTTGGGAGTCTCAAAGTAGCGGTAGGCGACGTCGATCGTGATGCCCTGTTCCCGTTCGGCACGCAAGCCGTCGGTGACCAACGCCAGGTCGGTGTAGTCGTGGCCGCGCTCCTTGGACCGCAGCTCGACCGACGCCCACTGGTCTTCCATGACCGCCTTTGAGT
Source organism: uncultured Actinomycetota bacterium (assembly GCA_963818785.1). GTDB lineage: Bacteria > Actinomycetota > Actinomycetes > Mycobacteriales > Mycobacteriaceae > Mycobacterium. The sequence continues at coordinate 103,618 of CAWFTT010000007.1, read as the reverse complement.
CATACAGCAGCCGCCCGATCAGTGTGGACTTGCCGTCGTCGACGGAGCCCGCTGTGGCAAGCCGCAGCAGGGTAGCCATCAGAAATACCCCTGTCGCTTGCGGTCTTCCATGCCGGCTTCGGAGATGCGGTCGTCGGCGCGGGTCGCGCCGCGCTCCGTCAGCCGCGACACCGCCGTCTCGGCGATCACCTCGTCCACGGTGCGAGCCGCGGACTCCACGCAGCCCGTGCAGGTCACGTCACCGACGGTGCGGAACCGGACCGAGGTCTCGAAGACCTCCTCGTCGGGATTGGGCTGCAGGTACCGGTGCACCGCCAGCAGCATGCCGTCCCGACTGAACACTTCTCGGGAGTGCGCGTAATAGATTGAGGGCAGATTGATCTGCTCAGCGCCGATGTAGGACCAGATGTCGAACTCGGTCCAGTTCGACAGCGGGAAGACTCGGATGTGTTCGCCTTTGTGGTGGCGACCGTTGTAGAGATTCCACAGTTCCGGCCGTTGGGCCTTCGGATCCCACTGCCCGAACTCGTCGCGGAAGCTGAAGACCCGTTCCTTGGCGCGGGCCCGCTCTTCGTCGCGCCGGGCACCGCCGAATGCGGCGTCGAAGTTGTTCTCCCGAATGCCGCGCAACAGAGTCACGGTCTGCAGCGGATTGCGCGACGGGCCGGTGTCTTTGACACGCCCGGCGTCGATGTCGTCTTGCACGGACGCCACCACCAATCGCACGCCGGTTTCGGCGACGAGCTGGTCACGCGTCTCGATAACCTCGTCGAAGTTGTGGCCGGTGTCGACATGCATCACCGGGAACGGCAGCCGGCCGGGCTGGAACGCCTTGACAGCCAGGTGCAGCATGACGATGGAATCTTTGCCGCCCGAGAACAGCAGCACCGGCCGCTCGAACTCCGCGGCGACCTCTCGAATGATGTGAATCGCTTCGGCTTCCAGTGAGCGCAGATGGCTCAACTCGTACTGCCCGGTCGCAGGAGCAGCCGTTGTCTCTATCGTCATGGCTCCCTTACTTGTCGGTAAAGTTGGTTGATTTGGTCAACTTTGCAAGCAATACCCGATATGTAACCAGTTGCTCACGGCCGTGTCAAAGCGGCCGCCATGGGCGAGCCGCCGGGGTACACGCGCTTCAGCGACGAAACCCCCGAGGTGGCGGGCTAGAGGGTCACTTCCTCGAGTTTTCCAGTGCCGACGTCGAAGATGAACCCGCGCAAGGACTCATGTTTGGTGACGAATGGACTGTTTTCGATCCGGCGCAGTGACTGGCGCACGTCCTCGGTGAGGTCGGGAAACGCCTCGGCCGACCAGGGCGGTTTGACCCCGGTGTCCTCTTGGATGGACCGCTTGAAGTCGTCGTCGGTGAACGTGAGCATCCCGCAGTCGGTGTGGTGGATCAAGATGATTTCTTTGGTGCCCAGCAGCCGCTGGCTGATCGCGAGTGACCGGATCGCGTCGTCGGTGACCACCCCACCGGCATTGCGGATGACATGGGCCTCGCCCTCATTGATGCCGAGCAGTCGGTAGACATCCAACCGGGCATCCATGCAGGCGACGACCGCCACGTGTTTGCTCGGCGGAAGGGGCAGCGGACCGGTGAAATCGCTCGCGTAGTTTGCGTTGTTCGCCAGGTAGTCATCGGTAACCGTCACGCCAGTCTCCTCAAGATCGCCTGCGTCGTTCGCTGACTCATCACTCAAGCGGCCGATCGTAACAATCGACGGGCGGTTTAACACCGGTCTGAATCACCCCGATTGCAGCGGTGTGCCGGTTTGCCGGCGAACAAGGGGCGTTCCTAGCAACCGCAGCAGTTCCGAATCCGCGCCAAACCACTAGGCGATACTGCAGGGCGATATCGCCGGTGTTACCACACTGCACAAGGCGTCACGCCCGCCCCGGAGTTACCGCCGAGGCCGTTGTGACGTGCGACGAATCTCCCGCCTCGTCGCGTCAACCGGCGCGACCGACCGCACATCTCTTAGTCTGTTGCGCATGCGACATTGGGGAGGCCTGCGCGTGTGATCCGCTTTCTGGCGCGTCGCTTCCTCAATTACCTCGTGCTGCTGGCGCTGGCGTCGTTCCTGATCTTCTGCCTGACCTCGATGACGTTTCATCCGCTGGACGCTTTCGTCCAGCGACACCCGAAGCCGCCGCCGGAGGCCATTCACGCCAAAGCCGTCCAGCTCAACCTCGACCGGCCCATCCCGGTGCGGTACGCGAAGTGGATCTCCGGCGCTGTGCAGGGTGATTTCGGGGCCACGGTGACCGGTCATCCGGTGTCCCAGGAGCTGGGACGCCGCGTCGGTGTGACGCTGCGATTGGTGGTCATCGGATCGGTGCTCGGCACGGTTATCGGCGTCGTCGTCGGCGCGTGGGGAGCGGTGCGCCAATACCAGCTCAGCGACCGAGTGATCACCGTGCTGTCGTTGGTCATCCTCAGCGTGCCGTCGTTTGTGTTGGCGAACCTGCTCATCCTGATCGGGCTACGGATCAACATGCTGAGCGGAGTGCGTCTTTTCCTCTACACCGGAGAAACTTCTCCGCTTCCGCCCGGCCAGCTGTGGCAGCAACTCGTCGACCGCGCACAACACATCGTGTTGCCGACTCTCACGCTCGCGCTGACCTCCATTGCAAGCTTCAGCCGCTATCAGCGCAACGCGATGCTCGACGTGCTCAGCGAAGACTTCATCCGGACGGCGCGGGCCAAAGGCCTGACCCGCCGGCGCGCGCTGTTCAAACATGGTCTGCGGACGGCGCTGATTCCGATGGCGACGTTGTTCGCTTATGCGGTCAGCGGCCTGGTCGTCGGCGCGGTGTTCGTCGAGAAGATCTTCGGTTGGCACGGCATGGGCGAGTGGGTGGTTCAAGGCATCTCGACTCAAGACACCAATGTCGTCGCGGCGATTACCGTATTCACCGGCGCCACGGTGCTTCTCGCGGGTCTGCTCTCCGACGTCTTCTACGCGCTGTTGGATCCGAGAGTGCGGGTGTCATGACACAATCGAAAGTCGAAACACCTCCTCCGCGCTCCGCTGTGACCCCAGCGGTGTTCGCGTCGCGGCGAAGCTTGGTGGCCCGCAGGTTCGTTCGCAACCGTCCGGCGGTGGTGGCGTTGATCCTGCTGGTATCGCTGTTCATCGGCTGCTACACGCTGCCGCCGCTACTCCCCTACGACTACACCACGCTCGACTACGACGCCCTGCTGCAGCCGCCGTCGTTGCGGCATTGGTTCGGCACGAATCCCCTCGGCCAGGATCTGCTGGCAAGGACTTTGCGGGGTATGCAGAAGTCGATGCTGATCGGCTTCTGCGTGGCGCTGATCTCCACGAGCATCGCGGCGACGGTCGGTTCGGTGGCCGGTTACTTCGGCGGCTGGCGCGACCGGGCATTGATGTGGCTGGTCGATCTGCTGCTGGTGGTACCGGGCTTCATCCTGATCGCGATCGTCACTCCCCGGATCAAGGGATCAGGCAGCATCCTGTGGCTCATCGGGCTGCTTGCGGTGTTCAGCTGGATGGTCAGCTCACGCATGGTCCGCGGTTTGACGATGAGTCTGCGCGAACGCGAGTTCGTAAGCGCCGCACGGTATATGGGTGTGTCGAGCCGCCGCGTCATCATGCATCACATCCTGCCCAACGTCGCGTCCATCCTCATCATTGACGCGACGCTCAACGTCGGGTACGCCATCCTGGCCGAAACCGGGTTGAGCTTCTTGGGATTCGGTGTGCAGCCGCCCGACGTGTCATTGGGCACGTTGATCTCCGACGGCACACCATCGGTCACCACGTTCCCGTGGGTGTTCCTCTTCCCCTCCGGAGCATTGGTCTTGACGGTGCTGTGCGCCAACCTCACCGGTGACGGCCTGCGGGACGCGCTCGATCCCGGCAGCAAATCAGCACGTCGCAGAAGCCGGCGGGCGCAATGACGGCGCTGTTGGAGGTGACCGATCTCAACGTCACCTTTGAGACCGACGAGGTCCGGGTGCCGGCTGTGCGCGGCACGAGTTACCACATCAATCCCGGCGACGTCGTCGCGATCGTCGGCGAATCCGGTTCGGGCAAAACCACAGCGGCGATGGCGGTAGTCGGGTTGCTGCCCGACCACGCCACCGTATCGGGGTCGGTGCGATTACACGGCAAAGAGCTACTCGGGCTCTCCGACGAGGAGATGTCGCGGGTTCGCGGCAAGGCGATCGGCACCGTGTTCCAGGACCCGATGTCGGCACTGACGCCGGTTTACGCGGTCGGTGACCAGATAGCCGAAGCCATTCGGGTGCACAATCACCAAGTCAGCCGCGCCGACGCGCGCAAACGCGCCCTGGAACTATTGGACTTGGTCGGCATCGCCCAGCCTGAGCGCAGGGCCAAGGCCTTTCCGCACGAGCTCTCCGGTGGTGAGCGGCAGCGGGTGGTGATCGCGATCGCGATTGCCAACGACCCTGATCTGCTGATCTGCGACGAACCGACGACAGCGCTCGATGTCACCGTGCAGGCGCAGATCCTCGATCTGCTGCGCACCGCGCGCGACGTCACCGGTGCCGGCGTCCTGATCATCACCCACGACCTGGGGGTGGTATCTGAGTTCGCGAATCGGGCGCTGGTGATGTATGCCGGGCGGGCGGTGGAGATCGCCGATGTCGAGGTGCTCCACCGGGACCGGCGGATGCCCTACACGGTCGGCCTGCTGGGTTCGGTGCCGCGACTGGACGCCGCGCAGGGCACCCGGCTCATTCCGATACCGGGCGCTCCGCCGGCGATGTCGTCGTTGATCGCCGACGCCTGCCCGTTCGCCCCGCGCTGCCCCCTGGTGATCGACGAATGTCATGCTGCTGAACCCGATCTCGTCACCATTCGGGAAGGTCACCGCGCGGCGTGCATCCGCACCGACGACGTCGCCGGGCGCAGCGCCGCCGACATCTTCGGAGTGTCGACGCAGCCTCAGCCAATTGATGCCCCCGCTGACGGCACCCCGGCGGTGCTGTGCGTCGATGACCTGGCCAAGACTTATCCCCTCACCAAAGGGGTGGTTCTGCGCCGCCGAGTCGGTGAAGTACGTGCGGTCGACGGCGTCAGCTTCACGTTGGAACAAGGGCGGACCCTGGCCATCGTCGGCGAATCCGGGTCGGGTAAATCGACGACCCTGCGACAGATTCTGGAGCTCAAAACACCGCAGGCCGGCTCCATAGCGATACTCGGCAAAGACGTTGCAACTCTCGATGCGCCTGCCCGTCGCCGGCTGCGCACCGAACTGCAAGTGGTCTTTCAAGATCCGGTGGCGTCGCTGGACCCGCGCCTTCCGGTCTTCGACGTTATCGCTGAACCGTTGACCGCCAACGGGTTCGACAAAGCACGGTGCGAGGAGCGGGTAGCCGAACTGCTTGGGACCGTCGGCTTGAACCACGCCGACGCCAACCGCTATCCCGCCGAATTCTCCGGCGGCCAGAAACAGCGGATCGGCATCGCCCGGGCGTTGGCGCTGCAACCGAAGATCCTCGCCCTCGACGAGCCGGTGTCGGCGCTCGACGTGTCGATTCAGGCCGGCATCATCAACCTGCTGCTGGACCTGCAGCACAGGTTCGAGTTGTCCTACTTGTTTGTGTCACACGACCTTTCGGTGGTGAAGCACCTGGCTCACCGGGTGGCGGTGATGTACCGGGGAACGATTGTCGAGCAAGGTGACAGCGAGCAGGTGTTGACCGACCCGCAGCACGACTACACCCGTCGGCTGTTGGCCGCCGTCCCCCGGGCGCACGCCGATGTCAGTTAGCATCGCCGGGGTGATGCTCGCGCCGGTCGTTCGCAGGCTTGCGCTGCTGGCGACGGTCACCTGTATGGTCGGCACTGGCTGCTCGGAAGGGTACCGAGACGTGCCCAACTTGGGCGCCACTAAGATCGGGACGACCAGCGACATCAACCCGCACGATCCAGCGACACTGCGCCACGGCGGCAGGCTGCGACTCGCCCTGACGTCTTTCCCGTCGAATTTCAACGAGCTCAACATCGACGGCAACACCGACGATCTTGCGAGGATCGTCACGCCCACGCTGCCGGGCGCGTTCATCACCCAATCCAGTGGGACGCTGCAACTCAACACCGATTACTTCACCGGCGCCGACTTGACCAGCACAAACCCGCAAGTCGTCACCTACACCATCAATCCGAAAGCGGTGTGGAGCGACGGCACGCCGATGACGTGGGAAGACCTCAAATCCGAGGTCGACGCATGCAGCGGACGCGACAAGCGTTATCTGATCGCCAGCAGGGCGGGCTTCGAGCGGGTGCGCTCGGTGACCCGCGGCGTCGACGACCGCCAGGCAGTGGTCACCTTCGCCAAGCCGTACGCCGAGTGGCGCGGAATGTTCGCCGGCGGTATCCAACCGCGCAGCATGACGGCGAACCCGGAGGTGTTCAACACCGGCCAACTGGACACGCCCGGCCCGTCGTCGGGACCGTTCATAGTCTCCACGATCGACCGGACGGCCCAGCGAATCGTATTGACACGCAACCCTCGGTGGTGGGGCGCCAAAGCGCTGCTGGATTCGATCACGTTCCTGGTGCTCGATCCCACCGCCGTCATCCCGGCGTTACAGAACAACGCGATCGACGCCGCCGGCATCAGCACGCTCGACGACATGGTCACCGCCGAGCGCACGCCCGGTGTCGTCATCCGGCACGCCCCGGCGCCGGTGTGGTACCACTTCACTTTCAACGGCGCACGGGGCTCCATTCTGGCCGATGAGAGGCTGCGCCGAGCGATCTGCAAGGGCATCGACCGCCGCGCCATCGTCGACGTCGTCGAGCACGGCTTGACCGGCCATCCGGTGCCGTTGGACAACCACGTCTACGTCGCCGGGCAGGTCGGTTACGAGAACAACAGCGCACCGGCCGCTTTCAACCTCGACGAGGCCGGCCATGAACTGGACGCGTTGGGCTGGAAGCTGCACGGCAAAGTACGGGAGAAGGACGGCAGACAGCTCGCTATTCGGGACGTGTTCTTCGAGGCGCAATCCAACAAGCAGATCGCCTTGGTGGCACAGCAGAACCTAGCGCAGCTGGGCGTCAAGCTGGTTCTCGATCCGAAACCGGGCACCGGGTTCTTCAGCCAGTACGTCGGGGTCGGCGACTTCGACATCACCCAATTCGGCTGGGTCGGGGGCGCTTTCCCGCTGTCCGCGCTACCGCAGATTTATACCTCGGACGGTGACAGCAACTTCGGCAAGATCGGCAATGCGCGCATCGACGCCAAGATCGACGAAACACTTTCCCAGCTCGACGAAGGCAAGGCCCGCGTGCTGGCCAACGAAGTGGACCGGATGATCTGGGAGGAAGGGTTCAACCTGCCGCTGTTCCAGACCTCCGGTGACATCGCGGTACGCAGCGATGTGGCCAACTACGGCGCATTCGGGCTGGCCGACGTCGTCTATTCGGAGATCGGTTTCACGCGAGACTGATTCGCGCGCAACCGATACGGTCGTCTCGGCTTCCAGGTGGGCAGCGCACCTTCGGCAGCAATCGCCGCGCCGATCGTCGCGGTCAGCAACCGCAGAGCCGGCCGCCCCAGCAGTGCGTCCAATGCCGGCGTGCGGTCCGCCAATTCCCGGACGTGTCCGCGGTGGACTGCTGTAGCTATGTGCAGCGCAGCGTTCCGGCGGCTGTCCAGCGCGCTGTGCGCCATGGTCGGAAGCCGCATCAGCACCGCGTCGGGAATCAGCGAGCTGATGCGCTCGGCGACTGCGGACGGGGTGATGAGGTCGCGTCCTCCGGAGATGACCACCGTGGGCCAGGAGAATTTCGGCATGTCTGCAACCAAGTCGTATGGTTCCGCCTCGAAAGCGACTGCAGCAGCGGACTTGCCGCGCATCGCGACGGCCGGGTCCAGTGGAAGTCCGTCTGGTTCACCGGCGTAGTCCAACTCGCGGAAAGCGATGCGGCCAACCAGATCCATTTCGAAACGAAACGGCACCGTGCGGGTGACCAGCTGGTCGATTCTGCACAACCCGCGCCACACTTTCGTCCGCCCACGCAGCAGCAGCTCGAGCTGGCGTTCCAGCAGCGTTGCGCCGCCGTAGCCGTACAACGTTGCCGCGACCTGTGCGCCGGCCGGGTCCATCACCCCGGCGGCGGTCAGGCTGCGCACCTTGGCGGCCAGCGCTGCGGAATTCGGACCGTCGCCGTCCCACAGCAGTCCGCGAAGGGCATCGCGCACCGCCGCCATGTCGTGCCGACACAGCAGCGGCGAATCCAGAATCATGGCGTGCACGCGGTCGGGATGTCGCACGCCTACACCGGCGGCGATGTAGGTGCCGTAGGACGTGCCGTACATGACGGCAGCGCCGGCACGCGCGTCGTCGAGCACCGCGACGACGTCATCGACCACCTGCTCGACAGTCAACGCCTGCGGCGGCAGGTCGGCGCCGGCGTCGTCGTGGCGGGACAAACCGACTCCCCGGTGCTCGATCATGATCACGTCCAGCCCGACAGCAGCGGCGCGCCGTCGAAACCCCTTGTAGAGCAAGACTGAGGCCACTCCCGGACCGCCGGTCAGGACGACTAACGGATGGGCTGATTGCGGCCCGGTGCGAACGTAGTAAAGGTCGAACTCCTCCGAGGCGCCCGGCGACACCGGCCGGCGCACTGCGCGCACTCCGGGCAGCGCTTTGAGTTTGTTGTGCACGCGTCGCCGGCGTGCGGTCATCGTCATACGCGTCGCCCCGGCACGTCATCATTGTGCCGGGTGGCACTTGGCGAGCTAACGAAGGATCAGATCGGCGGCTTTCTCGCCGATCAGCACCGACGGCGCATGGGTGTGCCCCCGAACAGCGCTGGGCATCACCGAGGCGTCGGCTACCCGGAGGTTGTCGACACCGCGCACCTTCAGTTGCGGATCCACCACGCTGCCCTCGTCGCTGCCCATCCGGCAGGTGCCGATCGGGTGGTAGAGCGTGTGCGAACAGCTGTTGAGCGCTTCGGCAAGGCCGTCCTCGTCAAGCCGGGCGACGTTACGCGGTCGGGCGATCGGGCCCAGCAGCGGCTTCAGCGCGGGAGCCTCGGCAATCTCGGCGCACATCCGCAGACCCGCCATCATCGCGGCCCGATCCACACCGCCGGGGTCGGACAGATAGCGCGGATCGATGATCGGCTTAAGGAGCGGGTCGGCGGAACGCAAGGTGATCTGCCCACGACTTTCGGGCCTGAGCAAGATCGGACCGAACACCACCGCATGTCCCTGATAGGGATCAGCGATTCCTTCGTCGAAATACGGAGCCGGAGCGAAGATCAGCTCGAGATCGGGCAGGTCCAACTCCGCTCGGCTGCGCACGAAGCCGTGGGCCTCGCCGACGTTCGAGGTGAGCATGCCGCGGCGCCGCAGTAAATAGTTGAGCAGCTGAATGGGCTTCTCGGCGGTGTACAACGTGTCGCGCTGCACATCGAAACCCAGCGGGGTGACGAGGTGGTCAACGAGGTTCTGCCCGACCTCGGGCGCGTGATGGATCACTTCGATACCGTGTTCGCCGAGCTGGTCGCGATCACCGACACCGGAGAGCATCAGCAGCTGCGGCGTATTGATGGCGCCACCACACAGAACCACCTGCTGACGGGCGTACACGACGCGGCGCCGGCCCTCGTGCTCGAATTCCACGCCCACCGCCCGGGCTCCCTCGATGACGACGCGCGTAGCGGTCGCCGCAGTGCGCACCGTCAGGTTCTTACGACGCAGCACCGGCTTGAGGTAAGCGTCAGCACAACTCCAGCGCGCACCCTTGCGCTGGGTCACGATGGTTTCACAGAAGCCCTCCGGCTGAGCAGAATTCGGCCGGGCAGCACTGAACCCGCATTCGCGTGTCGCCGCCAGCCACGCCGCGGTCGAACTGCGCGGGCTGCGTTGGGCCGAGAGGAACAGCGGTCCAGTAAGCCCGCTTTCCTCGCTGACGAGATGCGAGGCGGTGCTGGCGTTCTCGATGCGACGAAAGTAGTGCAGGAGCTCGGTGAACGACCACTGAGACCCGCCGTGCTCGGCCCACTCGTCGTAATCCGCGGCGAATCCGCGCACCCACATCATTGCGTTCATCGACGACGATCCGCCGAGCACTTTGCCGCGCGGCCAGTAAATTTCGCGACCGTTCAGCTCTTTCTGCGGTTCAGTCAGATAGTCCCAATCGAACTCGCTGCGAAACAGCTTGGCGAACGCCGCCGGAATCCGGATGAATTTGTCGCCGTCGCGCGGTCCGGCCTCCAATGCGACCACCGCGGTGGCCGGATCAGCGCTGAGCCGGTTGGTCAACACCGCTCCCGCGGAGCCGGTTCCGACGACCACGTAGTCGCAATGAAGGTCCACGATGCACTCCCTGTTTCGGTGAGTGTAGGACGTCAGGACGCCCGGCAAAGCGCTATGCGCTGAGAATGATGCGGTGCGCATCCCCCACACCGTCGTACCGGGCCGGCGTGCAAGTCAGCACGATGACCTGGCCGTGACTGCCCATACTGTTGAAAACCGCGCTCATCTTGGCCAACCGGTCGGGGTCGGTGAAGCCGAGCGCATCATCGATCAGCACCGGGACGGCGTCCTCTTTGGCAACCAGCGATGCCCCGGCGAGCCGAGCGAGGATGCCGAGTTGTTCCTTGGCCCCGCCCGACAGTGATTCGTACGGCACGGTGCGGCCGTCGAGGGTGCGGCTGCAGATCGACAGGTCGCTGTCGATCTCGACTTCAAAGCTGGGTCCGAACACCGGGCGGCCGAGCCGCTGCAGTTCGGTGCGGAACGGTTCGACGTATCGCAGGCGGGTCGTGTCGCGGTGCCGGGACATAACTGACCGCAGCAGTTGGGCGGCCCGCGCCCGGCGTCCCACCCGGGCGTGCTCGGTCTTCGCGTGCTCATACGCGCTGCGCGCGGCGTCGAGTTTGCCCTGCCGACCTTCAGTGCCGAACACCGTCAGCTCCACGGTGACCTCATGCAGGGCGCGCTCAACCTCGTCGTGCCGGCTGCGCAGCGCTTCGGCCGTTGCGGCGGCGTCCGCCAGTTCGGCGGCTACCGCGTCGACGCCCGCTGCATTCAGTTGTGCGGTCAGGTCAGCGACTCGCGGGCCGGCGGCGGCTTCGGCGCGGCGGTCGGTGTCAGCGTCGGCGGCCAAGTCGTCATCGGTGATGAGGGCGCGCTGCTGAGCCAGCCGATCAGTGACGGCCTGCAGCTCGGCTCGTTGGGTCGCCAGCTTGCCACGCAATACCGTTGTGCGCATGACTTTCTCGGCGAGCTGGCTGGCGGCGGTGGCGGCCTGCCGGCGTCGTGCGTCACATACCGCAGCCGAGTGCGCGCGCTCTGCGTCAGCTGTGCCGAGCTCGGCGCGTGCGGTGCTGGCGTCCATGCCGACGTCCGCTTCGGGCGGCTGACCGGCGCGCAGTTGGGCGAGGCGGGCGTGCAGATGCTCGACCTGATCGTCACCGCACAATCCGTCGAGTGCGGCGGAAAGTTGATCGCGACTACTCTCCAGTTCACGGCGGCGTCGATCGGCGCGCCGGGCGTTATGCAGATTGGTGACGTTGCCCGCAGCTAAAGCGGCCGCCATCTCTTGCTGCGCCGCAATGTGTTTGATGTGGACGTCTTGCGCGGTGACGCCGGGAATGTAGCGGGCGGTCAGCACACCCGCCACGATGACCTCGGTTGGCCCGGTCGCCGCCGTCGACCAGCTTTGCCCTGCCGTCAGGGTGATCTGCTGATCTCCGGTGGCCAACTCGATGTCAGCCGACGCGGTGAACTCGATGGCGCCGGAGACCAACGCGAGTTGACCGTCGACGCGGTCGAGGGCTGCGGCAGCGGCTTCGATGCGATGGCCGACAGCTTCGGTGACGGCGGTCGCGGACAACTCAGCGCTGACCTGCTCCCGCTCTTGCTGCAGGGCAGCGACTTTGGCAAGCCGGGTGGCAAGCCGATCAGCTTCCTCGCGCTCGGCTAGCTGTGTGACGACGCGGCGCAGCGAGTCGATGCGTTGCTGAGCCGCTTCGAGCGCGGCAGTCGCCTCGCTCGACGCGGCATCGGCGTCCGCAGCGGCCTGGTGGGCGGCTGACTGCGCAGCGGCGGCTTCCCGGTTCTCGGCTTCCAATTCGGCCAGGGTTGCGGTGCGGGTGTCCAGGTCGGTTCGTAACCGAAGCCGTTCGGCGTGAGCGGCAGCGGACGCTGCGCTGGTCGCTGCGGCAGCCGTCGCGAGCAGCTGCGCTTCACGCAACTGATTGCGGAGCTCGGCCAGGGTGGTGGCAGCGGCCTGGGCAGCGGAATGCCGCTCGGCGGCCATAACCTGTTGACCGGAGAGGTCGGCCAGGTGGTCGGTCAGGTCCGCATGTCGGCGCACCCGGTCCTCGACGTCGGCCACCGCGGTCGCCCATCGCTCCACCTCTTCCTGCGCGCTGTGCAGTTGAGTTGTCGCAGTGGACCATTCACCGGTCGGGCGCCCTGTCGGAGTGAAGTAGCGGGCGTATTCGGCGTCGATGCGCTCGATCAGCAGAGGTTCGGTGCCGACCAGCGCGTCGGCGGCTCCGGCCGCCACGTCAAGTGCGCGCGACAGCGCTTCACAGCCCGACAGATTCACCGCTGCCGTCGACGCCGCTTGCAGCACCCGCTGCGCGCGCCAAAGGTCGGTGTCCATCGTCTCGTCGAGCATCGCGCAGACCCGCTCGTGGGCTTCATCGCCGGTCAGCTGTGCCCGCCGCGGCGCGAGCACAGTCAGTTCGGTTTCGCACTTTCTGTGGAAGCGTTTGCGGTAGACGAAACGGTAAGGACCGGTGCTGATTTCAGCCGTGACTACCGATCCGACATCGGCATAAGTCGGCTTGACCTGCTTGACTTCTTTCTTCGTCGAGCGATCTTTGGACTCCAGCAGCAGATCGAGCGCTTCGATCATCGACGACTTGCCGATCTCATTGGCACCACCGACAATCACCACACCGCTGTCGGGAAACTCCAATTCCCGGTGCGCGATGCCCCGATAATCGGTCAGTACCAGCCGATGTAATTTCATGCCGCACCCCTGCCGTGCTCAGTGAGCCGCAGCAGCAGCGCCAGCGCCGCCTGGGCGTCATCGGCGCTCTCAGCGTCGCCGACCTGTGCCGTCGCGACCAGTTCGGCGACTGCGGCGGCGGCGAACCCGCCGATGCCCAGGTCGGTGAACTCGCCGTCGGCCGGGACGACCGCGAGGTCGGTATACCGATCCCACAGCCCTAACCAGGCGAACACACGGGCGTATTTGTCCAAACAGCCGTCGAGCGCCGCACGGTCGGTAACCGTCAGTGAACCGGTCAGGACCAGTCGCACCACCGTCCGGTCTTTAGCGTCCAACAGGTCGAGATTCAAGTCCAGATCGGCGATGTCGCGGCTGTTGTCGACGTGATGACGCATGGTGATGAAGCGCCATCGTCCGACATGGCGGGCCTGGACGTGCACCGGACGGTTGGGATCGGTTTCGTCGATGTCGACCACCAGCACGTGACCGGGATCGGACTCGGTGTCGTCATAATTGGTCACCTCCGGCGAGCCGGAGTACCACACCCGTCCGCTGCCGCCCACGCACGTGCGAGAATGCTTGTCGCCCAACGCCACATAGTGCACACGACCGTCGGCCAATGCGCCCTCCACCGTGGCGAGCCGGATCAGCGCCGGTTTGCTTGGATCGGGATCGAGCTCGTCGACACCGCCGTGAGCGACCAGCACCCGGGTGGTCCCGTCGGCGGGCAGTTCGCCGAGTTCGTTGGCCACCAGGTCGGTGGTCGGCGCTTTGGATCGCCAGGGAGCGGCGACGATCTGCAGGCCCGGGCGGATGTCGTGAACGCCGGCCCGGTTCAGCACGACGACGTTGTTCGGACACTCCGCGGTGAACAGCGCGCTGGTGTACACCGAGGACGCATCCAGTGGGTCGTGGTTGCCGGGCAACAGGTACACCGGAACACCGATGGCGCGCATGGCTTCCAGCGACTGGCTGATCACTTGGGGCGCGAGCTGGTTGTGCTCGAAAACGTCACCGGCCACCACGACGAACTCCGCGTCGACCTCGGCCGCCAGCGAGCCGAGATCGGCGACCGCATCGCGGCGGGCGGCCGAATACCGGGGCTGAGCATCGCCGGCGAGGAAGTGACGGGTCATGCCCAGCTGCCAGTCGGCGGTGTGCAGGAATCGCATTCCTCGGCCCCTCCTGATTCCGGGCGGCTGTGAGCAAGGCGAGTGTAGGGCGCGCCGCCGACAAGTGCGGGGACGCGCACCGGCGGGCGGCGAGCAACTATCGAACGGACCTTTCGCCGTCTGTCGGTTGTGCCATACCGTCATCGACGTGACCGACGACCATCGCATCCTGGCGTTGCTGCGGCACGCGAAATCGGCGTACCCGACCGGACTCGCCGACCACGACCGGCCGTTGGCGCCGCGCGGCGTACGCCAAGCCGCTCTGGCCGGTGACTGGCTGCGAGGCAATCTTCCCGCCGTCGACCAGGTGCTGTGCTCCACGGCCATCCGCGCCCGCCAGACGCTGTCGCGCGCCGGTATCAAGGCCGCGGTGCGTTACGCCGAACGACTCTACGGCGCGGGCGTTGCCACGGTGCTGAGCGAGATCGGCACGGTCAGCGACGACGTCAACACTTTGCTGGTCGTCGGTCACGAACCGACGATGTCCGACGTCGCGTTGGAACTCGCCGGCAGCGACACCGCCGCCGCGCAGCGCATTCGGGAGAAGTTTCCGACCTCGGCGATCGCGGTGCTCAGCGTGCCCCGCGGCTGGCAACAGCTAAAGCGCGGTGTTGCCACGCTGGTCGATTTTCACGTGCCGCGCTGAGACCAGGCAACGCCGAACAGAAGCCAGGGTTGCGATAACCGAGGCAACCGCAGCCGTGACGTCTGTTTCGTGGCTAGGAGTTCGTGGACAACGTCAGCTCCATCAGCTTGAGGGCCTGCTGACACGCGTCGATGCCGGGCCCCTGCGGGTTGACCCACCAGCCGACGACGCCGGCGGCGTCACTGGCCACTCCGCACGAGCCGTTGGCGTCGTTGGTCCGCATGACAATTGAGCGCACCCCGGCAATGGAACGGTTCTCGATCTGGTATTTGAGGCCCTCGGCCACCTTGCGCTCGTTGTCCAAGCTGCCCTGTTCGAACCAGAACCGGGTGATGTCGATGAGGGCGGCCGGGTTGGCGGCTTGCCAGCGGCAGATCGCGCCGACGAAGGTGCTCTGGATGTCGAGCGGGTCCGCGCCCACGGTCTTGGCCAGGATGTCGTTGGTCAACACCTCGCACTCCTTGAGCAGGTTGGGATACTGCTGCTGAGAGTTGCTGTTGGGTGGAACGTCACCCGCGCCGGCCTTCACCGGCGTGCCGCCCACCGCCCGGGAGCAGCCGGTGAGCACCATCAGCACTGTGAGCACGACGGCTGCGGTAGCCCTTGCACTTCGTCGAACTGAAGTCGGGATGCGATGGAATCGGCCGGTCATTTCGAATTCGCAATCGTTTGCCGGGTGAGTTCTTTGGCCACGTCGCACGGGTCGGGGAACGGCTTCTGATTGAAGCTGACCGACCATTCGATGAAGTCGTCCTGAAATTGAATACCGATTTCGCACAGCGAGTCCCCCAATGTCGGCTCGTTGCCGACCGCGATGAAACCGCCGTGGCCGTTGATGTTGATGTCCTCGACACTGGACCGCGACAGCTCCTCGGTCTTGCGTTCCCGCCCGATAGGACTGCCGCGGTACCAGGAGAAGGAGAAGTGCGGGCCCAGGATGGCGCCGCCGGCCAGCCATTGGCAGCCCACGGAATTCTGCGCAGTGTTCACCAACCCCGTAACCCTGGTGAGCTGGGCGACCGTCTGGTCGGTGACCCCGCCGCACTGCGGAAAGAACGGCCCGTGGTGCGACGACGCGGACGGCGCGCCCGACGAATCCGGCGACTGGTTCTTGCCGGAGCCGGAATCCGAACACGCTGCAACCATGAGCAAGACCACGCTGACCAGGCTCATGGCCGCCAGTGCCAGCGCCGTCGGCTTGCCGCGCACCACTATGCGCACCTACTGCTGGTCACAGGATGCACTGTAGCGCCAGCGCCTCGGGTCAACCACTGCGACACGGTTTGACCAGCGGTTTTACCTCATCGTGAGTTCGCCACCGACTGTCGAGTCAGTTCTTTGGCAACGCCACAGGGCTCCGGAAACGGCTTCTGGTTGAAGTACACCGCCCACTCGATGAAGTCGTCGTCGAATTGCAGCCCGATCTCACACAGATTATCGCCCAGGTTCGCCTCGCTGCCGGTGGCGAGAAAGCCGTCATGCCCGCTGATGGTGATGTCTTCGACACTGGGGTGGTTCACCTGCACCGTCCTGCGTTCGCGCCCGATCGGGCTGCTGCGATACCAGGAGAACGAGAAATAGGGGCCCGAGGGATTCCCGACGCTGCCGTGCACCAGCCACTGACAGCCCACCGAATTCTGCGCCGTGTTCACCAGCCCGCTCAGTTGGGTGAGACGAGCCACCGTCTGGTCGCTGACACCGCCACACAGCGGGAAGAAAGGCCCGTGCCCAGCGGCCGGCGTCGCCGGGCCCGGATGCCGAATCTGATTCGAGCACCCGCCGGCCAGGGCAGCGGTCGCCACAGCCAGCGCCACAACTGTGCGCGGTCGGCTGATCACAGGGTGCACATTAACCGCCGCTGATCGGCGCCTGTGCGACAGTAACCAGATGCTCCTGGCATTGCTGCGCCAGTTCGCCCGGCCGTATCGCGGGCCGCTCACCGCGGTGTTGCTGCTGCAGCTGATCAGCACGTTGGCCTCGCTGTACCTGCCGACGGTCAACGCCGCCATCATCGACGACGGCGTCGCGAAAGGCGACACTACGGCCATCGTGCGGCTCGGTGGGGTGATGCTCGCGGTCACCGGGGTGCAAGTGCTGTGCGCCGTCGGCGCGGTGTATTTCGGGTCACGAACCGGTATGGGTTTCGGCCGCGACCTGCGGTGGGCGATCTTCGCACGCGTCACCGGATTCTCCGCGCATGAGACCAGCCGGTTCGGCACGCCGTCCCTGTTGATCCGCACAATCAACGACGTCCGCCAAGTTCAGTTCGTGGTGCAGCTGGCGGCCACCGTGCTGGTCACCGCTCCGATCATGTGTGTCGGGGGCATCGCGATGGCCATTCACCAGGACGCCGGCTTGTCCTGGCTGCTGCTTGTCGCGGTCCCGTTGCTGGCCGTGGCCAATGCCGCTCTGGTGTCGCGCATGCTGCCGATTTTCCGCAGCATGCAGAAATTGGTCGACAACATCAACCGAGTAATGCGCGACCAATTGTCCGGCGTTCGCGTTGTGAGGGCTTTCGCGCGCGAACCATTCGAGCGGGAGAGATTCAACCGGGCCAACTCCGCGTTGTCCGGTACCGCACTGCAAGCCGGCAATTGGCAGGCCTTGATGCTGCCGGTCACGACGTTGACGATCAACTGCTTCAGCGTCGCGGTGATCTGGTTCGGCGGGCTGCGCATCGACGCCGGGCACATGCAGGTCGGCTCGCTGATCGCGTTTTTGGCCTACTTCACCCAGATTCTGATGGCCGTGATGATGGCGACGATGACACTGATGGTGTTGCCCCGGGCCTCGGTGTGTGCTGAACGCATCACCGAAGTACTGCGCACCAGCTCAGCGGTGACCAGTCCCGAGCAGCCGGTGCGGCCGCCGTCCCTGACCGGACTGATACGGCTTGACAACGTGGGCTATGCCTACCCGCATGCAGATCGTCCTGTGTTGCAGCGCGTCTCGCTGACCGCCCGTCCGGGCACCACCACCGCGATCGTCGGCGGGACCGGCTCGGGCAAGTCGACGTTGGTCGCGCTGATCTGCCGGCTCTATGACGTCACCGAAGGAGCGGTGCTCATCGACGGCGTCGACGTGCGTGACTACGACACCGAGCAACTGTGGTCCGTGATCGGTCTGGTGCCCCAGCGGGGCTACCTGTTCTCCGGCACCGTCGCTGACAACCTGCGTTACGGCAAGGCCGACGCCACCGAGCAGGAGATGTGGACCGCGCTGCAGGTGGCTCAGGCCGACGGGTTTGTGCGCGCCCACGACAACGGCCTGCAGATGCCGGTCGCCCAAGGCGGCAGCAACTTCTCCGGCGGGCAGCGGCAACGGCTGGCCATCGCTCGCGCGGTGATTCGGCATCCCGCCATCTACCTGTTCGACGACGCCTTCTCGGCGCTGGACGTGCACACCGACGCGCAGGTTCGCGCGTCGCTGCAGGAAGCGGCACAGGATGCCACGATAGTTGTTGTATCTCAGCGTATTTCGACGGTAGCCAAAGCGGACCAGGTCGTGGTCATCGACGACGGGCAGGTCGTGGGTGTGGGCACTCATGAATCGCTCCTCGCGACGTGCCAGACTTATCTGGAATTCGCCGATTCCCAGTCACTGGGCGCCGGCGTTGGCGGCCACTGGTGACCGCGGTGACCACCCCACGGATGCGCGGCGTGGGGCAACGACCGGCCGAAAGGTCGCGGGACTTTAGCGGTTCGGTGATCCGTCTCATTAAACGGCTCGGGCCTCAACGCCGCTTGAGCGCCGCGGTCATCCTGCTCTCGCTCGGCGGCACCGCGATCGGGGTCGTCGTGCCACGAATACTCGGGCACGCCACTGACTTGCTGTTCAACGGTGTCATCGGGCGGCGACTGCCCCCGGGGTTGACCAAAGAACAGGCGGTTGCCGCCGCCCGGGCCCGCGGTGACAACAACTTCGCCGCCTTGTTGTCCGGAATGCACGTGACCCCCGGTCACGGCATCGACTTCGGCGCGGTCGGTGCCACGCTGGGATTCGCGTTGGCGTTGTACCTCGTTGCGGCGTTGATGGTTTGGGCTCAGGCGCGGCTGCTCAACCTGACTGTCCAGCGCACCATGATGACGTTGCGCGCCGACATCGAAGAGAAGGTGCACCGGCTGCCGTTGACCTACTTCGACGGCCGGCAACGCGGGGAGGTGCTCAGCCGGGTCACCAACGACGTCGACAACGTCCAGAGTTCGCTCTCGATGACCGTCTCGCAGCTGTTGACGTCGGTAGTGACCGTGGTGACCGTGCTTGCCATGATGCTGACGATTTCACCGCTGCTGGCGCTGATCGCCTTGAGCACAGTTCCGGTGTCGCTGTGGGTGATCCGGATGATCACCCGGCGGTCCCAGCGACTTTTCGTCGCGCAATGGACCAACACCGGACGGCTGAATGCCCATATCGAGGAGACTTACAGCGGTTTCACGGTCGTGAAGACGTTTGGGCATCGGGTCAGCGCCCAGCAGCGGTTTCGCGAGCTGAATGACGATGTCTACGAATCCGGTTTCGGTGCCCAGTTAACTTCCGGACTGATCTCACCGGCAACGACGTTCATCGGCAACCTCAGCTATGTCGCAGTCGCCGTTGTCGGCGGCGTGCAGGTGGCGACCGGCCAGATCACAGTGGGCAACATTCAGGCTTTCATTCAATATGTGCGGCAGTTCAATTGGCCATTGTCACAGCTGGCGGCGATGTACAACGTCTTGCAGTCCGGGGTGGCCAGCGCTGAGCGGGTGTTTGACCTGCTCGACGAGCCGGAAGAAGCCCCCGATGGGCGACTGGAGGTTTCACCCAACGGGCAGGCATCGCTTCGTGCAGCCGGCGCGTCGTCGCCGGTTGGTCGAGTGGAATTCTCCCACGTCACCTTCGGCTACCGGCCCGGCACACCGGTGATCGAAGACCTCTCTCTGGCGGCCGAACCGGGCGACACCGTGGCGATCGTCGGACCGACGGGGGCCGGCAAAACGACGTTGGTCAACCTCTTGGTGCGGTTCTACGAGGTGGACTCGGGCCACATCCTGATCGACGGCGCCGACATCAGGTCGATGAGCCGGCATTCGCTGCGGTCCCGAATCGGCATGGTGCTGCAAGACACCTGGCTGTTCAGCGGAACGATCGCCGAAAACATCCGGTACGGGCGTCCGGATGCCAGTGACGAAGAAGTGACGCATGCCGCCCAAGCGGCCTACGTTGACCGGATCGTGCAGACGCTGCCTGACGGATATGAGACCCGCATCAGTGACGACGGTGGCAATATCAGCGCCGGTGAGAAGCAGTTGATCACCATTGCGCGGGCATTTCTGGCTCGGCCGCAGCTGCTGGTGCTCGACGAGGCGACTAGTTCGGTGGACAGCCGAACCGAATTGCTGATTGCCCGCGCCACCCGGGAGCTTCGTCGAGACCGCACCAGTTTCATTATCGCTCATCGTCTTTCGACGATCCGAAGTGCTGACCACATCCTGGTCATGCAGGCCGGCCGGATCGTCGAACAGGGCAATCATGACGAGCTGATGGCGAAGCGTTCCGCTTACTACGCAATGACGCAGGTGTGAAACTTGAAATACCGCCAATCTCGCGAAGTTAATGCCGCCCGCGTTGCGTTTATGACCGCCTGAATAGCGTCGAATAATGCGGTTCCCGTGCGGTGAGGCGGGAGGCGATTTAGCGTCAGGAATGTTCGTGTCGGGCGGCGCGATGATTGCCGAGGAGTTGGGATGGCTGCTGTGCCGGGTGCTCGGGCCGGGTCGCGGTTCGGGCCGTATTACCTGAAGCGTTTGCTGGGCAGCGGTGGGATGGGCGAAGTGTATGAGGCCGAGCACACTGTCAAGGAATGGACGGTAGCGGTCAAGCTGTTGTCGGAGTCGTTCTCCCAAGACCCGGTGTTCCGGAAGCGTTTGGAGCGCGAAGCGCGGTTGGCCGGGCGGCTGCAAGAGCCGCATGTGGTGCCCATTCACGACTACGGCGAAATCGACGGCCAACTCTTCTTGGAGATGCGGCTCGTCGACGGCACCGATCTGGACGGAGTGCTCAAGCGGTTCGGGCCGTTGACGCCGCCGCGCGCGGTGGCCATCATCAGCCAGATCGCTTCAGCTTTGGACGCCGCGCACGCAGCGGGTGTGATGCACCGCGACGTCAAACCGCAGAACGTTCTCCTCACCCGCGACGACTTCGCCTACCTCGTGGATTTCGGCATCGCCAGCGCGACCACCGACGAACGCCTCACCCAGATGGGCACGGCGGTGGGCACGTGGAAGTACATGGCGCCGGAACGGTTTTCCGACGGCGAGGTGACCTATCGTGCCGATATCTACGCGCTCGGCTGCGTGCTCCACGAATGTCTGACCGGCGCTCCGCCGTACCGGTCGGACAGCGCCGGGGCGCTCATCGGCGCCCACCTGCACGCAGCGATCCCTCAACCAAGCCTAATCCGCCCCGGCATCCCGCGGGGCTTCGACGCCGTCGTCGCCCGCGGGATGGCCAAAGACCCCAATGATCGATACGCCACCGCCGGAGACCTGGCTCTAGCGGCCCATCAAGCGCTGTCGAACCCCGACCAAGACCACGCCGCCACGCTGCTGCAACGCAGCCAAGTTACCGCCCCGCCCATCGGCGCGACCGCGCCTGCCACCGAGCTCAACCGACCTTCCGGCAGCACACCGCCGGTTGCGCCGCCTTTCCAGCAGGCCGCCAGTTGGCCACCGGTCAACACACCGGCACCCCTCGCCGGCTGGGGGCCGTCGGGATCACCGCCGTCTATACCCCCAAGTCAACCGCCCTACTACCCATCACCGGCTCCGCGCCGCAACCGCAATCAGTGGCCGATCGTCGCCGGCGTGGCTGTCCTGCTGGTTGCCATCCTCGGCGCCGTCAGCATCTGGGTACTTTCTCGACCTGAGAAAAATCCGTCGTCGGTCGCCGACGAGACGACCACCACCAGCAGCCGCACCTTCACAAGCACTGAGACCAGCTCGTCCGTGGCACCGAGCGCCGACGCCCGGCTGCTCAGCCTCCTCCCGAAGGGATACAGACCCGGGATCTGCCAACCGGAGGACGTCAGTCCAACGGCGATCTGGCACAACGCAGTTGCCATCGCTAAATGCGGGGCACCGTCAGACCCTGGGGGACCGCCCAGCGGGTTGTATGCGCTGTTCCCGAATCCCGATACGCTTAACGACGCTTTCAATGCGACGACATCCAGCGAGAAACGCCAGTCGACATGCCCGCAGGGCAAGGCATCGCCGGGCAACTGGTGGAACGACGACAATCCGAACGTCGTCCTCGGTCAAATCGAGTGCCTGTACAACGGCGATGACCCAGAGTTCGAGTGGAGCAACACATCTGAGCTGATGATCGGAGTCGTCAGCGGATCCCAGCAGGGCCCGACTCTCGACGACCTCTACAACTGGTGGGCCAAATATACGTGACGACGGCCCGGCTACTCCCGATAGAGTCTAGGTACTGACTGCGGTTGTGCCCCAACTTGTTTAGAGACCAGCCAACAGGTCGGTCTCCCAGCCGCGACGGTCGCGTGGTCCGGCGGTGCCGGCCGCAAGCACGAAATGCTCTTGCGTCAAGATCGGGAACACGATGTTGTTCGACAACGCAAACGAACGCTGATCCGGCGCCAGCGTCAGCTGGGTGGTGTGCGCAGCAAGCGCTGTGACCTTGGCAGACAAATGCTTTCCCACATCGATGACTGCGTCGATATCGCCGTCGGCGTAGGTGTATTCGGACCTGCCGAGTTCTGGCTGTCGAATCCAGCCGGACGGGATGTCGCTCACGTCGTCGAGTGCGGTCTGCAAGGCGCCGGCGGCCAGGACCGTCCAGTAAAACTTGGGCACTTGCCAGCGCGCCGCTGCGATGGCAGCCGCGGTGACCCGGTGCGTCTGAACATGGTCGGGGTGGCCGTAGCCGCCCTTGGGATCGTAAGTCACGACGACATGAGGACGCAGACTGTCGAGAATGTCCACGAGCGCGTCGACTGCCTCGTTTCCCGCATCGACGAAAGCAGTGTGATGCCGGCGAGGTTCTCCCGACATGCCGGAATCTCGCCAACGGCCGGGACCGCCGAGGAAGATCGGCTCCGCAATACCGAGCACGTTCAAAGCCGTTGTCAGCTCGCCGATACGGTACCCGCCGAGCTGGTCGGCGTGATCGACGGCGAGCAGTGCGTAACGCTCGCCGATCACTTCGCCTTCTTCGCCCAGAGTGCAAGTGACGACCCGGACGTCCGCACCCTGAGCGACGTATCGAGCGATGGTGCCGCCGTTGGTGATGGTTTCGTCATCGGGGTGGGCGTGCACGAACAGCAGCCGGGCTTGCCCTGAAGACGTCACGCCTTCCAGGCTTCGGTGAAGATCGGCCGGCCCGCTGTCATCCACGAGGCGAAATTGTAAAACGCGCTCACAACTCGGGCCCGACCGTCGCGGTCGGCTCTCGACTTACAGCTCAGGGCCTTGGGTGCGCAGGTCGTCGACCGCTGACATCGCCGAACGCAGTTTGGCGAGCCAATCCTCGGCGTGCTCGCCGACCAACCGCACCGCCCAAGCCAAGGCGTCCGAGCGCGATCGGGCGACCCCGGCGTCGACCAGCGTGTCGAGCACCTGGCGCTCCGGCTGCTTCAACCGGGTCATCACCGGCACGGCTATGTGAGTGAACAGGATTCGCTCTCCGCCGACCTCGACCCCCCACGACACCTTGCGACCGTAGCGATCCTGAGCTTCGTCGGCGATTCCCATTCGTTCGGACCGGGTTTCTTCGCGGAAACGCGACACCCGACCCGACGCGCGGGCTTCGCTTTCTTCTTCGGAGTCCGCCGGTGTCGGCAGTTTGCCGACGACGGTGATCTCTTCCCGGTCGACGACGACCACCGGATCGCCGTCGAACCACTCGTCGGGTAGACGACCGGCAAACCACTCCGCCGCGTCGCCCGCGTCGGGTTGGTGCGCCTGCTGCCAACCACCTGGACGGCCATAGCGCCGACCTCGTACGTGATGCTGCTTCATGCTTACATGATTACATGATTACGGCACTCGCGGGTCGGCGTCCTCCGACAGCGAACACAGCCGCTCGGGGGTACTAGGCGTCCGAGCCGTCGCCGCGACGGGCGCGAAACAGCTTGACTTCTCCCTTGATGCCCTTGAGGTGACGCGACCCGGCATTAGACCAGCTGAAGCCGCCGTCATCACCGACTGCATCCCGCACCGACTCAGCAACCAGCACCGTGCCAGGCCGCGCCACCCCGGTCACCCGACTCGCCGCATTCACCGGGCTGCCGAACCAGTCGCCGGCGCGGCACACCGCGGATCCGGCGGCCAGCCCCGCTCGTAGCCGGGGAATGGAATTGTCGGCGTCGGTGACCTCCACCAGTTTGAGGACGGCATCAAGTAGCGGCGCAGGGTCGCTGCACACGAGCATCACGGCGTCGCCGATCGTCTTGATGAACCGCACCGGTGGGACGGCTACGTCTCGGGCGAGGTCGGTCAGCCGGTCCGCGAGTTGCACCAGCTCCTCGGGCGGGACCGCCTCGCCCAGCCGGGTGAAGCCCACAAGGTCGGCGAACGCGACCGTCACCCGTTGCGCGCCGGGCAGCGGCGCCCCAGTGGCTCGCTCGCTGAGGTTGACGGCTTCTGTCTGCATCGAATGCCGCAGCTGCATAAACAGCATGTCCTGGATCATCGGGCCGAGTCGCGGGGCGATCTCGCTCGACAGGGCCCGGGACCGCTTGGCGGTTTCCAGTTCCGTCGCGCCCGGTTCCAGGACCGCAGCCAGCGCGGTGAACCGCATGACCTCCGCGGCATGCGACAACCCTTCAGCCAGGATCCGGACCACCTGCACCACATGGTCGGGATGAATTCCCACATCGACGAAGCGCTGCGCATGTGCGGCGGCCGCGCCGTCAGCCCGCATGTGCACGACCGCGTCGGGATCCTCGACCCTGGCCAATCCGATAGCGCGTTGCACGCGCTGCAGCAGGTCCAGGTCAACACCGGCGAATTCGCTGATCTCGCGGGTCGAGACGTAGGTACCGTCGTCGCCCATCAGTCGGCGCGCCGGCAACAGCATCGGGGTGATCGCCCCGCTGATCTCGCCGGCGGTGATGCCCTGCCCGAGCAGCCACTCGACGAGTTCCGCGCGTTGCTCGCGAGCGGCGCCCTCCAGTCCATCCAGCAGACCTTCGATGCCTGGGTCGTCCACGTCGTCAAGGTACAACGCCGGTACTGCGGCGTCGCGGGCGTTTGGCCGTTATGAGACCGGCGGTCGCCGATGCGCCCACGGACGCGCCGCCTCGATCTGGGCGCCCAGCTTCAACAGCGTCGCTTCGTCGTCTGGTCGACCTACCAGCTGCACCGACACCGGCAATCCGTCGCCGTCGAGGTCCCACGGCACCACGGCGGCGGGCTGCCCGGTCAGGTTCCAGATTTCGAAATAGGGAACATGAGCCGCGACGAGCAGCAGGCTGGAGACTGCGCCGTGGCGCTGATAGGTGCCGATGCGCGGCGGACCGGTCGCGTTACCCGGGGTGATGACGACGTCGACGTCGTCGAAGATCGACTGGATTCGGTCGACGATCGGGGCGTCTGCTGTTCGCACCGCTGCGATCCGCCGATCCGAGATCAGCCCGCCGATCCGCGCCATGGCACGGGTGCGCTTCTCCAGCCGCTCAGGGTGCGGGAGCTGAGCTGCGTCGTCGCGGATTCCGCGGAGATAGCGCGGCAGGTAATGCGCGGCGATGGCGGTCGGTGGATAGTCGGGATCGCGGGCGACGACTTGATGGCCGAGTTCGCGCAGCAGCGCGCCGGCTTGATCGACCGCGGCGCGCTGGACCTTGCCGCACCTGGAAACCAGTGGTGGCGGAATCTTGGTGCTGAGCGCGATTCGCAACCGCCCGGGGTCGCGGCCGGCGGCGGCGACGTACCCGCCGTCCGCGCCGGGCGCCGTCGCCGCATCGAGGAACAGTGCCGCGTCGGCCACAGTGCGCGCGAGCGGACCGTTGACGCTCAGGCCACACCAGGCGTCGTCGTGCGGGTACAACGAAATTCGGTCCCGTTGCGGTTTGATGCCGAAAAGGCCGCACCAGCTCGACGGGATGCGGATCGAGCCGCCGCCATCGGATCCCAACGCCACGGCGGCCAGGCCGGCGGCCACCGCCGCCCCGCTGCCGCCGCTGCTACCGCCGGGTGTGCGAGAAGTGTCCCATGGATTGAGGGTGGCGCCGTAAGTCACCGACTCGGTGAACGGGAACATCATCAACTCCGGAACGGCCGTCTTACCCAGAATCACCGCACCGGCGTCACGGAGGCGACGCACCACCTCGGCATCCTTTGTTGCGGCGGGGCCATGCGCGCTGGTGCCGTACGTCGTTGTCTGACCGCCGACGTCGACGTCGTCTTTGACCGCTATCGGCACTCCGAGCAGAGGTAGTCGCGCACCTGCGTCGAGTTGACGCTGAGCGGCGGCCGCTTCCTTCTGGGCGGTGTCGGATAACACGACGCGGTAGGACCGCAGTTGCGGATCCAGCCGGGCTATCCGCTTCAGATAGATTCCAGCAGCACCGGTGCGGTGATTTGTCCTGCGGCCAACATCCGCGCCTGCTCGGCGGCACCGGCGAACGCGACCTCGCTGTCGTGCACCGCGGTAGCCTAGCGGCGATCGCGAGCGCGGCGGAAGCCGGGCGAAGCGGGTCGCCGCCATCAGGCCTAGGAGTCTGCTGAATTAATCTGCGTGGCGGGGCGGGTTGTCCTGGGGTTTTCGGGATGATTGTGGGGTGCAGGGTCGTTCTGATGATCAGCGTGAGTTGTTGGATGCCGAGTCGGTGGCCGGGCATCTTTTGAAGTCCGACAGCATGTTTGCGTTCCTGGCGGCTCATCGCGGTGAGTTGTTTCCCGAGGAGATGTTCGCCGACCTGTTCCCGTCGAGGCGGGGCCGGCCCAGTGTTCCTGCTGAGGTGATGGCCTCGGTGATCACGTTGCAGGCGTTGCACGGGCTGTCCGATAACGAGACTGTCGACGCGGTGACCTTCGATTTGCGCTGGAAAGCGGCGTGCGGGCTGGCGATCACCGCGCCGGCGTTTCACTCCACGACGCTGACCTATTGGCGGCGCCGATTGACGACCTCGCAGCGGCCGAACCGGATCTTTGAGGCGGTCAAAGCCGTCGTCGCGCAGACCGGGATGCTGGCGGGAAGAACCCGGCGAGCCCTTGATTCCACGGTCCTCGACGACGCGGTGGCCACGCAGGACACCGTGACCCAGTTGATTGCCGCGATCCGGCGGGTGCGCCGCGAAATCCCGGCCGCCGCAGCGGTCGTCGAGTCCCATTGCACCGCCCATGACTATGACGATCCGGGCAAACCGGCGATCGCCTGGAACGACGAGCAGGCCCGCAACGCCCTGGTCGATGCCCTCGTCGGCGACGCGCACCGGCTGCTGGGACATCTGCCTGAGCAGGAACTCGGACCGCAGGCGGCCGAGGCGGTGGCGTTGTTGGCGTTGATCGCCGGCCAGGATGTCGAACCCGTCGAGGGCTCTGATGGCACCGACGGGCACTGGCGCATCGCCCGCAAGGTGGCTGGCGATCGGGTGATCTCCACGGTGGATCCCGAGGCGCGGCATGTGCATAAGACCGTGCATCGCCGCCAGGACGGGTTCAAAGCTCATCTCGCCGTGGAACCCGACACCGGGATCATCACCGACTGTGCCCTGACCGCGGCCAACGGCGCCGACAATCACGAGGCCACCGTTGGGTTGGCGCTGCTTGAGGGCGAATCGTCGTCGGTAACTGTGTTGGCCGACTCGGCCTACGGGACCGGCGCCTTCCGCGCCGAGCTGGCCGCGCGGTCCCACCGTGACCGGGTCAAACCTGCACCCATCCGCGGCGCGGTACCGGGAGGATTCACCGTTGACGACTTCACCGTCGACCATCACGCCCGCACCGTGGTGTGTCCGGCCGGACAGATCCGATCGATTAGCCGCGCGAGCTACGCCAACTTCGGGGTGGCCTGCCGCAGCTGTGACCTCCGCACCCGGTGCACCACCAACGCCACCGGCAAAGCCTTGTGGATCCGGCCCCACGACGCGCTGCAAAGAGCCACTCGCCGCCAAGCACAAAACCCCGACTGGCTCAACGAATACCGACAACACCGACCCATGGTCGAACGCGCCATCGCCTGGCTGGTCCGCGGCAACCGCAAACTGCGCTACCGCGGCGTGATCAGAAACGACCATTGGCTGCATCACCGCGTCGCCGCGTTGAATCTACGCCGCATGATCGCCTTGGGCCTGACCCACACCTCCAACGGCTGGGCCATCGCCTAACCCGACAACCACGAAACCTTGCCGGGCCACACCCAATGCCAAGCTCGAAACGGCGGGGCGACCTCTTCTGTCGACCCACGGGTCCGACTTCACAGCCGCACGACGGCCCGAGGCGCCCCGCCCCCCGAACCCTTAATTCAGCAGACTCCTAGGAGTCTGCTGAGGGACTGTCAGAACAACGGTGGATCTGATCTTGGTCTGACACGCCGGGCGTGAGCTTGGCGGAAAGGACTGACGATGTCAGAAACACTCGATCCCGTGGCGATTGAACTGGATCAACGGCAGCTCGCTGAGCAGCTGCTGGCGCAGGCAAAGGAACAAGGCGTCGAACTGTTGGGTCCCGACGGGCTGCTCAACCGGTTGACCAAGAACGTGCTCGAGACCGCGCTGAATGCGGAGATGGCTGAGCACCTAGGCTATGACAAGCACGACCCGGTTGGGCGGGGCAGCGGCAACTCTCGTAACGGCGCTCGGGCCAAGACGGTGCTCACCGAGATCGGTCCCGTGGAGATCGAGGTGCCTCGGGATACGAACAGCTCGTTTGAGCCGCAGATCGTCAAGAAACGTCAGCGCCGGCTGACGGGCATCGATGAGATTGTATTGTCTCTGACGGCAAAGGGATTGACGACCGGTGAGGTCGCCGCGCACTTCGCCGACGTCTACGGCGCCACAGTCAGCAAGGACACCATCTCCCGGATTACCGACAAGGTGATCGGCGAGATGGCCGAGTGGTGCAACCGCCCGCTGGAGTCGGTGTATCCGGTGGTGTTCATTGACGCGATTTTCGTCAAGGTCCGCGACGGTCAGGTCACCAACCGACCTATCTACGTCGCGGTCGGGGTCACCTGCGCCGGGGAGCGCGACATCTTGGGGTTGTGGGCCGGCGACGGCGGGGAGGGCGCTAAGTTTTGGCTGTCGGTGCTTACCGAGATCAAAAACCGCGGCACCGCAGACGTGTGCATCCTGGTCTGTGACGGACTGAAGGGGCTGCCGGAGGCGGTCAACACAGTCTGGGACCGTGCGATCATCCAGACGTGTGTGATTCATCTGTTGCGCAACACTTTCCGCTACGCCTCGCGTAAGTACTGGGATCAGATCGCCAAGGACATCCGGCCGGTTTACACTGCTGCGACCGAAGCTGCGGCCAAGGAACGCTTCGTCGAGTTCACCGCGAAGTGGGGTGCTCAGTACCCGGCGATCATCCGGCTTTGGGAGAACGCGTGGAGCGAGTTCGTGCCTTTCCTGGACTATGACGTCGAGATCCGAAGGGTCATCTGCTCGACGAACGCCGTCGAGTCGATCAACGCCCGCTACCGGCGCGCGATCCGTGCCCGCGGGCACTTCCCGACCGACCAGGCCGCGATGAAGTGCCTCTATCTCGTCACCCGATCACTAGATCCGACAGGGCGAGGTAGGGCACGATGGGCAATGAGGTGGAAGCCCGCACTCAACGCATTCGCAATCACCTTCAACGGCCGGATCACCCCGACCGGCAATTAACAAATGCCAAGGTCGGATCCACCGTTAATCGGACAGCCCCTCTGCTGAATTAATCTGCGTGGCGGGGCGGGTTGTCCTGGGGTTTTCGGGATGATTGTGGGGTGCAGGGTCGTTCTGATGATCAGCGTGAGTTGTTGGATGCCGAGTCGGTGGCCGGGCATCTTTTGAAGTCCGACAGCATGTTTGCGTTCCTGGCGGCTCATCGCGGTGAGTTGTTTCCCGAGGAGATGTTCGCCGACCTGTTCCCGTCGAGGCGGGGCCGGCCCAGTGTTCCTGCTGAGGTGATGGCCTCGGTGATCACGTTGCAGGCGTTGCACGGGCTGTCCGATAACGAGACTGTCGACGCGGTGACCTTCGATTTGCGCTGGAAAGCGGCGTGCGGGCTGGCGATCACCGCGCCGGCGTTTCACTCCACGACGCTGACCTATTGGCGGCGCCGATTGACGACCTCGCAGCGGCCGAACCGGATCTTTGAGGCGGTCAAAGCCGTCGTCGCGCAGACCGGGATGCTGGCGGGAAGAACCCGGCGAGCCCTTGATTCCACGGTCCTCGACGACGCGGTGGCCACGCAGGACACCGTGACCCAGTTGATTGCCGCGATCCGGCGGGTGCGCCGCGAAATCCCGGCCGCCGCAGCGGTCGTCGAGTCCCATTGCACCGCCCATGACTATGACGATCCGGGCAAACCGGCGATCGCCTGGAACGACGAGCAGGCCCGCAACGCCCTGGTCGATGCCCTCGTCGGCGACGCGCACCGGCTGCTGGGACATCTGCCTGAGCAGGAACTCGGACCGCAGGCGGCCGAGGCGGTGGCGTTGTTGGCGTTGATCGCCGGCCAGGATGTCGAACCCGTCGAGGGCTCTGATGGCACCGACGGGCACTGGCGCATCGCCCGCAAGGTGGCTGGCGATCGGGTGATCTCCACGGTGGATCCCGAGGCGCGGCATGTGCATAAGACCGTGCATCGCCGCCAGGACGGGTTCAAAGCTCATCTCGCCGTGGAACCCGACACCGGGATCATCACCGACTGTGCCCTGACCGCGGCCAACGGCGCCGACAATCACGAGGCCACCGTTGGGTTGGCGCTGCTTGAGGGCGAATCGTCGTCGGTAACTGTGTTGGCCGACTCGGCCTACGGGACCGGCGCCTTCCGCGCCGAGCTGGCCGCGCGGTCCCACCGTGACCGGGTCAAACCTGCACCCATCCGCGGCGCGGTACCGGGAGGATTCACCGTTGACGACTTCACCGTCGACCATCACGCCCGCACCGTGGTGTGTCCGGCCGGACAGATCCGATCGATCAGCCGCGCGAGCTACGCCAACTTCGGGGTGGCCTGCCGCAGCTGTGACCTCCGCACCCGGTGCACCACCAACGCCACCGGCAAAGCCTTGTGGATCCGGCCCCACGACGCGCTGCAAAGAGCCACTCGCCGCCAAGCACAAAACCCCGACTGGCTCAACGAATACCGACAACACCGACCCATGGTCGAACGCGCCATCGCCTGGCTGGTCCGCGGCAACCGCAAACTGCGCTACCGCGGCGTGATCAGAAACGACCATTGGCTGCATCACCGCGTCGCCGCGTTGAATCTACGCCGCATGATCGCCTTGGGCCTGACCCACACCTCCAACGGCTGGGCCATCGCCTAACCCGACAACCACGAAACCTTGCCCGCGGCCACACCCAATGCCAAGCTCGAAACGGCGGGGCGACCTCTTCTGTCGACCCACGGGTCCGACTTCACAGCCGCACGACGGCCCGAGGCGCCCCGCCCCCCGAACCCCTTAATTCAGCAGACTCCTAGCGGCGATCGCGAGCGCGGCGGAAGCCGGGCGAAGCGGGTCGCCGCCATCACGCCAACGGGTCACCGCCCGGGAATGACCGCTCGATCGGCCGGAGCAGTTACCGTAGCCGCATGTCCTGCGTGTTCTGTGCCATCGTCGACGGCAAGGGTCCGGCCGTGCGGATTTACGAAGACGACAGCTACCTCGCCTTCCTCGACATCCGTCCGATCGCTCGGGGCCATACGCTCGTCATTCCGAAACGGCATACCGCCGACTTGACTGACACTCCGTCCGACACCCTGGCCGACATGATCACCATCGGCCAGCGCATCGCCTTGGCCGCCCGCGCCGCGGAGTTGGCCGACGCGACCAATGTCGCCGTCAACGACGGAGCGGCCGCCTTTCAGAGTGTGCGGCACATCCATTTGCACGTCCTGCCGCGCCGCAACGGCGACAAGCTGTCACTGGCCAAAGGTGCATTGCTGCGGCGGAACGTGAGCCCGGAGGAGACCGGACAACTGCTGCGCGACGCGCTGGCGCGCATCGACACCGACCGGTAAGACTGAGCCCATGACCCATCTCTCGCCGCTCGAGCAGGTCGGCTTACGGCTGCTGCACGTCCACGACTTGATCTACCGCAAAACCAACGGCCGCATCGGGCACCGGATCCCGGGCGCGCCGCCCAGCCTGCTGCTGCACACCGTCGGCGCCAAGACCGGTCGTGAGCGCACCACCGCGCTGACCTACGCGCGCGACGGCGACTCCTACCTGATCGTCGCCTCCAACGGCGGCGCGGATCGCTACCCCGGTTGGTATCACAACCTGCGCAAGAGCGGAGACGCCGAAATCAACGTCGGTCCCGACCGTTTCGCGGTGAGCGCACGCGAGGTGAACCCCGACGACGAAGACTTTCTGCGACTGTGGGAGATCGTCAACAAGAACAACGCCGCTCGCTACACCAGTTACCAGCACCGCACCAAACGGTCGATTCCGGTCTTCGTGCTCGAACCTAAATGACGCCGAACGTCGGGGTGTTGCGGTGATTCGGGCTGTGTGGCGCAACGAGTCGACGTTCGACGGCGCCTAGAACAGCTCTTTGGCCAGCAGTTGCAAGGTGGTCTCACGCGCCGGTGCGGTCGCCGGGTCAGTGCCTCGGCGAGCCGATGCAACCGGGTGCACCATCACCTCGTCGACATCGAACCTGTCGGCGAGCGCCCGCACCTGCTCGGCGGCCTCGGCCGGTGCGCCCACGACCGCGCGTTCCCGCCCGCTGGCCACGATGTGCTGCTGTGCGGCGGTAAGGTCGCCGCTTCGCACATCCTCGACGAGTTCGACCGGCCCAAGCGGCTGACCGGTGCGCAACCGGGCCATCATGTGCAGGTTCGGCATTATCAATTCCTCGGCCTCGTCGCGGGTTTCGGCGACAGCCGCGTTCACCGTCAAGAACGTCACCGGTTCAGCGGCCAACGCGCTGGGCACGAACCGTGACCGGTACAGGGCGAGCGCTTCGTCGGTTCCCTTGCCCGAGAAGTGATGGGCGAACACATAGGGCAGGCCCTTGGCGGCGGCCAGGTGCGCCGAGTACATCGACGAGCCCAACAGCCACAGCCGCGGCTCAGTGACAGCAGCCGGGGTCGCCTTCAGGACGTAGTCCTCGTCGCGGAGCGGCACCCGCACCCCGCGCGCTCCCATCAATGCGACGACATCGTCGAGGTACTCGGGGAAATGTTCGATGTCGCGATCGTCGCGGCCGCTCCCGCCACGCAGCGCCAGCGACGTCACCGGGTCGGAGCCGGGCGCCCGGCCGATGCCCAAATCAATGCGGCCCGGCGCAGCCGCTTCCAGCAGGGCGAACTGCTCGGCCACCGCAAGCGGCGCGTGGTTGGGCAGCATGACGCCCCCGGACCCCAGGCTTATTTGGGCAGTTTGCGCTGCCAGATAGGCGATGAGCACCGGCGGGCTGGTGGCGCCCACCGACGGCATGTTGTGGTGTTCGGCCAGCCAGTAGCGGGTGTAGCCGAGCCGGTCGGCAGTCTGGGCCAGCCGCACAGTGGCCGCCACCGCGTCGGCGGTCGACTGGTCGGTGCGGACCGGAACGAGATCAAGAACGGAAAGCCGCATGACGGCGTCAACGCCCGCGTGGCGCGCGGCGTTCCCGATCAGCCGCCGGCGATCTTCGCGGCCCGACCGAAAATGTCGTCAAGCATGGCCGGTGTCAGCTTTCCGGTGAACGTGTTCTGCTGACTCGGGTGATAGCAGCCCAACAACACCACTTCGCCGTGCGCTGTGCCCAATGCTGCGGTGGCACCGTGACCGAACTTCGGCAGCGGCCGCCCGACCTGACCGCCGCCGGAGCGCACCATGTCCAGCGCCGCTCGCCAGCCGAAACCACCCAGCGCCACAATCACTCGGACGTCGCCCCCGGTGACCCGCCACTCGGCCGTCAACCACGGAGCACACGTCGCGCGCTCGGCCGGGCTCGGTGCGTTGTCCGGCGGGGCGCAGCGCACTGCGGCCGCCACCCGGGTGCCGTTGAGCTGCAGCCCGTCGGCGGCATCAACGCTGAAGGGCGAGTTGGCCAGCCCCGCCCGGTGCAAAGCCGCATACAACACGTCGCCGGAGCGGTCGCCGGTGAACACCCGCCCGGTGCGGTTACCGCCGTGGGCCGCCGGCGCCAGACCGACAACCAGCACCCGCGGACGCGGCGCGCCCCAACCTGTCACCGGGCGGCCCCAGTACGGCTCATCGGCATAGGCGCGCCGTTTGCTGATGGCGACCTGCTCGCGCCACTGCACCAGGCGCGGGCACGCGCGACAGACCGACATCACAGCGTCGAGCTCGCCGGCGGTCTCGACGGCCTCGGCCAGCCCGATCACCTGTCCTGACGACGACGCCACAGCAGTCTGTGCGGTCGCCGGATCACCAGGCCAGCCGCTGCCGGGAGGAACCGGAGAGTCGAAAAGCGCGGCGGTGCGGGGGTGAGCGAGGCGCACCGGTCTACTGTGCCCGCTCGGGAAAAACCTGTCGCCGACGGGTCAACAGCGCTGCTAGATTTCCCGAGTTCCTATGTCCACGTCATCCCGCCGACCCGTCGTTTGTCTCATCATGCTCGCGGCCCTGGCCGCCGCGGCGGGCAACGGCATCTCGCTGGTCGCATTCCCGTGGCTGGTGCTGCAGCGCAACGGCAGCGCGTCGGAAGCTTCGATCGTCGCCGGCGCGGCGTCGCTGCCGCTGCTGTTCTCCACCCTGATCGCCGGCACGGCAGTGGATTATTTGGGCCGTCAGCGCGTCTCCATCCTGTCCGACGCGCTGTCAGCCACCACGGTCGCCGCGGTCCCTTTACTGGCGATCGGTTTCGGCCAGAAGAGCGTCACGGTCGGGGCGCTCGCGGTGCTGGCCGCCTTAGGCGCGGTGTTCGATCCTGCCGGAATCACCGCGCGGGAGTCGATGTTGCCCGAGGCGGCCGTCGAGGCGGGGTGGACGCTGGACCGCATCAACGGCCTCTACGAGGCCGTCTTCAACGTTGCCTACATCGTCGGCCCGGGGATTGGCGGTGTGCTGATCGCGTCGATCGGCGGGATCCACACGATGTGGGTGGCGGCCGGCGCCTTCGTCCTCTCGATCGCTGCGGTCAGCGTGTTGCGAGCGCCCGGGGTGGGGCCGCCCGAGGCCGGCAACCGGCCCGGCGGCCCCTGGTCGGGAGTAACCGAGGGGGTGCGATTCGTGTGGAACTTGAAGGTGTTGCGTGCGCTGGCACTCATCGACCTGGTGATGACCGGCCTGTACCTGCCGATGGAAAGCGTGTTGTTTCCCAAGTACTTCACCGACCGCAAAGAGCCCGCGAATTTGGGCTGGGTGCTCATGGCACTGAGCATCGGCGGGCTGGCCGGCGCGCTGGCCTATCCGGTGCTGCTTTGGCACCTGAGCCGTCGAGCAACGGTGCTCACTGCCGTGCTGACGTTGGGTGGCTGCACTGCGCTGTTCTCGTTGCTGCCTCCGCTGTGGTTCATCTTGGCGCTGTGCGGGCTGGTCGGACTGGTCTACGGGCCGATCGCGCCCATCTACAACTACGTGATGCAGACCAAGTCGCCGCCGCGACTACGCGGGCGCGTCGTCGGTGTGATGACGTCGTTGGCGTACGCGGCCGGGCCGCTGGGCTTCATGCTGGCCGGCCCGCTCACCGACGCCACCGGACTGCGTACGACGTTTCTGGTGTTGGCGCTGCCGATGATCGCGATCGGACTGGTGTCGCTTCGGCTGGGGGCGCTGCGCGAATTGGACCAATCACCGGCCGGCAACGTCGAATAGAACGCATCGTTTCCCGGCTTGCGCGAATGGCTATTCACCGGCAACTCGATCGGACAAGGATTGATTCATGAACGCACTTCGCTCCCCCACCCGGTCGGCCACCCGGCGTGACGTCGACTCCCTGCTGGAGACGTTGCCCCGGCGGGTCACCGCCGCCGACAGTAGTCGCCACCGCCAGGTCACCAACGCCATGACAGGCGAGCCGCTGGCCCAGGTGCCGCACTGTTCACCCGACGACGTCGTCGCGGCCGCACAGCGCGCCCGTGCGATACAACCGGAGTGGGCGGCGCGTCCGACAGCTGAGCGGGCGGCCGTGCTGCTGCGGTTCCACGACCTGGTGTTGCAACGTCAAGACGAAGTGCTCGACCTCATCCAGCTGGAGAACGGCAAAGCCCGCCGGCACGCGTTCGAAGAAGTGCTCGACGTCTGTCTCACCTCCCGCTACTACGCCAACACCGCCGAGGACTATCTGAAACCGAAACGCCGCCAAGGTGTGCAGCTGGTGTTGACCGAGGTGTGGGAACACCACCACCCGAAGGGGTTGGTGGGCATCATCTCGCCCTGGAACTACCCGCTCACCCTGGGCATCAGCGACGCGATTCCCGCGATCGTGGCCGGCAACGCCGTACTGGCCAAGCCTGACGACCGCACGCCGCTTTCCGCGCTGTGGGCGCTCGGGCTGCTCGAAGAAGCCGGCATGCCGCACGGCTTGATCCAGATGGTCACCGGACCGGGGTCCGAGCTCGGTACGCCGATCATTGAGCAATCCGACTACCTGATGTTCACCGGGTCGACCGGTGTGGGCCGCAACGTCGCCAAGCAGGCGGCCGAGCGGCTGATCGACTGCTCGATGGAACTCGGCGGCAAAAACGCCCTGCTGGTGCTCGACGACGCCGACGTGGCCAAGGCGGTGTCGGGCGCGGTGCGGGCGGCGTTCTCCAATGCCGGGCAGTTGTGCATCTCGATCGAGCGGATCTACGTGCAGCGCGCGCTGTGGGACGACTTCGTCGCCCAATTCGTCGCCGCCACGAAGGAGATGTCACTGTCCGGAGCGCTGGACTATGCCGCCGACATGGGATCGCTGATCGACGGCAAACAACTGCAGACCGTCGTCGACCATGTTGACGACGCACGAAACAACGGTGCGACCGTGCTGGCCGGTGGCCGGCCGCGTCCGGAGATCGGGCCCTACTTCTACGAACCGACCATCCTCACCGAGGTTCGCGAGGGCATGGTGGCGTATGCCGACGAAACGTTCGGGCCGGTGGTATCGCTATATCCCGTCGATTCGGAGGCCGAGGCCATCGAAAAGGCCAACGACAGCGCGTACGGTCTGAACTTCGCGGTCTGGACCAGTGACCCGGCCCGCGGCCGGCGCGTCGCCGCGCAACTGAAAGCCGGCACCGTCAACGTCAACGGCGCCTACGCCGCGGCCTGGGCGTCCGTCGACGCGCCGATGGGCGGTATGAAGGACTCCGGTCTGGGCCGGCGGCACGGCGAGCACGGCATCCTCAAATACACCGAGCCGCAGACCATCGCGACCGAACGACTGCTGCCGGTCGGTGCGCCGACCTGGATGCGCGCCGACCGCTACGCGAAGGTGATGACCGCCGGGCTCCGCTTGTTGCGGCGCACGCCCGGAGTCAAATAGGCCCGCCGAGTCGATTGCCGAGCCTCCGTAGGATCAAGACGTGACTGCGGATGTGCTGGCCAAACTGGTCGCCGAACTGCCGGACGGCATGGTGATCACCGACCCGGCGATCACTGAGGCCTACCGTCAGGACCGCGCCTTTGACCCGACCGCCGGGAAGCCGCTCGCCGTGGTGCGCCCGCGGTGCACCGAAGAGGTGCAGACCGTGTTGCGGTGGGCCAGCGCCCACCGCGTCCCAGTCGTCACCCGCGGGGCCGGCTCCGGGCTGTCCGGTGGGGCCACCGCCGTCGACGACGGAATCGTGCTGTCGACGGAGAAGATGCGCGACATCGCCGTCGACCCGGTCACCCGCACCGCCGTCGTACAACCCGGGCTGCTCAACGCCGAAGTGAAGCTGGCCGTTTCCGAATACGGCTTGTGGTATCCGCCGGACCCGTCGTCGTGGGAGATCTGCAGCATCGGTGGCAACATCGCGACCAACGCCGGCGGCTTATGTTGCGTCAAGTACGGCGTCACCACCGATTACGTGCTGGGTCTGCAGGTCGTGCTGGCCGACGGCACTGCGGTCCGGCTCGGCGGTCCCCGACTCAAAGACGTGGCGGGGTTGTCGCTGACCAAGCTGTTCGTCGGCAGCGAGGGCGCACTGGGCGTGATTACCGAAGTCACGCTGCGGTTGGTGCCGCCCCAGCAGCCGCCCTGCACGGTGGTCGCGAACTTCTCGTCCATCGCGGCTGCGGCCGAGGCGGTGCTGGCGGTGACCAGCCGGACCCGCCCGGCGATGTTGGAATTCATGGACTCGGTGGCGATCAACGCCGTAGAGGACAAGCTGCGGATGGGGCTGGACCGCGGCGCGGCGGCCATGCTGCTGGCGGCCTCCGACGAGCGGGGCCATGCCGGCAGTGAAGACGCCGAATTCATGGCCAAGGTGTTCGCTGACAACGGTGCCACCGATGTGTTCACGACCGACGACCCCGACGAGGGTGAGGCGTTCGTCGCGGCCCGCCGATTCGCGATTCCGGCGGTCGAGGCCAAGGGTCCGCTGCTGCTGGAAGACGTCGGTGTGCCGCTGCCCGCGCTGGCCGAACTGGTGGGTGGGGTGGCCCGCATCGCCGCTGACCGCGGGTTGATGATCTCGGTGATCGCGCATGCCGGCGACGGCAACACCCATCCGCTGATCGTCTACGACCCTGCCGACCCGGTGATGACCGAGCAGGCAGAGCTGGCGTACGGGGAGATCATGGACCTCGCCACCGGCCTGGGCGGCACCATCACCGGAGAACACGGCATCGGCCGGCTCAAGCGGCCCTGGCTGGCTGACTATCTCGGGCCCGACGCGATGGCGCTCAACCGGCGCATCAAAGACGCGTTGGATCCTGACGGCATATTGAACCCGGGAGTGGGTGTCTAGCGCCGGCTTGATTAACGTTGTCCGTGTGACCGACACAACACTGCCCCAGGAACTCCGCGGACGCGATCCGGATTTCATCCGCACCGTGCTGCCCTCGATGTGGCTGGCGGCGAGCGTGTGGTTTCGCGCCGAAGTCAACGGGCTGGAGAACGTTCCGGACGAGCCGGTGCTGTTCGTCGGCAACCACAGCGGCGGCGGTACAACGCCGGACACCTTCGTCTTTCTGCTCGCCTACAACACTTTCTTCACTGTCGAAGGCCGGCCCCTCTACGCGCTGGCGCACGACCTTTTGACCAAGGCCCCGGTGATCGGTCCGGTCAGCCGCAGGCTCGGCGTCGTTCCCGCCGACCACTCCTTCTCGGAAAAGATCTTCCCCAGCGGCGGTTCAGCGCTGGTGTACCCGGGCGGCGACGTCGAGGCGCTGCGTCCGTGGCGTGACCGCAACAAGATCGTCTTCGACGGCCGCAAAGGCTTCCTGCAACTGGCGCACCACTGCCACGTCAAGATCGTGCCGGTGGTGGCCACCGGCGGGCACGACACCTTCGTCGTGTTCAACGACGGCCGCCGCACCGCGAAGGCACTGCGCTTCGACAAACTGCTGCGGGTCAAGACCTTGCCCGTGACGCTGAGCATTCCGTGGGGCATCTCGCCGGTTCCGCTGCCGTTCGTCCCGCTGCCGGCGAAGATCCGCATGCAGGTGCTCGAGCCGATCGACCTGCACGACCGCTTCGGCCGAAATCCCGACTTCGACCACGCCTACGACTACGTCACCAGCGTCATGCAGGTCGGGCTGTCGCGGCTGGCCAGCAGAACCGTCGTCCCGATGATCAGGTGAGGCCGCACCTTCCATGACGCAAACCATCACCGTCGACATGCAGATCCGTCGGCCCGCCGATCAAGTCGGCGCCTTCGTGGCCGATCCGCACCGGTTCATTCCCGTGCTGGCAACGGTTGGCCGGTGCGACTTCATCGAAGAGAGCGGCGACGACGAGATCTGGGACGTGTTCCTGGTGAGCGGCACCATCCATCTCGGCGGTCGGGTACTGGTGTGGCGCAACGGGAATGAGGGACTGTGCTGGCGATCGCTGAGCGGAACACGGCACTCCTTCGAGGCCCGGGTGCAAGGTGACGGCCACACCTCCCGGGTGACGGTGGCATTGACATACTCGCTGACCGGCCTGGGCATCGCCCGGCTCAGCGAATTCATCGGGCGCGGGATCGTCGGCCGCAATCTGCAAGCCGCGACCGAGGATTTGCGTCATCGCCTCGAGTTCGAAGAGGTTGACAGCTAAAGCCAACTGTCTTATCAATGAGACATGGCAGCTAGCCTGTCTCAGCGCCCTCGCTTTCAGCTGTTCACCGCCGAAACCTGGGCAGAACCCTGGCCGATGTACCGGGCGTTGCGGGATCACGACCCGGTGCACCACGTCATACCCGAGGGCCGGCCGTCCGACGACTACTACGTGTTGTCGCGCCACGCTGACGTGTGGGCTGCCGCCCGCGATCACGAAACCTTCTCCTCGGCGCAGGGCCTTACGGTCAACTACGGTGAACTGAAGCTCATCGGGCTGCAGGACAATCCGCCGATGGTCATGACTGACCCACCGGTGCACACCGAATTTCGCAAGCTGGTGTCCCGCGGCTTCACGCCACGACAGGTTCAGGCGGTGGAGCCCAAAGTGCGCGCATTCGTCGTCGAACGCATCGAGCGGTTGCGCGCCAACGGTGGCGGCGATATCGTCGCCGAACTGTTCAAGCCGCTGCCGTCGATGGTCGTCGCGCACTACCTGGGCGTCCCGGAGGAGGATCGGACCCAGTTCGACGGCTGGACCGAGGCGATCGTCGCGGCCAACACCGCCGTGGGCGGCGTCGCGACCGCCGGCGACGCGGTCGGTTCGATGATGGCCTACTTCACCGAACTGATCGAGCGCCGCAGGCTGGAACCGGAGGACGACACGGTGTCCCACCTCGTCGCAGCCGGTATCGGCGCCGATGGCGACTTCGCCGGCACACTGTCGGTGTTGGCCTTTACCTTCACCATGGTCACCGGCGGCAACGATACGACTACCGGAATGCTCGGCGGCGCAACGCA
This sequence comes from uncultured Actinomycetota bacterium, assembly GCA_963818785.1. Classification (GTDB taxonomy): domain Bacteria; phylum Actinomycetota; class Actinomycetes; order Mycobacteriales; family Mycobacteriaceae; genus Mycobacterium. Next base: position 62,742 of record CAWFTT010000007.1, on the reverse strand, counting down.
ATTGCTCCATCAGCGGCCCGACCAGCGACGGCTGCTGGCAGATGATCCGACGCTGATCAGCGACGCCGTCGATGAGCTGCTACGGCTGACGTCCCCGGTGCAGGCACTGGCCCGCACGGTCACCCGCGACGTGACTATCGGCGGCACCACCGTGCCGGCCGGCCGTAAAGTGCTGCTGCTGTACGGATCAGGCAACCGGGACGAACGTGTCTACGGACCGGATGCCGGTGAACTCGACATCACGCGCTGCCCGCGCAACATTCTCACTTTCAGCCACGGCGCACATCACTGCCTGGGAGCTGCCGCGGCGCGGATGCAGTCGCACGTTGCGCTGACCGAACTTCTGGCGCGCTGCCCCGACTTCGAGGTCGACGAGACGGGCATCGTCTGGGCTTGCGGCAACTACGTGCGGCGGCCGCTGTCGGTTCCCTTTCGGGTGCGGTCGTAGATGCCCGGCAACGACTGGTTGGCGATGCGTCGCACCGAAATGGCCGCCGATCGAATCTTGGACGCCGCCGAGAAGCTGTTCAGCACAGATGACCCCACGTCGATCGGCATGAACGAAATCGCCGACGCTGCAGGTTGTTCCCGCGCCACCCTCTACCGGTACTTCGACAACCGGGAAGCACTGCGAACCGCTTACGTCCACCGGGAGGCCTACCGGCTGCACGACGCGATCAGACGCCAGATCACCGGAATTCGCGATCCAGCGCAACGGCTGGTGGCCGGAGTTGTCACCACCCTACGATCCGTTCGCGAGAGCCCGGCACTGTCATCGTGGTTCGCGACTACCCAACCCCCGATAGGTGGTCAGGTGGCTAATCACTCCGCGGTGATCAAGGCGCTGGCCGCGGGATTCGTGACTTCGCTGGGCGACGAGCAGCCCGACATCGTCGAGCGCCGGGCGCGCTGGCTGGTGCGCATCATCACGTCTCTACTGCTGTTTCCCGGTCACGATGATGCCGACGAGGCGGCGATGGTCGAGGACTTCGTCGTCCCGGTCGTGATGTCAGCCGACCAGACCACCGGTCAGCGCGTTCGACGACGCCGGCCGGTCACCGCACCCGGGTGAAGTGGTGCAGCAGCCACGCCGGCGGGATCGTGATGACGAGGGTGAGGACGAAAAGGACCACCATCGAGCCGGTGTAGATGCGGTAATGCACCAACTCGACCATGGCGACTTCCATGGTCAGCAGGTGGACCAGGAAGATCTCGTAGGAGATCTCCCCCAGCCACACCATCGGCCTGCTGGCGAGCATCGCCGCGTACCACCCCTGGTTACCCAGTGCCAGCGGAGCCACCGCCAACGCTGCGATGACGGCATAGAACGTCGACTTGACCACCGCTTCAACCAATCCGGTGGGTGCGGTCGTCGGCGCACCGCCGATGGGGGTCGCGACGATCAGATAGCTGATCAACGCCAGCGGAATAGCCACCAGCGCATAGCACATCACACCCATCGCCTGTAGGACGGCCAAGACCATTCCGGCGAGGAACCAGATCAGATAGCTGGGCAGCCACAGCCGGGCCACATTGGGCAGCCAATCGTTGGTGTGCACCAGGGTCAACCAGGCGGGGCTGATCAACGCCAGCCCGCCCAGCCCCGCCAGCAGCTTGACCGGTTGCCACTGGCGCCGGCACAGCCTGGCCAGCAGCAGGTACGCCAGCGCCGGAAGCACCATATAGAAGGCCACTTCCACCGCAAGGCTCCACATCTGGGTCAGGCCTTGATGCAGGTAGTTGCCCAAGTAGTTGCCGGTGTAGATCTGGGTCAGTGTGAGGTTGCGAAACAGCCCGATCCAGGTGTGACCGGGATTGGGCCGCAGCGTGTGGAAGTGGTAGTCGATGTAGGCCGCCAACACGGTCACCACGTAGGCGGGCATGATGCGCCGCACCCGGTGCCAGGCATACTTGGTCAGCAACGGTGGCGGGCTGTCGGTGACGGCCGACTTGACCCAGGGCCGGAACAAGAGGAAACCGGACAACACAAAAAAGATCGGGACCCCGATCTCCAGCCGCGCACAGATCAACCCGAAATAGCCGTGGGGGTACTTGCCGGTGGTGTAGGCCGCATGTGTTGCCAACACCAGCAGCGCAGCGACCGCGCGGATACCGGTCAGCGACGCGACCCTATCGACACCGGAGACCTGTTCGAGCCCGCCTTGTTCGGTCGTCGCCTCGGGCAGGGTCATTCGGAGGCTTTCCGCTTGGGTTTCTTGCCGTCGCGGCGTCGACCCGGACCCGACGGCCGGTCAGGCCGCAGGTTGATCAGCTGCCCGGAGATTCGGGTGCGTTCCAGGGCCTTCAGCGTCGCCGGTGCCAGGTGGGCCGGCAGTTCGACGAGGGAGAAATCCGGACCGATCGTGATGTGTCCGAAGTCGCTGCGGTGCAGGCCACCCTCGTTCGCTATTGCGCCCACGATTGCGCCGGGACCGACCTTGTGCCGCTTCCCGACGGCGATCCGGTAGGTGGCGAAGTCGCCGCCGGAGTGACCTTTCTGGCCCTTGGCCGACTTGCGGTCGCTGTCCGCTGCGCGGCGCTCGCTGCGCCGTTCCGGCGGTGGCTCGGGCGCCATGAGAAACGCCTCGCCGTCACGGGACTGCAGCGCCAAGGCCGCCGCGACGTCGGCCATCGGCACGTCGTGTTCGCGTTCGTAATCTTCAACCAGACGGCGGAACAACTCGAGTCCCGGCGAGCCCAGTGCGTCGGTGATCGAATCGGCGAATCTGGCCACCCGCTGGGCGTTGACGTCTTCGACGCTCGGAAGTTGTGCCTCGGTGAGGTTTCGACGCGTGGCTTTCTCGATCGATTTGAGCAGGTGGCGTTCCCGAGGGGAGACGAACAGCAACGCGGACCCCGACCGGCCGGCCCGCCCGGTACGCCCAATGCGGTGCACGTAGGACTCGGTGTCGTGCGGGATGTCGTAGTTGAGCACGTGCGAAATGCGCTCGACGTCCAACCCGCGCGCGGCCACGTCGGTAGCCACCAGAATGTCGACGCTGCCGTCGCGCAAGGCCGCGATGGTCCGTTCCCGTTGAGCCTGCGGAATGTCCCCATTGATGGCGGCCGCCGAAAACCCGCGCGCCCGCAGCCTTTCCGCCACTTCCTCGGTGGCCTGCTTGGTGCGGACGAAGACGATCATCGCCTCGAACGGCTCGACCTCGAGTACCCGTGTCAGCGCGTCCATTTTCCGCGGACCGGCAACCTGGATGTAGCGCTGCGAAATGTTCTCGGATGTCGCGGTTTTCGTCTCAGAGGTAACTTCGAGCGGGTCGTGCAGATACTTGGTGGTGATCTTGCGGATAGCGGCGGGCATGGTTGCCGAAAACAGCGCGACCTGCTTGTACTCCGGCGTCTCGGACAAAATCCGCTCGACTTCTTCGGCGAAACCCATGCTCAACATCTCGTCGGCCTCGTCGAGCACCAGGTAATCGACGCGGGACAGATCGAGGGTGCCCCGTTCGAGGTGATCGATGACGCGGCCGGGAGTACCGACCACCACCTGCGCGCCCCGCTTGAGGCCGGCCAGCTGCACGGCGTAGGACGATCCGCCGTAGATCGGCAACACATTGATCTTCGGTAGGTGCGTGCCGTAGCGGCTGAACGCCTCAGCCACCTGTAATGCCAGCTCGCGGGTCGGCGCGAGCACCAGGGCCTGGGTGGCGGTGTTGTTCGGGTCGATCTTGGACAGGATCGGCAAGGCGAAGGCCGCGGTTTTGCCCGTGCCCGTCTGAGCCAACCCGACCACGTCGGAACCGGCCACCAACGCCGGGATGGTCGCCGCTTGGATCGCCGAGGGCGACTCGTAGCCGACGTCGGCGACGGCGCGCACGACCTGCGGGTGAAGGTGCAGGTCAGCGAACGTCGCGGGCGACGTTGTGGTGGAGTCTTCTGGAGCGGCCATCAGAACGTGAAGTCTAATGGCGGTCGCGAGCTCGGCATGCCGAGCGCAGCGGGCCGCCACCATCGAGCCCGGCGCGGTCGCGAGCTCGGCATGCCGAGCGCAGCGGGCCGCCACCATCGAGCCCGGCGCGGTCGCGAGCTCGGCATGCCGAGCGCAGCGGGCCGCCACCGCACGGCCACGCCTGCCGCATTCACGGACCCGTTGACGGTACGGTGCGCGATGTGTGGTGGGCATCTGGCCGGATTCGGACAGTGACGGAAGTGGCTGTCGCCGCAACGGTGGCCGCGTTCTCCGCGGGCTGCGGGTCGGGTGATTCAACCGTGGCCAAGACGCCGCTAGCCAGCCCGACACATCCACCCGTTGTCTCCAGCAAGGTCGCCCCGCCTCCGACGATTGCCGCGCCGCCGGTCAGCACTCCCCCGCCGGCCGACCCGTGCGCCACCGACCTTGCCGCCCCGGCGATCGCCCGGGCAGTATCTGAGCTGCCCCGCGATCCGCGCAGCCAGCAGCCCTGGAACCCAGAACCGCTGGCCGGCAATTACAACGAGTGCGCACCGTTGTCAGCGGTGATCGTCAAGGCGAATACCAACGCCGAGAACCCCAACACCCGTGCGGTGATGTTCCACCTCGGCAAGTACATTCCGCAGGGCACCCCCGACACCACCGGCTTCAACGGCATCGACGCGGCGCAATGCACCGGAGACACGGTGGCGTTGTCGTACTCGACGGGCCTCGGCCTGGTCAGCGTCGTGAAGTTCCACTGGAACGGCGACGGCGTGGAACTCATCGGCAACACCGACTGACGGCGGCCCCCGGCCACATTGAGTACGGCCGGGCTCGTCGGTGCCCGGCCTTAGAGTTGCTGCTGTGTTGGTCATCGGCGACACCACCATCTACAGCGCGTCGGATCTGGCGGCCGCATCGCAGTGCGAATATGCCCTGTTGCGGCAATTCGACGCACGGCTCGGCTGGGCTCCTGCCGTCGACATCGAGGACGACCTGCTGGCCCGGACGTCCGCACTCGGCACCGAACACGAACGGCGCCAGCTCGACCAGCTCGAGGCGGAATGCGACGGCGTCCGCAGGATCGGCCGTCCGTCGTACACGATCGCCGGGTTGACCGCCGCAGCCGACGCGACGCGGCACGCCGTCGCCGACGGTGCCGCCGTCGTGTACCAAGCCGCGATGTTCGACGGGCGCTTCGTCGGGTTCGCCGACTTCCTGATCCGTGTCGTCGACGGCTACCAGGTCACCGATACCAAGCTGGCGCGCTCGGCCAAGGTCACTGCGTTGCTTCAGCTGGCCGCCTATGCCGACACGCTCGCCAACGCGGGCGTTCCGATCGCACCGAAAGCCCAGTTGATCCTGGGCGACGGCGCCGTCGCGGGCTATCAGGTCGATGAGCTGATCCCGGTCTACCGCTCGCAGCGCGCCCGGCTGCAACGACTGCTCGACGATCACCGCGCCGGTGGAGGCCCGGTGCGCTGGCACGACGAGCAGGTGCGTGCCTGCTTCCGCTGCCCACAATGTGAGGAGCAGTTGCGCGCCACTGACGATGTTCTGCTGGTGGCGGGTATGCGAATCACCCAGCGCGTCAAGCTGCTCGACGCCGGTGTGAGCACCGTGCGCCACCTCGCTCAGCGCACCGCGCCGGTACCCGGCCTGGGGCCGCGAGCCCTCGACAAGCTGACCGCGCTGGCCAAACTGCGGGTTCTGCAACGGGATACTGGTGTTCCGCGCTTCGAGGTCGCCGATGCGCAGCCGCTGGCCCTGCTGCCCAATCCCAGTAACGGTGACCTGTTCTTCGACTTTGAAGGTGACCCGTTGTGGACCGACAGCGGCACCCAGTGGGGTCTGGAATACCTGTTCGGTGTGCTGTCGGCCGGGCCGGCCGGGTTCTGCCCGCTGTGGGCGCACAATCGCGCCGAAGAGCGTGAGGCGTTCAGCAGGTTTCTGACCATGGTGGCCAAGCGCCGCCGACGCTACCCCGACATGCACATCTATCATTACGCACCGTACGAGAAGACAGCCCTGCTGCGGCTGGCCGGACGATACGGTGTGGGCGAGGACGAGGTAGACGACCTGCTGCGCAGCGGGACACTTGTCGATCTGTATCCGATAGTGCGCAAGAGTCTTCGGGTGGGCGCCGAGTCGTTCAGTCTCAAGGCGCTTGAACCGTTGTTCATGGGCGCGGAGCTGCGATCGGGTGCGGTGACGACCGCGGCGGACTCGATCACCCAGTACGCCCGGTTTTGTGAGCTGCGCGCCGACGGCCGCGCCGATGATGCCGCTACCGCTCTCAAAGAGATCGAGGACTACAACCATTACGACTGTCGGTCCACTCGCGCGCTGCGCGACTGGCTTCTGCTGCGGGCTTTCGAGCACGGGATCACGCCGCTTGGTGCACAACCGGTTTCCGATGGCGGGAAGGTCGAGCAGTCTGACGCGTTGGCAGTGCGTCTGGCTGAGTTCGCCGGCGACGCCGCCCTCGGTGACCGTAGTCCCGAACAGGCCGCCGTGGCTTTGGTGGCGGCGGCGCGAGGCTATTACCGCCGCGAAGACAAACCGTTCTGGTGGGCGCACTTCGACCGGCTGAACTATCCGATTGACGAATGGGCCGACAACACTGACGTTTTCGTCGTCGACGACGCCACCGTTGCGGTTGACTGGTGCCAGCCTCCCCGTAAGCGCAAGCTACAGCGACGGCTGCGGCTGACCGGTGAACTGGCTCGCGGTGAGCTGAAGCCCGAGGTCTACGCGCTGTACGAGCCGCCGGCGCCGACGGGGCTGACCGACAATCCGGATCGTCGAGCGGCCGGGCGCGCCGAGATCGTCGCCGCCGACGACCGCACCGCGCCCACCGAGGTGGAACTGCTGGAGCGGGCAGCCGGCAGCCCCGAGCACACGTTCAGCCAGCTGCCCTTCGCGCTCACCCCAGGGCCGCCGATACAGACGACAAAGCAGCGGGAAGCCATCGAGTCGACGGCCGCCGACGTCGCCGCCGCCTTGCCCCGGCTGCCGCGCACGGCGATCATCGATGTGCTTCGGCGCCGAAGACCCAGGACCCGCAGCGGGTCGGAGCTTCCCCGCAGCGCCGACACAGTCGAGAGCATCACCACGGCGCTGCTGGACCTGGACGCGTCGTATCTGGCGGTGCACGGACCGCCGGGTACGGGTAAGACGTACACCGCCGCCCGAGTCATCGCTGCGCTCACCGCAGAACACGGATGGCGGATCGGCGCGGTGGCGCAGTCGCACGCCGTCGTCGAGAACCTGCTGCACTGTGCGGTCACGGCGGGCGTGAACCCGCAGCGGGTGGCGAAGAAGCCATCGGACTCCGGTGACCGGCCTTGGCAGCTGATCGACGAGGCGGAGTACGCCGACTTCATCAGCGGCACCTCGGGCTGCGTGGTCGGCGGCACCGCGTGGGATTTCGCGAACCGCGCACGGGTGCCCGCGGACAGTTTGGATCTGCTGGTGATCGACGAGGCCGGCCAGTTCTGTCTGGCCAACACCATCGCGGTAGCGCCCGCCGCGGCGAACCTGCTGTTGCTCGGTGATCCGCAGCAGCTCCCGCAGGTCAGCCAAGGCACTCACCCCGAACCGGTCGACACCTCTGCGCTGGGCTGGCTGCTCGACGGACAACGCACACTGCCGGCCGAGCGCGGCTATTTCCTGGATTGCTCCTACCGGATGCACCCGGCGGTGTGCGCCGCAGTGTCCCGGCTGTCCTACGAGGGTCGTCTGCTGTCCAACACCGAACGAACCACCAAACGACACCTCAACCGGCACTCGCCCGGGGTGCGAGTGCTGGCAATCGACCACGAAGGCAACTCGACTGCCAGTCCTGAAGAGGCCGACGCCATCGTGGGCGAAATCAATCGGCTACTCGGCGCGCCGTGGACCGATGAGCACGGCACCCGGCCGTTGCAGCCCGCCGACGTTCTGGTGCTGGCGCCCTACAACGCTCAGGTCGCGTTGCTGCGTCAAGAGCTGGCCGCCGCAGGACTCGATGCGGTGCGGGCCGGAACGGTCGACAAGTTCCAGGGTGCCGAAGCAGCGGTGGTCTTCATTTCGATGACGGCCTCTTCCATCGACGAGGTGCCGCGCGGCATGTCGTTCCTGCTGAACAGGAATCGGCTGAACGTGGCGGTCAGCCGAGCGCAGTACGCCGTGGTGATCGTGCGATCGACGTTGTTGACCCGGTATCTGCCGGCCACTCCGGCACGCCTGGTCGAGTTGGGCGCGTTTCTGGCGCTGTCGTCTCCCGGCGAGCCGTAACCGAGCGCAACCCTCGCCTCAGTCGCCGGAGGAATGCCGGCCCTGCCCGCTCCAGCCGTCCGGATCAGCCAGGTCGCGCCGGTCGCGGAGCGCATTGCCTTCGGTTGTAAGGGGGCGTGCCCGCCCCGACCACAACTCTTCGAAGGTCAGCTCGTCGAAGCTGCGATCGTCCACGGGCCACCGCTGCGATTCCTGAGCGCCGTTGCCCGGCCGGCCGTTCGGCGCGGCGTCAAGCCGTCGACCATCGTCGTCGAGACCGGCGGTGCCGGCCGGAGTCGACTCGGTTTCGGGCGGCGCGAACTGCGCAACCAGGCGCGTCCACTGATCCCCGTTGGCCCAGGATCCGTTGTGCGCGGAAGCCACCTTCGCACCGTTTGAGATTTGGCCCGTCCCGTCATTGACGTTGTCCACCGCTCTGGCCGGACGCCCACTGTCGGCCGGCGAGTGCGCGACGCAGGAGTTCAGCGGCTCGGTGGCTGGATCGGCGTGAAGCCGCGCAGGTGTGTTACCGGGACGAGCGTCGGGTCGTCTCACCGACGGTTCCCAGCCGTGCGGTTCCCGCGTCAGGGTGAACTCGACATAGGCGTCGTCATCTTCGTCGTCGTAGTCGCCACCGTGCGTTACCGGGATGCGCTCGGTCCGATCGGTTGCGCGGGCCGGTGACCCGGTGAGCCGACGACCGCCATGACCGGTTCGGCGCCAATAGCCCGCTGCCAGCCGTCCGGCCAAACCGAGCATCCACAGCGCAGCAGCCACCCCGAACAGCGCGACGAACGCCGGCAGCAGCATCGACTGCGACATCGCGGCCGAGAACGGCTCACGCAGGAACCCGGGCAACCGCAGCAATGCGCCGCCGGAACCGTTTGCTTGCCCGCCGGAGCGCGTCGGCATTTCGGCGGTGATACGCGACGTCATGAACGCTGCCATGCCGGCGCTGCCCAGCACCGCACCCACCTGACGGGTGGCGTTGTACACACCGGAACTGGCGCCGGCCAGCTCCGCGGGCAGATCCCTGGTCGCGGTTGCCGCCAGCGGTGACCAGATGAAAGCGTTACCGCCGCCCATCGCAACCAACGGCAACACCAGCCGCCAGATCGGGGTGGCCGGCGTCATCTCGATCGAGAGCCAGGTCAGCGCGATCGCGAGCACCGAAAAGCCGAAACCGATCACCGGGCCAGGATGGTGTTTGTCGATAATCTTGCCCGCGATCGGAGCCAGCGCACCGCTGACGATCGCCATCGGGGCCATCAGCACCGCCGAGCGGGTCGGCGATAATCCGCACACTCCCTGCGCATAGAACATCAGCGGCAACACCATGGCCGTCGTCGCGAATCCAATGACCGCGACCCCGAGGCTGGACACGGTGAAACCTCGGTTCTTGAAGATCTCAAGCGGTATCAGTGGCTCGCGTTCATTGATCGACTGCCAGTACACGAACGCCGCGGTCAACCCGACGCCGGCAACCAGCACCGCCCAGATCCACGGTGCCCAACCGGCGGACTGGCCTTCCTGCAGCGCGAACACGAGGAGGAACATGGCGGCACCCGACAACCCGACGGCGACCAGATCGAACCGGTGCGGATGGGTAGGCAAGGTCGGGACCAGCAGCACCGCCAGCGCCAAGCCGATGACGCCGATGGGCACGTTGATGAAAAAGATCCACTTCCATCCGAGCCCATCGATCAACACCCCACCGGCGAGCGGACCGACCAGGGTGGCGACCCCGGCGGTGGCTCCCCACACGCTCATCGCCACCCCGCGCCGCTCCGCCGGGAACAGCCGGGTGATCATCGACAAGGTCTGCGGCGTGAGCAAGCCGGCGCCGACGCCTTGCACCACCCGGGCCGCCACCAGCATCTCGATGCTGCCCGACAGCCCGCACCACAGCGACGCGGCAGTGAACACCGCCAACCCGATGAGATACAGGTTCTTCAGGCCGTAGCGGTCACCGAGCCGGCCCGCCACCAGCAGCGGCACGGCGTAGGCCAGCAGGTAGGCACTGGTCACCCAGATGATGGTGTCGTAACCAGTATCGAGCGCGATCATGATTTTGCGGTTGGCGACCGCGACGATGGTGGAATCGACCAGGATCATGAAGAAGCCGACCATCATCGCCCACAACGCGCGCCACGGGTCGGGACCGGGTCCGTCCGCCGGCGCAGCGGCGCGCCCGCCCGGCCCGCTTAATCGCTTGGAAGTCATTGCCGTGGTCATCTCCCCACCTCCCGTCGGCTACCCATGATGGTGGCGGGTCGCTGAACGGGTTGCCACTGGGGGTGCTGAAGCGCATGTGAAACGCCCAGCGTTGTCCGTTGATAAGTCATCCCGTCCCGTCCGCGACTCGCTTCGCCTCGGCTCCCGCCTCGCGTGCGGTCTACGCTCGCCTGGTCAGCCGCCGGGCTTCACCGCTGAAATCATCGTTGCGACGCTACGGGGGCGGTTCAGCCAGGACAAATCCGCTCAGCCACACACTCGCGGGCGGCGGCGCGTGGGCGCGCCACAGCGTTGCCTGGCATTAGCCTTGAGAGCAGGCGACCAACGCCCGGCAACGATGCGGGCCGCTCCGCGGCCACGTCGGAAGCCGGCAACGAAACACGGAGGCAAGATGAGCCGACGGACCCGGCCGGCGCCGCATGAAGTGCCGGACCCTGCCCAGGGCCGGCCGAAGGCATCGGCGCGGGCATTGGCGCAGGTCATCGAGCGCAGCGCCCGTGTGCAGGGACCGGCAGCGAAGGCCTACGTCGAACGGCTCCGGCGCGCTGACCCGGGTGCGGCGCCGGCACAGATCATCCGCAAGCTGGAGAAGCGTTACCTGGCCGCCGTGACCGGCAGTGGAGCGGCCGTGGGTTCGACAGCAGCGTTTCCGGGGATCGGTACGCTGGCCGCGCTGTCGGCAGCCGCCGGTGAGACCGTCCTATTTCTCGAGGCCACCGCGGTATTCGTGCTGGCCGTCGCGGACGTCTACGGCGTTCCAGCCGAGCACCGCGAGCAGCGCCGCGCCCTGGTGCTGGCCGTGCTGGTCGGTGACGACAGCAGACGTGCGGTGGCCGAACTGATCGGCCCGGGCCGCACGAGCGGCGCGTGGCTCACCGAGGGCGTGGCGTCGTTGCCCATACCGGCGATCACGCAGCTCAACTCGCGGCTGTTCAAGCGCGCCGTCCGACGCTTCACCCTGCGACGCAGCGCGTTGCTGTTCGGCAAATTGCTGCCGGTCGGGATCGGCGCCATCATCGGCGCCGTCGGCAACCGGATCGCCGGCAAGAAGCTCGTGCGCAACGCCCGCCGGGCGTTCGGCAACCCGCCGGCGCGCTGGCCGGTCGCACTGCATCTGCTGCCGACGGTGCATCGGATCAGCTAGCCGCCGCCCAAGCTCTGCACCCGCCGGTAGGCCGGTGGGCACAGTACTGCTTTGCCGTCGTCGTCTCTGGCGGATCGCGCGCAAAAGGTTAGCCTTTATTAGGTGCGGAGCGTTCAGCTTCCGCCGCAGGCGAGATGAGCTGCCACGACTCGGGCGCTCAAGATGGCAGGTGCCGACGAAGAGCGCCTGCGCAACAGAGGAATCGAGGCGAGCAACTGCTGTGAGCAGTACAACTTCACCCTTCGGCCAAAACGAATGGCTGGTCGAGGAGATGTATCACAAGTTCCGCGACGACCCCTCTTCGGTCGACCCGAGCTGGCACGAATTCCTGGTGGACTACCACCCCGAAGCGGTCGACCGGCCAGCCACCGCCGCGAGCCAGTCAACGGCAGGTAACGGCAGACCCACCGCGCCGCCCCCAGCCGCTTCGGCACCTGCTCCCACCCCCGTGGCGGCGCCGGCTCCGGCACCAGCCCCCGCTAATGCAGCCACACCGACCGCACCGGCCGCCGTCGCAGCGCCGGCACCGGCCAAATCCGCCGCCCCCGCGCCGGCCGAGGACGACCAGGTGCAGGTGCTGCGCGGCGCCGCGGCCGCCGTCGTGCGGAACATGTCCGTCTCGTTGGAGGTGCCGACCGCCACCAGCGTGCGTGCCGTCCCGGCCAAGCTGCTGATCGACAACCGGACCGTCGTCAACAATCAGCTCAAGCGCAACCGAGGCGGCAAGATTTCCTTCACCCACCTGCTCGGCTGGGCGCTGGTGCAGGGAGTCAAGAAGTTCCCGAACATGAACCGGCACTTCGCCGAGGTCGACGGGAAGCCGAACGTCGTGACACCGGCCCACACCAATCTCGGGCTGGCCATCGATCTGCAAGGCAAAGACGGCAAGCGCTCCCTGGTGGTGGCCGGCATCAGACGTACCGAGGAACTGCGCTTCGGCCAGTTCGTCACCGCTTATGAGGACATCGTCCGCCGGGCCCGCGAGGGCAAACTGACCGCCGAGGACTTCGCCGGGGTGACGATCTCGCTGACCAACCCCGGCACGATCGGAACCGTGCACTCGGTGCCGAGGCTAATGGCCGGTCAAGGCGCCATCATCGGCGTCGGCGCGATGGAGTACCCGGCCGAGTTTCAGGGCGCCAGCCCCGAACGCATCGCCGAACTCGGCATCGGCAAATTGATCACGCTGACGTCGACCTACGACCACCGCATCATTCAAGGCGCGGAATCGGGCGATTTCCTGCGCACCATTCACGAGATGATCCTGTCGGACGACTTCTGGGACGAGATCTTCCGCGAACTCGGGGTGCCCTACGAGCCGGTGCGCTGGCGTCCGGACAACCCGGACTCGATCGTGGACAAGAATGCCCGCGTCATCGAGCTGATCGCCGCCTACCGCAACCGTGGCCACCTGATGGCCGACATCGACCCGCTGCAGCTGGACAACAGCCGCTTCCGCAGCCACCCCGACCTCGACGTGCTCACCCACGGGCTGACGCTGTGGGACTTGGAGCGGGAGTTCAAAGTCGACGGCTTCTCCGGCTCGGATTACAAGAAACTGCGCGACGTGCTGTCGGTGCTGCGCGACGCCTACTGCCGTCACGTGGGAGTGGAATACACCCACATCCTCGAACCCGAACAGCAGAAGTGGCTGCAGGACAGGCTCGAGCTCAAACACGACAAGCCGACGGTGGCTCAGCAGAAGTACATCTTGAGCAAACTGAACGCCGCCGAAGCCTTCGAAACATTCCTGCAAACGAAATACGTTGGTCAAAAACGGTTTTCGTTGGAGGGCGCGGAGAGCGTCATACCGATGATGGACGCCGCGATCGACCAGTGCGCCGAACACAGCCTCGACGAAGTCGTCATCGGCATGCCGCACCGCGGTCGGCTCAATGTGCTGGCCAACATCGTCGGCAAGCCCTATTCGCAAATCTTCAGCGAGTTCGAGGGCAACTTGAACCTGTCGCAGGCGCACGGCTCGGGTGATGTGAAATATCACCTGGGCGCCACCGGCGTCTACATACAGATGTTCGGCGACAACGATATCCAGGTGTCGCTGACCGCCAACCCGTCGCATCTAGAAGCCGTCGACCCGGTGCTGGAGGGCTTGGTCCGGGCCAAGCAGGACCTGCTCGACCGGGGCGACAGCGACACGGGCTTCTCGGTGGTCCCGATGATGCTGCACGGCGACGCGGCCTTCGCCGGTCAGGGCGTGGTGGCCGAGACGCTGAACCTCGCGTTGCTGCCGGGTTACCGCGTCGGCGGCACCATTCACATCATCGTCAACAACCAGATCGGGTTCACCACGTCACCAGAGTGCTCCAAGTCCAGCGAGTACCCGACCGACGTCGCGAAGATGATTGGCGCGCCGATCTTTCACGTCAACGGTGACGATCCGGAAGCCTGCGAAAGGGTGGCGCGGCTGGCGGTGGACTTCCGGCAGCAGTTCAAAAAGGACGTCGTCATCGACATGCTTTGCTACCGGCGACGTGGACACAACGAAGGTGACGACCCGTCGATGACCAACCCGGCGATGTACGACGTCATCGACACCAAGCGCGGCGTACGCAAGAGCTACACCGAAGCCCTGATCGGTCGCGGTGACATCTCGCTGAAGGAAGCCGAAGACGCGCTGCGGGACTACCAGGGCCAATTGGAGCGGGTGTTCAACGAAGTCCGGGACCTCGAGAAGCACCCGGTGCAGCCGAGCGCATCGGTCGAATCCGACCAGATGATTCCGACCAAGCTCGCCACCGCTGTCGACAAGGCACTGCTGGCCCGCATCGGTGACGCCCACCTGGCGATGCCGGAGGGCTTCACCGTGCATCCCCGGGTGAAGCCCGTGCTGGAGAAGCGCCGGGAGATGGCTTACGAAGGCAAGATCGACTGGGCTTTCGCCGAACTGCTGGCCTTGGGCACGCTGCTGTGCGACGGCAAACTGGTGCGGCTGTCCGGGCAGGACACCCGACGCGGCACGTTCTCCCAACGCCATTCGGTGATCATCGACCGCAATACCGGCAAGGAGTTCACCCCGCTGCAACTGCTGACCGCCGACGCCGACGGCAACCCGACGGGAGGCAAGTTCCTGGTCTACGACTCACCGCTGGCGGAATACGCCGCGGTGGGCTTCGAATACGGCTACACCGTCGGCAACCCCGAGGCGCTGGTCATGTGGGAGGCGCAGTTCGGCGACTTCGTCAACGGCGCCCAGTCGATCATCGACGAGTTCATCAGTTCCGGTGAAGCCAAGTGGGGACAGTTGTCCAGCGTGGTGTTGTTGCTGCCGCACGGCCACGAAGGTCAGGGCCCCGACCACACTTCCGGGCGCATCGAGCGGTTCCTGCAGTTGTGGGCGGAGGGGTCGATGACGATCGCGCTGCCGTCGACGCCGGCGAACTATTTCCACTTGCTGCGCCGGCACGGCCTGGACGGCGTGCAGCGGCCGCTGATCGTGTTCACCCCTAAATCGATGCTGCGCAACAAAGCGGTGGTCAGCGATATCAAGGAGTTCACCGAGTACGGCTTCCGGTCGGTGCTCGAGGAGCCCACCTACGCCGACGGCATCGGCGATCGCAGTACCGTGCGGCGCATCCTGTTGACCAGCGGCAAGTTGTACTACGAGCTGGTGGCCCGCAAAGCCAAGGAGAACCGCGACGACGTCGCAATCGTCCGGATCGAGCAGTTGGCGCCACTACCGAAGCGGCGGCTCGCGGAGACCCTGGACCGTTATCCGGCGGTCAGCGAATTCTTCTGGGTTCAGGAGGAACCGGCTAATCAGGGTGCCTGGCCGCGGTTCGGTCTGGAACTGCCCGAGCTTATGCCCGACCGGTTCATCGGAATCAAGCGGATCTCCCGGCGCGCCATGTCGGCACCGTCGTCGGGATCGTCGAAGGTGCACGCGGTCGAACAGCAGGAGATCTTGGACTTGGCGTTCGGCTGAGGCCGCGAAGCGGCGACAAGCCCTCATCCGAGTCCCTCCGCTGACGGCCGGTCGCGATTTCGTTGTCTGAAACCCGTGGGCGGGGGCACAGCCGTCAGCGGCTAGCCTCGACGGGGCAACCAAGTAGCGAGGAGCCGTAATGGAGGGATTCGCCGGGAAGGTCGCGGTAATCACCGGGGCCGGGTCGGGGATCGGTCAAGCGTTGGCGGTCAATCTGGCCCGCTCAGGCGCCAAGGTGGCGATCAGTGACGTCGACACCGACGGACTGGCGCGCACCGCGGAGCGGCTCACCGTGATTGGCGCGACGGTCAAGGTTGACCGACTCGACGTCAGCGAACGCGAGGCGTTTCTGCACTACGCCGACCAGGTCAAGGAACATTTCGGCAAGGTCAACCAGATCTACAACAACGCCGGAATCGCTTTCACCGGTGACATCGAAATCACCTCGTTCAAGGAGATCGAGAAAGTGATCGATGTCGACTATTGGGGTGTCGTCAACGGCACCAAAGCCTTTCTGCCGCACCTGATCTCGTCGGGCGACGGCCATGTCGTCAACGTCTCCAGCGTCTTCGGATTGCTGTCGGTGCCCGGGCAAGCCGCCTACAACTCCGCCAAGTACGCCGTCCGCGGCTTCACCGAAGCACTGCGCATGGAGATGGTCCTCGCCGGTCACCCGGTGAAGGTCACGACGGTCCTGCCCGGCGGAATCAGAACCGGGATCGCGCGCAACGCCACTGCGGCGGAGGGAATCGATCCCAATGCGTTCGCCAAGGTCTTCGACAAGCGCCTTGCCAGTACCAGCCCGCAACAAGCCGCGCAAACCATCCTGGAGGGGGTTCGCGACAATAAGGCTCGAGTGCTGGTCGGCAACGACGCCAGATTGCTGGATCTCACGGTGCGGCTGATGGGTTCGAGATACGAGCGGTTGGTCTTGCCCGCGTTCCGCCGCCTGTTGGCCGGCAAGCACTGAGCGGCTAACGACCGAGCGGATGCTCGGCCAGCCAGGCGTCGGTCACCGCACGTACGTCGGCGCCGTTGGCGAGTTGGCGGCGCATGTCGACCAGGGCCGCGGTGTCCAGCACCCCGGCTACCTCGTTGATCGCCAGCAACTGGCGTGTGCTCAGCTCGTTGCGCCGGTACAGCGGCACCACGTTCTGCGCCTGCACCAGCGCCGGTTTGCCGTCGGCCAGCAGGACGGCGCCCGCCGGCACACCGGGATCCGCGGTGGTCGTCCAGGCCACTGTCACGCGGCCGTTACGCAGCGCGCCGAACAACGCCGGCTCGTCGGCGAACTGGCGGGCGTCGGGCAACCGGCAGTTGCTGATGACCGCGGGTGCGGTGAATCCGCCGCGTTTTCCGACGACCAGGCCGTCGCAGTGCCGGGGCAACGCACTCAGGTCGGTGCCGCCCCAGGCGTCGGCTGTCTGCTGAGTGACCGCCAGCACCGGTTTGTCCTCGGCGGCGGTGGCGTAGTCACCGGCCGCCAGTCCTTCCGGTAGGGCACCCACCATCGCCCGGTAGACCTGTTGGTCAGATCGCACGGTGGCGCCGGGCTCGAAGGATTGCAGTACCGTCCCGGTGAGCGCGGGAACCACGCTGAGCGCCCCGGAGTCGAGCTTGCTCAGCGGATCGGACACTGCTTCAGCGCGCGCCGCGAATCCATAGGACCGCAGCGCGCCGGCGTAGAGGTTGGCCAACAGCACCGACTGGTCGTCAGCGCGCGACCCGACGATCAGCTGGTGTAGGTCGGGCCGGCTGGGACCGCACGCCACCGCCAGCGCCGTGACGAGCGCCAGTGCTGCAAACCTGCCGGCTGTCACCCTGCGGTGTCTGAGGCGGCCGCAACGGCTGCGGCGACGGCCTTGCCGACCCGGGGATCCAGCGGACTGGGGACGATGCGGTCCGGCGCAAGGTCCTCACGGGCGACGTCGAAGATCGCTTCGGCCGCCGCCAGCAGCATCTGCTGGGTGATGCGGCGCGCCCCGGCGTCCAGCGCACCGCGGAACACCCCGGGAAAGGCCAAAACGTTGTTGATTTGGTTCGGGAAGTCACTGCGCCCGGTGGCAACGACGGCGGCATGCCTGGCCGCGGCCTCGGGATGGATCTCCGGGTCGGGATTCGACAGCGCGAACACGATGCCCTCGGGCGCCATCGTGGCGATCAGTTCCTCGGGAACCAGGCCCCCGGACAGGCCGAGGAACACGTCTGCACCGTGCAGCGCCTCCACGATCCCGCCGGACAGTTTGCGCGGATTGGTGCGCTGCGTCAATTCGGCTTTGACGCTGTTCATGTCGTCGCGTCCGGCATTGAGGATGCCGCGCGAATCGAGCACCGTGATGTCCGAACAACCCCGGGCGTGCAGCAGGTTCGCGCAGGCGACGCCCGCAGCCCCGGCGCCGGAGACCACGATCCGCAACCCAGTCATGTCCCGGTCAAGCAACGTGGTCGCGCCCATCAGCGCGGCCAGCACGACAATCGCCGTGCCGTGCTGATCGTCGTGCATCACCGGGCAATCCAGCGCCTCGACCAGGCGGCGTTCGATGTCGAAGCAACGGGGCGCGGAGATGTCCTCCAAGTTCACCGCGCCGAAGGTCGGCCGCAGCCGCACCAGAGTCTCGATGATCTCTTCGGGATCTTTGGTGTCCAGCACGATCGGGATGGCATCCAGGTCGGCGAACTGCTTGAAGAGCCCGCATTTGCCTTCCATCACCGGCAGCGACGCCGCCGGGCCGATATCACCAAGGCCGAGGACCGCACTGCCGTCGCTGACGACGGCGACCAGCCGGCCCGACCACGTGTAGCGGGCGGCCAGCGTGTGGTCGCCAGCGATCGCCCGGCTGACCTGGGCGACGCCCGGGGTGTAGGCGATCGACAGCGACCGCTGGGTGTCCAGCGGAGCCGTCGGACCTACCGAAAGCTTGCCACCCAGATGTGCGTCGAAGATCTCGGCGTCGCTGATGGCCCCCTGCTCGGTGCGAAGTCGTTCTGATTCAAGCAATTCGGACACTTGCCCCAGGGTACTGACCACCCATCAGTGGTCTAACTGCTGCTGGCCGGCTGGATGAGCCCCAGCTCGGTGACCGCGTTGCGTTCGTCGGCGAGCTCGGCGGTCGACTTGTCGATGCGGCCACGGGAAAACTCGTCGATCTCCAATCCGCTGACAATCGTCCAGTCGCCGTTCGTGGTGGTCACCGGGAACGACGAGATCAAGCCTTCGGGAACCCCGTACGAACCGTCGGAGACCACCGCCATGGACACCCAGTCACCGTCCGGGGTGCCCAGCAGCCAGTCCCGGGCGGCGTCGATGGTGGCCGAAGCAGCTGACGCGGCCGAGGAGGCGCCCCGGGCGTCGATGATCGCCGCACCCCGCTTGGCGACGGTGGGAATGAACTCATTTTCGATCCAGGACTGGTCGTTGACCACCTCGGCGGCGTTCTTGCCTTTGATCTCGGCGTGGAAGATGTCGGGGTATTGAGTAGCCGAGTGGTTACCCCAGATGGTGACCTTTTTGATGTCGGTGACCGCCGCACCGGTTTTTTTGGCCAGCTGCGAGATCGCGCGGTTGTGGTCCAGGCGGGTCAACGCGGAGAACCGCTCCGCCGGGATGTCGGGCGCGTTGTTCAGCGCGATCAGTGCGTTGGTGTTAGCCGGGTTACCGGTGACGCCGATGCGGATGTCGCTCGCGGCCACCTCGTTGAGGGCTTTGCCCTGCGCGGTGAAGATCGCGCCGTTGGCTTCGAGCAGGTCGCCGCGCTCCATACCCGGGCCGCGCGGACGGGCACCGACCAGCAGCGCCAGATTTGCGCCGTCGAAGATCTTGCTGGGATCGGCACCGATCTGCACACCGGCGAGCAGCGGGAAGGCGCCGTCATCGAGTTCCATCACGACACCTTCGAGGGCCTTGAGGGCCGGTTCGATCTCCAGCAGACGCAGCTCGACCGGACGATCGGGCCCCAGCAGTGAGCCACTGGCCAGGCGGAACAAAAGGCTGTAGCCGATCTGACCGGCGGCGCCGGTGACGGCGACCTTCAGGGGACTTGTACTCACGTCAATTCGCTCCTCGAGAAGACCTGCTGCGTCCGTCACTGCGTCGGCTCGAAACTAGCGCACAGCGCTCACTCGGTTACCCCCGGTCCGCCGGCGACTCACCGACGCCCTGCTACCGGGCGCGTAGCATTGCCGGAGGTTGGATTACACGTGCGCTGCGACGGGAGGTCCCCGATGCCATCGTTTCGCGCGCTACCTACTTCGCTGCGGCCTGCAGTGCGACCCAAGTCCGCCGACGTTTCCGACGACGCTGCCGGCCCGTCCGCGCCGGTGCTGGTCGACTGCGGTGTCTACGTCGACGGCATTAGGCTCGCCGGTGCATACCGGCCTGCCGAGGCGCTGGCCAAGGTACGCGAGGTCGAGCGGACCGACCAGGAAGCGTTCGTCTGGATCGGGCTGCGCGAGCCGACCGAGCAGCAGATGAAGCGGGTGGCCGACCTTTTCGGCCTGCACCCGTTGGCCGCGGAGGACGCCGTCGTCGCTCATCAACGGCCCAAGCTGGAGCGCTACGACGAGAGCCTGTTCCTGGTGCTCAAAACCGTCAACTATGTGGCTAACGAGGCTGCCCGCGAGATCGTGGAGACCGGCGAGATCATGGTCTTCGTTGGTAAAAACTTCGTCGTCACCATCCGGCACGGTGAACACGGCGGGCTCTCCGAAGTACGGCAGCGCATGGACGCCGACCCCGAGCATCTGCGGCTGGGGCCCTTCGCTGTCATGCACGCCATCGCCGACTACGTGGTGGACCAATACTTGGCAGTGACCAACCTGATGGAAACCGATATCGACAACATCGAGGTGGTGGCTTTCACGCCCGGCGGGAAAGTCGACGTCGAACCGATCTATCTGCTCAAGCGGGAAGTGGTCGAACTGCGGCGCTGCGTCGGACCGCTGTCGGTGCCGTTGGAGCGGATGCAGGGCGAGCACAAAGACATCATCTCCAAGGAAGTACGGCGCTATCTGCGCGACGTCGGCGACCATCAAACCCAGGCCGCAGACCAGATCACCAGTTACGACGAGATGCTGACGTCCCTCGTGCAGGCCGCGCTGGCTCAAGTCGGCATGCAGCAGAACACCGACATGCGCAAAATCTCGGCGTGGGCTGCGATCCTGGCGGTGCCCACCCTGATCGCCGGCATCTACGGAATGAACTTCGAATACATGCCCGTGCTGCATCTGCACTGGGGGTATTACACAGTGCTGGCTGCGATGGTCCTCATCTGCATGATCCTCTACCGCAACTTCCGGCGTCGCGACTGGCTCTGACGCTAATCAATCCGGCTGCGCGGCCGGGCGGTTGGGATCGAGCACGTCGACACCGTCGGTCGCCCAGGCCTGTCGCATCGCGTCGGCGCCCTTGAGCCGCACCCAGGCCGCCTCGGTGGCGGTGATGGGCGTCGCGGACAGGAACTGTACGGGGTCGCGCGGCGGCGGCAACGGAAGGTTCGGGATGTCGCTGACGCCCAACAGCACCGCAGTGAATGGTGCCGGCCGTGCCCTTTCCGACCACAGCGGATTGCCCAGGTCGATCAGGGCGTCCGCGACGAGCACGACGCCCTCGACCGCGGGAGTCGCCGCGAGCACCGCCAGGCTGCGTGGCACACCGGTGATCTGACCTGGACGACGCAGTCGCAGGACAACTTCAGCGCGCGGACCGCGAAGGGTATCGGTGTTGACGTCCGTCGGATCGGTCATCGCATGCCGTGAGCATCCGACAGAAACGTAATTCACCACGTCGCCCGCGCCGGATCTGAACCGCAGCACCTCTATCGGCTCGGCACCCAAAAACGTCACACTGGCGGTGTCGGGTTCCGAGTCGGCACCGGCTTGGGCGAAGTGGCTGCGCAGGTGCGCACGCACCGCAGCCAGGGGCTTGGTCACTCCGCGCCGGACGACGCCGGCACCGTCAGGTTGACGCCGGAGTCGGCGTCGAAGACGGCCACTTTATCGGGATCGAAAGCCAAGCGGATCGACTCTCCCTTAGCGGCTTTGGAATCCGCAGGAACCCGGGCCACGAACTCGTGCTGGTCGACGCCGGCGTCCCCGCCCGCGTCGAGAGCCAGTTCGTCAAGCTGGGCTGCGTGGACGTCCCAGTCGGTGCTGGCGAAGTAGACGTACTTGTCGGCTCCGAGCGACTCGATCAAGTCGGCCTTGACTTCGAAAGTCAACGCTTTGATGCGTTGGTAGCCGTCGATCAGGGCGGCATCTTGCAGATGCTCCGGCCGCACTCCGACGATGGCGTTTCCGGGAGTCGGGTGCCCGGCGATCACGTCGAGCACTGGCTGGGTCAACGTCACTTCGCCGAACGGCAACTGCAGTCCGGTCGGCATTAGGGTGGCGGGGAAGAAGTTCATGGCCGGCGAGCCGATGAAGCCGGCGACGAACAGGTTCGCCGGTCGCTCGTAGAGCTCTTCGGGAGTCCCGATCTGCTGAACCACCCCACCGCGCATGACGACCACCCGGTCGCCGAGCGTCATCGCCTCGGTTTGGTCGTGGGTGACGTAGACCGTCGTGGTGCCCAACCGTCGCTGCAGCCGGGCGATCTCGGCACGCATCTGCACCCGCAGCTTGGCGTCCAGGTTGGACAACGGCTCGTCCATCAGAAAAGCTTTGGGCTGGCGCACAATCGCGCGACCCATCGCGACGCGCTGGCGTTGGCCGCCGGACAGTTGTGCCGGCTTACGATCCAACAGATCGGTCAAGTCGAGAATCTTGGCCGTCTCCTCGACTTTCGCCGCGATCTCCGGCTTCTTCATCTTCGCCAGAGTCAACGGAAACGCGATGTTCTGTCGCACACTCATGTGTGGGTACAGCGCATAGGACTGGAAAACCATCGCGATGTCACGGTCTTTGGGCGCTTTGTCGTTGACCCGCTCGCCGCCGATCAGCAGATCTCCCGACGAGATGCCCTCCAGCCCGGCAATCATGTTCAGCGTCGTGGACTTACCGCAGCCGGACGGTCCCACCAGGATCAGGAATTCCCCGTCGGCGACGGTGACGCTCAGTTCTTGCACCGCGACGGCGCCGTCTGGATAGCTCTTGGTGACCTTGTCCAACACAATCTCGGCCATCGCGCTACCCCTTCACTGCGCCAGAAGTCAATCCGGCGACTATCCGCCGTTGGAAGATTAGAACAAAAACAATGATCGGTACGGTGATGACCATGGCGCCGGCCGCGATCGATCCGGTCGGTTCCTCGAATTGTGAACTGCCGGTGAAGTTCGCGATGGCCGCCGGCGCGGTGATCGACGCTCTGGTGGCTGTCAGCGACAGCGCGAGCAGCAAGTCGTTCCAGGCAAAGATGAACACCAGGATGGCGGCGGTCACAATGCCCGGCGTCGCCAGCGGAGCGATCACTTTGCGGAACGCTTGCGCCGGCGTGGCACCGTCCATCTTCGCCGCTTTCTCCAGATCCCAGGGAATCTCCCGGAAGAACGCGGACAGGGTGTAAATCGACAGCGGCAGAGCGAAGGTGATGTACGGCAGGATCAGCCCCGGCCAGGTGTCGAACAGACCGACCGCGCGTTCGATGTTGAAAAGTGGTGTCACCAGGGAGATTTGCGGGAACATCGCGATCAGCAGAGCCGCCCCGATCAGCGCCCCTTTACCCGGGAAGGTCAATCGCGCGACGGCGTAGGCTGCCATCGCGCCGATCAACACCGCGATGACGGTGGTGATCAGTCCGATGCCAATCGAATTGAGCAGCGCTGAATTGAAGAAGTTGTGCGCGAAGATGCCCCGGTAGTTGTCCAACGTCATCGACGACGGAAGGAACCTGCCGTCCTTGACCGCCGAGGTGGGCTTGAGCGACAACGACAAAATCCACAGCACCGGGATCAGCGCGTAGAGGACCACCAGGGTGTCGATGACCGCCCAGCTCACGGCGCGGCGGGCGCCGATCCGCTCAGCCATCGCCTTCCCGTCTCAACGTCTGTCACCTTCCGTGCCGGGCACCGCGGCGCCGAAGACCTTGATGAACACCACGGCGATGAGGGCGACACAGCAAAAGATCAGCACGCTGATCGCCGAGCCGAGACCGACGTCAAATCCCTTGAACAAGTTGTCATATCCCAGCACCGACACGGACGCGGTGTTCTGCGAGCCGCCGGTGAGGACATAGATGTTGTCGAAGATGCGAAACGCGTCGAGCGTGCGGAACAGCAGTGCCACCACAATGGACGGTTTGATCAGCGGCAGAATGACTTTGGTCAGCCGTCGCCAGGCTCCCGCACCGTCGATCTGCGCGGCTTTGAGCAGATCGTCCGGCACCAACGCCAGCCCGGCCAGCAACAGCAGCGCCATGAACGGTGTCGTCTTCCACACCTCGGCGAGCACGACGACGCCCAGCGACGGGATCCGCTCGGCCAGTGGAGCGCTGTGCCGGGCCAACAGGTTGGCCAGGTAACCGGTGCCCGGCGTCCACGCGTAATACCAGCTATAGGACGCGGCGACCGTGACGATGCCGTAGGGAACCAGCACCGCGGTGCGCACCACTGCTCTACCGATCAGCGTCCGGTGCATGACCAGGGCCAGCGTCATGCCCAACACGAACTCGATCGCCACCGACACCAGGGTGATGCCCAGCGTCACCGCCAGCGCCGTCCACCAGTACCGGTCGGTCAGGGTCGTCTGGTAGTTGGCCAGACCGATGAACGGCTTCTTGCCTGGATCTCCGAAGTTGTACCGCAGCAGGCTCAGCCATATCGCGTAGCCGACCGGGTAGGCCGTCACCCCGAACATGAGAATCACGGCCGGCGCGATCAGCGTCCACGCCAGCCGGCGCTCCGACCTGCGGGGTGCGGCCGGCGCCGCGGCGACCGCAGGAGCCGCGGGTGCAGTCGTCGCGGTCACGGCAGCAGGCCCAGCCGGTCGATCGCCTTTCGCACCTGCCGGGTCAGCTCGTCGGCCGCCTTCTCCGGATCGATCTGGGTGATCGGCGCCAGGGTCGCCGAGATACGGGTCGACACCGCCGGGTAGACCGGGGTCGCCGGGCGCACCGCCGCGTCCGTCAGCTGTTGCCGGATGATCGCGTACTGAGGGTATCTGACCTGCACCTGCGGGTCGGAATACACCGAGCCACGAGCCGCGGGCAGGCCGCCTTCGATCGCCGCATACTTCTGGCTTTCTGCGCTGCGCAGGCAGCGGATGGCCTCGAACGCCTCCGCCCGGTGCCGGGTTGTGCTGGCCACCGCCAGGTTCAAGCCGCCGATAGTCACCTTGGCCGGCAGACCCGGCTGCACTTGGGGGAACGGCGCGAATCCGAAGACTTTCCTGCTGGCCTCATACGCGGCGCGGAACTGCTGATCGTTCGGCGCGAACGTGCCCGAGCTGTCGATGCTGCCCGTCAGATCGGAGCGCTTGTCCAGCGGCAGGAAGCTGACCCCGCCTTTGACGGCATTCTCCAGCATGGAGGCCAGTACGTAGGGCCAGTTGACCTCGAGCGCCGATTTGCCCTGCTCGAGGGCCAGCCGGGAGGTGCTGCCGTCGCTTTGCGTGATCGACGGATCGGCGCCGGGCGCGGTGGCCACCGCCTTGATGATCTGCAGCGCTTTGACGGTCGCTGCGCGGTGCCGGGGTGTGTCGGTGAGAGTCACGGTCTTGCCGTCGTCAGACAGTACCTGTCCGCCCGCGCTGGTCAGCAGCGTGTTGAACCACACCACCAGGCCTTCGTCCTGTCGGCCCTGGACGCCCAGCCAACTGGGTTGACCGGCGGCGCGCAACAGTGCCGCTTCGGTCAGCATGTCGTCCCAAGTCGCCGGCGGCTTGTTCATCAGATCCGGGCGGTACCAGAGCAGCTGGGTGTTGGTGGTGACGGGCGCCCCGTACAGCTGCTGGCGCCACTTTGCCGTCGCGAGCGGTCCCGGCAACGTGTCGCCGGTGGCGTCGGCTTCCGCCTTGCCTGCCGGGTCGTCGGCGAGCGGCAACGCCCACCCCGCCTCGGCGAACTCCGCGGTCCACACCACGTCCATCGCCATGATGTCCAGGGCGCGGTAGTTGCCGGTGAGCCGACGAGCCAGTTGCAGTCGCTGGTCGTCCGAGCCGCGAGGCAGCGTGAAGTGCTCGATCCGGAACCGGCCGCCGAGTTGATCGGTGCAGCGCTTGGCGATGACGGTGAAGGTCGCCGTCTCGGTGGCCGCGGTGTAGAAGCTGATGATCAGGCCGTGGCTGCCGGGACCGCAGCCGACGGTCGCTACGGTGACCAGAGCAATCAGCAGGACAACGAATCGCCGCCGTACGCGTCCGCGACGACTCGTCACCGCACCTGCCTCTCGTCGGTCCGGACAGTCTCGCAACATTCCCCGGAAGCGGCGCTAGATAGCCAGGTGAGCCAGCAGGTCGCGGGCCTTTTCCGCATTCTTCGGATCACACAGCACGTCGTAGCGGCCGGCCACCAGCTGCAGTGTGGAACTGAAGTCGCGGGTGCCGCGAGCCATCGCGTAGGGAACCGAAGATGTGATGAGCCCGAAGAACACGCCGGCGATTAGACCGGTAGCCAGCGCGGAGCCGAAGTTGGGATTGAAAAACCCGAAGACGAGGCCGATGAACAGGCCCAACCACGCGCCGCTCAGAACGCCGCCGCCGAGCACTTTGGGCCAGGTCAGCCGGCCGGTGACCCGCTCGACCTGCATCAAGTCGACGCCGACGATGGTCACTTGTTCTACCGGGAAGTCCTGCTCGGACAGGTAGTCGACCGCCCGCTGCGCCTCGGCGTAAGTGGGATAGGACCCGACCGGCCAGCCCTTCGGTGGAGTCGGCAGCCCCGGTCCCCTGCGCTGCGTCGCGCCGGAGTTGGCAGGAGTCGCGCCGGGGACCTGTCCTGGTTGATAAGGGCTCGTCATCGATCCTCATCCTCCTTCGAGCTCATCGTCATCTTGCCCAACGCGCGGCATTCCCGCTTGGTGCCCACTGCGGACAGCGGCCGCGAGACAGCAGGCAAGGCTGCTCCGGCGCGCCGTTTCACGACCGTGGCCGCTATCTCGCGATGAAATGCGCGGCTAGGGTAGTAAGCCAACATGAGCCATCCAGAGCCACCTTTCGACCCCCGACCGGGGGGACGGCCCCACCAGGAACACTCACCGCCCGCGGTTGACCCGCAGGCGCAGGCCGACTTCCCCCCGCACTCCTACGGCTATCCCCCACCGCCGCCGGTCGATCCGCAACCGCCGGTCAACTATCCCGACTACTCGCAGCCTTACCCGCCGCCACCGATGGGTTACCCCGAGTCCGGACCGGGCTATCCGCCGCCGGGCGTGTTCCCGCCGCCCTACCCGGCCGGCCCTCCTGACTATTCGGGCGCTCCCGGCTACCCGGGGTACTCCGGATACCCGGGCCCTGCGCCGTATGCCGGCTATCCCGATCCCTACAACCGCTACCGGCCGATGCACACGCCCGGCACCAACAGCCTGGCGATCGGGTCGCTGGTCGCTTCCATCGGCGGCTTTCCCTTGCTGTTCGCCTGCTATATCGGCGTTGCCGCCTGGATCGCCGGGATCGCGCTGGGCATCGTCGCACTCAACCAGATCAAACAGACCAACCAGGACGGGCGCGCCCTGGCCATCGCCGGCATCACCGTCGGCGTCGTCGGTCTGGTGATCGCGGCGCTGGCGGCGATGCTTTTGCTTGCCGCCTTCTCGACCAGGACCTACTGAAGCAGCTCTGGTCCGGCCGGCCGGACGTTGGGCGGCACGAACGGCTCGCATTGGCGTAGCATCCCGGCGGCGCGTCCTTTGGCGACGACCCACAGCGCCATCTTTCGGCTGGCCTCATCGATCATCTCGTCGCCGAGCATCACCGCCCCGCGGGCACCGCCCGCCGTCGAGGTGTGCCAGTCGTAGGCCTCCAGCACCAACTCCGCATGGTCGTACTCGTCTTGGCGAGGACTGTAGATCTCGTTGCCCGCCGCGATCTGATCGGGGTGCAGCACCCATTTGCCGTCGTACCCGAGCGCCGCCGATCGTCCCGCCACCCGCCGAAACGCCTCGACGTCGCGGACCTTGAGGTAGGGCCCGTCGATGGCCGCGATGCCCTGCGCGCGCGCCGCTACCAGGATGCGCATCAGCACGTGGTGGTAGGCGTCCCCGACGTCGTAACCCTCGGGTTGCTCGCCGACCACCCTTGTGCGCATGTTCAAGCTGGCCATCAGATCGGCCGGACCGAGGACCAGCGCCTGCATCCGCGGCGCGGCCGCGATGGCGTCGATGTTCGTCAGACCCCGCGCGTCCTCGATCTGCGCATCTATCCCGATTCCGCCGACGGGCAGTCCGTGCACCGTCTCAAGTTGAGTCAGCAGCAAGTCGAGCGCCCGGACCTGGAAAACGTCAGACACCTTGGGCAGCACCACCACGTCCAGCGTGGCGTCCGAAGAAGCACCGACCGCCGATATCACCTCGATGAGATCGGCATGCGTCCACGGTGAAGTCCAGTCGTTGACCCGGACGCCGCGCAGCTTCCCTCGAGCCCAACCGGGGTCTGCCAGCGCGCCGGCCACCCGGGTGCGCGCGGCTGCCTTGGCATCCGGCGCCACAGCGTCCTCGAGGTCCAGAAAAACCTCGTCAGCGGGCAGGTCCTTGGCTTTGTCGATCATCTTCTGGCTGCTGCCCGGCACCGACAAGCACGTTCTGCGGGGTCGATACGCCTCGTTCACCCTTCACTCCTACCCTTGCAGCCATGACGTCGATTCACCGGGTGTATGTCGCGCGGCTCGCGCGAATGCTGGTGCTCGGCCCGCTCGGCGAGTCCGTCGGACGGGTCCGCGACGTCGTCGTGAGTATCAGCATCGTGCGTCAACAACCTCGCATTCTCGGCTTGGTCATCGAGATCCCCACGCGCAGAAGGATTTTCGTCCCGATGCTGCGGGTGGCCTCGATCGAGCCGAACGGGGTGACGCTCAACACCTCCAACGTCTCGCTGCAGCGGTTCGAGCAACGACCCGGTGAGGTCCTGGCGCTGGGCCAGGTTTTGGACACCAAGGTGCGGATCAACGATCCCGAGCTACCCGAGTTGGCTGACATCGACGTCGTCATTACTGACCTGGGCATCGAGCAGACCCGTACCCGAGACTGGATGGTCACCAGGATCGCTGTTCGGCTGCCGCGACGGTTGGGCCGCCGCAGCCCGGTTCGGATCGCGGACTGGCACCACGTGCAGGGTCTGACGCCCTCGGCGCTGGCGATGCCAGGGCAGGACGTGGCGCAGCTGCTGCACCAGTTCGAAGAGTGGCGGCCGATCGAAGTGGCCGACGCCATTCGCGAGCTGCCGCCGAAGCGGCGCTTCGAGGTGGCCAAAGCGCTTCCCGACGACCGGTTGGCCGACATCCTGCAGGAACTGCCCGAAGACGAACAAGCCGATCTGCTCAAACACCTCGACACAGAGCGCGCAGCCGACGTGCTTGAGGAAATGGAGCCCGATGACGCCGCCGACCTGCTCGGTGTGATGAACCCGACCGAAGCTGAACTGTTGCTCGCCCGGATGGCGCCTGATGAGTCGAACCCCGTGCGCCGGCTGCTCAAGCACTCACCTGACACCGCGGGCGGTCTGATGACCACGAATCCCGTTGTGCTGGAAGCAGGAACGTTGGTCGCCGAGGCCTTGGCCCGGGTCCGTGACCCCGACCTGACTCCGGCTCTGGCGTCACTGATATTCGTTGTGCGTCCGCCTACCGCTACCCCGACCGGTCACTATCTGGGTTGCGTGCAGCTGCAGCGGCTGCTGCGGGAGCAGCCCTCCGCCCTTGTCGGCGGAATCATGGACACCGACCTGCCGTGCCTGACGCCGGAGACCTCGCTGCCCACACTGACGCGTTATTTCGCTGCTTACAACTTGGTCTGCGGTCCGGTGATCGACGAACAGCACCACTTGCTCGGCGCAGTGACAGTGGACGACGTGCTGGATCACCTGCTCCCGCATGATTGGCGCGCGATGACTGAGGAGGCGACGGTCGACGCCGCGGTCAGGCCGCTGTGAGTAAGTCATCGGCGCGAGCGCGGCTATCCACCCCGCGGACGTCGCGGAAATTCACACCGCACTTCGATCCGGAAGCCGTCGGGCAGATCACCGAGTCGATCGCCCGGTTCTTCGGCACCGGCCGGTATCTGCTGGTTCAGTCCATCGCGGTGCTGGTGTGGATTGCGTTCAACGCGTTTGCGGTTGGACTGCGCTGGGACCCCTATCCCTTCATCTTGCTGAATCTGGCGTTCTCGACGCAGGCCGCTTACGCCGCGCCGTTGATTCTGTTGGCCCAGAACCGGCAGGAGAACCGTGACCGGGTGGCGCTGGAGGAAGACCGTCGGCGTGCCGAGCAAACTAAAGCCGACACCGAATATTTAGCCCGTGAGTTGGCCGGCCTTCGTCTTGCTATCGGCGAAGTGGCCAAGACTCGCGAGTACCTGCGACACGAACTGGAAGAATTGCGCGCGATGCTGGCCGCCCACTCCCCGGAGCACGCGCAGAAATCGCCCGCAGCTTCCGGCGACGGCGCCGACCGCCGGACCAAAAAACTCAGTTGAGAACGACCTCGGTCATTGTGAGCGATTGTCACCACTGGCGTGACGAGAGTTATGTATGGTGAC
Organism: uncultured Actinomycetota bacterium; assembly: GCA_963818785.1. GTDB lineage: Bacteria > Actinomycetota > Actinomycetes > Mycobacteriales > Mycobacteriaceae > Mycobacterium. The sequence goes on along the minus strand of CAWFTT010000007.1, from coordinate 32,641 downwards.
CTAGTTCACGAGGCTGAAACGGCTTCAACGCGTGTCGAATATTGAGGACGGTCGAGTGCGCATAGCAGGACTGTCGGCTGCACGCCCGGCCTTTACCAGAGGCGCCGCTTTCCTGCGTCCCCTGCATCGACAGGCGGTTCAGATGACGCGCACACCGGCGTTCGGCGTGGCAGTCATCATGCCCCTGATCTTCGCCGGCGCCGTGGGCGCCGCTGCTCCCCGATTTCCCGGTCCGCCACCGCAAGTGCATGACACCGGGATCGTCCCGGTGGCCGCCGTGGCTTCGTCCTCTCGGGATCAATCCGGTCCCGCCGTGGTGGCCGTCAAACGTCTCCCGGCCAGCTTCCACATCGCGGCGGCGGCCGCCGTGTCCGCTCCGCCGCCGGCGGTGGTCGTCAATACTCCCGGCACGTTGGGCATTCCGGCGATGGCGTTGTCCGCATACCGCAACGCGGAGCGAATGATGGCCGCTGCTTATCCGGGCTGTGGGGTGAGCTGGAACCTGCTGGCCGGTATCGGCCGCATCGAGTCGATGCACGCCAACGGCGGCGCCACCGATGCCCGCGGCACAGCGGTTCGTCCAATCTACGGGCCCTCCCTGGACGGGACCTTGCCGGGCAACGAAGTGATCGTCCAGAACAACGCCGGTGGACGTGTGAGCTACGCCCGCGCGATGGGACCGATGCAGTTTCTTCCCGGCACCTGGTCGCGATACGCCTCCGACGGCGACGGCGACGGCAGGGCCGACCCGCAGAACCTCTACGACGCCACGCTGGCCGCAGCGCGCTACTTATGCAGTGGTGGGCTGAATCTGCGGGATCCGTCCCAGGTGCTGGCAGCCATCCTGCGTTACAACAACTCGATGCCGTATGCCCGCAATGTCATGGGTTGGGCCGCGGCCTATGCCACCGGTGTGGTGCCGATCGACCTGCCACCGCTGACCGGACCCGCTCCGCCCATTGCTGACTCGCATTTGGAAAAGGCAGAAGGCCTTGGTCCCAATATGCCGTTCAACGCCTCCGGCCTGCCGCCCACCGATCCGTTCGCCCAGATGCCGCTGATCGACTTCGGTCCTACCCAGGCGGCCGGTCAGCCCGCGTTGTGGCCAGGTCAACCGCCCGGCCAGCAGGCGCCGTCCTGCGCGGTCTTCTGCATCGGGCAGCCGAATACAACTCCTTCCGGGCAGACCGCGACCACGCCACCGTGGTTGCCGCCGTGGCTGGCGCCGCCGGTTGCCGACACTGCGCCGCCCGTCCTGCAGCCGGCCGCGCCTCCGGGCGCGCCGCTACCTGGTCCGCCGCCGGCCGGTGCTGCGCGGCCGGGCCCCGGTCCGCAAGCTCAGCCCCCCGGCCCCCCGCAGGCCGCACCTCCCGCCGGTCCGCAAGCGGTTGGTCCCGCGGGTCCGCCGCCGGGACCGCCGGTCACCGATCCGGGGCCAGGTCCGATCAACTGACTCGACGCTGCTGCGGTGAGTTCGTAAAGGATTAGTGCCTGCTTCACCCTGGCATCGCCGGTGATATCACTTCGCCCTGGCGGGTCGTGGTCTGTCAGTGCGGACCTGGCCCTCCTGGCCCCCGCTCTGATCGCACTACACTCGGCGGTGATGTCCGAATCCCACGACGACGCTGAACTGACCGCCGGTATCCGCTCGGCGCTGGCCAAGGTGATCGACCCGGAACTGCGCCGGCCCATCACCGAACTCGGCATGGTCAAGAGCGTCGACGTGCGTCCGGATCGCAGCGTGCACGTCGGAATATTGCTGACCACCGCAAGCTGCCCGAAGAAGAGCGAGATCAGCGAACGCGTCACGCACGCGGTGGCCGATGTTCCCGGCACCGGCGCAGTAGACGTCACCCTCGACGTGATGAACGACGAACAGCGCACCGAGCTACGCAAGCAGCTGCGCGGTGACGCTCGGGAACCCGTCATCCCATTCGCCCAGCCCGGCTCGCTGACCCGGGTGTACGCGGTGGCATCCGGCAAAGGCGGCGTCGGAAAGTCAACGGTCACAGTCAATCTGGCGACCGCAATGGCTGCACGCGGGTTGTCGGTCGGCGTCGTCGACGCCGACATCCACGGTCATTCCATCCCGCGGATGATGGGCACCACTGACCGGCCCACTCAGGTGGAGTCGATGATCTTGCCGCCGATCGCCCACGACGTGCGGATCATCTCGATCGCTCAGTTCACCCAGGGCAACACTCCGGTGGTGTGGCGCGGACCGATGCTGCACCGCGCATTGCAGCAATTCCTCGCCGACGTCTACTGGGGTGACCTCGACGTGCTGCTGCTCGACCTACCGCCCGGCACCGGCGACGTTGCAATCTCGGTCGCTCAGCTCATCCCCACCGCCGAGATCTTGGTGGTGACCACCCCGCAGCTGGCCGCCGCGGAGGTGGCCGAGCGGGCCGGCACCATTGCGATTCAGACCCGCCAGCGCGTGGTCGGAGTGGTCGAGAACATGTCCTGGCTGGTCCTGCCCGACGGCTCGCACGTGCACGTCTTCGGTGAGGGCGGTGGCCCGCGCGTCGCCGAGCAGCTGTCGCGGGCCGTCGGTGCCGACGTACCGCTGCTGGGTCAGATACCGCTGGAGCCTGCGGTGGTCTCTGCCGGCGATTCGGGTGTGCCGCTGGTGCTCAGCGCGCCCGACTCGGCGGTGGGCAAGGAGCTGCGCAACATCGCCGATAGCCTGTTCTCGCGACGCCGCGGTCTGGCCGGCATGTCACTGGGACTGGACCCGACGCGGCGTTGAGCCGGCTTCAGGTGGCGTCGCTGTCGTAAGGCGGCTGCGCGCCTTCGGCGAGGGAGTCGGACGTAGCGGTTGACGGCATCGCCGCTGGTCCGTCCGGCTGCACCGACGGCGGTCGGTCGACCCGGCCGGTGAACAGAAAGTCGTCGCCGTCGAGCAGATGCTTGGTCAGTGCCGCACGCGGCGTCATGCCGCGGTACTTCTGGAGCTGACTGAGCGGCTCGCGGAGGTCGTCGAACTCTGGACCGATGTCTTCGCGCAACTGGCTGCTCATCGCAGTCAGGTACTCACGCGCCTTACGCGCCGCGTCGGCGGTCCAACGGATAGCGCCCGGGAGCCGCTCCGGGCCCAGCACCACCAGCCCGACCACGAGGAGGACGAGCATTTCTCCCCAGCCGACGTTGCCGAACACCTAGCTGGTGTCCGGTCCCGGTGTCACCGCGAGGGTGATGTGCCGGCCGTCGCGAACCACCTCGATCGGTGCTTCTTTTCCGACGGCCAGCTGACGTACGGCCACCGCGAACTCGTCGGCGTCAGCGACCTTGCGGTTGCCGACCTTGACCACGACATCGTTTTCCAGAATGCCGCCCTTTTCCGCCGGACTGCCCGCCTTGACGTTAGCCACCTGCGCACCGGAGGCAATCGCGTTGCTGACCGACCGCGCGCTCAGGCCCAGCGTCGGGTGCACAATCTTGCCGTCCTTGATCAGCGTCTGCGCCACGAACTTCGCCTCGTTGACCGGGATCGCGAAGCCCAGCCCGCTGGCGCTGTCCGACAACGACTTGCCGGCCGTGTTGATGCCGATCACCTGAGAATCCATGTCGATCAGCGGGCCGCCCGAGTTGCCGTGGTTGATCGAGGCGTCGGTCTGGACGGCGTCGATAACGGTGTCGGTGTCCGAACCCTCACCAGAGAGCGGGATCGGGCGGTGCAGCGCACTGATGATGCCGTGCGTCACCGTGCTGCGCAGACCCAACGGCGCACCGGCGGCCAGCACCTCGTCACCGACGCGGACTTTGTCCGAGTCACCGAGCCGGGCCACCGTGAGGTTGTTGACGTTGTCGACCTTCAACACGGCCAAGTCGGATTTGGGGTCACGACCCACCAGGTGAGTGGGTACTTCCTTGCCGTCATTGAAGACCACGGTCATTTTGAACTGACTCGGGTTGTTGGCGGCATCGGAGATGACGTGATTGTTGGTGACGATGTAGCCGCGTCCGTCGATGACGACGCCGGAACCCTGCGTGCCCTCCTGGTCGCTGACGGCCTCGACGGTGACGACCGAGTCGGCGATGGTGGCAGCCACCTTCGCGAACCGCCCGGCCGGCTCCTCGGCGTTGCCCTTGGTGGACAGCGTCACCTTCGACGTGGTGAAGGCTTCGACGACCTCGGCCGTCTTACGCCCGACCACACCGCCCAGCGTCCCGATCAGCAGCGCAATGAGCGCCAGGGTGACCAGCGCCAGGTAAGAAACCCGTCCGCCGAACAACACGTCGCGCACACCGAGCTTGCCGCCGTATCCACCCCCGGTCCGCGGAGCCGGCCGACTCAGAGCCGGCGTGCCCAATGCGGCGGCCGCTCCGGGATCACGCCACGGATCCTCCGGCTCCCCGCCATCTTTGCGTTTCTCGCCGTTGAGTGCCTCTGCGTCGGTCGGATGCCGCTGCAGTGAATCCACACCATCGAACGGCCGGCCGAAAGCTTGAGCCAACACCGGATCCGGCGGTTGGTCGTGCGGCACGTATTCGACCTGAGACCGGTACTTCGGTGGCCGGACCGTCTCGGCGATGAACGATCCCCGGACACCTTGCGGACGGCCGAACGCCGCAGTGGACGCGGAGTCAACCGGCGGCCGGGAGATCGGACGGGGCGCCAGCCGGTTGGCGCGGTCGTAGTCCTGGTCGGAGGTCACGTCATCCTCTTCTAGCGCTTCGATGCGCGCGGGGTGTCAGCGCGGGCACCGCATAGCCCGCCGGTTCATTCACCCTACCGGCGCTTACGCCGGTCAGGGGCGCTGCCATCGGCGAGGTTTTCCTCGGGCCATGTGGGCGCGTCCCCGGGCGGCGAGTTCGGTATCTCGGTGAGCAGTCCCAGCAGCGCGGTCGGGATCTGGATCGGATAAGAATCGCGCAGGGCAGCGCGGGCCCGACTCTGGTCGTCGACCTCTGCGGCGCACTGCGGGCACAGCGATAAATGGTGCGCGGCGCGCAGGTGTGCGCTCATCCGCAATTCGCCGTCCACGAAGGCCGCGATCGCTTCGGTGGAGAGGTGTTCGGTGGAACCGAACTGTCGCGGGGCGCCCACCGGCGCGTCACTCTGAGAGGCAAACTGTGCTGGCAGCCAGGAGAACGCGCGACGGAACACATGCCCCCGGTCAGGCATCACCGGCTCCTCTCAGACACTGCAGTGCGAACGCGTTACTAGGTCGAATGTAGCGCGGCACGCAGGCCGTGACACCTGCGAGCAGCCGGAAAGGGTTCGGCGTTTCGGCCGGAAATGTCGGTCCGCCGGCTTGGGTAGCTAGGTCCGGGCGCGTTCAGCTTGATCTGAGTGCGCGGCGAGGTAGTCTCTCAGCGCTTGGCGTCCGCGGTGGATCCGGCTACGCACAGTGCCGAGCTTGACACCTAAGGTGGCGCCGATCTCTTCGTAGGACAGACCTTCAATGTCACAAAGCACTACCGCGGCACGGAACTCCGGCGGCAGCGAATCCAGGGCCGCCTGCAGGTCGGGCGCCAGCCGTGCATCGTGGTAAATCTGTTCGGGGTTCGGTTCGTCGGCCGGCACCCGGTCGTAGTCCTCCGGCAGCGCTTCCATCCGGATGCGCGCGCGCCGGCGCACCATGTCGAGGAACAAGTTCGTGGTGATGCGGTGCAGCCAGCCTTCGAATGTTCCGGGCTGATAGTTCTGCACCGAACGAAAAACTCGGATGAAGGTCTCCTGCGTCAGGTCCTCCGCGTCTTGCGGGCTGCCCGATAACCGGTAAGCCAGCCGATACACCCGGTCGGCGTGCTGGCGGACCAGTTCGTCCCAAGACGGCATTGCCGTTTTGTCCCCGGTCGCGTCGAAAACCGCGGTGCCGTAGGGCTCGTCGTCCGACTCCACCCAGCCGGCCTCGTCGTAGCGCGCGGCATGGGTCATACTCGTCGGGCTTGTCCAAGTGGTGATGTTGAATTCCTCCGGATCCAGGCTGTCGTCTAACGCTGACAGTTCTTCTCCGCGCGCAACGACGCGGCGCCCAGGGGTATTCCCCGGCAGCTGCCCGGTTAAGCGCCCGCCATCTTCCATGCAGTTACCGTCGCCTACCGGCGTGTGCGAGCAATGTGAGCGCACTGATTGTTCACTGAGAAACGCTGGCGCTACCCCTCTGTCCAGCGGTTTTACCTCGTTTTGTGATATCGACCACTTACGCCGCAAGAGGCGTGTCGTGGGCCCGTTTCGGGCGCGCCTGCCCGGTTTCGGCGCTCATCGGACCTACGCTGCGGGGCATGGCCACGACCAATCAAACGTCCTTGGCGGCGGTTCGGCAGAGTCGCGCCGACCAGCTGTCCGCCCACGCCGAAGGATCGATCTCAGAGGACGCGATCTTGTCGGCCGCACGCGATCGCGCAGCCGACATCGGAGCCGGCGCGGTGACCCCCGCCGTGGGCGCACTGCTGAGCCTGCTGACCAAGTTGAGCGGCGGCAAGGCAGTCGTCGAGGTCGGTACCGGGGTAGGCGTCAGCGCGCTGTGGCTGCTGTCGGGTATGACCGAAGACGGCGTGTTGACCACGATCGACAACGAGCCCGAGCACCAGCGCATCGCCAAGCAGGCGTTGGCGGAGGCTGGGATCGGGGTGTCGCGTACCCGGCTGATCGGGGGCCGCGCTCAGGAGGTGCTGACCCGCCTCGCCGACGAATCCTATGACTTGGTGTTCATCGACGCCGACCCAGTCGATCAACCGGAGTACGTCGTCGAAGGCATCCGGCTGCTTCGCTCGGGCGGTGTCATCGTGGTCCACCGGGCGTCGCTGGGCGGGCGTGCCAGCGATCCGGAAGCTCACGGCCCGGACGTGACCGCAGTTCGCGAGGCGGCGCGTCTGATCGCCGAGGACGAGCGGCTCACGCCGGCTCTGGTGCCGCTCGGTGACGGGCTGCTGGCCGCCGTGCGCGACTGAATTTCTTGACGATTTCTTGAGGCGGCTCACGCTTGACGGAGAACTGAACGCTCGTTTAGAATTTTGAACATGCGTTCAGCAGATTTGACCGCCGTAGCCCGGATCCGCGAAGCCGCTATCGCGCAGTTCGGCGCGCACGGTTTCGCTGTGGGGCTGCGGACGATCGCCGAGGCGGCCGGCGTGAGCGCCGCCCTGGTGCTTCACCATTTCGGCTCCAAGGACGGCCTGCTTCGGGCGTGTGACAACTACGTCGCCGAAGCGATCCGTGACTCCAAATCAGAGGCGATCCGGTCACATGACCCCGCCGGGTGGCTGGCCCAGCTGTCGGAGATCGAGTCCTACGCGCCGCTCATGGCCTACCTGGTGCGCAGCATGCAATCCGGCACGGAGTTGTCGAAAGCATTGTGGCGCAGAATGATCGCGAACGCTGAGGATTATCTTGACGAGGGCGTCCGAGCGGGGACGCTGAAGCCCAGCCGTGACCCCAAGGCGCGGGCGAAATATCTGGCCATCACTGGTGGCGGCGGGTTCCTGCTGTACCTGCAGATGCACGAGAATCCCACGGATCTTGCTGCGGTGCTCCGGGATTACAGCGCCGACATGGTGCTGCCCGCGCTGGAGGTCTACACCGAAGGGCTGATGGCTGATCGCAGCATGTACGACGCTTTCCTGGATCAAGCCCAGTTGGCTCGAGTCGAGCAAGGAGGAACCGATGCCGATTGAAAGCCGCCCGTTTGCCATCGAGATCAGCGGGCTTGTCAAGCACTTCGGTTTGGTCAAGGCTCTCGACGGATTGAATTTGACCGTGCGCGAGGGCGAGGTGCACGGCTTCCTCGGCCCCAACGGTGCCGGGAAGTCGACGACCATTCGAGTGCTGCTGGGTTTGGTCAAGGCCGATGCCGGCACTGCTCGACTGCTGGGTGGCGATCCGTGGAACGACGCCGTTTCATTGCATCGCGCGATCGCCTACGTGCCCGGTGATGTCACGCTGTGGCCGTCGCTGACCGGCGGCGAGACGATCGACCTGATGGCGCGGATGCGTGGTGGTATCGACCACCAGCGCCGGGCCGAGTTGATCGAGCGTTTCGAGCTGGACCCGCACAAGAAATGCCGCACCTACTCAAAAGGCAACCGGCAGAAAGTGTCTTTGGTCTCGGCGTTCTCCTCACCAGCAAGGTTGCTACTTTTGGACGAGCCGAGTTCGGGGCTGGACCCGCTGATGGAGCACGTTTTTCAGCAATGTGTTCGGGAGGCTCGGGACCATGGCGTCACGGTGCTGCTATCAAGCCACATCCTCGCCGAAACGGAGACCCTCTGCGAACGCGTGACGATCATCCGCGCCGGCAAAACGGTGGAAAGCGGGTCGCTCGACGAGATGCGTCACCTGAGCGGAACCTTGATCATCGCCGAAATGATCGGCGACCCTGGCGATTTGGGCAGAATCCCTGGTGTACAGAACGTGAGCGTCCACGGCAACATCGTGCGCGTCCAGGTCGACAATACCAATCTCGGAGAGCTGATCCGGGCACTCGGCGATGCGGGCGTGCGCAGTCTGGTCAGCCAGCCGCCGACGCTGGAGGAATTGTTCCTGCGCCACTACGGCAGCGAGCGCCGCCAACCACAGGTGCAACGATGAACGTTATCGGCAAATCCGTCCCGCAACATCTTTCGCCGTTCGTCGGCACATCGGGGATGCTGCGGCTGTACCTACGCCGGGACCGCATCGTCGCGCCGCTGTGGGTACTTCTGCTTTCGTTGCCGCCGGCCACCGTCTACGTCGCCAGCATCGCGAAGGTGTATCCCGATCAGGCCGCCCGAGCGGCTTTTGCGGCATCGATCATGGCCAGCCCCGCCCAGCGGGCGCTCTACGGCCCGATCTATAACGACAGCTTGGGTGCCTCCGGCGTATGGAAAGCCGGCATGTTCCATCTGCTCATCGCGGTGGCCGTCATCCTCACGGTGATCCGCCATACCCGGGCCGAAGAAGAGTCCGGCCGCGCGGAGATGATCGAGTCGACTCCGGTGGGCCGCTACGCCGGTTTGACCGCCGCGCTACTGACGTCTTTCGGCGCCTCGGTCGTCACGGGTTTGGTCGGCACGGTTGGACTGCTCACCACCGGCGTCGGCCCGGCCGGTTCACTGGCGTTCGGCGCCGCACTGACCGGTTCGGGCGCGGTGTTCACCGCCGCGGCGGCAGTGGCCGCGCAGCTGTCTTCCAGCGCCCGGATCGCCCGCGGAATCGCGTTCGCGGCATTGGCGGCGGCTTTCGCGCTGAGGGCGATCGGCGACGCCGGCTCGGGCACACTGTCGTGGCTGTCCCCCTTGGGCTGGTCGTTGCTGGTCCGTCCCTATGCGGGCGACCACTGGTGGGTGTTGGGGTTGCACCTTGCGGCCGCCGCGGTATTGACCGGCTTGGCCTACTGGCTGCTGGCCCGCCGTGACGTCGGCGCCGGGCTGATCGCCGAACGTCGCGGTCGCGGCAACGCCTCGCCGTTGTTGGGCGGTGTCTTGGGTCTGGCGTGGCGGCTCGACCGCGCCAGCTTGGCGCTGTGGACGGCCGGGCTGGCGCTCTACGGTCTGCTGATCGGCGGCGTGGCACACGGCATCGGTGACGAGGTGGGCAACAGCACTGCAGTTCGGCAGATCGTCGCCCGAATGGGTGGCGCCGGTGCACTGGAGCAGGCGTTCGTCGCCGCGGCCATCAGCGTGCTTGGCATCATCGCTGCTGCGTTGGCCGTTTCGATGTGCCTGCGCCTACCGCAAGAGGAGGACAGCCGGCGCGCCGAGGCGCTGCTCGCCGGTGCCGTGCGCCGCAGCCGTTGGCTGACAAGTCATCTGGCATTCGCACTTGGCGGTTCGGCAACCGCACTACTGGTGGCTGGGCTGATCACCGGCGTCACGTACGGTGTCACCGCAGGGGATATCGGCGGCCGATTGTCGGCTGCGCTCGCGACTGCGGCAGTGCAACTGCCCGCCGCCTGGCTGGCCGCCGCGTTGAGCGTGGCAATCTTCGGGTTGGCGCCGCGGTTCGCGTCCGCGGCGTGGGGTGTGCTGGTTTGTTTCGTCGCGCTGTATCTGCTCGGCTCGGTCGCCGGGTTTCCGCAGTGGCTGCTGAATCTCGAGCCGTTCGCCCACACGCCGCGCATCGGTGTGGGTTTCACGGCCACGCCCGTGGTGTTGCTACTGGCACTGGACGTGGCGTTGATAGCGCTGGGAACAACTGCTATTCGACGTCGAGATGTGCGGTGCTGAGGAGCCGGTGATGAAAACAGCAAGCAAAGGTCTGGTTTGGGCCGCTTTCGGCCTGTCGGCCTTCGGGTTGTTGCTGTTCGTGCCGGCCGGGACAATTCATTATTGGCAGGCGTGGGTCTTCCTGGCGGTGTTCGCGCTTGCCACCTGGATCCCCAGTGGCTATTTGGTGCGCACCAACCCTGCCGCGCTCGAACGGCGTATGCGTGCCGGGCCGTTGGCGGAGACGCGAGCTCTGCAGCGGGTCGTTATTTCGGTGATGTTCTTCTGCTTTCCCGCAATGTTTGTTTTCAGCGCACTCGACCACCGCTTCAGATGGTCGTCCGTGCCGGCAGCCATGTCGGTGATCGGCGATGTCTTGGTGGCCGTCGGGCTGGGAATCGCGATGCTTGTCGTGATCCAGAATGAATATGCCGCAGCCAATGTCACCGTCGAATCCGGCCAGACCGTGGTGTCGACCGGTCTCTACCGGCTGGTGCGTCATCCGATGTACACCGGCAACATCATTCTCATGGCCGGCATACCGCCGGCCCTCGGTTCGTATTGGGGTTGGGTTTTCGTGCTACCCGGGCTGGTCGTGCTGGTACTGCGCATCCGTGACGAAGAGGACTTGCTGAGACGGGAGTTGAGCGGATACCGGGACTATCAGTCGCAGGTGCAGTACCGGCTGCTGCCCCATCTGTGGTGACCGCTGGGCGGCGTTTCAGATCCACACGCCCTTGCCGACGGCCACTACACCGCCGGCGCTGATTGCGAAGCGGTCCCGGTCTTTTTCCAAGTCGACGCCCACCATTTCACCCGGCCCGACGACGACGTTTTTGTCCAGGATGGCGTGCCGCACCACTGCGCCGCGGCCGACCCGGGTGCCGGGCATGAGCACGCTGCCCTCGACGATCGCACCGTCGTCGACGACGACGTTCGACGACAGCACCGAGTTGCGCACCGAGGCAGCTGAAATGATGCTGCCGGCGCCCACAACGGACTCCTGGGCAGAGCCGCCGTTGACGAACTTCGCCGGCGCCAGGTTCTCCGACGCACCCTGAATTGGCCAGCGCTTGTTGTAGAGATTGAATACCGGGTGCACGGAAACCAGATCCATGTGGGCGTCGTAAAACGCATCCAGCGTCCCGACGTCGCGCCAGTAGGCGCGGTCCCGATCGGTGGCCCCGGGCACCTCGTTGATGGAGAAGTCGTAGACCCCGGCCAGCCCGTCGGATACCAGCCGCGGAATGATGTCCCCACCCATGTCGTGGTCGGAGCGGTCATCTTCGGCGTCGGCGCGGATGGCGTCGATGAGCACCTTGGTGGTGAAGATGTAATTGCCCATCGAGACGAACGTGGTCTCGGGGTCGTCAGGTGTCCCGGGCGGGTTCGAGGGCTTCTCGATGAACTTTCGGATGCGGCCCGAGTCGTCGGCGTCAATGCAGCCGAATGCCGACGCCTCGGCGCGCGGTACCCGGATGCCGGCGACGGTGGCCCCGGCTCCGCTTTCGATATGGAACCGCACCATCTGTTCGGGATCCATGCGGTAGACGTGGTCGGCGCCGAAAACCACGATGTAGTCCGGATCTTCGTCGTAGACCAAGTTCATCGACTGGTAGATCGCATCCGCCGAACCGGTGTACCAGCGCGGTCCAAGGCGCTGCTGTGCCGGGACTGGAGTGATGTACTCGCCGGCCAGCCCGCTCAGCCGCCAGTTCTGCGAGATGTGGCGGTCCAGGGAATGCGACTTGTATTGGGTCAGCACACAGATCTTGAGGTAGCGGGCATTGACGAGGTTGGAAAGAACGAAGTCGATCAGCCGGTAGGCACCGCCGAAGGGAACCGCAGGTTTAGCCCGGTCAGCGGTCAGTGGGTACAACCGCTTCCCTTCCCCGCCCGCCAGGACGATGCCCAGCACCTGTGGTGCTTCCCTCATGTCACAAACCTAACGGGCGCTCCCGCACGCTGCCAGCGCTACCACACGATTTGACACATGCTGACGGACTGTCCGTCAAGGAGTTTGGTGCCGCCAGGGCAGTATTGCCGCCTGTATGCATCGGCAAACCCCGACGGCGCTTCGCGCCGTAAGCGTCAGGCCGAGCCGGGGTCCCCTCGGACCCGCATGCCGGCGGGCGGCTAGCGTGCCCGATATGCGGGTGGGAATGATGACGCGCGAGTACCCGCCGGAGGTGTACGGCGGGGCGGGGGTCCATGTCACAGAGCTGGTCGACCAGTTGCGCCGGCTCTGTGAGGTAGAGGTGCATTGCATGGGCGCACCACGCCCCGGGGTTTTCGTCCACCAGCCCGACTCACGGTTGCGGGATGCCAACCCTGCTCTGGCCACCTTGTCGAGCGACCTGGTGATGGCCGACGCAGCCGCGCAGGTCGACGTCGTGCACTCGCATACCTGGTACACCGGCCTCGCCGGTCATCTGGCCGCCCTGCTGTACGACGTCCCGCATGTGGTGACGGCGCACTCGCTCGAGCCGATGCGGCCCTGGAAAGCCGAGCAGCTGGGCGGCGGCTACCGGCTGTCCTCATGGGTGGAACTTACTGCAATGACCGCGGCCGACGCCGTCATCGCGGTCAGCTCGGGTATGCGTGACGACGTGCTGCGGATCTACCCGGCGCTGGACCCGGGCAAAGTACACGTCGTCAGAAACGGCATCGACACCCAGGTGTGGTACCCGGCGGTGCCGGCAGCGGGCGAGTCGATGCTGACCGAACTGGGCGTCGACCTCGATCGGCCGATCGTGGCCTTCGTCGGCCGGATCACCCGGCAAAAGGGGGTCGCGCACCTGGTTGCCGCAGCACACCGGTTCAGTCCCGAAGTGCAGGTGGTGCTGTGCGCCGGCGCACCGGATACTCCTGAAATCGCTGCCGAAGTAGGCGCTGCGGTAACCGATTTGGCGGACGAGCGGGCCGGCGTGTTTTGGCTCAGAGAGATGCTGCCGATCGAGCAGGTGCGCGAGATACTGTCGGCTGCAACGGTATTCGTCTGTCCTTCGGTGTATGAGCCGTTGGGCATCGTCAATTTGGAGGCAATGGCTTGCGGGACAGCGGTCGTGGCCTCCGACGTCGGCGGGATACCCGAGGTGGTCGCCGACGGCGTCACTGGTTCGCTGGTGCACTACCAGCCCGACAGTCCGGGCGAATACGAACGTGCGCTGGCCGATGCGGTCAATTCCTTGGTCACCGACCCCGACCAGGCGCAGCGGTACGGGCGTGCGGGTCGTCAGCGGTGCATCGAGGACTTCTCCTGGGCGCACATCGCCCAGCAGACGCTGAATATCTATGAAATGGTGTGCGGGAGCGCCGCGGGTTCTGCAGGTACCGACGATATGTCGTTCGACCGGGTCTAGCCGGTGACGCCTTTGAGCTCGTCACCCAAGGCGGCGGCTTCGTCGGGGGTGAGCTCGACGACGAGTCGGCCGCCACCTTCCAGCGGTACTCGCATGACGATGCCGCGCCCCTCCTTGGTCGCTTCTAGAGGACCGTCGCCAGTCCGGGGCTTCATCGCCGCCATCGAGTGCTCCCTCCAGGGTTGAGCCGGCCCGCCGTCGCCGACCGGCTGGATGCCGGGCACGCCCCACACCCGGCACTGAACTGCTGATACACCCCCCTATTGTTCCTTATCGCCACCGACGGGTGTGCAGGACCCGGTTCTCGGTGGTTCATGCTCGCTCGTCGGGCGGCGATCCGCCGCGCCCGGCTTCGCCGCGCTTGCGATCACCGCTGGCTTGTCGGGCGGCGATCCGCCGCGCCCGGCTTCGCCGCGCTTGCGATCACCGCTGGCTTGTCGGGCGGCACCCAGCATGCGCGCAGGTGGTCGTCGACCATCCCGGTCGCCTGCATCAAGGCGTACGCCGTCGTCGGACCCACGAACCGGAAGCCTCGCCGCTTGAGTTCTCGCGCCATTGCCGCGGATTCCGGTGTGGTCGCGGGGATGTCGGCGGCGTCCGCGGGCCGGGGCCGGGGCGGTGGCGCGAACGACCACAGCAGTGCGGCGAGCGCGTCGGGGCCGCCCAGTTCGGCGGCCGCCCGTGCGTTGGCAATCGTCGCTTCGATTTTGGCCCGGTTGCGGACGATCCCGTCGTCAGTGAGCAGCCGGGTGACGTCTTCGTCGGTATAGCCGGCCACCTGCTCGATGTCGAAGCCGGAGAACGCACGTCGGAAGTTGTCGCGCTTGCGCAAGATGGTCAGCCAGGACAGCCCGCTCTGGAAACCCTCCAAGCTGACCCGTTCGAACAACGCCGCGCCGGCGTGTAGCGGACGTCCCCATTCGTTGTCGTGGTAGTCGCGGTAAAGCACAGAGGCAGTGGCGGCCCAAGCGCAGCGGACCTTGTCGTCGTTGGGCGCGGTCACTCGCCGTCCTGCTCATCGGGTGCCCCGCCGGCTTTCTCGTCCTGCTCATCGACGTCGAGGGCGGCCACTGGACGCACCGACGCCAGCTGGCCGCGTAGCAGGTCCAGCTCTTGACCCAGCCGATCCAGCACCCAGTCCACCTCGCTGGTCTTGTATCCGCGCAGCACCTGGGTGAACTTGACAGCGTCCACGTCGGCACCGGTCACGCCGGAGGCGGGCAGAACTGTCGCCGTGGTGGCCCGCGGCAGGGGCGGCAGCTGTTCTCCACGACCGAACAACGCGCTGACCACGCCAAACAGCACGACCGATACCAGGGTCAAGACCACCAGGTACAGCAGAACCAGCGCCACGCCCTTGATAGTGCCTTACGGGCCGGACCGAGGCGCGCACTGATGTCCGCCACGCGGGCGCACCGTGTTCATCGGCGGCCGGTCCACCAGCGAGACCGCCGATGTGGCGGGTGGGTAAGCGTCGTCGTCGGCAGAAAATTGAGTCAGGCCAACGCCAGAGTCGGGTACACCGCAACGGGAAAGCAGGGTAGCGATCACCTGCCGACTCATCACAGCCAGTTCGGCCAGCGACCTGTTGCGGTGTTCGCGCACCCCGAGGTTGACCTGAGCGATGGCGTCCAGACCCAGCCGGTCGTGAGTGTCGAGCAGCAAACCGATCTCGACGCCGTAGCCGGGAGCGAACGGCAGCGAGGTCAGCAGCTCCCGGCTGGCCGCATACTCACCGCCGAGCGGCTGCAGCACACAACCCAGCTCGGGCCGCAGCGCCGCCAGCAGCGGCCGCGCCGCCAATTCGGTGACCCGGCCGCCGCCGGAGAGGTCGTTGCCCCTGATGCTTCGCAAGGGGCGGCGGTAGAAACTCTTGACCAGGTGAATGCCCTCGCCGGTGAGCAGCGGGCCGACCAGCCACGGCACGAACATGGGGTTCGGGTTGACCAGGTCAGAGTCGATGAACACCACCACGTCGCCGCTGGTTGCAGCGAGTGATCGCCACAGCACTTCACCCTTGCCCGCGCGCGGCGTCACCTCCGGCAGGGCCTGTTCGCGAGTGACGACTCGGGCTCCGGCGGCGATAGCCCGGATCTCTGTGTCGTCGGTCGAGCCGGAGTCGATCACGATCAGCTCGTCGACGAGGCCGCCGACCAGCGGCGCGATGCTGTCGATCACCGATTCGACGGTCTCTTCCTCGTTGAGCGCGGGCAGCACCACTGAGATGGTGCGACCGCCCTTGGCAGCCTGCAGCTCGGGCACCGTCCAGCGCGGACGAGTCCAGCTGCGGTCGAGCAGCCAGGTGTCGCCGGGCAGCCCGGCCAGCGGGTCGTCGCCGGCGACCAGCTCGGAGGCCGTCATGCCAGCCCCCGGACCGTGCGCGCGGGCGCACGGTCACCCTGGATCGCTGCCACCATCTCCAGCACCCGCCGGGTGGGGCGAACCTCGTGTACGCGAAACATGCGCGCTCCGGCTGCGGCGGCGAGCGCGGTGGCGGCCAGTGTCCCTTCCAGCCGTTCGGTCAGTTCCACGCCTAGAGTCTCCCCGACGAAATCCTTGTTGCTCAGGGCCATCAACACAGGCCATCCGGTGTCGACCAGATCTGTCACGTGGCGCAGCAGCGCCAAGCCGTGAAAGGTGTTTTTGCCGAAGTCGTGAGTCGGGTCGATCAGCACGCGGTCGCGGGCTACCCCTGCGTGGATCGCACGTTGTGCCGCCGCGCTCAGCTCGCGTATGACGTCGTCCACGACCCCGCGGGTGGTGCTGCCGTAACTCACCCGGAACGGACGGGTGCGCGGCGCAGCTCCGCCGGTGTGCGAGCAGACGAACCCTGCCCCGGCGTCGGCCGCTACCGCGGGCAACTCGGGGTCGAATCCGCCCCAGGTGTCGTTGATCAGGTCGGCACCGGCGCGACACGCTCGCCGTGCGACCGCCGAACGCCAGGTGTCGACGCTGATCAGTTGGTCGGGATAGGCGTTGCGCAGCCACTCGATGAACGGCACGACCCGTGCCATCTCGGTGTCGGCGTCGACGGTCTGACCGGGCCCGGCTTTGACGCCTCCGACGTCGATGACGTCGGCGCCGTCGGCGATGGCCTGGTGAGCCGCCGCCTTGGCGGCATCGTCGTCAAACGTGGCGCCGCGGTCGTAGAACGAGTCCGGTGTGCGGTTGACGATGGCCATGACCAATGCGCGGTCACCGGCCACTGGCCGGCCACACAGACTGGTCCGGTTTGTGGGCGTCAACGGGGTGGCGTGCACCCCTCTATGGTGCCCGCTGTGGCCGGTTGAATCGCGTCGAGGGCGAGCGGTCAGCCCTGCGGTCGCTTACCGGCTTCACCTGATGGGCCGCCGCGCTCCCCCAGGCTCACGCCTGCGGTCGCTTACCGGCTTCACCTGATGGGGCCGCCGCGCTCCCCCAGGCTCACGCCTGCGGTCGCTTACCGGCCGCGACTTCGTCGGCGTAGTCGGGGTAGTACGGCACGTATCCCTCGTCTCGACCGGCCAGCACGTACAGCGGGTCGGTGACGTCGGATCGGTAAGCCTGCTCGCGCAGATCCACTTTGCGGCTCTTGAACGTGGTGGTGTGTTCCATCGACTGCACCACGCGCACGAACAGCGGCAGCGCGTAGGCCGGCAACCGCTGGTAGACGGTGTGCGCGAGCTGTTTGCCGTCGAACTCCGCGCCGTCGCGCAACTTGATCGCGGCCATGCCGGCGCGCCCGCCGGTCCGCGGTATCTCGACGCCGAAGACGTTGCACTCTTCGACGGAGTCGTCACAAGCCAGCGCCGCCTCGACCTGCGTGGTGGCAACGTTCTCACCTTTCCAACGGAAGGTGTCGCCGAGCCGATCGACGAATGCGGCGTGGCCCATGCCCTGCGGACTCATCACGTCGCCGGTGTTGAACCAGCAGTCCCCGTCCCGGAAAGCGTTGCGTATCAACTTCTTTTCGCTGGCTGCCGGATCGGTGTAACCGTCGAACGGCTGAAGTCTATTGACGGGACTGATCAGCAATCCCGGCTCACCGGAAGGTACCCGGCGCACGCGGCCGGTCTCGTCGCGCAGCGGGGCGCCGGTGTCCGGGTCGAATTCGACATATGCCAACGGCAGCGGGGAGACACCTGCGGTTCTGGGCATGTTGAAGACGTTGATGAACGCCGTGTTGCCTTCGCTGGCCGCGTAGAACTCGCAGACCCGAGCGATGCCGAACCGGGTGGTGAAGTCTTCCCAGATCTCCGGACGCAGTCCGTTGCCGGCGATCAACCGCACTTTGTGGGTGCGGTCGGTCGGCCTGGGTGGCTGGTTCAGCAGGTATCGGCAGATCTCACCGATGTAGATGAACGCGGTGGCGTCGTAGGCGATCACGTCGTCCCAGAATCGTGATGCTGAAAACGACCGGCCGAGGGCAAGCGTCGCACCGGAATTGAGTACCGATCCGACGGCGACCGTGAGCGCGTTGTTGTGATAGAGCGGCAGGCAGCTGTACAGGGTGTCGTTCTGGTGCAGCCGCAGACCCAGGCCGCCGAACGCCGCCAGGGCCCGCAGCCACCGGTAGTGAGTCATGACGCTGGCTTTGGGGTGGCCGGTGGTGCCGGACGTGAAGATGTAGAACGCGGTGTCCTTGGCCAGCACCGCCGACGTCGACGCGGGGTTGCCGGTGGGCGCGGTGGCCGCCAGGCGTTCCAGCTCCTCGATGACCAACAGCTCAGCCGCGGCACCGCTTTCATTGACCGAGTCGACCAGGTCGGCTTCGGCAACCAGGACTTTGGCGTCGAGCAGTCCCAGACTGTGCGCCAGCACCTCACCGCGCTGGTGATAGTTGAGCATGCCGGCGATCGCGCCGCATTTGACGACGGCCAACATCATGAGCACCGCGTTGGGCGAATTTCGCAGCATGACCCCCACGACGTCACCGTGTCCGACGCCGCGCGCGGCGAGCACTGCGGCATATCGGTTGGCCGTGGCGTTGGCTTCGCGGTAGGTGAGTCGCTGGTCGTTGAAGCGGAGGAAGACCCGGTCGCCGTAGCGTGCGGCGCGATCCTGGAATACCTTGCCGATTGACGTCTTGGACGTCGGCCGGGCCAGCAGCCCGGTGAGCGCGCCGCGCAGCATTACCGGCGCGTCGGCCAGCAGGCCCGGCAGGCGGGTGGCGATGTCGACCAGCCCAACTGATGCGCGGGTGCCGGACTCGTTTTCAGACACTGTGTCCCCCATTCCACTGAACCGTAGTCCGCGGGACAGCCTAGCCCGGTCGACGATGCGGGCCAGGACGGCCCGAGGAGGAGCCGGGCGGTCGGGTTCAGCCGGTCGACGATGCGGGGCGGGACGGCCCGCTTGGCCGTCACAGCCGCAACTTCAGCACCTTGACTCGACCACAACTCGTCACTGCGAAGTGATATCGCATCCAATATCACTCTGCGCAGAGCCTATTCCTTCTACTTAGGGGCCGATGAGGCTGAAGTGACGACCGCGCTCAACGGGGGGCGCAGGCTGCCAGCGCAGCGCCGATGTCGTCGACGACCAGCAACCGCTCAATAGCGGTGCGCGACACATAGCCGGTGTCGACCAACGTGTGCAGCCAAGCGCGCAGGCCGTCGTAGTGTCCGCTCGGGTCGAGCAGCACCACCGGTTTGTCATGCGTACCGAGATAGCCGCCGGTCCAGGTTTCGAAGAGCTCTTCCAAAGTGCCGATGCCGCCGGGCAGGGCGATAAAGGCGTCGGCGCGTTCCTCCATCACCTGTTTGCGTTCGCGCATGGTGTCGGTGACGATCAGCTCGTCGGCGTCGGTATCGGCTAACTCTCGGTGGACGAGCATTTTGGGAATCGCGCCGACGGTCCAGCCGCCGCGCGCCCGAGCCGCGGTCGCCACCGCACCCATCGCCGAGACGTTCCCGCCGCCCCACACCAAAGTCCAGCCGCGGTCGGCGATCGCCTCGCCGACCTGGGCGGCCAGTTCCAGCAATGCGGGGTCGGTGGGTCCGGATGCGCAGTACACGCAGACCGCCCATTGCCCAGGTGCATCGCGTTTCGTGCGCACAATTGAAACGTAGACTAGGACTGCGGCGCCGTGCATTTCAGTTTTGGCGCCTGCGGTCACCCCGTCCGGCCATAAAATCCGGCGGTGTCCTGGGTGACGACACCGGAAGCCTCAATCGTCGCGCAAGTGACGGCCGCCCTGCAGAGCGCGCAAGTGTCCGGCGCGGTGCTGACCGGTCCGGCCGGCGTCGGGAAAACCGCACTCGCGAACGCCGCCGCCGAACTCAGCACCGCCCGGTGCCACACGGTGACGGGCACTGCGCCGGAGCGGGCAGTTCCGTTCGGCGCCTTCCGCGGACTGATCGGTTTGGCCGAAATCGGGCGACCCGCCGAAGTGCTGCGCGCCGCCCGCGCAGCGTTGACCCGCCAACCCGGAGAGCTGCTGCTCATCGTCGACGACGCCCAGCATCTGGACAGTTTGTCGGCGACGCTGGTGTACCAATTGGCGTTGAGCGGCTCCGCGCGGCTGATCGTCACCGTCGACCCGGCTGCGCCGCCGCTCCACGTCGTCACGGCGCTGTGGTCGGACAACCTGTTGACTCGCATCGACGTCAAGCCGTTGACCGGCACCGCCCTGGCGGCCGTGCTGCAGTCGGTGTTCGGCGTGGCGCCCGACGCTGCCACGCTCGAGGAAGCCGTCGGCCGCAGCGACGGTAACCCGCTATATCTGCGCCGCCTGGTCGAAGACGGCGCTCTGACCCACGACGACGGGTGGCGGTGGCGCGACCAACAGCGGCTGCCGCTGTCCGGGGTCATCGACGCATACCTCTACAGGCTGCCCGCGCCGGCGCGTGCGGTGCTGGACTATTTGGCCGTCGCCGAACCACTGGCGCGGGCCGACCTGACGGCGTTGGCCGGTGAGCAGGCCGCTCCGGACGCCGAAACGGTCGGCGTCGTCGTGTCCGCCGGTGATCTTTTCTTCGCGGCCCACCCGCTGTACACCGAGCGGGTCCGGGCCGCGCTCACCCCCGAGCGTGCGCGAGCGCTGCGCTCCTCGGTGGTCGCGCAGCTGACCCAGCGTCCCGATGAGCACGTCAGCGACCCACTGCGGATGGCCTCCCTGGTGATCGACAGCGATCAGCCCGACGCTGTCGATGTCGTAGCAGCGGCCCAGCAGGCGCTGCGGCTAGGCGACCTCCCGCTGGTCGAGCGGCTGAGCCGCACCGCGCTGGACCGGTCGGGTGCGCTGGCGGCGCGGTTGTCGTTGGCCTACGCGCTGGCCTGGCAGGGACGCGGGCGCGAGGCCGGCGAGCTGCTGCAGGCGGTGAATCCAGACAACTTGTCGGACACCGAGCTGATGGCCTGGTCGCTGCCACGGGCGGCCAACCAATTCTGGATGCTCAGCCAGCCCGAGCGGGCAACCAGCTTTTTGCAAACCATGCGCAACCGCGTGGCGTCGCTGACCGGCCGCGCCACGCTCGACGCGCTGGCGGCGACGTTCGCGATGAATGCCGGCACTCCGCTGCGCGCGCTGCGCGTCGCCGAAGAAGTGCTGGCCGCCCCGCACACCGACCAGGTCGCGGTGGGCTGGGCGGCTTCGGCTGCGGCGCTGTGCTCGGCGCGCACCGGCCGACTTGGTGATGTTGACGCGCTTGCCGCGCGGGCGGTGTCCGGGGAGCATCCGGGGTTGTTGCGGTTCACCAGCGGCTTTGCTCGGGTCAGTGCACTGGTGATGAGGGGCCAGCTGCGTGCAGCACGGTCGTTGGCACAGCGTTACACCGATTTCGCCGAGCTGCAGCAGCCGGGCCGGGCCATCGGTGAGTTGCTCGTGGCCTATGTGGCCATCGCGCAGGGTGAACTCGACACTGCGGTGGCGCTGCTCCGTCCGGCCGCCGACACGTTGGCCCGCACCGGCTACTCCTGGGGCCCGCTGTCGTTGATGCTGCTTGCTCAAGCGCTGGGTCAGCAGGGCGAACAAGTTGAGGCCG
The DNA here is from genome assembly GCA_963818785.1 of uncultured Actinomycetota bacterium. Taxonomy (GTDB): domain Bacteria; phylum Actinomycetota; class Actinomycetes; order Mycobacteriales; family Mycobacteriaceae; genus Mycobacterium. Next base: position 11,181 of record CAWFTT010000007.1, on the reverse strand, counting down.
CAAAGGTTTTCAGTCGAGCAGAGTCCAGACACGGATTGAAGTCCGCACTGTTCGCTCCCGAGTTGGCGTTGGCGAAGGCTTGGTCACGAGCGGGTCGGGGTGACGCGTCGGCGGCGATCGAGGCGGCACGGGAGGCGGTGCAGGCGGCCGAACGCGGTGGGCAGGCGGCGGTAGCACTGCGCGCGCTGCAGGACGCGACCCGTCTCGGCGACGTCCGCGCGGTGCACCGAGCCGAGCGCCTGGCGCTGGAAGTCGATTGCGTGCTGGGCAGGCTCACGCTGGCACACGCCCGAGCGCTGGCCGCCGGCGATGCCATCGCGCTGACCGACGTCGCCGGCGACCTGGCCGGTGTGGGGCTGCAGGCAGCGGCCGCCGACGCCGCCGCGCAGGCACAATGCGTCAGCGAGTCAGGTAACGGCGCAGCATCTCTGACGCGGCGGTGACCTGGTCGACGGGTACCCGCTCGTCGCGTCGATGGGCCAGATTGGGGTCACCCGGGCCGTAGTTGACCGCAGGGATGCCGCGCGCGGCAAAACGCGACACGTCGGTCCACCCATATTTCGCGCGCACCTGTCCGGCGGCGGCTTCGACCAGCGCCTTGGCGGCAGGCTTGCCCAACCCGGGCAGTGCACCGGCTGCGGCGTCGGTCTGCTCGATGCGCACGTCGAGTCCGCCCAGCACCTCGTGGACGTGGTGCAGCGCTTCGGCGACGGAGCGGTCGGGCGCAAACCGGTAATTGACCGTGACCGAGGCCGCATCCGGGATGACATTGCCCGCAACGCCACCGTCGATACGCACCGCGGACAAGCCCTCGCGGTACCGGCAGCCGTCGATGTCGACGTTGCGGGGCTGATAGTCGGCCAGCCGGTCGAGCACCGGACCTAGGTGGTGAATTGCATTGTCGCCCAGCCAAGACCGAGCAGAGTGCGCGCGAGTGCCCTCGGTGTGGACGATAACTCGCAGGGTGCCCTGGCAGCCGGCCTCGATGTAGCCGGCGGTGGGTTCACCGAGCACGGCGACATCTGCGGTCAGCCATCCCGGCAACTCACGCTCAATGCGGCCCAACCCATTTGATGCCGCGTCTATTTCTTCGCAGTCGTAGAACACCAGAGTCAGGTCATGTGCGGGCGCTGCAACGGTGGCGGCCAGATGCAAGAAGACCGCGTCACCGGATTTCATATCCGCGGCGCCACAGCCGTGCAGCAGGTCACCGTCTCGGCGGCTGGGCAGGTTGCCGGCCGCTGGGACGGTGTCGAGATGACCGGCCAGCAACACCCTTGTAGGACGGTGCAGCTGAGTGCGGGCCAGCACCGCGTTGCCGTTGCGGACGATCTCGAACCCTGTTGTCTGCGCACGTAGCGCCGCCTCCACCTCGTCAGCGATGCGCGCTTCGAACCGCGACTCGCTGGGAATGTCGACGAGCGCCGCGGTCAGTTCGATCGGGTCACCGTGCAGGTCCAGCACACGGTCAAGGGTAGTGCTTTGCGACGGCGTGATCACGGCCAGTAGCGTGGGCCGGGTGACTGGAGCTTCGGGCATTGGGCTGGCAACGCTGGACGCTGGCGGGTCGGTCCTCGACACTTGGTTTCCCGCACCGGAACTGGTCGAGACTGCCGAGTCCGGCACGGTGCGGTTGTCGGTGGCCGAGGTGCCCGACGACTTGGCCGAACTGGCCGTGCGCGACGACGACCGGGCAGTCGAGACAGTGGTGGTCCGCACGGTGATCGGCTCACTTGACTTTCAGGCAGTCGACGCCTACGACGCCTATCTGCGGTTGCATCTGCTGTCACACCGACTGGTGCCGCCGCACGGGCTCAACGCCGACGGCTTCTTCGGCGTACTGACCAACGTGGTATGGACTAACTACGGGCCGTGCGCCATCGGCGGTTTCGAGTCGGTGCGGGCACGATTGCGCCGCCGCGGGCCCGTCACGGTGTACGGCGTGGACAAATTTCCGCGCCTGGTCGACTACGTCGTTCCTACCGGCGTACGCATCGCCGACGCCGACCGGGTTCGGCTGGGCGCTCATCTCGCCGAGGGCACCACCGTCATGCATGAGGGTTTCGTCAACTACAACGCCGGAACACTCGGCAAATCCATGGTGGAAGGCCGTATCTCGGCGGGTGTCGTGGTCGGCGACGGTTCGGATGTCGGTGGCGGCGCATCGATCATGGGGACGCTTTCCGGTGGTGGCAGCGAAGTCATCTCGGTGGGCAAACGGTGTCTGTTGGGCGCCAATGCGGGCGTTGGGATTTCACTCGGTGATGATTGCGTCGTCGAAGCGGGCCTGTACGTTACGGCGGGCACCAAAGTCGCGTTGCCCGACGGCGGTTCGGTCAAGGCCAGAGAGCTCTCCGGCACCAATAACGTTTTGTTCCGGCGTAATTCGGTGACCGGTGCGGTCGAGGCGGTCGCCCGGGACGGGCACGGCATCGCGCTCAACGAGGATCTGCACACCAACTAGCCGTCGGTCAACAACTTCTTCTTCAGCACCTTGCCCATCGCGTTGCGCGGCAGTTCGTCGACCACACGCACCTCCCGCGGCCGCTTGTGCACCGAAAGCTGCTGCGCGACATAGTCGATGAGCGTGCCGGGCTGAACATCGCCGGAGCCGACGACGAAGGCGACGATGCGTTGACCCAGATCCGGGTCGGGCAGCCCGACGACAGCGGCTTCCGCAACGTCGGGGTGTCCCAGCAGCGCGGCCTCGATCTCCCCCGCTCCGACCCGGTATCCACCGGACTTGATGAGGTCAACCGACTCCCGTCCCACGATGCGGTGCATACCGTCGCCGTCGACGACCGCGGCGTCCCCGGTGCGGTACCAGCCGTCGGCGTCGAGCACTGCGGCGGTGGCGTCGGGCCGGTTCAGGTAGCCGTCGAACAAGGTTGCGCCCCGAACGTGCAGCCGGCCGATGGTTTCGCCGTCAGCCGTTACCGGCGCGTCGTTTTCGTCGACCAGCCGGCTTTGCACGCCGGTCACCGGCAGGCCGACCCAGCCGGGTCGGCGCTCACCGTCGGCCCGCGTCGACAGCGTGATCAACGATTCGGTGGCGCCGTAACGCTCAATGGGCTGATGTCCGGTCAGCGCCGCCAACTTGTCGAACACCGGAACGGGCAACGGGGCACTGCCGGACACCAGCAGCCGCGCCGGCCGCAGCGCTTCGGCGGCACCGCGATCGGCCACCACCCGCGACCAGACAGTCGGCACCCCGAAAAACAGTGTGCCGCCGGCTGATGAACAGGCCTCGGCGTAGCCGGCCGGTGTCGGTTTACCGGTGTGCACGAACCGGTTACCGATTCGCAACGACCCAAGCAGACCCAACACCAGGCCGTGCACATGAAACAGCGGCAGCCCATGCACCAGAACGTCGTCGGCGATCCACTGCCAGGCCTGGGCCAGCGCGTCCAGATCCGCCGCGATCGCCCGCCGGCTCAGCTGCACTCCTTTGGGCGGCCCGGTGGTGCCGGAGGTGTAGATGACCATCGCGGTGGCATCTGGTGACGGCTCGGAGTAACGGTGCCAGGACCGGGCATGCTGTCGAACCGGAATGTGCGGCAGGCCCTCGGCTTCGCTCGGCGCAACGCCGAGCCAGGCCTGTGCGCCTGAGTCGGTGAGAATGTGGCGACGTTCGGCCTGCCCGACATCGGCGGGCACCGGTACCACCGGCACGCCGGCGATCAGGCAGCCGGTGATGGCCAGCACGGTCGCGGCCGTCGGCGTGCCCAGCACCGCAACCCGCGCAGCGCCCCCAACCCGTTCGGCCACCGACGTCGCCGCACCGACCAGAGCGCTGCGGCTCAGTGTGACGTCACCGACGCGCACAGCGTCGCCGATGTCGGCAGCGGCGGTGACGGCAGCGGGGTTCAGCGAAGCCAGCAGCACGTCAGAGACGCTACCCGGCAGGGCCGGTCGCTGGTCGGAACCGTTGCGTCCGATCACCCGGTGAACCGGTTACCACCCGCTCTGCAATCTATTCGTGACGAAATAAAGACCTGGCGTCAGTAGTTTCCTGCTGGCACATACCAGAACGAAGGAGTACACGCCTATGGTCGACACCGCGCCGATGACCGCGGACCTCGATGTGGATGCTGTTGCTCAGGACTTCCTGCGTTCACCGTACTCCGGCCCGCGCTACGTGCACTGGTCGCTGGACCGACGCGTCGACGCCTTCCTGCGCCGCCGGGGATTTAGCGGAATTACCAACAGTGGAGATGTGTCCAGCACCATCTTGCACCGCGTCATGACCGTTGGTGGGCGCCCGACCACCGCAGCAGCTGCTGCGCCCTGAACCCGTCAAAGACTCAGGGCTGCAGCTCTTTTTTGAGTACTTTTCCGGTCGGCCCGGTGGGCAGCTCGTCGATGATCCTGACTTCGCGCGGGTACTTGTAGGCGGCCAGGCGTTCTTTGCAGTGCGCGATCAGCTCGTCGGGTTCCACTCGGGCGTTTTCTTTGGCGACGACGAAGGCCAGCACCTCTTGACCGAGTTTGTCGTCCGGCTTGCCGATCACCGCGGCCGCAGCGACGGCCGGGTGGTCGAACAGCACTTCTTCGATCTCGCGCGGGTAGACGTTGTAGCCGCCTCGGATCACCAGATCCTTTTTGCGGTCAACGATGAAGAAGTAGCCGTCCTCGTCGCAGTAGGCCAGGTCGCCGGTGTGCAACCAGCCGTCGCGCAATGCCTCGGCGGTCGCTTCCGGTTTGTTGTAGTAGCCCTTCATCACGTTGTGCCCGCGGATGACGATCTCGCCGACGTTGTCGCTGCCGGGCGGTAAGTCGGCGCCGTCCTCGTCGACCAGCTTGACCGACACACCCCAGATGGGTTTGCCGATCGAGAGCACTTTGCGTTGTTCGGCGTTGATGTTGAAGGTGGTGGTCGACGCCGTCTCGGACAGGCCGTAACCTTCCAGGACCACGACGCCGGGAAACTTCTCTTCGAAGGCCCGGATCACCTCGCCGGGCATGGCGGCGCCACCGGATACCCCGATCCGCAACGCGGACAGGTCATGGCCCTCGGTGTCGGCGTCGAGCAGCGCGAAGTACATGGTGGGGACACCGGAGAAGATGGTGCAGCGGTGGTGGGTGAGTTCGTCGATCACCGTCTTCGGGTCGAAACGCGGTACCAGGACCAGGCTTCCGCCGTACCGCAAGGTCACGTTGAGCACACTGGACAGACCGAAGACGTGGAAGAACGGCAGCACCGCCAAACCCACGTCGTCGTCGCGGAATCCGAACAGATCACCGGCCACAGTGCAGTTCATGAACAGCTGGAAGTGGGTCAGCTCAGCGCCTTTGGGCTTGCCGGTGGTGCCCGATGTGTAGATGATCACTGCGGTCTCGTCGGCGTTGGTCGGCTCGATGTCACCGGTGTCGTCGGCGAAGTACAGTTCGTCGAAATGCTTTGTGCCGTCGGGGCGTTGGTCGTTGCCGGGCAGGTTCACCACATAAACCTGTAGGCCCTCGACGTCAGCTGCGCCCCGCACCGCCTCGTCGGCGAAGGTCTCGAAGGTGATCAGCAGCCGCGCCTGCGAATCCTGCAGGTGGTAGCGAACTTCCGGCGCCCGCAGCAGCGGGTTGAGCGGCACCATCACCGCTCCGGCTTTGAGAATGCCGAAGTAGGAGAACAGGAACTGCGGCAGGTTGGGCAGCTGGACCGCGACTTTGTCGCCGCGCCGCACGCCGAGGTTGCGCAGGTTGGTGGCGATCCGCCCGGACATCTCGTCGACTTGGCTGTAGCTGAAGGAGCGTTCGCCGATGTGGCAGAGCGCCTTGTCGGGATGGGCGGCGCGCGCCTCGGCCAGCATGACGGCAAGGTTGAAGGTCACGATCGGCTCCTATCGCTTGTGTCGGTCAAGCCGGAAGGCTGCGGGAATCGGCAGACGACCGGTGCTCACGCGGGGTATCCGGTCGCGGAAACAACGGACGCAGCATTGCCGGCGGCCGGAACGGTGCCCACTGGCCGCTGGGCTGCGCCAGCCGGTCGGCGACGGCCCAGATCACCGCAGGGTTGTGACCGAAGCCGAAGTGGCTGCTGATCACGGCGATGTTCTCCGCGGTCGGCGAGTGCAGGTCGATGCACGCCTGCCACGCCACCACTCCGTCCCATTTCGAGTAGATCGAGGTCGACGGCACCGAGAGCGGTTCGGTTTCCAGTTCCAGCGGTACCGGGGCTCGCTCGACGTGCAGGTGGGAGAACCGTTTGAACGCGGCGCCGGCGCGCGTCTGGTTGTGACTGGTGAGGCGGAACGGGCTGCCCAGTGTGATCACCTGCCGTACCGATGACGGCCGACGCCGGGCTATCCCACGCGCGAAGATGCCGCCGAGGCTCCAGCCGATGACGCTGATCGGGGCGCCGTATCGATGGTCGAGGTCGTCAAGCCGCTCAGCCATCCCGGCGACCGCTTTGGCCGTCGGGCCGACGTTGCGTCCCAGCCGCCAGCCGTGCACCTGGTAGCCCAGGTCGCGCAGGAGGCGCCGCAGTGGCCGGGTGGAGCCGTCACCGGCCAGCAATCCAGGCAGTACCAGCACCGGATGCCCGTCGCCGACCGGCAGCGTGCGCCGCAGCGGTCGCGTGCCCAGCATCAGACCGAATTCGACCGCCGCGCGACCGGGGTCGGTCAAAGACAGCGACCACGGCGGGGCGCTCGTTCGCCGCGGACGTTCGACAGGTTGGAAGATCGGCTGTGACATGACCTCAGCCTGCCATCTTTTCCGGCCACCGCGTCGCGGGTTCGCCGGGATGGCGCTCAACCGGTTCCGGCAGCAGCGGTCATGGCCGCGGCAGACGGACGTCCAGCACTGCGCACCGGCCCTGATCGCTCTCCGCCAGCGCCCATCGGAGCGCGTCGCCCATCTCGTCGCGGCTATGCACCGTCTGGCCCACACCTCCGCACGCGGCGGCCAGGGTGGCGTAATCGGTGGCCGGGGTGAGCTCGGTTTCGGGGAAGTCGTCGGCGCGCACCGAAGCACCATCGGGATACAGTTCGACCACCGGCGCCTTCGACGCCCAGTACGAAGCATTGTTGAGGATGACGGCGACGAACGGGGCGCCGTAGCGGTGCGCCGACCAGAACGCGGCGGTCGGCACCCCGAAGTTGAACGAGCCGTCGCCGCAAATCGCCACGACGGGTGCCTCCGGCCGAGCCAATTTGACCCCGAACGCGCCGCCGAGGCCCCACCCCAAGCCAGGAGCGCCGGTGTCGAACAACTGCCCGGGTTCTCGAGACACCTGACGCGCGACGGCGGCCCGGTTGGTCACGGCCTCCCCGACCACCACTGCGTCCGGCGGTAACGCGCGGTCCAGTTCGGCGAGCATCGCATCCGGCACGTCGGACGGTGAGTCCGACGTGCCGCGGTGCTTCTCGTCATCTCGTCGCTGCGCGAGTTCAGACTCGGCGGCCTGGCGGCGTGCGGTCCAGCGCTGTCGTCGCCCCGGAGGGGCCAGCCGCAGCAGCGCCTGCTCGAGCAAGGGCAGCGCCACAGCGGTGTCGGCGGTCAACGCGACTTCGACCGGATACGACCACAGCGGCATCGTCGGCTTGACCGGATCCACGTCGATCTGCACGATTCGCGCTTCCTCGGGTGGGCCGCCCTTCGCGGGCACCCACGGCACCTCGGAGTCGAGAAGCAGCACCGCATCGGCGGAAGTGAGCAGCGTCGGGTCACCGGTGTGCAGCGGGTGCCCGCTGGGCAAATTGGCCCGGTCGCCTTGGTCGAGCACCGGTGCGCCAAGCAGTTCGGCGATTCGCGCCAACACCGGCGCGTTCACCGGGTTGGCCGCAGTCCGCGATGTGACGATCACCGGCCGCTGCGCGTCGGCGACAACCGTCGCCAACTGTTCCAGGGCGTGCGGTTCAGGTCCGGCCGGAGCGGCCGGCGTCAGCCGCCTCGGCAACGACGCGACACCGGGCTCCATCAACGCCTCCCGGGGCAGCAGGACGTATGCCGGGCCGGTCGGGCCGGATTGCGTCACCTGAAAAGCCCGCCGCACGATCGGGGCCAGCTCTCTGCCGCGCGGAACCTCCATGTACCACTTGACGTAGTTGCGCACGATCGCCGGCTGGTCCAGCTGTTCCTGCTGCCAGTGGATGAAAGCGTCACGGTGGCCGCGGACCTCGGGCGCGCAACTGTAGGGCGCACGTCCGGCGAAGACGACAACCGGAGTGCGGTTGCGCTGCGCGTTGTGGACCTGACAGCCCATGTTCAGTGTCCCGGCGTCGACATGCACCATCACCGCCTGCGGACGCCCGCTGACCATGTGGTGGCCAATGGCCGCGGCCAGCGCGACGCTTTCGTGGATGCACAGCACCGCCTTGGGTGCGGGTGTGCCGGCCGCGCGCGCGGCGGCCAGCGCCTCCTGCAGCGGAGCCGAGTCGGTGCCGGGGTTGATGAACAGGTTTGGAACGCCTTCGTCGGCGAGCAGCGCGACCAGGTTGGCCGCGGCTTCCGGTGTGCCCTGAGCAGTCATCGATACTGCGACTTCCCGCAAAGTCTCGACCCGCAAACATCGCCGGCCTCCGGAGAGCGCCCGATGCGGGTCTGCGCTCACTGCGCCGATACTGCACACAGCGCGCGCTGCGCCGCCCGAACACGATTCCAGCGCAGTCTCGATGCGCTAGGCGTGGCGGGCGGTCACCGCCCGCAGGAAGAACGTTAGATTGGCCGGTCGTTCGGCCAGCCGCCGCATGAAATAGCCGTACCACTGGCTGCCGAACGGCACGTACACCCGCAGCTGCCGACCGGCCTGCGTCAGCCGACGCTGCTCGTCTTCGTGAACGCCGTACAGCATCTGAAATTCGTAGCCGTCGACGCCGTATCCGTGTGACGCGGCCAAAGTGGTTGCCGCGTCAACGATCAGTGGGTCGTGTGAAGCGACCATCGGATACGCCGATCCGGCCATCAGCAGCCGAAGGCAGCGCAGATACGAGTCGGTGACGGCCTCGGCATTCCGATAGGCCACCGCCACCGGCTCGTCATAAGCTCCCTTGCACAACCGAATCCGGGCGCCCGTTGCAGCGGCTTGCTGGCAGTCTGCGAGTGTCCGCCGCAGATAAGCCTGCAACACCACGCCCAGCCAGGGAAAGTCGCGGCGCAGGTCTGCGACGATCGAGAGGGTGGATTCGGTGGTGGTGTGGTCCTCGGCATCCACCGTCACCCACACCCCCATCCGCTCGGCGCGCCCGCAGATGGTGTGCGCGTTCTCCCGGGCGATCTTGTCCCCGTCGCGACCCAGCGCCTGCCCGAGCGCGGAAAGCTTGAGTGATACCTCCAGTGGGCGCACACCGGCGCGGGTGGCATCGGGTCGCTCACCCAGCGCGTCAAGCAGGGCGAGGTAAGCGCGCACGGTCGCGTCGGCGCCGCCGGCATCGGTGACATCTTCACCGAGGTAATCGATGCTGACCAGCCGGCCCGAATTCCGCAGCACTGCAACGGCGTTCATCACCTGGCCGAGCGTCTCGCCCGGTACGAATCGGTGCACGACCTTGTTGGTGACCGGCCAGCGCTGAGCGGCCCGCCGCACACCGTCGGACCGGCTGACCGTGTGGATCGCCGGGCGCACCGTCTTGGCGAACAGGCCCCCCATCACGCGCCGCCCATGTGCGGGTAATCGTGCTCCACGGCGGGCACGAATGTTTCTTTGATCGAGCGCGCTGATGTCCACCGCAGCAAATTCAACGGTGAGCCGGCCTTATCGTTGGTGCCCGACCCGCGGGAGCCGCCGAACGGTTGGCGGCCGACCACCGCGCCGGTCGGCTTGTCGTTGACGTAGAAGTTGCCCGCCGCGAACCGCAGGCGATCGCGAGCCCTCAGGACGGCGTCGCGGTCGTCGGCGATCACCGCACCGGTTAACGCGTAGGCCGTGCCGGTGTCGACGACGTCGAGGATCCGCTCGAACTGGTCGTCGGGGAAGACATGCAGGGACAGCAGCGGACCGAAGTACTCGGTGGCGAACGCCTCATCGGTCGGATCGTCAGACAGCAACACGGTCGGACGTACGAAATAGCCTTCGCTGTCGTCGTAGTCGCCGCCGACAGCGATGGTGAGCCGGGCCGCGGCCTTGGCCCGTTCGATGGCGTCGACGTTTTTTCGGTAGGCGCGGGCGTCGATCAGCGCACCACCGAAATTCGACAGGTCGGTGATGTCGCCGTAACGCAAGCCGGCGGTGGCCGCGAGGAAGTCGTCACCCATCTGCCGCCACACCGAGTGCGCGATGAACGCCCGCGATGCCGCCGAACACTTCTGGCCCTGGTAGTCGAACGCGCCCCGGATGAGCGCTGTGCGCACGACGTCCGGCTGCGCCGAGGAGTGCGCCACCACGAAGTCCTTGCCACCGGTCTCCCCCACTAGTCGTGGGTAACAAAGGTAGCGGTCGATGTTGGCACCGACTTCTCGCCACAGGTACCGGAAGGTGGCCGTCGAGCCGGTGAAGTGAATGCCGGCCAGCCGCGGGTCCGTCAGCAGCACCTCGGACACCGCATAGCCGTCGCCGGTGACGAGATTCACCACGCCTGGTGGCAGCCCGGCCGCCTCGAGCAGTTGCATGGTCAGATATGCCGACAGGGTCTGGGTGATCGACGGCTTCCACACCACGGTGTTGCCCATCAACGCCGGCGCGGTGGGAAGATTCGCTGCGATCGAGGTGAAATTGAACGGGGTGACTGCGTAGACGAATCCGTCCAGTGGGCGGTAGTCGGTGCGGTTCCATTCACCCGGCCCGCTGACCGGCTGCTGCGCCAGGATCTGCCGGGCGAAGGCGACGTTGAACCGCCAGAAGTCGATCAGCTCGCAGGGCGCATCGATCTCGGCCTGGTACGCGGTTTTGGATTGCCCCAGCATGGTGGCGGCGGCGATCTTCTCCCGCCACGGCCCGGCCAGCAGCTCAGCAGCACGCAGGAAGACGGCCGCTCGCTCGTCGAACGGCATTGCTGCCCAGTCATTTTTGACTGCCGTTGCCGCCTCGACCGCGGCCGCGGCGTCGGCGTGTTCGGCGTTGGTCAGGGTGCCCAGCGTGGTGGCGTGCCGGTGCGGGGCTACGACGTCGACACGCTCGCCGTTGCCCATCCGGTGGTGGCCGCCGATGACGTGCGGCAACTCGACCGGTTGATCGGTGAACGCGTCGAGTTGGGTGTGCAGCCGGGCCCGTTCGGGCGAGCCGGGCGCATATTGGTGAATCGGTTCGTT